>JAVHPE010000319.1:0-1346 GCA_036170475.1 Bacteroidia bacterium | reverse complement strand
GGGTGCAGCCTTTAATTGATGTTAATTATTTACCATATTTATTTATTTTATCCCAAACTTGCGACCACTTTCCATCACTTTTATTAATACAGCGCAGGCATAGAACTGTTTTTGCACCATCTTCTTTCCATCTCATTCCTGAATTACATAATCGTTGTTTAATAATAACTCCACATGCAGACTCAATAACTCCTGATCCAATTGGGAAACTATTTTTTTGATATTTATTGTAGTCCATTTGGTGTTGATGATTTTCAAAGTATGTTATGCTACTTTCTATATTTTTCATTTTGACAGTTGAAATCTTTTGTGTTCTAAATTTTTTAATTTCTTTTAATATTTCTTTCGCTCCGTTTTTCTCATGTTTTAATTTATGACAAGCATTAGTCAACCAATTTTTACCTTTCCATTTTTCCTTAAAACCATTTTCTGCTACTTTGGCTAAATATTCTGTTGCATGAAAATAATCTAAGATATGAATTTGTGTATAATTGGATAAAAAAGTCCAATTGTCTTTTGCTCCATCAGCTACCCCAACGCTTTTGGCGTTGGGGTAAAGTAGTTGTATACGAGTTATCTCTCTGTCAAATTCTTTATAAAATGCAGCCTTCCCATATTCAGGAGCCGATGATGTATAATGCGTATAAAGTCGCTCCCCTTCTTTATTATAAATAGAAATAGCTCCTACCATTGCTATTCGATAACCATCATTTACCATTAGCATACATGTGCCATCTAAACTAATACCTATTACATTTGCATCTTCTTCGGAAACGGGTACTGTATATTCCCATTTTTCTGATTTTTCCTGTATTGTCTTTGCTACGGCTTCGCTAATATCTTGAATATATGTTCGTGAAATGTATCTTCCATGATTTTCACTTAAATCATCCATTACACTTACGGCTGAAGTATTGGAATATTTACTTGAAACCATTTTTGCAAATTTGGGTGTTGAGCCTACTATTATACGCGCTTCTTTTTCTAAAGGACAAAAGGTAATACCTCCCTGATTGCTTTGATATACATGACGGTCAATAATGGCTTCTCCGTAGGGTGTCTGATATGTTTTTGTAACAAAACCTTTACTTGTAAGGGTGTTGCCACATACTTTTATTGGAGACCCATCTGTGTCAAATTGAGTCAGAGCATATTCTGTGGCTAAACGCCCAACACTGTTAACAGCATGTTGTATATTCTCTTCTGTTGTTAACATTGATCTTGTTATCGAAATATCAATTTCAATTTTTATAGAGTTTGAGTCTTGTTTTATTATTTTTGCTTCCATATCTTTATATATTTTATACAAAGATAATATTATTTACATTAAATCAAAGCCGCACCCT
>JAVHPE010000318.1:0-1353 GCA_036170475.1 Bacteroidia bacterium | reverse complement strand
TGTTTTCAATTATTTGGGAAACAAATTCTGCAATTTTGTTTTGAGTTTCGTTTGTCGGTTTTATAATTGGCAAGTTTAATAAAGGTTCTTTGTCAACTTGGTACAAATCACCTTGCATTTTACCTTTATATTTTAACCAAAAAGCAATTAGGTTTGAATTTAATAAACCTGTTAAATATTTTTGATCAAGTCGTTCAGTTTTTATTGAAAAATAAGTTTGAGAAACATAACAATCAAAATCCGTAAAAGTAAAAGTTGGTCTTGCGCATTTTCGAACTGAAATTATTTTCTCGCCAACAAAAAACTTTTCCTCTCTTGCTCTATGTAAGCCATAAGGTTTATTGTCTGATGTAATAATGGAGACAAATCTATCTAAATGATTTTTTAAATTTGGATAAGGCTCAATTGTTTCTGGTTTTTTAAAACTAGAATCAGTATAAATTACCCAAAGTCTATTTTTTGGAAAACCATAAAATCGTCCTAATTCAGTTGTAGTAAAAAAAGGTTTTACCAATTCTTTCTCTTTTGGCGTTAAGTTTAACGCATTATATTTTTGATGATTTAAATTAAAGATGCCTTCACCAATAGTATAATCTTCCCCTAAAATTTCGTGATTTTTCTTGTTCAAAAAATCTTGCGGTGGCACAATTCCTTGAGCAATTTCTTTATTATCAAACACAAAATTTTGTTTCGCTTTTATTTTATTTATAACAAGGCTTAAACCTGCGTTTATGAAGTTGATAGGTTTATCAAGATATTTAACTTTTTCAATTTTTGTTGTAAAATAGTCAAATCGTTTATCTTTCACATTTTCAAGAAACAATTGTGCGTCTGGATGTTTTATTTTGCTGTCCAATACTTTGGCATAATCAAAATTGTATTTTTGGTTATTTTCCGAGCGTTTCATAATGTAAATCATTGTTTGAATTCCTGCGGAATCAAACACTTTAAAATCGCCAAAATCAATGAATTTTATTAATTTCCCATTGTTTATTACAATATTTCTAAATTTTGATGCTCCGGAATTTGTTATCCAATTATTGGGAGCGATATAACCAATTAAACCTGTGTCTTTTTTAACTATTTCCAACGCCAAAGCACCAAAGAAATACCATAAATCCATTTTTCCTTGGTAGCAATAATGTTGGTGCAAACCATCAAATGCTTGACGGTTTGTGTATTCTTTTATATAAGGCGGATTCCCAATAACAACATCAAAACCGCCGTTTTTCATAATTTCAGGAAATTCTTTATGCCAATCAAAGGCTTTATTTCCTGCAATTTCAGGGTTACTGATTAATGAATTTCCGCATTTAATGTTATTGTTTAAACTCGATAATTTACGGTCTTTTC
>JAVHPE010000317.1:0-6733 GCA_036170475.1 Bacteroidia bacterium | reverse complement strand
TAATATCCTAATATTGGAACGCAGATAACGCAGATAAATATGATAAACACAGATAAAATCATATTTAATCATAACAATCAGCGTCAATAGCGTGAGGAATTTATTTCATACACAATCCTTACCTATATGTAAGGTTTTTAATCGACTTCTTCTTTTTCGATAACCGCTTAATAAATTTTACAAGTAAAAACGCTCCCAAACCTAAAATTATCCAAAGTGGCCAAACATATATTACTCCTACAATAAAACTTAAGAACCCGCTCCATCCATTTCCAAAAGCACTGCCCATTCTGCCAAAAAATCCAGGTCTGTCAGTTGGAGTATATTCAAACTCCTGGTGAAAATTCAAATCAATAGTACTATAATTTACCTGATCGGCAAGGAATTTTAATTCTCCTTCTTTAGCTTCAATCTCTTCACGAATCTGTCCTAATTTTTGCTCTATCTCCAAAATATCAGAAACCTTTGAAGCTTTTTGTAAAATATCCAGATAACGTTTTTCAATTTCTTTTTTTGATTTCAGACGGGACTGAATATCAACAAACTGGGCTGTTACATCTTCGGCTGAAATATTTTTTGAATTTACATTGCTGGCAACCGTTAGCAACTTATTAACCATCGAATCAAAATCTTTATTCAACACACGTATTACCATATTATTACTGGTACTATAGGTTGAATTTTGTTCGTTTTCAGCACCTATATAAGCATTTCCCGATTTTACAATTTTTTCAATTTCAGTTCTCGCTTTTTTATAATCATCAACTGTAATATTCAGATTAGCTGTTTTTTTAATTTTTTCAGGGATCTTAATTTTTTCTGTTACTGAGCTTTGCTCATGGGCATTGCCATCTCCTGCTGCTTCATTTGATAAAATGTCTTTACTGGCAACAGCGCCTGAACTCATAGTTTCATCAGCAGGAGGCGAGGGAGGCGGTGGAGGGCTCATCTCAAAATTAGCTTTTTCCGCTGTTGAAGGTTGCAAACTAGCGTCAAATGCGGATTTGCTACCACATGAACTGAACATGATAACAGCAAGGATAAGAGAATACATAGTTTTCATTTTTAGGAGTTTTTAATTAGTTAAAACAAAATTAAAGTATTTTGTATCACAGATGCGATAATTTAAAAATTCCATAAACGATTTCTTCTTACTTTCGTTTAAAAATAAATTACTATGAGCATTTGGTTTAAACCTATTTCAGCAATCAGCATTCAAGGCATGCTAAAAAACAATATGGCTGAAAGTCTTGGCATAGAAATTACTGAAATTACAAAGGATTCTGTTAAAGGCAGGATGCCTGTTGACCACCGCACAAAACAGTCTATGAATATTTTGCACGGCGGTTCATCCGCTGCTTTGGCTGAAACACTTGGAAGTATTGGAGCTAACTTAATAGTTGATACTACAAAATACGCTTGTGTTGGTTTGGATATCAATGCCAATCATTTACGTCCCGTAAGTAGTGGCTTTGTTTTTGCTGAAGCAAAACCTGTCCATATTGGAAGAAAGACGCATGTCTGGGCTATTGAAATAAAAAATGAACAGGATAAATTGGTTTGTATTAGCAGGCTTACAATCGCAGTTCTTGAATTATGAGTTAGAAAGTTGAAACTTTTGTACCCAACTTTAAACTTTAAACTATAAAACATGTGGAAAGAAGAAAAAAATCAACTTAAACGTAGCTTTCAATTTACTAATTTTATTGAAGCATTTGGCTTTATGACTAAAGTTGCTTTGATAGCGGAAAAGATGAATCATCATCCCAATTGGAGCAATGAATATAATAAAGTAGACATCATACTCAATACTCATGATGAAGGAAATACTATAACTGAAAAAGACAGAAAACTTGCGAACGAAATTGATAAAGTTTTTAAAGGGAAAAATGCGCTTTTCAAGCGTTAATAATTGAAACTGTTTATAATCCTAACAGGGTTTGAAACCCTGTCAGGGCGGATGAATCAGCATTGAAAAATTAATTACAAAAATGATAAAAAAAAGTATTTTTTTATTTCTTTTTTTTTCGCAAATCGTTTTTTCGTATTCACAAATTAAATCAAAACTGAATACGGAAATTGAAAAATTAAAAACCGATGATGCGCTAAAACACGCTATCTGGAGCATTTGTGTAATGCCAGTAAAACAGGATACCATCCTTGCCGAATACAACTGCAATATTAGTTTAGTCCCCGCAAGTACTTTAAAAATTGTAACTACCGGAGCCGCTTTGTCTATGTTAGGGAGTGCCTTTAAATTTGAAACGAAACTTCAATATGATGGTGTTTTTGATACGCTGACCGGCATTCTAAGTGGAAATTTATACATCACCGGCGGAGGCGACCCTACACTTGAATCGGAATATTTTATTGACAAAAAAGACAGTTTAAGTACTACCGGTAAATGGGCTGAACTACTTAAAAAGAAAGGCATAAAAAAGATTGATGGCGCAATTATCGGAGATGCTGGTATATTCGATGACAATATGATTCCATCCCAATGGATATGGGCTGATATTGGAAATTATTTTGGTGCAGGAGCCAGTGGATTAACGTACCATGATAATAAATATACACTTTATATAAAATCGGGTGCTAAGGGAAGCGATGCGGTGATTACAAAAACAAAACCTCCTGTCGATGGTTTGCAAATCGTTAATAATCTTACATCAAATGGCGGAGATGACAATGCTTTTATTTATGGCGCTCCTTACTCCTATTATCGTGAGTTGCAAGGTACTGTTCCTCCCAACAAAAATAATTATGAAATAGAAGGTTCTATCCCTGACCCTGCTTTGTTTTGTGCACAATCATTAGAACAATCATTAAAAAAAATTGGTTTAAATACTACTAAAAAAGCAACAACGTTAAGAGTTTTGAAAGAAACGAATAATTATGTAATTACAAATAAACAAACATTCTATACGAACTATTCTCCCCCGCTTAGTGAAATTATTTACTGGACAAATTTAAAGAGTGTTAATTTATTTGCCGAACATTTACTTAAATACATAGCCTACAAAAAAAATGGAATTGGTAGAGAAAATGATGGGACAGAAATTATTACTGCTTTTTGGAAAAATAAGGGTGTTGATATGGGTGGTTTTTTTATGAATGATGGTTGTGGTCTTTCCCGCTCCAATGTTATCACAACTAAAACCGAAACTCAAATTTTACGCCTGATGGCGAAAGAAAAAAGCTTTAAAGCGTTTTATAATTCTCTTCCTGTTGCAGGGAAATCGGGCTCTTTGGACAATATGTGTGAGGGCACTTGTGCTAAAGATAATTTGTGTGCAAAAAGCGGATATATTACACGGGCAAGAGGGTATGCAGGTTATGTTAAGAACAAAAAAGGCGAAATGCTTTGTTTCTCACTGCTTGCTAATAATTATGAATGCACTCCTCCAGAAATGAAAAGGAAATTAGAAAAATTATTGGTTGCTATTGCGGAGATGGAGTAAGATCTTAAAATTCAAATTTATAACCGATGCCTTTAATTGTTTTGATAAAATCCTCTCCTATTTTTTCACGCAGTTTACGAATATGAACATCAATGGTTCTGTCACCAACCACCACATCACCTCCCCAGACTTTATCCAATATCACATCGCGTGTAAATACTTTCCCTGGTTTTGAAGCAAGTAAAGCGAGTAATTCAAACTCTTTTTTCGGCAGGCTGATTTCAATGCCATGTTTATAGATTACATAACGTTCACGGTCAATCTTTATTCCGCCTGTTTCCGTCTTTTCAATTTCATTTGACTCAAGTCCGGTTCCTCGTCTTAATAAGGCTTTTATCCGGCTAATCAGCACTCTTGGTTTAATAGGTTTATTAATATAATCATCGGCACCAACATCAAATCCTGCAATCTGGGAATAGTCTTCATTACGGGCAGTTAAAAATGCAATCATAGTGTTTTTTAATTCCTGGATTTCGCGTATCTCTCTGCATGTTTCAATACCATCCATATTAGGCATCATTACATCTAAAATAATTAAATCAGGTATCTCTTTTTTAGCAATAGTAATGGCCTCTTTACCATTATTTGCGGTAAAAACTATATATCCTTCTTTTATCAGATTATAACTTAGAAATTCAAGAATATCATCCTCGTCGTCAACCAATAATATTTTTTGGCGGTTACTCATAATTTAAAAATTTAATTAAATGTAAAGTTCCATTTTAGATTTAACTGCAATGTTAAATCTGAATTAACTTTACATTAAGAAAAAGAACTCTCATCATTGATATTACAATACCTCCACAACTTTCTCCAATTTAATTCCCCTAGATCCTTTAATTAAAATAGTGAAATTTTTTACAGGATTCTGTTTAAGATAATCTACAATTTCTTCACTATTAGAAAAAGTTTTTGCGTTAATCGCTTTGCCCGATTCCATAAAAAAAGGACCCACTAATAATAAATTAGTAATGTTATTATTCTTCAAAAGATTTACAATGCTATCGTGTTCATTTGCACTATCATCGCCTAATTCAAGCATATCCCCCAGTATAACCATTTTATTGGGTTGGTTCATCTGTGCAAAATTTTCGATAGCTGCATTCATACTGGAAGGATTTGCATTATAGGCATCTAACAATAACAAATTCTTTTGTGTTTGCATTACCTGAGAACGGTTATTTGATGGAACATAATTTTCTAATCCATTTTTTATTTGCTCATCAGAAACATCAAAATAATTACCGATACAGGCAGCCGATAAAATATTTTCAAAATTATAATTGCCAATCAATTGTGTTGTAATGACAGGCTTTTCATCGACATTCTGCACATCATTTTTTGCTTTGCATTTCAGCTTTACAAAAGGATTGCTTTCAACAAATTTTCCAATAAAATCAACTCTTTCAGAAGTTCCGAATATTATTTTATCCATTCCTTCCGAAAGTTGTAGAAGTAATTTATTATCAGCATTCACAAAAACTTTTCCGTTTTTTTGTTTGATGAAATTGTACAATTCACTTTTGGTTTTCACAACGCCTTCATATCCGCCAAAACCTTCCAGATGGGCTTTTCCAATATTTGTAATCATCCCGAAATTGGGTTCGGCAATTGCACAAAGCAATGCAATTTCTCCCTGATGATTCGCACCCATTTCAACAATTGCAATTTCATGTTGGGCATTAATATTTAATAATGTAAGTGGAACGCCGATATGATTATTCAAATTTCCTTTCGTTGCAAGTACTTTATATTTTTGACTCAATACCGCATTCAACAATTCTTTTGAAGTGGTTTTTCCATTTGTACCTGTAATACTTAGTATAGGAATTGATAGTTGTTTACGATGATAGTTTGCCAAAGCTTGCAATGTTGTTAAGACATCGTCAACCAGGAAAAAACGTTCATCATTTGGAAAATTAATCCCCCTGACCCCCTTTTTAAGGGGGAATACCTCATCTATCACCACCAATGAACAACCTGAATCCAACGCTTGTTCAGCAAATTCGTTTGCATTAAAGTGTTCTCCTTTTAAAGCAAAAAAAATGGAACCTTGTTTAATGTCTCTTGTATCGGTACAAACAACAGGGTGTTTAAGGAAATGGTTGTACAGCTCTTGAATCATAACTTATTTTATTTTAACTCTACCGGAATTACACAAACCGGGATAGGATTCATTTTATGCTGGTTCGCTTTATTCATTCTTGTGTAAATATCCAAAACTATTCGTTGACGTTTTGTTAATTTTATAGAATCCACCGGATTAGCCAAAAATTTCATTGCCTCTTCCAACTCATCATAACTGGCTCCAATCTGATCTTCATCACTTCTTCCATCGGAAAATAAACCATCAGTTGGTTTTGCTGTGATTATTGATTCTACAATCCCTAATTCTTTTGACAAGATAAATACTTCCGATTTCATCAAGTCTGCAATAGGGCTTAAATCCACGCCTCCATCGCCATATTTTGTAAAAAAACCAATTCCAAAATCTTCCACTTTATTTCCAGTGCCTACAACCAGCATTTTTTTATTACAGGCAAATGCGTACAATGTTGTCATTCGTAATCGCGCACGGGTGTTTGCCATTGTCAGCCAGTCCTGAATATCAAGAGGCAATGCAGCGCCAATACTTTTAAACGTTTCGGTTAATTCTACTTCAAAAGAAATTACATTGTTGAAATTTTTCTTTAACCAATTAATATGTTCATGTCCTCTGTCATACTCAGCCTTTTGCTGCTGTATAGGCATGTTCAGACAAATAACAGTCTTTCCGGTTTTTGCACATAAGGTAGATGTTAAGGCTGAATCTATACCACCGGAAATTCCTATCACAAAACCATTGGTTTTACTTTGCTCACTATAATTTTTGAGCCAATGAACGATATGATCTATTACTTTTTTGTTGTTCATTTTTAATTTATTACTTTTCTTCAATTATTTTTTTTCCATCCCCCTTCAACGCTCAAACCCACCCACCCACCCCCCTTCTGAAAAAAGAAGGGGGACAAAAAAAATCCCGATTTCTAAAAAAGAAATCGGGATTAAATATACTAAATATTAGTTTTTAGAATAATACCCCAACAGTTAAAACTACCGCGTTGGATTTTATAGTCTGGGGTAATTGTGTGAATGTACCAACACCAGCACCATCATTTACACGTCTTTCGATATAACCCGATTCACTTTTAACAACACTTGTAAAACCTAAATTATAATTTAAACCAAAGACTAAAGAAGTGCTTCCGGAAAAATTCAACTCAGCACCTAAG
>JAVHPE010000316.1:0-6801 GCA_036170475.1 Bacteroidia bacterium | reverse complement strand
TACAAAATCTTTTTAAAAAAACTAACAATATGAACAATATCATTCCTGAAACAGAGCTTATTCTTAATCCCAACGGAAGTGTTTATCATTTACAATTATTACCTGAAAACATTGCGGATAACATTATCATTGTTGGTGATCAGGGTAGGGTGGAGGCTGTTTCCAAGTTTTTCGATACCATTGATTTTAAAATTCAAAATCGTGAATTCATTACCCATACCGGAACATTCAATGGAAAAAGAGTTATGGTTTTATCATCCGGTATTGGTACCGATAATATTGATATTTTAGTGAATGAACTGGATGCCGCTGTTAACATTGATTTAAAAACAAGAACTATAAAAAAGGAAAAAAGAAGTTTGAATATTGTTCGTATTGGTACTTCCGGCGCTTTGCAGCAAGATATTCCGGTAAATAGTTTTGTGGTTTCATCCCACGGATTGGGTTTTGACGGTTTAATGAATTATTATCTGGATTTACCGTCTATTAATGAGATTGAAATTTCTCAAGCATTTATCAAACAAACTAACTGGAATAAAAATCTGCCATTCCCCTATGCTGTTAAAGGTTCGGAAACATTAATCCATAAAATTGGTTTTGACCTGATGAAAGGCATAACAGCTACTGCACCGGGGTTTTATGGTCCGCAAGGACGTAAATTGCGGCTTACCCCATGGGTAGAAGATTTTAATCAGCAGCTAACCGATTTTAAACATAAAGAAAACCGTATTACCAACTTCGAAATGGAGACTTCCGCGCTCTATGGCTTGGGTAAATTGCTTGGACACCAAACTTGCACCGTTTGTGCTATTATAGCCAATAGAGTAGCGAAAAAATATAGCGAAAATTACCATGTCGCAGTGGAGCAATTAATACAACTTGTTTTGGAGAGATTAACAAAGTAAGGTTGAAATCTTCTTGACATTGCACTAAATTCCTTAAAAATCCAGTATACTTTTGCAGGGTACTTATTCGTTTTACTAATTCTTGAAAGAAGATTAGTTGTAGGTGGAATAGTATGCTCTCATAGTATTTATTGGTATTTACTCACCGTATATGAAAAAAAAAGAACTAAATGCGTTGATCAGCCTGCTTGACGACCCTGATGAATCGGTTTTCAGACAAGTGAGTACAAAATTTTTGTCACTGGGTCAGGAAATAATTCCCGTATTGGAAGATGCATGGGAACATTCCTTCGATACTCTTATCCAGAACCGTATCGAAAATATCATCCATCAAATTCAATTTGATTTAATTAAAGACGCATTAAAAGAATGGTCTCACCCGGAACAACAAAACTTGTTGGAAGGAGCCTTGCTTATTGCCCGATACCAATATCCTGATATTGATATCGCAAAAACTAAAAAACAAATTGACCAGATTAAACAAGATGTGTGGCTGGAATTAAATGAAAATTTAACTGCACTTGAAAAAGTAAAAATCATCAACCATATTCTGTTTGATGTGCATAACTTCAGTGGCAATACTACTAATTACCACGCTCCACAAAATTCCTACATCAATAACGTATTGGAAAGTAAAAAAGGCAACCCACTTTTGCTCGCCATAATTTATACCATTATAGCTCAAAATCTGAATATTCCAATATATGGCGTAAACTTACCGGAACATTTTATTTTATGTTATATTGATATTGAGCACATGGGCGTTCCTTCTGCCAGTGGCAATGCAGGTAGTAATGTATTGTTTTACATTAATCCTTTTAGCAAAGGAACCGTATTTGGACAAAAAGAAATTGATGCTTTTTTGAAACAACTGAAATTAGAACAGATACCTGGTTTCTACGAACCATGCTCTAACCTTGAAATTATTAAAAGATTACTTCGCAATCTTATCGCTTCCTACGAAAAGCTTGGTTACCCTGATAAAAGTGCGGAACTGAAAATGCTGCTTGGTTCGTTGGGATAATATCTTTTCTTCTGAAAATTATCATTTAATGATGAATTTTTTTATCAGAAATTTCATTATTAATGGAGACTTTCTTTCCAGGTTGTGTCTTACGTATTTTTATGCCTCCTTTATTTCTGAAAGAAAATAATGAAAAATGAAAAATTTCTGAAAACATATTTTACCTTTATCAAATTGTTGTGGGCAATACAAGAGGAAAATTTTACGCGAGAAAATAAAGTCTTCAGCAGACCGTCTTTCATCGCACCGACAAACTTTTTTGGAAACTTTAAAGTTCATCGTTCTTTAATAAATTTGCAGGCAGACAGTCTTTCTGAGACTTTTTATTTTTTTTACCGGAAGACTTTTCATTGTGCATAGAACGTAACACAAACATTTTTGACCTTAATTAAATTATTTTTTCTTAGACTGAAAGAATTTAACCATTTCTTTTTTGCTTATTATATTACTGCAACTATCAACAGTGGTGCAAAAATAATTAGAAAAGGGAATATATCTTTGATTCGGTAGGTCAAGACTCGGTTTGCCAGACGTGTCAACCTACTTCAGTACAAGACAAAAATAATGCACTTTCCCTGAAATCGCATTTCGACATTAAATTAAAACTTTTTAAACACGACAGTTATTGTTATTTAGGTAAAAAGTCATTAACTTTGAGAAGACTAAAAATTTAAAATCATGAGTGCGATAGCCATCAAAACAGAGTTAAAAGAACTTATAGAAAGGGAAATGGATTTGAGCATAGCCATTAAGGCTCTGTTAAAAAAGACCACGCTTGATACTGTCTTACGTGAAAAACTTACGCACAGGGCAATGCGGTCAGAAGAAGATATAAAAGAGGGGCGAGTTTTAAACAGAGCAGAAATCATTCGATAGCTTGTTATTTTTTAGATATATTTGTTATTCTGTTTAATTTAAAAAATTATGAAAAAGTTATACTATTTTTTTATATTCTCTATTTTTAATATTTCAGCCTTCATTTCTTTTTCACAGGATCTTCATTTTTCACAATATACTCAAACTCCTTCACTTATAAATCCTGCACTTACAGGGGCTACCAGCACATTAAGAGCATCGGTAATTTATAAAGATCAATGGAGAGGGGTTACTGTTCCCTATAAAACTTTTGGAGCATCATTGGAAATGAAATTCAAAGCCAGCAATTGGGAAAAGATTGATGATAAAATGACAAAAGCCTACAAAAAATCTTTTAGCAGATTGGCAGGTGGACTTTCTTTTTACAGTGATAAAGCAGGGGATGGAAATATGGGAACTTCTCAGGTAAATTTTTCGCTTGCAAGCTTTGTTCCACTCAATGTAAAAAATTCACTTTCTGTTGGTTTGCAGGCAAGCGTTGTTCAACGAACAATTGATTTTTCAAAACTTATTTTTCCGGATCAATATAACGGAACAAGTTATGATCCTACTGCCAGCAATGGTGAAAATGCCGCTTCGCAAAGTTTTACCTATCCGGATATTGCCGCTGGAGTAAACTGGAGCTATGGTTACAGCGAAAAAGCCATAGCCGCAAACAATAGTTTCAGGGCAAATATTGGTGCCTCTATGTTTCATGTGAATGAACCCAAACAAAAAATTTTAACAGGAAGTAATGAAAAATTGAATGCAAAATATGTTTTGCATGGAGATTTTTTGATAGGTGTTCCAAATTCAAACCTGGCACTTGCGCCAAGTTATCTGATGGAATTTCAAGGTTCTACAAAAGAAATTTTACTTGGAATGATGTGTAAATATTATTTCAAAGAGGATTCAAAATATACCGGATTTATAAAAAGATCTGCTCTTGGACTTGGTGCAGCTTTTAGAAACAAAGATGCTTTAATCCTTTCCGCATTGGTTGAATCAGGGCAATATGCAATTGGGTTTAGTTATGATGTTAACACTTCTAAACTCACAGCAGCCAGCACGGGGCGAGGAGGCCCTGAAATTTTTATTCGTTTTGTAACTCCTAATCCATTCTTGTATCAGATGAGTACAAAAGCCAAGTATAACTTGAATTAAGTTAAATTAAATTAAATAGAGTTTATATAAGTTATGGCTGATTCCAAACTCTCCCTCTCCTTTTTCAAGGAGAGGGACGGGGAGAGGTTAAAAAAATAGAATTGTTTCTTAACTTATATAAACTCTTATTAAGAAAAAGTTTTTTGTTAGCATGAAAAAATTAGTATTCGGTGCAGTAATAGTGGGAAGCGTCATTTTTACTTCCTGTGATTATGTTCAAAATCCATATCCAACGGTTAATGCCAATCTTGCTGATACTACAACATGTCCTGCGCCACTATTTTCAGCTGTTACAAATCATGTTAAAAAAATATTAATAGAGGACTTTACCGGACATACCTGTGGTAATTGCCCTAAAGCTGCCAAGGAATTGTATGAAATTGATTCTATTTATCCGGGAATAATTATAGGACTTGGACTGCATGTTGGTGGATATGCGGCACCTACACCAGGTTATAATGGTTCCGCTTTAACCGCATTTACTGCTGATTACAGAACATCTGTTGGTGATCTGTATGATGCAACTTTTGGCGCTAGTGATTTCGGTTTACCACAAGGTATGTTTAACAGGAAAGATTACAATAATAGCACTTACTCACATCTGAAATTTTATCCCGGTTGGAAGTCTTATATCGCTGGCATTATTGCAGATCTATCTATACTTGACCTTCAAATTACTTCTGATTATACAACTTCTACCCGAAAAATATGCGCTGCTGTCCGCGATTCTTTTTTAACAACCATGAGTGGTACTTATAATTTAGTTGTTCTGTTAACACAAGATAGTATTATTGATTGGCAGGATTATATAGGAGTGAATAAACCTGATTATGTTCATCGCCATGTTTTACGTGATGCTATAACACCTTCTGGTGCCTGGGGCGAGTTAATTGCATCGGGTACAATAGCTGCGGGAGCAAAAAAAATAAAACGTTTTGCTTATACTATTCCGGCAAATTATAAAGGAGTACCATGCGATGTTACCAAATGTCACCTGATAGCATTCGTATATAATACATCCACTTACGAAATAATTCAATCAGAAGAAGTTAAAGTTATTCCTTAAATTTACAAATAACAAATCATTATCAATTTGGCAATCTGTGGTTTCTATGATACAGATAACGAATGATTACGAATTTACGAATCTGTGTTTGCTGTTTTTTAATCCCACCGATTCGTAAATTCGTATTAATTCGTTTTTCGTAGATTTGTAAATTCGTTTTTTATTCGTTATTGGTAACCTTTATGAACACACAAATTCTCAAATTCATTTTTTATTCGTTATTGGTAACCTTCATTTCCTCCGAAGTAATGGCTCAGGAGCGTTTTACGGCAGGAATAAAAGCGGGGCTAAGTACCAGCCAGGTGGATGGAGATACCTATAGTGGTTTTAATAAAATTGGTTTTGATGGAGGAGCTTTTGTTACTGGAAAATTGAATGAGAAATGGACTGGACAGTTTGAAATAATTTTTATTCAAAAAGGAAGTAAACATAATGCCAATGCCGAAATAGCTGATTATAATTTTTATTTGTTGCAATTAAGTTACATCGAAGTTCCTGTATTGCTGCAATACCATCACAAAAAATACGCTTTCGAATTAGGACCAGGATTTGGTTATTTAATAAATGAAAAAGAATATTTTAATGGGCAGGATATTTCGGGCATAAGTCCGTTTAATAAAAAAGAAATAAATTTTAATTTGGGAATTAATTATATCATTTCAAAAAAATTGGGAATTGACTGTCGATACAGCTATTCTATAACTCCTATCAGGGAACATTCTTTAAAAGCAAAAACATGGTATAATCCCGGACAAATGAATGATGTACTTGCTTTTACTTTAACATATAAATTCGGTGGTGGTAAAACAGAATAAACATAAAATAGTTATAGCTATAACAGGCGCTAGTGGTGCTATTTATGCTAAAGTATTATTGCAAAAACTAGAAGAACTTCCAAAACAAATTGAGTCAGTTGGAATTATTATTTCCGACAATGCAAAGAAGGTTTGGGAATTTGAATTAGGCAATACCGACTATAAAAAATTTCCATTTACGATTTACGATAAAGTCGATTTCCTTGCACCCTTTGCCTCTGGCTCTTCCAACTATGATGGTATGATAATTTGCCCCTGTTCTATGGGAACATTGGCGCGGATTGCAACTGGTGTTTCTAATGATTTGATAACCCGCACAGCTGATGTAATGTTGAAAGAAAGAAGAAAATTAATTTTGATTACCCGTGAAACCCCATTGAGCCTTATTCACATCAATAATATGAAAACCGTTACTGAAGCTGGAGGAATCATTTGCCCTGCAAGTCCATCTTTCTATAGCCTTCCAACCGATTTTAACGCCCTTGCCGGTACGGTAATAGACAGAGCTTTTGATCTTTGTGGCTTTGAGCAAGCCACGTATCGCTGGAGCGCAAGATCTGATATTAAATAAAAAATTATTGTTCTATTACACTTTATGTTATCCCTATTTTCGGGCATTCCCCAGTATGTTAATAAATACAGCCGACCTGTTAATAATTTGCAATTGCTTGATTATGTTACAATTAATCATTCAAGAATAGTTCTGTATTTCTGAAAAGGTATTATTTTAATAGACTGTATGATTCTTATAATCTGATGGTTAGCAGCCGTGAATGGATGTTTTTTTAACATTTGTTGTGAAGGGAAATACAGTAAAAAAAAGTAACCTTGTGCTTGAATTCACGTTTGAATATTAACTTAGTAAAGTTTTCAAAATAATTTGAACAAAACAAAAAATATCAATTTCACTTTTTTTTCAAAAATAAACTTATGAAAATGTGCGTGAGGAATGAACAAACGCGATGACGTGGT
>JAVHPE010000315.1:0-6808 GCA_036170475.1 Bacteroidia bacterium | reverse complement strand
TAGAACTATTTTCTTCAAAGTATTTATGTAGAGAGTCTGATTTATTTTTGAGCACTTGCATATCCCCGCCTTTACGATTATCAATTGTTCCATTAACCCCAAAACGTAAGGTGGTTACAGAATCGAAATAATAATAAAATGTAGGTGCTATGTTGAAGGTTTGTGTTTTAGGTAAATCTGAAAACCCGTCATGGTTCACATCAAAAGCAGTTTGAAAATTATTCGCGGAAAGGAAACAAAGTCCAAATTTTTTCCAACGCTGCGAAAAATAGATATCAGCATCTGACCCAAGCAATGTAGTTTGATTAGCGAGAAAAGTACATTCTCTGCTTTTTTGAGGTTGCTTTGAAATTAAATCTACAATTCCGGCTATAGCATCACTTCCATATAGCGAACTAGATGAACCTTTGATAATTTCTACCTGTCTTAAATCAAGTGGTGGGATTTGCATAATGCTCAACCCTTGTGCAAATCCGCCATAAAGCGGAAAACCGTCTTTTAAAATTTGAGTATATTTTCCATCAAGACCCTGCAAACGAATACTCATATTTCCGTTGACAGCTGATGTTTGTTGTGCTTGTATACCCGGACTTTCGGAAAGCAACATTGAAATATTTGCCGGTCTCATATTTGCCTCTTCATTCACTTCTTCCTCACCAATTACTTCAATTCTGATTGCAATATCATCGATGCGTGAATTCGACCGTGTGGATGTTACAATTACTTCGCCTAATTCCTCATTTTCATTTTTTAGAAAAATTTCAACCGGTTGTATTGATGAAATGGGGAATGAAAATTCTATTTCTTTTTTTTCGTATCCAATGTATGAAAAACTAATTTCGTATTTTCCGTCCGGAATGTTAGTTATGATTAATGTTCCACTAGTGTCGGAGCTTGCACCGGATTTTAATTGAGTAATATAAGAAGTTGCGCCAAAGAGTTTTTCCTTCGTTTGCAAATCCCTGACGATGGCTTTGAATGTGTTTTGAGCATTAACAAACAATGGAATAAATAGAAGTATTGTAAAAAACTTTGTCAAAATTTCCTGAATTATTACAAAAAAATTGTGTAATTTATGCTTAAATAACTATCAGCTAAACAGCCACATCATATTCCCTCAAAGCATTATTCAGAGAGGTTTTCAGGTCTGTGCTTTCTTTACGTTGTCCAATTATTAATGCGCAAGGAACTTGAAATTCTCCGGCAGGAAAATTTTTAGTGTAGGCGCCCGGTATAACCACTGAACGTGGAGGAACAATCCCTTTATATTCCTTAGGTTCTGATGAAGTTACATCAATAATTTTTGTTGATTTTGTAAGCACTACATTAGCGCCAAGTACCGCTTCCTTTTGCACCCTCACACCTTCTACAACAATACAACGTGAACCAATGAAACAACCATCTTCAATAATCACAGGTGCAGCCTGAACAGGTTCTAAAACACCTCCAATACCAACACCACCACTCAAATGAACATCTTTACCAATCTGGGCGCAAGAACCAACGGTAGCCCATGTATCAACCATCGTTCCGCTATCTACATAAGCACCAATATTTACGTAACTTGGCATCATAATTACACCTTTAGCTAAATAGGCTCCGTAACGAGCAACAGCATTAGGAACAACACGAACTCCCAATACTTCGTAATTATTTTTTAATTTCATTTTATCGTAATACTCAAAAATACCTACCTCCGTAGTTTGCATTTTTTGAATGGGAAAATAAAGCAGTACCGCTTTTTTAATCCATTCATTTACTTTCCATTCAGTTCCATTAGGCTCGGCAACACGCAATTTGCCTTTATCAAGCATTTCGATAACTTCACGAATAGTATTTTTCGTTTTTTCATCTTTTAACAATTCCCGGTTTTCCCAGGCAGATTCAATTATCTTTTGCATGCCTTACTAATTTGATGATGTGCAAATCTATGATGTATTTTATGGATGAATAATTTGTAGCTTAACAATGCCTAAGTACATTTTAAAACTATTCATTTTTTGCACAAATGTATTGATAATTTGATAAAGTGTTCATCAGACCTTTCATGGAGTGTACGACAAATATCCCTTTTAGTTTATTTTTTACCAACTCCGTTAGGAGTTAAATATTGGTAGAAGTTCTGATTCCTATAGAAATAAAAGTGTCGTAGACACGGAATATAGAATGTTTCGTTCCTGACGGAACTTTTATTGTTTCGTTGTTATTTTTTCTACCGATATAATGTTCCTACGGAACAATTCTAAAAAAGGGAAATTTGTCGTACACCCCTTTCATGTGAGCTGATTAGTCGTAATTTAGAAATAAAAGTTACTTTTCAAATTATCAAATTATCAAATTATACTTACTTTTGTACAATGGCTCGAATAATGGCAATTGATTATGGAAGCAAACGAGTTGGAATTGCAGTAACTGACCCATTGCAAATTATCGCCACAGGGCTTACAACTGTTCATTCAAAAGATTTAATTGAGTTTTTGAAAAAGTATGTTAGCAATGAGGAAGTAGAATGTATAGTGGTAGGCGAACCCAAACGATTGAATAATGAGCCTTCGGATTCGGCACGTTTCATTGAGCCTTTTGTAGTGCATCTGAAACGATCGTTTCCAAGTATAAAAATAGAGCGAATGGATGAACGTTTTACTTCAAAAATGGCATTTCAAACAATGATTGACAGCGGATTAAAAAAGAAAGCAAGGCGGAATAAAGAGTTGGTAGATAAAATAAGTGCTACTATTATTTTGCAGAGTTACATGAATAGAAAAAAGTAGTAAGTATTAGCTAATTTGAATAATGTGCTAATTTGATTGCATGAATGTAATTTTCAAATTAGGTAATTTTTAAATTTTCAAATTAATAAAGGATGATAATACCGGTTATAGCTTATGGCGATCCTGTTTTGCGCAAGGTAGGTGTTGAAATTTCTAAAGACTACCCTGGGTTACAGGATATTGTTGATAATATGTTTGACACGATGCACAATGCATTGGGTGTTGGTTTGGCTGCCCCTCAGGTTGGTAAAGCAATTCGTTTATTTATTGTTGAAACCAAACCTTTTACAGTAAGGTCTGAAAAAGATGATGACGATGATGAATATACTCCAGAAGAACGCGAGTTATTGGCAAATTTTCGGAAAGTTTTTATCAACGCTAAAATAGTAGAGGAAACGGGAACAGAATGGCTATTTAACGAAGGCTGTTTAAGTATTCCTAAAATTCGTGAAGATGTTTTGCGAAAGCCCAAAATACGTATTCAATATTTTGATGAAAAATTTACCTTTTTCGATGAATACTATGAGGGTATTGCTGCAAGGGTTATTCAGCATGAATTTGATCATGTAGAAGGTAAATTATTCACTGACAAAATAAGTCCTTTGCGCAGACGTTTATTAAAAGGAAAACTTACTGATTTATCAAAAGGGAAAGTACAGATAGGTTATAAAATGCGCTTCCCTAATAAGTAATGCTGGGAGATTTCAACATTTTCACAATTTTTTGCAGGAGCCAATTTAGAAATTCAACAGGTTAACAATATATATGAAAAACATGAAAAACATAAATTTATTTTTAGTAGCTGGCGTAGCGCTTTTAGTAGTATCCTGCGGGAATGGAGATCAAAACACATCCTTTTCAGGTAAGGGCGTTCCACCACGTGATCAATATATTGCGCAAATAAAAAAGCTGGAAATGGAAATGCATAAATCGCATGAAATAAACAATGAAACTTCAATATTAGCTATTAAGGCCTATTCAGATTATGCGATGTTTTTTCCAAAGGATTCTTTAGCTCCTGATTGCTTATTTAAAGCTGGTCAAATTGCAACCGCCGCGAAAAAATATAAGCAGGCCTTAGCCCTGTATCAATCTATTACCAGTAAATATCCTGATTTTAAATATGCTTCAGAAAGCCTTTATTTACAAGGTTTTTTATTAGATAATTTTATGAATGACGATGCAGGTGCTAAAATAATTTATGAAGAAATTATTGCAAAATATCCAAATACCACACTTGCAAGAGACTCCCAGGCAGCTATAAATAATTTAGGGAAAACGGATGAGCAAATAATTGAGGAGTTTCAAAAGAAAAATGGTAAAAAATAAGAAATCAATTTATTGGTATAGGCTTTTTTGAAATGACGATATTACGCTGGCGCAATAGCACACATCCATCAAAATTAACTAAACTCTTTCTCGAGCAATTCTCTCAATCGCAGCGGAGTTAGTGCGTGTTTTAAATCACCCTCTTTGGAAAAAGAAATTTCGCCTGTTTGTTCAGATACAACAATAGCAATTGCATCTGTATTTTCTGTTATACCTACCGCTGCCCTATGACGCATTCCTAAATGAGCGGGGAAATCAGAATCTTCGGTAACAGGCAATACGCAACGCGCACCTGTGATTACATTGTTGGATATTATAACAGCTCCATCATGTAAAGGAGAATTTTTATAAAAAATACTTTCAATTATCCGGACAGAAACTTTTGCATGTATAGCATCACCCGTATTTGCATAAAATTTTAATTCATTGTTTTTAGTGATAATAATTATAGCTCCTGTTTTGCTTTCGCTCATATTTTTACAAGCCTTTACAATGGCGTTAATATCCAATACCGATTCTTTGTTTACCTGCCATTTAAAATCGAAAATTCCTTTACTCAATTTACCATTTGTAAAAATATCGTTTGTGCCTATGAATAATAAAAAACGCCTTAATTCCTGTTGAAATACAATTAGTAATGCAATAAAACCTACATCAATAAATTTATCCAGTATGCTTCCGAATAAATTCATATTAAGAGCTTTCACTATCATCCATAATAAATAAATCAATAATATACCAATAAAGATATTAATAGCAACTGTTCCTTTTATCATATAATATAATTGATAAATAAGCAGTGCCACCAAAAAAATATCTACCACGTCAATCCAGCGAACGATAATAAAGGCTTGTATAAATAGATTTAGCATACTACAAGTATAAGTATTTTATGTTTAACAGATTTGAGATATTGGATTTGAGGATTGAGATATGAGGAATAAGATGAAAACGGACGGACTGCAAACAATTGACACATAATAGAGTTTATATAAGTTAAGAAACAATTCTATTTTTTTAACCTCTCCCCGTCCCTCTCCTTGAAAAAGGAGAGAGTGAGTTTGGAATCAGCCTTAACTTATATAAACTCCAATAGTAGAGCAAAATTATTTTATCTCAATACTCATATCCCATATCTCATATCTCATATCTCATATCTCATATCTTTTCAGGCAGGTACAACCTTCTTCTTTTCTTTCTTTTTAACCGATGAAATCATCGCGATAAAATCATCAAACAGGTAACGGGAATCATAGGGTCCCGGACATGCTTCGGGATGATGCTGAACAGAAAACACATTTCTATCGGTATAACGCAAACCTTCAATGGTATTATCATTTAAGTTTATATGCGTGATTTCCATGTTTTTTATTTTTACAACATCTTCAGCTTTAACTCCAAAACCATGATTTTGTGAAGTAATTTCACACTTTCCTGTAATTAAATTTTTCACCGGATGATTGATTCCACGATGTCCGTTATGCATTTTAAAAGTTGATATTCCTGAAGCTTCAGCTATTAACTGATGCCCTAAACATATACCAAATGTTGGAATGGATGAATTAATGATTTTTTTAATCGTTTTAACTTCATCAAGCATAACAGAAGGATCGCCTGGACCATTGGATATCATAAAGCCATCAGGATTCCATTTTAGCATTTCTTCAAAGGATGTTTTCATCGGAAATACCTGTAGATAGCAACCTCTTTCAATTAATGACCGCAAAATATTTTTCTTAACCCCATAATCAATCACGGCAACTTTATAATCAGCAGTCGCCTCACCAACAAAATAAGGTTTAGCGGTACTTACGTTTGACGAAAGTTCTAAACCTGCCATGGAAGGGACTTTTAAAAGTTTCTTCTGCAACACATCAATATCAGCTATTTCGGAGGAGATGATACAGTTCATAGCTCCTTTATCTCGTATATAACGAACGATTGCGCGTGTATCAACATCTGAAATAGCAACGATGTTATCTTGCAAAAAGTAATCTTTTAAAGAGCCATTCGAGCATTTACGGGAATGAAAATCATTGAATCGTTTACAAATTAATCCGGCAATTTTTATGGAACCTTGTCTTCCAGAGGTAGGGTCAGATTCTATCTCATCTTTATTTACACCATAATTGCCAATATGCACATTGGTTGCCACGATTATCTGTCCAAAATAAGAAGGATCGGTAAATATTTCCTGATAACCGGTCATGCCTGTATTAAAGCATATTTCACCAGTAGCTGTACCAATTTTACCTGCTGCTTTTCCGTAAAATACCTTTCCGTCTTCAAGTAACAAAATTGCCGGTGCTTTGGTTGTGTATTTCATTTTGTTTTATTAATTATAATATATTAAAAATTTCCTAAAAGGTATATCGAAACTTTCCCTAAACTTAACTATTTCTCATAAAAACAGGTATATAAATCTTCGAGTAACGTAAGGGAAAGTTTTAACCATTTTTATAGCTCAAATATACAAAAAAACTCATCTTACTAAAACCTAATGAACTAATTGAATTTATAAAATAGCTATACTAACTAAGTTATAGGAAACATCACGAGGTAAATAAAAAAAACAAAATTCAATACTTAAAAAATAATAGGTCATAAAATGAGAAAAACATAGGATAATTGAGGATTTGAGAAATAAAAAAAGAAATAAAAAAACCGCAAACACTTTATATTTAAAGGTTTACGGTTTCATTTTGTGC
>JAVHPE010000314.1:0-6847 GCA_036170475.1 Bacteroidia bacterium | reverse complement strand
TGCGGTTGTGTTTTAACTAAAATTTATATTCCGTATGAAAAAAAGTTACAGATTAGTGTAGATTATTTAGAACGATTATCTGTTCATTTAAATTTTGACATTGTTTTGAAACCCAAGAAAAATAAAATGGATGGATAACCTGACTAAAGAGCAAAGGCGAAAAAATATGCAAGCAATTAGGGCAACAGGCTCAAAAATAGAAACGGCTTTGGCTAAAGCATTGTTTGCTCGAGGACACCGTTATCGAAAAAACAATAAGACAGTTTATGGCAAGCCCGACTTGACTTTTAAAAAGCTAAAAATTGCAATCTTCGTAGACGGTGAATTTTGGCATGGGAAAGACTGGCAAACCAGAAAGCACGACCACAAAAGCAATCAAGCGTATTGGCTATCAAAAATTGAAAGAAATATCAAAAGAGATAAAGAGGTAAATATACAATTGTTAAAAGATGGTTGGAAAATTTTACGGTTTTGGGGGGCTGATATTCAGAAAAATTTACAACCTTGTATCTCGGTAATTGAAAAAACAATAAATGAAACTAAAAGAAAAAATCAGCATTGACGAATTCGATGGCAAGAACTTCCAAATAAGACTTATAGAGCCAAAGGATAATAAAAAGGCTGTTTTAACTCACTATCTTCACAATATTCATAACGGAGTTTCAAAGCACTACAAAAAGGATGCCTTGAAAGCTTTGAAAGAATATGTTACCTTCAAACAAGATGAAGAAAATTTACGATTAGTAGCTGAAGATGCCTTACAACACCTTTTATTTGAAGTTGAAAACGTTCCTTTTCCCACACCCGATAACTATACTTTTAAATTCATAGACTTATTTGCCGGCATTGGTGGGTTTAGAATTGCAATGCAAAATCAGGGTGGAAAATGTGTTTTTACAAGTGAGTGGGACAAAGAAGCGCAAAAAACATATCGGGCAAACTTTGGAGAAGTCCCATTTGGCGACATAACTAAAGACCAAGTCAAAAATTATATTCCAATCGGTTTTGATATTTTATGTGCAGGGTTTCCTTGTCAAGCCTTTTCAATTGCCGGCAATCAAAAAGGCTTTGCAGACACAAGAGGAACATTGTTTTTTGACCTTGAAAAAATTATAGAAAGCAAAAGGCCCAAAGTGATTTTTTTAGAAAATGTTAAAAATCTTCAATCGCATGACAACGGCAATACTTTTAAAGTAATGTTAGACATCATTGAAAATAAATTAAAATACAAGCCCTTCTACAGGGTTCTAAATTCTATGAAACACGCAAATGTACCGCAAAACAGAGAGCGAATATTTATAGTAGCATTTGACCCCGAACAAGTAAAAAACTGGAATGATTTCGAGTTTCCAAAAGAAATTCCATTGACAAAAACAATTCACGATTTTATAGAAAAAGGGAAACAAGCAGAAAATTTATATTATTCTAAAAAACACCCATACTATCCTGAATTACAAAAAACAATGCTTTCAAAAAATACTGTTTATCAGTGGCGCAGAGTTTACGTAAGAGAAAACAAAAGTAGCGTTTGCCCTACACTTACTGCAAATATGGGTGCAGGAGGTCATAACGTTCCTTTAATTTTAGATGATTACGGCATAAGAAAACTAACTCCTAAAGAATGCTTTGCATTTCAAGGTTATCCTATAAAAAAATATATATTACCAAATATTGCCAATAGTAAATTATATATGCAGGCAGGCAACTCCGTAACCACTACATTAATTGAAAGAATTGCAAAACAAATAATAACTGTTTTATGAAGTCATTTGCGCAAATAGATAAAGAAAAAAAAGGCGATTATTTAAAATTACTTGCAGCGACAGCTAAACTATCTCGCCTCTTTAGCGAAAGTCAAGTCCCCTATATTTATTATAGAGCAGCTGAAAATATTTTTTGCAGAAGTTTTAATGCAGATAATTTATCGCGTGGGGACTCAGCATTTGATGCGAATTACAACTCTATTGGTATTGGTCTTAAAACATTTATAAGTGAAAAAAACATAAGCACGGAAAAGGTTGCTGAATTTAACAAGTTATCCAATCAACTAAAAAAATTTAATGGGAAAGATTTAGCTATCAAATTATCAGAGTTTCGTAATGACCGCATAAATTTGGCTAATCGTCTTTACAATATTGAAAATTCGATTTATCATATAGTTGCCAGACGAAATAATGAACTTCTTTTATTTGAAACAGATTATGAAATTATTGATTTGAAAAATATTAGTTCCGTAAAACAAAGCGCCAGTAGTTTGCAGTTTGAAGATGGGAATAATTTTTATTCATATAATTTTTCTAAAAGCACATTATTCAGAAAATTTAATGTACCACAAAATGTTTTTCGTTTACCAATAAATATAATTGATGACCCTTATACCATTCTTTTAGAATTATTTGAAGAATATAGAGATGGAATCAAAGCAACTGATTTATTAGTAAAAGGGAAAAACTATGTAATTTTACCGTTGTATGGTATCAAGAATAAAGAAAAATTTGTTTACGAAAAAAGTGGTTTAAACCAATGGAACGCAGGTGGCAGAACGAGAGATTTGGGAGAAGTTTATATTCCTATTCCAGTTGAAATACATCATCAATTTCCCGGTTTCTTTCCAAAAAGAGATATAGAATTTAACTTGCAAGTTCCTAGCGGTGAAAAATTGAAAGCGAAAGTTTGCCAAGACAATTCAAAAGCATTAATGACTAATCCAAATAACGCTCTTTCCGACTGGCTTTTAAGAAAAGTGTTTTCATTAAAAGAGGGTGAATTGGCTACTATAAAAAAAATGAATGAACTTGGTTTTGACAGTGTTATTATCACCAAAGAAAGCAATGGTAATTATAAAATTGACAAGGCGAAAACGGATTCCTATGAAGAATTTATTTTAGTTTAATTTAAACGCGTTTTACAACATGAGCCAACGCATTTTACAAGCACATTTAAAAACCGCTAAAACCAACGCTCAATCCAAAGTTTTTAAAAGAGCTTGTAAAACCGACCCAAGTAAGAATTTCATTTTTTTTCTCCAACGCCTTAAAAAATTAAAACACCCGACACTCAAACTAACGAAAAAACAAACAGTCAATGATTGTAAAACGAACGCTGGTCAAGGGTTTAAGCACTCGATAGAAAATACGCCAGTAGCCAACATCGGCTAAGCAATATTGCCGTTCATAGTAAATTTCATCATTTGAGTTCGCAATAATAATTGGTCGTGGCAAAAACCTTTCACAGCGGTAGAAAATTATTTTTTATTTGTTTTTGCCACTTGTAATTTTATAATTTTGTTTACGAAGTCGGCTACAACATTTAGCTAATCGTTAGGTGTCATTGTAGGACAGACCGCGACAATCCTAAAAAAATGACCGAATAGAGAAGTCACCGCACATTTTAGCACATTTGCTTGCCCCATCGCACGGGCGAACGCTTCGCAAACAAAAGAGCTAAAATTTTTCCCACACACGACAGAATATTCAGAATAATATTTATATTTGTCGAAAATCACCAAGTTAAAATTGACAAGGTTAAAAATGGAAAGTTTCGGAAATTACATTAGACGACTTAGAACTGAAAAAGGACTAAACCAAACAGAGCTTGCAGCTAAAATAGGACTGGACAGCGGAGGTTTAAGCAAGGTTGAAAACGGAAAAAAGGAGTTGAAGGAAAGCAAATTACAATTGCTTGCAAAAGCACTAAAAATTGATGTCGCAGACATAAAGAAACAATATTTCAGCGAGAAATTTGCAGAAGATTGTTTTAAATATAAATGCCCTGACACAGTTTTTCAATTAGCAGAAGAAAAAGCAAAATATTATAAATCAGTAAAAACAAAGCAAGCAAGCTTAAATTTATAAAATGGCAAACGAAAGAAAAACCGAAAAAATTGTGCGTTCTCATTTTGAGAAGTTTAACGATATTATTCATATCGAGGAGCAAGCTTCTGATAATGCCAAAATAGACAAATTACTTAAAACAGCTTCAAAAAAAGGAAGCGGAAAAGGCAAACCTGAATTTTTAATTACATATAATACAAATTCAGATTTATTAATAGTTATTGAATGTAAGGCTCATGTTACAAAACATGAAAGTCAAAATAGAGATAAGTATTCAGACTTTGCCATTGACGGAGCATTGCTTTACGCCTCTTATCTATCTAAGGAATTTGATGTTTTGGCAATAGCCATTAGCGGTGAAACAAAACAAAGTATGAAGGTTTCGCATTTTTTACATTTAAAAAATGAGAGAATTGCAACTGAAATTTTTGGAGACCAATTATTAACTGCCGAGGATTATTTAAATGGGTATTTGAAAAGTCCAGAAAAATTTAGACAAGATTATAATACGTTATTAGGATTCACTAAAAAATTGAATGAAAAACTTCATTCAAACAAAATCCTAGAAAGCCAAAGAAGTTTATTGATTAGCTGCATATTAATTGCACTAGAGAGCCCAGCCTTTAAAAAATCTTACAAGTCGCATAAAACACCGCAAAATTTAGCTAACTCATTAATTCAAACGGTGTCGAATGAATTGGAAAGCGCAAATATTACTGGAAAAAAACTGAAAAATTTAAATACTCAATTTAGTTTTATTGAAACGGACATGTCTCTTTCTACAAAAACAAATGTTTTACGAGAATTGATTGATGAAATTGATGAAAATATTAATTCATTTATTAAAACACATGAGTATTTTGATGTACTTGGACAACTGTATATAGAATTCCTTCGATATGCTAATAGTGATAAGGGATTAGGAATTGTATTGACTCCACCTCATATTACTGAATTCTTTTCTGATTTGGCACAAGTCAATAAAAAAACTATTGCATTTGACAATTGCACAGGGACTGGTGGGTTCCTAATAAGCGCAATGAAGAAAATGATTCAAGATGCTAAGGGGGATAATACGGCTATTAAAAATATTAAATCAAATCAACTTATAGGAATAGAGTATCAATCGCATATTTTTGCTCTAGCTGTTTCAAATATGTACATACATCAAGATGGAAAAACCAATATTATAAATGGTAGCTGTTTTGATGAAGAAATTATTAGAGAGATTAAATCTAAAAAACCTACAGTTGGCCTGTTAAATCCTCCTTATAAAGCCGATAAGAAATCTGACACTGAAGAGTTGGAATTCATTCTAAATAATTTAGAATGTTTAGTTGATGGAGGAACGTGTGTTGCTATTGTACCGATGCAATCAGGGTTAGCTCAAAAGGGAAAAGTATACGAGCTAAAAAAGAAATTATTACAGAAACATACTTTAGAAGCTGTACTATCTATGCCTGATGAATTGTTTTTCAATTCAAATGTTGGCGTTATATCTTGCATCATGGTTTTTACTGCACACAAGCCGCATCCAAAAAGTAAAGAAACATTTTTTGGCTATTTCAAAGATGATGGTTTTGTTAAACGAAAAATTCAAGGCAGAATTGATGCGTTTGGCAAATGGCAGCAAATAAAAGAAGAATGGCTTTCGTATTATTTAAATAAAAAATCTAAAGCAGGAATATCAATAAATAAAAGTGTAACTGCAGACGATGAATGGTGTGCAGAGGCATATATGGAAACAGATTACAGTAAATTATCAAAAAATGATTTTATCAAGTCAATAAAAAACTACATTTTCATAAACGAATTATATCTTAAAGACCATGGAATTAGTGCCACTTCATAAATTATTCGAAATAAAATATGGAAATAGTTTCGACCTTAATATTTTAGAAGAATGTGACGAATATTCTTCTGATAAAGTAAATTACGTTTCTCGGACGAGAGAGAACAACGGAGTTTCTGCATTTGTTCATTTGAAAGTCGATGTTGAACCATTTGAAAGTGGACTTATTTCTGTTGCTGGGAGCGGAAATTCAGTTTTAGAATCCTTTATTCAAAACGCACCATTTTATACAGGTTATCATGTTTTTATTCTTAGGCCACTTAAAGCAATGTCAGAATTAGAAAAACTTTTTTATTGCTATTGTATAAGGCAAAACCAGTATAAATATAATTTTGGGAGACAAGCAAATAAAACCTTAAAAGATATTCTTGTCCCAAAGCAAATGCCGAAAGAATTTAGCAAAATAGACCCAAAGGCATTAAACACTTTAGAGTCGAGCAAAGTAAATCACAAAGACCTTAATTTAGACACCAAAAATTGGCATACCATACCATTAACTGACTTATTTGAAGTGTCAGCAAGCAGTGATGAATTAATTACAAAATATTCACTAGGAGGAACAACTCCATACATTACCTCAAGCGAATTTAAAAATGGGATTAGTGACTTTGTTGATGAAGAACCTACTAATAAAGCAAATACGATAACTGCAAATCGAGGAGGATCTGTGGGTTTCTTTTTTTACCAGCCAATTGCATATTTGGCTACCCCTGTCGATGTTAGAATACTTACTCCAAAATTTGAAATGAATAAATATACCGGACTATTTCTAACTACTATATTAAAGAAAGAAAAATATAAATTTAATTACAGTAGAAAAATGGGGACGGATAGGCTTGAGAAAATGCAAATAAAATTACCGTTTAAGAAAAATAAACCTGACTGGGAATTTATGGAAACATATATTAAGTCGATGCCATATTCGACTTCTATCTGAAATTAATGACAGCCCTTCGCAGTCATACATATTTGCAAGCCCCACAAGGCGACACGCAACCAAAGCTTACAAAAAAGTATGCCTGCCAACCCGCAGACACTGCAATATTGGACAAGAACAACACGACAGAAAGAAACAACGAACACCTAACAGTTAAGGTTTCGTTGCGCCGTATCCCTCCATTGTACCACGTATTGCTAGTGGTTTATCAATTATATAGTTTTG
>JAVHPE010000313.1:0-1379 GCA_036170475.1 Bacteroidia bacterium | reverse complement strand
TTTACTCTTGTGAAACGACTAATTTAGACCTAACACAAAATCCAAATGCCTTAACACCAGAACAATTCGATATTGACTTCTACTTAAATGCCATTCAAGTTGATTTTGGCGATTTAGTAGAACGTTTTGGCGCTACCGGTTCCGAATTAACACGAATCGACTATATGTTCGGTCGCGATTATCCTAATGTTTATTCTCCTGCAACCTTTGACGGCCGTTGGAGTTTAGCTTATCATAGCATCATAAACAACATCCGCGCTATGCAACCATTAGCCGAAAATGCAAAGTTTTATACTCATATAGCTATGGCACAAGTAATTGAAGCTTATACTATGGTAACCTTAGTAGATTTCTTTGGAGATGTTCCTTATTCTGAAGCTAACGATTTTACTAATTTAAATCCAAAAGCCGATGGTGGTGCTGCTATTTATGCTGCCGCTTTAGCTTTACTAGACCAAGCAACCGCTAATTTTGCTAAAAACTCTTTTAGAATTCCTCAAAATGATTTCTTTTATGCAAAGAATTTCGCTAAGTGGACTAAATTAGCAAATACGCTTAAGATGAAAATCTATATCCAAAGTCGTTTGGTAGATGGTACTGCTATTTCAAAATTTAATGCCATTGTTGCCAGTGGAAATTACATCACTACCACTTCTGAAAACTTTATGTTCCAATGGGGTAAAAATCAGGTAAGTCCAGACTCACGTCACCCTAGATATTCTACTGACTATAAAGGCGATGGCGCTGATAACTATCAATCAAACTGGTTAATGGGTACGATGTATTCTGCTAGCGATGCCGCAAATAGAGACGTGAGAATTCGTTACTATTTCTACAGACAAGTTAGCAGTGTTCCAGGTCAAAATGGGGCTGCCCCAAGCGAACAAAATTTAACTTGTTCTTTAAAAGAAGCTCCTGCGCATTATGCTGGCTTTACTTTTTGTGGACTACCAGTCGGTTATTGGGGTAGAGACCACGGTAATGATGAAGGTATTCCTCCAGATGGATTTAAAAGAACTATGACTGGGGTGTATCCTGCTGGCGGTCGTTTTGATGATAGTAGCTTTTTAGGTACAAAACTTGTTACCGGTGGTCAAGGCGCCGGCGTTACGCCTATATTATTAGCCTCAACTGTTGACTTTTGGAAAGCTGAATTAGCCCTAGTTGCAGGAAATACTGTTGATGCAAGAGCTGCCTATCTAAGTGGTATAGATAAATCAATTGCTACCGTTACACCTTTTGCTGCTAAAGATCCCGATCACGATGTAACTAAAGAACCAACCGCATTAGCAATTGCTGCTTTTAAAGCTAAAAAAGCTACTCAATTTGATGCAGCTGGAACTGATGTTGCTAAATGGAACGTTGTTGCCGAACAATTT
>JAVHPE010000312.1:0-1380 GCA_036170475.1 Bacteroidia bacterium | reverse complement strand
TAGTTAGATATCCGATTTGATTATATTTTCTCTTTATGAAATCTATTTTATTTGCCATAATTACATAATGATTTAATTCGGCACAATTCAAAAATCCTTTTTTTTACACTTGCAATATCAACAAGCATTAGAGCAATTATTTCTTCCATTTTTAATTTTCCAACTTCGACCCATGTGTTGATTAGAAAATTCAATTGATGCAGATTGGAATTTTCATTGACAGCACGATTAAAGCTAGAATTTGAATAAACAATTTTCGAAAGTAAAGATTGTCTTTTTCGATTTGTTTTTGCCTTCAAATATTCTAATGAGTCTGGATTATACGAAACCAAAAATGAATTTATAAAACCCATTTTTACCAATTGATTAATGGCTTTTCTTACAGAGATTAGATTTATTTTTAATTTCTTAACAATTCTATTTTGCAGTCTAGAATATTTGTCTTCACTATATTTTCCCTTTTTGAATTCATCAATAAATTCAACACAAATTTTCAAAGTATCAAGAAATCCTTCTCCATTATAGTCTGTAAAGGCATTTGTTAAACTCCAATAATTTTCATAATTCTGCTCTGGCATATTCTTTTTTTGTTTTTGAAGTTACATTCGTATTTTTAACAAGGAACAAATATTCTTTATTAACTTCCTTTTTTTCTTTACCCGTTACTTTATAATTATGTTTTCTTTCAATAATTTGAACATCATTTGAATATTTACCAAGTAAATATAAAAGTTGTTCTTTGGTTGGAAATGAAGAGTTATTATAACTTAACATCCAGTATTTATAATTTTTTAAATTTGAAAACAACTTGTCAAATAATTCAAGAGCTGTTTTTTTATCTGCAAAATTGTTTTTAAAAGGTGTTTTTTTTGTTGAAAAAAAATAATCGTCAAATAACCCATAAAAACCAAAGTAGTTATTCATTGTGCCAGTATAAGGCGGGTCTAAATAAATAATATCCGCTTTGACTTTGCCTAATAAATTAAAAACATCATCATTTAATGAAATATTTTCTTTTTTATTATCGAAAATTGCACGATTGTATTCGCTTAAATTTTCTAAAAAATGATTTTTAAAAGAATCATTGTGATATGCTCTTTTTCTTTTATATTTTTCATAGCTATATTCTTCATCTCTTAATTGAACTATTTTATCCCAATTTATATTAAACCTTGAATAAGGCATTTTTCTTATCATAGCACGTCTTAAAAGTGAAAATGCTAATGCTTTTTTATAATCGGAATTTAATTTTTCAATATTGTTTCTATATAAATCTAACTCCATACACTCTTTTGGAAAAAAATAAACGTTGGAATAGTTTTTAAACATAAAACCTTTATGTGGTATTCCTGAAAAAAGTATTTCAATATCAAATTTGTC
>JAVHPE010000311.1:0-6950 GCA_036170475.1 Bacteroidia bacterium | reverse complement strand
TAAGGGTTCAGGGTATTTTATTTCCTGTTTTTGACTGTTTCGGACGGTAATGATTCAAAATCATCTTTTGTATGAATTTATTTCGGCAATAATAATCAGCTATTAAATGCTTTCAAAATCAAATTCCCCGCTTCATTCAAATCTTTCCCAAAAGAAATAATACCTTCTTCATGACCTGCCATTACCAGCATTTTTTCATTTTTTAAATTCGTTTCATCAAACAATCTGATAATTTCCTTTGCCATTGCAGGGGTTCCGTATTCCACACTTTTATTGGTCGTCGGAATTTTATTCATCAGCTTTCCCCATAATTCTAAATTATGAATGTGGATTACCGCATTAATATTTTTGTCATATTCGTAAATTACAGCATGAGTAAGGGATTCTGACGAAGCAATGATTGAACCCACAGATGTTAAACTGTTTTTTTCTAAATCATAATCAACAACTTTTGTATACTGTTTGTTGGTAAGTTTTTTTAATTTTCCTGTCGCGGATCCTGTGATGATAAATTCATTTTTTCGTAAACGAATACTCATATTACCATATCCTATGCCCTCTTCATTAACTCCAATAAAACCCAAATCAAACATTTTATCCCGCCACAAATTCAAATCAATCAGCAAATTGTTATTCAGTGGATCTTCTTTTACCCAGTTGCAATTAAATTTTATTACTCCGGTCTCCTTCATGCTATATGTTTTCCGGAAATAATTTTAAAATATCTTGTTCATTCGCATTACAAATCCCCCGCTCGGTAATTAATCCAGAGATGAGTCTGGCAGGAGTTACATCAAAACCATAATTAATTGCCGGACTATTTAAAGGAGTTAGCAAAATTGTTTTCAATTCCCCATCACATAAACCCTGCATATATTTTACTTCATCTGAATTACGTTTTTCAATTGAAATTTCTTTGATTCCATCAGAAATATTCCAATCGAAAGTAGAAGAAGGTAAAGCCACATAAAATGGTATTTTGTTATCAAAGGCGGCTAATGCTTTTAAATAAGTGCCTATTTTGTTTGCCGCGTCTCCCGCCCTGGTAACTCTGTCGGCGCCTGTTATCACTAAATCTACCATGCCATGCTGCATCAAATGTCCGCCGGTATTATCCGCGATTACAGTATGCGGTATTCCTTGCTGAAGCAACTCCCATGCAGTTAAACTGGCTCCCTGATTACGGGGGCGGGTTTCATCTACCCATACATGTACTTTTATTCCTTGTTTATGAGCTTCGTAGATTGCGGAAGTTGCAGAGCCATAGTCGACAAAAGCCAGCCAGCCGGCATTACAATGTGTTAAAACATTTACGACTTCGCCTTTCTTTTCATTACTGATTTGTTCAATAATGCTCAACCCGTGTTCACCAATTTTTTTGCAATATTGAGCGTCTTCATCTGCTATTAATTGAGCAGTTTCTTTTGCGATAGCCAACTTTTCTTCTGTTGAATTTTTTTTTGAAATAGCTGATAACTGTCTGTTAACAGCCCATTCAAGATTAACCGCTGTAGGTCGGGTGGCTTTTAATTTGTTTGCCAGATAGAGTAGATGTTCCTCGAAGGATTCTTTATCACACGATTCCAATACCGCTAAATACATTCCATAACCTGCGGTAGCGCCAATAAGCCCGGCACCTCTGATATGCATTTCAACTATCGCGACAGCAACTTCATCTACGGAAGTTAAATTTTCTATACTAAATTTATGAGGTAAAAATCGTTGATCTATGATACTTATGACGGCATCATTTTTTTCATTCAACCAGATTGTCCTATAATTTTTCTCTTCAACTTTCATTTAAAAGTATCACAATCCTTAGTTTATTGTGCAAGTAGTTGTACAGCCAGGTGTTGCAGCAGCCTGATCGCAAGATTCTTTCGCTTTTTTTCTGGTACTGTTATACGTTGTAGATGTGGTTATTGACGATCCGCTACAATCAGAAGTGCAGGTGCAGGTGTAATCTTTTTTGCACGAAGTCAATACCGATGCCCCAATAAATGTAAATGCAAGAATTGTTTCTTTCATAAGAAATTTATTTTGTTAATAAATGCAAAGATAAGAAAACTATCAGATAGGATTATTCCTGATATTTGCTCTTTGCCGCTTTATACAATTCAACAAATGTAAGCAGTGTACATGATAAAAAAAATGTGTAAACTTGTAACATGTCACATACAGAAGATCATTTAAAAAGTTCAGAATTTATTACCGATTCAGTCATTGGATTGAGTGATGGACTTACCGTTCCTTTTGCTTTAGCGGCGGGGCTAAGCGGTGCCGTAAGCAATAATAATATTGTAATTACAGCCGGCATTGCCGAAATAGTAGCAGGTTGTATTGCGATGGGCTTAGGCGGTTATTTGGCAGGGAAAACAGAGCAGGAACATTATCAAAGTGAATTAAAACGCGAATACGATGAAGTAGAAACTGTTCCTGAAAAAGAAATACAAGAAGTAAAGGAAGTATTCGCAGAATATGGCATTAGCGAAGAAGGACAAAATGTATTGGCTGTGGAATTGACAAAAGATAAAACTAAATGGGTAAACTTTATGATGAAGTTTGAATTGGGTTTAGAAGAGCCTCATCCTAACAGAGCCAGAAACTCAGCCCTGACTATTGGTACAGCTTATTTTATTGGCGGGTTATTGCCCTTGTCGGCTTATTTTTTTACAGATACCCCTCATGATGGATTAATAGTATCTCTCTTTTTCACGACAATATGTTTGTTTGTTTTTGGTTTTTTTAAGAGCAAAGTTACTGGGCAACCGCAATTAAAAGGAGCGTTAAAAGTGACAACTATCGGACTTATTGCTGCCGCTGCCGCATATTTTGTGGCGGAAATTTTTCAGAATTCTTTTCATTGATAAAAATCAATTTTACAAACTTTTACATAATCAATGGTTCTGTATTTTTTTTAGTAGTTAGGGCTGAAGCCCCCTAATATCAAGCATAGTATTAACCCCAGCCTTAAGGCTGGAGTTGCAATGAAACCAAATGAATACAGGGACTTTAGTCCCTACTTGAAAAAACTACCGAACCATTGATGGTGTTCAGGACAAAAAAATCCATTATGATAAAATTATTTTTTTCTTTTTCAATTTTTCTTGCTGTAATTGCCGCGAATGCCCAAAATTACACCAGCTATTTTACCGGTGATACTTCTGATGTTACCACCAATACCATAGGAATTACCGTTTTAATGGGTGGTGCAACAGAAAATGACAGCGCCATGATTTGGTTTTTGCGACACAGCGGCGGTGGTGATATAGTTGTTTTGCGTACAACCGGAAGTGACGGTTACAATAATTATATGTACTCACAATTAGGCGTTTCTGTTAACTCTGTGCAAACCATCGTTTGTAATAATGCTTCCGCATCTTACGATCCGTATGTTATTCAACAATTGGCGAATGCTGAAGCGCTCTGGTTTGCGGGTGGCGACCAGTGGGATTATGTTTCATTCTGGAACAATACCCCGGTTGATTCAGTCATTAACTATTTAATTAACGTAAAAAAAATTCCTGTGGGTGGCACCTCGGCGGGAATGGCTATATTAGGTCATATTGTATTCACGGCACAAAATGGTTCAGCTACATCAGCCGCATCGCTTGCCGATCCGTATGTTACTAATGTAACTTTACTCAAAGACGATTTTATTTTTAACCCATGGCTCAATAATGTGGTTACCGATACACATTACGATAACCCCGACAGGCGAGGCAGGCATATTACTTTTTTAGCGCGTATCCTGCAAGATTATAGTGTATCCGCGGTATTTGGTATTGCATGTAATGAATATGTAGCGGTATGTATTGATACAAACGGATTGGCTCGTGTCTATGGCGATTATCCCAACTACCAGGAGTTTGCCTATTTTCTACAGGCAAACTGTGTGCAACCAAATACTCCTGAAATTTGCATGACAGCGCAACCACTCACATGGAACAGGAATACACAAGCTGTAAAAGTTTATAAAGTGCCGGGTACACCCACCGGAGCAAACTCTTTTCAACTGAGTAACTGGAATACGGGTTCAGGAGGCTCATGGGAGGATTGGTATATTGTGAATGGAGTACTACAAACAAACACACAAGCCACAGCACCTGATTGTAACGCTACAACGTCTGTTCTCTCATTGCCAACAAATAATGTGCCTTTTACATTATTTCCTAATCCTGTGACCGATATACTAAATTTTAATTTAGACAGTAATTTTTCAGTCGAAGTTTATGATATGTTTTCAAAACTAATTTTGAAAAAAGAAAACAGCAATACTTCACAGCTTGATGTATCGGGCTTAAAAAATGGCTGTTATACCATAGTGATTATATCAGGCAGGCAAGTTTTCCATGCACGGTTTCTTAAAATATAATCAGACGCTTTTGTAAAGACAATTTGTTTCTTTTAAAATTATGATATAAAGCATGTTTTGAAAAATAAGATTTAATAATATTTGCTCTGTTAGAGTCCGTGTTTTAAATAACAAAAAGCTATTGGGCAATTCTGCCGGACTTATCTAAAATGATATAGAGGACGAATTGTAAATAAAAAATAAATTATCTATGAAAGAGTTTCAAATTATTGTTCTTGTCAAACAGGTTCCAGATACAAGGAATGTGGGTAAAGACGCTATGAAAGCGGATGGAACAGTAAACAGAGCAGTATTGCCGGCTATTTTTAACCCGGAAGATTTGCATGCGCTGGAGCTGGCATTACGTATTAAAGATAAATTTCCCGGTTCGAGCATTACGCTTCTTACGATGGGTCCTGTACGTGCGGCGGAAATACTTCGTGAAGGGTTTTACCGTGGCGCCGATGATGGCATTTTACTTACCGACAGAGCCTTTGCGGGTTCCGATACACTCGCGACATCTTATGCGCTTGCTTGTGCAATCCGAAAAATTAAAAACTATGATATTATAATTTGCGGACGACAGGCAATTGACGGAGATACCGCACAGGTTGGTCCACAAGTAGCTGAAAAATTAGGCATTCCACAAATCACGTATGCCGAAGAAATCATTTCACTTACCAATGATAAAATTCAGGTTAAACGCAGGCTGGAACGCGGAATTGAGATAGTAGAAGGTCCCTTGCCAATACTTATTACGGTAAATAATTCCGCTCCTCATTGCCGCCCTCGCCACGCAAAACGACTCATGAAATACAAACATGCGACAACATTAAGTATGCGTCAGCAAAGCGAAGAAGATTATCTCTCCGCAACTCTTACAAACACATATCTTACCATTAAAGAGTGGAGCGTAAACGATATCGAATGTGATCCTAAACAACTTGGAATTGGTGGCTCTCCAACAAAAGTAAAAAAAGTAGATAACATTGTTTTTCAATCAAAAGAATCACGCAGACTTGAGGATTTTGATGATGATATAAATGTTTTAATGAAAGAGTTGATTACTTCACATATTATCGGTTAGTAACATAAATCCTGAAAATTATTTTTTCTATGAATAACATATTTGTTTATTGCGAATTGGATGAAGGCAAAATCGCTGATGTTAGTTTTGAACTACTCACAAAAGGACGAAGCCTTGCCAATCAATTGAATTGTAAACTGGAAGCACTTCTGCTTGGGCATAATCTAAAGGGATTTGAAAAGGAATTATTTCCTTATGGGGTAGATGTGCTCTATCTGGCTGATGACAAACGTCTTTCACCATACTCTACTTTGCCCCACACTTCAGTAATGGTAAACCTTTTTAAAGAAGAAAAACCACAAATTGCTTTAATGGGCGCTACCACTATCGGGCGGGATTTAGGTCCGCGTGTTTCATCTGCTCTAAAAAGCGGACTTACAGCGGATTGTACCGAACTTGAAATTGGAGATCACGAAGATAAAAAAATAAATAAGGTATATAAAAACCTTCTTTACCAGATACGACCGGCTTTTGGCGGAAATATTATTGCTACCATTGTCAATCCTGACTGCCGTCCGCAAATGGCGACAGTAAGAGAAGGTGTAATGAAAAAAGAAATTTTTGATCCTCAGCACAAAGGAATAATTGTAACTATGGATGTCAACAAATATGTGGATGATACCGCTTTTGTTGTAAAAGTTATTGAACGTCATATCGAAAAATCAAAATTGGATATTAAAAATTCACCCGTAATTGTTTCAGGTGGATTTGGCGTTGGATCGGCCGAAAATTTCAAATTATTATTTAACCTTGCTACCATGCTCGGAGGCGAGGTAGGGGCTTCTCGTGCGGCAATTGATGCAGGTTATGTTGAACACGAACGGCAAATAGGGCAAACAGGAGTTACCGTGCGTCCGAAATTATATATTGCCTGCGGCATTTCCGGTCAGATACAACACCTGGCAGGAATGCAGGAATCAAGCATTATCATTTCCATTAACAGCGACCCGAATGCGCCTATCAATAAAATCGCGAACTATGTGATAATAGGAAAAGTAGAGACTGTGATTCCTAAAATGATACGATACTATAAAGAAAATACGAAATAATTTCTAAAAAATTAATTAAAGTAAGTATGGCAAATTTTTTTACTGACAACCCCGACCTTCAATTTCACCTTACACATCCACTGATGCAAAGGATCGTTGCGCTAAAGGAAAACAATTTCAAAGGGAAAGATGAATATGATTATTCACCGAAAGATTTTGAAGATGCGATGGATAGTTACACTCAGATACTTGAAATCATTGGCGAAATTGGTGGAGATATTATCGCGCCAAATGCTGAATCCGTTGATCATGACGGACCAACATTGAAAAATGGAAGAGTGAATTACGCGAGAGGTACTCAGGAAAATATTGATGCTATCAACCAGGCTGGATTAATGGGCATCACACTTCCACGCAAGTTTGGCGGGCTTAATTTTCCTATTGTTCCTTATATCATGGGGGGAGACATTGTTTCCAGAGCCGATGCGGGATTTGTAAATATCTGGGGATTGCAGGATTG
>JAVHPE010000310.1:0-6998 GCA_036170475.1 Bacteroidia bacterium | reverse complement strand
AAACAAACAAACAAACAAACAAACAAACAAACAAACAAACAAACAAACAAACAAAATCATTACAAACAATAAAACAAAAACATCACAAACAAAAACAAATCAGTAAATAACAAAAACCTAGAAATCATGAAAAAAGTAATTATCACAGCGGTATTAGGGTTAATGATACCACTAATGGGCACAGCACAAACTACAATGGGACCCGGAGTTACCGGTACTTCATTATCAGTGGCAGGTTTACCCCACCACTTTTCAGATCAAACATGGAATTTATATTCCGGAACTTTTGGTGTGGGCGGACAAATTTGCCAACCCTGCCATACACCACACAATGCAAATGTTACTATTATAGATGCTCCATTGTGGAATCACACCATAACAGCTTCTGCTTACCAGATGTATACCGGTTTTGAATTCGGTTTAAATAATGGTGGTTATGGAGTAACTGTTCCTGATGGAACTTCCGCATTATGTTTATCATGTCATGATGGTTCAGTAGCTTTAGGAGCATTTGGCGGACTACCTGGATCAACCACTATGGCCGGTTATGATAACGGTAATGCTAATTTGGGCTTGGACTTACGTAACGACCACCCTATCTCTATTCCTTATGACTCAGTGGCAGCAGGTGGTGTTCACGCACCAACTTATATCTATAATGATTATAATGGTAACTCTACCAGTAAAGCGGTTTCAACATTATTGGATGATAACGGCAAAATTCAATGTACTTCCTGCCATTCACCACATTCCAATACCAAAGGTTATCAGATGAAAATTGATAACCGTAATAGCGCGCTTTGTTTAGCTTGCCATAGAAAATAATAATAAATCAGTACTTTTGAAGGGCGAAAAATTCGCCCTTCATTATACCTTTCATTTATAGAATCATGAATAATAATCTGCTTTCAAAAATTATTAAGTCTTTTTTCTTAATTCCGTTCAAAATAGTATTTGAAAAACAGAATGATGTTCAAAATTTATTAAAAAAAAAATCGAATTCAAAAAAATTACTTGTTTCAAGTTTAACTCCGCTGTTATTATTATCAGTTATTGTTATTGTTGCCGGCTCCTGTAATAAAAATATCGCGAAGAAGGAAACAGCGACCGGTACCGATAATAAAAATAAAGCTGTTATTGTTTATCCTGCTCCTCCCGATCAGGCTCGTATTCAATATTTAACCAAAATAACTTCAACTGTAGATTTGGGCAGGAAGCAAAGCTTTTTTTCTAAATACATATTAGGAGCGGAACGACCAAAAGGGATAGTTAAACCTTATGGCATTGCCATACATAAAGGAAAAATATTTGTTTGCGACAATTACGGAGGTGGTATGGAAGTGGTTGATTTGGATAAAAAAGCCATTACTTTTTTTCAACCACGCGGGAAAGGGCAATTAAGGGTTCCTATCAATTGTTTTGTAGATGAAAAAGGATACTTGTACGTTGCGGATGCGGGTAGATTAGAGATAGTTGTTTTTGATGAGAGAGGCAATTATGTCAAAAGTTTTGGAGAAAAAGAGAACTTTAAACCAACGGATGTATTTGTAAGGGATAATAAAATTTTTGTTGCCAATGCGGCAAAAGGCAAAATAAATGTATATAGTAAAGACTCTGTCAATAAATTGCTCTATGTATTTCCTAAAGCTGAATACAATGCGGATAGTTACAACTCAACATTATTAGGATTACCTGCCAATATTACTGTTGGTAAGGGAAAAGTATATGCCGCTGATTTCGGATTTGCCATGATTAAGAGATATACTCTTGATGGGGAATACATTGACTCCATTGGTTCTCGCGGTGACAGACTGGGACAGTTTTCAAAATTAAAAGGAATCGCAGTAGATAGTGAAGCGAATATATATGCGGTAGATGCCTCCTTTGCCAATGTGCAAATGTTTAATGATCAGGGTAAAATATTAATGACTTTTGGAGGGCATTATGAAGGACCGGGAGGTCTGATAATCCCTGCCAAAGTGATGATAGATTATGATAATTTACAGTATTTTCAGAAATATGTTGATCCTGCTTTTGATTTAAAATATTTAATTTTTGTTACCAGTCAGTATGGTCCTGATTTAATTAATGTATATGGTCGTGTTGAGCCCAAAAGCGGCAGTCCTTCAATAATAATAAGAGAATAAGTTGCTTTGTTACTTAATTTTTGTCATTAAACATAGTTATGAAATTCATCAGCGGTAAAACAATAGTTGTCTTTTTATTTTCTTTTGTACTGGTTGCATTTGTATTAGTACGCTGTACACCTGCAAAGAAATCTCATGTTCTTTCTCTATTATTTGACGGAGCAATTGATTCAACCCAAAAAACAGCCAATGTTTCTTTGGTTGACACAAATGCTGTGGCTACTATTAGTAGTTCTAAAGTGTTTAAACCCGAATTTTACGTTCATAAACCTTATGCCGAAGATAAATGCAAAAGTTGCCATGCGGAAGGTTTTTCCAATGCCCTGATTAAACCGGTTCCTGAACTTTGTTATACCTGTCATCAGGATTTTAGTACAAAGTATAAAACACTTCATGGTCCTTTAAATAGTGGGAATTGTACCGCCTGCCATGATCAACACATGGCAAAAAACGAAAAATTATTGATACGTACCGGACAAGAGATTTGCCTTTATTGCCATGAATCTAAACAGATTTTCAAGGCTAAACAACATGAACTTATTGGAAATAAAAACTGTACAGAATGTCATAATCCACATGGTGGCGATGATCGATTTATTTTAGTGCCTTCACTCATGGCGGCAAAAGAGCTTACTACTGTAAAGGAAATAAAAAAGAACATTGTTGATACTTCTTCCAAAGTTAATACTACCATCCAGGATCCTTTTGTTGCAAAAGTTGATGCCGCTACAACTGCTATTAATGATACCAAGGAAAAAGTTACGGCAGATACAAGTCATGCACTTGCAACAATTCAGGAGTTCAACAAAAACAAAACAACGGCTAGTACCGAAAAAATTGACAAGGTAAAACCTGTAAAAACGGACAAGGTAAAACCTGTAAAAATAAAAGATACCGTTCATAAGCAATTAGCTGTAGTTGACAAACTTAATTTCCTGATGAATTTAAGTTATAATGTAACTTCCATTGACATAAATGACGCGGTATTCAGTAAGTATATTGATAATTTGCTCGCTTTATATACTAAAAACGGAAGCGTTAACATAACGATAATTGCCAGCGCTTCACAAGTACCCACCAAAGCGTTTAAAACAAATAAAGAATTAGCGATTGCACGTTCCGAAAAAGCGAAAATGCAAATTCTTTTTGCTTTAAAAGCGAAAGGAGTTGAAAATTCAAAAGTGAATTTTGTAAAAGTAAAATCCATCGTTGCCGGACCTGGTTACAGTTTTAATAATTTAAAGAATAAATCTTATTACGAAAAATATCAGTTTATTAAAATAAGCGCTTATTAACATAGCCTTTGGAGCGAAATTGTTGCTCGTAAATAAACACAAAATACTAACGGAATATAAAATAAATTAAACACCGTGAAAGCAAAAACAGTTATATTATGTACCGCCTTATTGTTAATCCTTTGTGGCTTTTCAACAAGCAACGTAAGCGCAATTGAAATAATTAATCCCACTATTGTAAACGATAATATAGGATTAGGTGACAATTACGAAAATCTTGTTGCAAACAGTTATGATAATATAACGGAAGACATCACATATAAAGAAGGTACCGAAGCTAAAAAAGAATCCGAAACAAAAAAAGGTTCTGAAGCTAAAAAAGAATCTGAAACTAAAAAAGGTACTGAAGCTAAAAAAGAATCAGAAACTAAAAAGGGCAGCGAAGCAAAAAAAGAATCCGAAACTAAAAAAGGCAGCGAAGCAAAAAAAGAATCAGAAACCAAAAAAGGTACTGAAACCAAAAAAGGTTCCGAAACAAAAAAAGGAGGAGCTGAAACAAAAAAAGAGCCTGAATACAAAAACGGGACAATATCGAAGAAAGGTTCAGGTCCGACTAGAGCTATCAGGGCTAAGGAAGAATTGGAATACAGTTATTACTCTCCGGTTAAACCAAATTCATATAAAATATGGCGACTTACAGCCATATCAGGAGAAGCAGGATTAAGAGGTATTTATCAAGAATCCAAAACCAGCATCGGAGATTATTCTATCTCCCAAAATAACAGCAATCTTATTGGTTTATTTATGGTAAAAACACGAAGTTTTTTTGTGCATCCCAATTTTATGAAAGTAATGCTGAATGCATCTTACAGTCCGCAGGCAAGACAAAATTCCTACGTTGGAATTCCTAATTATGCCGAAAAAACAAATCTGTCAGGACTTGATTTCTCAGCATTGTTTTTTGGCAATAAAAGACTTAACCTGACCACAAACGCGACTATCAATAATGATATCACAAATGTTGAAAACATTACTACAGTCAAAACAAAAAATAAACAATACGGCGCTTTACTTTCGTATTCTAATAAGTTTTTGCCATTTAGTATTGGATATACCCAACAACAAACCGAACAATCAACAGTTGGATCGAATCGTAAATTTGCTTTTGATTCAAAATCTATTCAGGGAAATGTAAGCAAGTCATTTTATACTAATGACGAAAACTCCTTTTCATATACACATACCGAAAGTTCAGGCAGACAATACGATTCAACGGGAGTTATTATTCAAACAGTAAATTCATCGAACACTTACGACAACTGGGAATTAAACAATAGCTTACCTTTTGATAAAATGAATAAGTATGTTTTTAATTCTTGTGTTTCAAATATAGATGGTAGAGGAACTAGTGATATGAAGAGATTTAATGCGAGAGAAGGTTTAACTTTAAAATTACCAAAGAACTTCATCTTTTCTAATGCTTATACCTATGCGGAAACTCAGGATGATTATAACAAAATTAATTTTCAGGCACTTCAAAGTTCTTTGAGCCATCAACTCTTTAGAAGTTTAAACTCAAGATTATCTTTTGATCATACACAGACTAGTCAAACCTATTACAAAGAACAAAGAGATAAAATAGGTGTTGATTTAAGATATATAAAACAGATTCCTAAAGGGAAGCTGACTCTTGCATACTCCTATTACAAAGAGCTTCAACAAGTGTTAACACCACCAACAACATTAACTACAGTTCGTGAGGCTTATGTCATCAATGATAATGAAATAATATTATTGAAGCGATCGAATGTAACTATTTCCTCCGTAATTGTACAAGACGTTAACGGAAACATACTTCTCCTCAATGTTGATTATATTTTGGTTGATAAAAACCCTTATTTAGAGATTGTTCGCGTACCGGGCAGTTTATACATACCTAACGGAGCTACTGTTTATATTTCTTATACTTCCAGTCAGGCGGGCTTATCCAATTACGAAGCAAACATACAGTCCTTTTCAACGGAACTTTCCTTATTCAAAAACTTTTTGAATATGTATTATATGTTTTCTTCCCAACATTTTCAAAACCAAAAAGTTTCGGAAAATTTAGTACTTAATTACTATACCCGTAATGTGATTGGTGCACGGTTAGATTACCATTTTGTTAAGGCAGGCGCGGAATATGAAGTATATGCAAGCTCTATTCTTCCTTATACAAGAGAAAAATATTTTGTTAATTTACAAAAAGGGTATCGGAAAGTAATTTATTCATTAAATGGTAATATGCAGTATTTCCATTTACAAAGTGAAAATTCAGACAGGAAAGATACTGATGTTTCTGGAAAAATCAGTTATACTGTTTTCAGAACAGTAAGACTTAACTGGGATTTAATGTACAGAAACATCAGAGGTGCCGGGATTAATCTGGACTTGACAACTTCCAGATTAGAAATAACAACAAATATGAATAAACTGTTTTTTTCATTGGGACTTGAAGTTTATTTGAACAAAGCGGTTAATAATGTTACGGAATTTAAAGGGGTATATCTTCAACTTAAACGCAGTTTTTAATTATGGAAAAAATAGTGCTTTTTATTATTTCAGGTCCATTGTTCTTAAGCCTTTTGCTTGGGGTACAGAATAAGAGCTTCGGGAAGAATAGTTTTTCAACAATAGATACAGTTGCAAAGAAATGCGTAGATTGTCACAACAATTTGCTTGAAAAACAAAATAAACATATTACTAAAACAGGTCAGGGCTGTGAAGACTGCCACATGAGTAACGGTTACGAACACCCTAAAGCAAATACAACAGGAATTTTATTGAAACAAAATTTGCCGGGTTTATGCCTTTCCTGTCATGCGGAAAAGAAAGAACTAATTACCGGTTCTCCATTTGTTCATGAGCCTGTAAACGATAAAAAATCTTGCACAAATTGCCATTCGCCTCACTCTTCTGATAATAAGAAATTATTGTTGGATTCCAGAAAAAATCTTTGTCTTAGCTGTCACAATAAAGCGATTACGATTGGAACTAAAACCACCACCAATATTGATAAATTGATGAAAACAAGGAAAGTGTTGCACCCTCCATTTGAAGATTGTGAAAAGGTTTGCCATAATCCTCATGCTTCACAAGATCCTCGCTTATTAAACACTCCCTTTGCGACTACTAATTATGCTTCGCCTGTAAGTAGTGATTCTTTTGCACTCTGCTGGGAATGTCATGGCAGTGACATGATTGAGAAGGCTAAATCAAAAGGAGCGACAAGTTTCCGGAATGGGGAGACTAATTTGCATTTCACTCACGTTAGTGGAGCCAAAGGCAGAAGTTGTTTGTTATGCCACAGTCCACACGCTACAAATAATCAGCATCTTATCAGAGAGTTGGTACCATTTGGTAAGTGGGAATATAAGATGAATTACAAATCGGATGAAAATGGTGGTTCTTGCGCCCCTGGTTGCCATACCGAGAGAAAATATACACGTTAACACTTCGGCAAAATCAGTATTCCTCTATAAACCAGAGTTCGATTATTATTTAGGCTAAACTAAGGTCATATAGTTAAGAAGCCATCGCACATATTTCGACAGGCTGCCAATGACACACTATGCAG
>JAVHPE010000309.1:0-27446 GCA_036170475.1 Bacteroidia bacterium | reverse complement strand
GAACAATACCTTAAAAAAGCAATTAAAATTGAAGAAAGCATTGGTGCATTGGATTATTTAAGGCAATATGAAGAATCACTTTCGCAATTATACGATACTATAGGACAGCATAAATTAGCATTAATTCATTATAAAAAATCAGTAGCTCTTAAGGATACACTTTTCAGCCAGGAGAACAAAAAACAATTGGTTCGCAAAGAAATGAATTATGAGTTTGAGAAGAAAGAAGCCATTACCAAAGCTGTAACAGAAGAAAAAAGCCGAAAACAATATATTGTCTTGCTTCTTGTGTCTGCTGTCTTGCTTCTTGTTTTCGTGTTTGCAGGTTTTATTTTTCGTTCGCTCCGGGTAACAAAAAAACAAAAAATTGTAATTGAACAACAGAAGCAATTAGTAGAGGAACATCAAAAAGAAATTATTGCTTCAATAACTTATGCCAAAAGGTTGCAGGAAGCCATATTACCCCCAATCGCTTCAATTAAAAAACATTTCCCTGAAAGTTTTGTACTGTACAACCCTAAAGATGTGGTTGCCGGTGATTTTTACTGGATGGAAACAATTGATAATACAATATTTATTGCTGCCGCAGATAGTACCGGTCATGGAGTACCGGGAGCAATGATGAGCGTAGTTTGTTCCAACGCCCTGAACAGGGCAGTAAAAGAATTTGGCTTAAGAGATACCGGGGCCATCCTGGACAAAGTAACCGATCTTGTTTTGGAAACATTTGAAAAAAGCGGAACCGATGTTAAGGATGGAATGGATATATCATTGTTAAAAATAGAGCGGCCTTCTCCCCTCTCCTTTGGAGAGGGGGCGGGGGTGAGGTTGCAATGGAGTGGAGCCAATAACTCTTTATGGTACATTCAAAACAGTAATCTAATAGAAGTCAAACCAAACAAGCAGCCAATAGGACAATGTGACCATAGAAAAGCATTTACAACTAATAAAATAGAAAATTTTGAAGGTTCAACCTTCTATTTATTCACAGATGGGTACGCAGACCAGTTCGGAGGAGAGAAAGGAAAGAAATTTATGTATAAGAGATTAAGCGAAAACTTATTATCAATGGCACAATTACCATTATCAGAACAAAAAGAAGCCTTACAAGCAACATTTGAGCATTGGAAAGGTAATTTAGACCAGGTAGATGATGTTACCATCATCGGAATTAAAATTTAATTCATTATTTTAGCAGAATTATTATATTTATTCATAAAAATATTACGCTTTGTACCATAATTATTACGATTTACGAAGTTTTACGAATTTTTAAAATCAAATTATTGAGTTTTTTTTAAGCAAAAAATTGAAAAGTCAAAAATATTTATTACGTTTGCAATGAGTAAGCAGGTTTTTTTGTACGAATTTTATTTTCCGGCCACATGAAAAATATTACTAATAAAAGTTTTTTTGGTATCAACGCCCTGGCCGGAATGTTGGTACTGTTCAGTAAACTACCTGCTCAAAAGTTAGTTGATTAGCGGAAGGATTTAAAAGTCCTCTCCGCTTTTTTATTTTTTAATTTGAATCAAATTTAAATTCTGTTTTGCTTTAAAGTTTGCAAAGCACTGTAAATAAAAAAAATACAAATTTAATTTCTGTTTTTTTTATTTTATAAATGCAACCTTTTAAAAGGTTGCAGCCATTCTGTATCACTTCTCTGGTTCTCAGAGATTTACAATTCCCATAATATTAATTATAGGACAATTCCGCTATCGCTTCATTGTCGATTATAATTAGTCGTTATGTTAAATATCCGCACAGCCGCAGTTTGGAAGAATATTATTTGATCGCAAAAAAAATCGCTTGAAAGCATTGGTAATCCTCATAACATTAAAGTAAGTTCCGTTTTAAAAAAAATTTTGCAATAAGAGTAATGATTTCAATAAATATGCAAAGAGAAAATTTTTTTTACAGAAAAATCAAATAAGAGTTTACACAAATAAACATAGGGTCTGATGCTGGAATTACGTACTCTTCTACCATTTTTTTGTACACGTTTTCCTTTTTCTGATTTGTAAAAAAAACAGGATTAATTATTTTTTGAAGCACTTCTTAAATCGGATTGACAATCCTTTAATTCATCTTTCATATCTTTAAGATTATCCTTCAATTCTTTTATTTCTTTTTCCTGTTTGCTCAAATCTTTATTTAATCCGGCACCTTCCAAAACTTTTTGTTTTTCGGAAAGGATTATTGAATAGGCGTTAAAGGCGTTATTTGCCAGCTTCCCGGTAATTTTTGAATCTGATTTTGCAAAGCCGGAAACCAACACCAACTGACCGGCTATGGTACTTTTTATAATACCATTAGGATCATTATCCAATTTCAATAAATTGACGTACATTGAATCCAGTTGTAAAAACAGTTTAGTTTGTTCTACTTGTTCAGCTTTAAAGTTTTTGTTTTCTTCTTTCAATAATTTACTTTCTTTTGCAGGAACTCCACCGTAATCAAAATATATTGCAATTACGAAAATAATAAAAGTTAATAAAAATAAAAGAGAAAGTTTGACGATAGCCCATAGACGGTCTTTCGAATTTAATGGCTCCATAGATTTTAATAATTTAGCAATTTAACAATTGGCAATAAAAAGTAATCTGTGTAATCTTTCTTAGGATATTAAAAAGTTTCTTTTTTTAGGTTTATCAGTATTTTCAGCTTTCTCGGAAGTAACAATAATTCCTGTTTTTTTCTTATCACCAATAAAGTCGAGTTTATTAATTTTACTGAGTATAGACGAAAGTGTAAACACAAATTTTTCAACCACCTGCATTGATTCATTTATGTCATTATGATTATAATTTACATTCACCATTTCATCAACAATTGCTTCAAACTCACCCTGATTAATTTCAACCACCCAATCATGGAAATAATTTAACATTTCTTCTTTCCCTGTGCCTGACTTAGCATCAATTGAGTTTTTTATCAAACGAGCCATTGCCGCGAAATATTCAATAAATGAAACAGGGGGCTGCTCCGGTATTTGCCATCTGAAATGATGAATACTTGTACTCAAATATTTTACTAAGTCTTCAACAAGGTACAATACTGTTTTCGCTAAAATATTTTGTTGTTCTTTTTTGTAAATTTTCTGAACAATTGAGCAACTATGAAGTTCCATTTGACTCAATGCCCCATCAAGGTCTTTGCATGCTTCCGCTAAATCAATTTGGCTATTGCTTTTAGATGAAGGTGGAATATATTTATCGTCAATTTCTATACCATTCGATACCACTTTAAGTTTGCCGATAGAAACGTGATATGCGCCATTTTCCCTGATGTTCATATCACTTGCATCTAATAAATTGATAGCATAGATAAAATCGGCAAAAGGAAACCGTGGAGGATTTTCTGTTGGATCATTCTGCCCAACCGGGGTTTTTGAGTATGGGTTTACGGAAATGGTAATGTAGTATGACTTTCCGTTAGTAAGATCATCTAATTTAAACTCTTCAGATAAATCCGATAAGGCATTCTGTTTGTCAATTTGATTTTGATTATTAATATCAATCAATATTCCACCGGGAGTTACAGCTTTGCATCTTGAAATATTTACCCTTAATAGTTTGGCTCTGTCAACATCCAAATTTAGTTTTAAAGAGGAGGAATTGCCTGTTGAAGGCATAAGTAAACCATAGTTGTATTTATTGACTATAATGGACGTAACCTCTCCCAATTGATAAATAAGGGCATTTTCCTCCGACTCAAAGTGGGAACGGGTTATTTTCATTCCATCTACCCAGTTGACAAAATTATATTTTGTTGCCATGTTGTATAATTTGAAAATTTGTTAATTTGTTAATTTGAAAAATAAATTAGTTCTATTTTCAAATTGATTTTATGCTCTTTCAGCAATTATTACATCATTTTCTTTGATTCCATTTTCTCTGATGGAAACCAGAGGATCAATATATTCCGGCGAACTGAAAAATTTAGGCTTGAAATGAAAATTCCAACCAAAAACTGAATCAGTATCATCCACTATTTTTATTTGTTTGCCTGCATTTGTATCATTGTATTCTGTTATGGCTAATGCGAAATACAAGCCCAATTCCATTTTAAGAGGCGCTCTTCCCCTTATAGGTATTATATCCTGATTTTCAAGACTTCTTTTAATATGGATTTCAACTAAAATAATATTTTTATCCTCTAATTGTTCGTCAGGAATTTCAAAATCAATTTCATTGGTGGGGAAATACCACAATGTATAAACCTTTTCAGGAATTGACACCGCCTGTTCGGCAGATTTAATTATCATAAAAGGAATGATAAACATTATTTGTGCGGTTGTAAATAAAAGAGAATACTCCGATTGAGGAGTAAAAAAATAAACAATCTGGTAAACGAAAATTCCCAATATTGCTATATAAAGAGTAAAAATAGCTTCTTGCAGGAATGTGCCGCTATTTTCTGATGCGATATATCTGTTTAAAAAAACAAAATGAATAATTCCGTAAACAAAAAACAGGCATTGAATAATAATAAAGTTACTAAGGGGATCTCCTAATTCAAGAAAGCCAATTAAGCCCGAACAAGCATAAACTAACATGGTAATTATTGAATAAACAATAAATACTTTAAAACTAATCGCTTTATTCTGGGATTTTAAACGGTAAAAAATGGAGGCTAAAGCGATAGCGACAGTAAAATATATAACCGGAATAAACTGACTCTTATTTATAAAAAAAAGTGGAATCATTTTAATTTTAGATTTATTGTTTTATTGTTTTTAAAATTCTAAAATTCAAGAATTAAAGAATTAAAAAAATCTAAAAATTAATTTAATTATAGCCTAAATAACCTGCCATTTCTTCATTCGATAAAAGGAAACCTTCTTCCTCTTTTTGCAAGTACAAAAGTACGTTAATTTCAGTCGAATAAGAAAAAAAATATTCACATAAAATATCCAACACTTTTCTAAGTTTGCCATTGGGTAAAAAATTAATTAATTCATTTCTTTTGATATCTCTGATGCTAATGTTGAGATAAGGATCAAAATCAATATACTGGTTACCAAGAATAAAATCAAGACCTAATAAACAGTTTCCTAATTTATTATGAATATCTGTTCCAAAACTTACCCTTGTTTCATCCATTATTTTTATATCAACAGGCTTATTGCAAACAATCTCTAATAATTTTGAAATCAAATCATATTTCCCCGCTATTTTATAACTTTCCGGCAGAAGTTGAAACAGTAGTGTTAAATATTTTTGGTCAATGTTCTTTAATTCCGGCCAGATTTTTAAATACAAATCAAATTTATAATGTTCCGAAAAGCCTAAAATGGATTTTCTCTCTTCCAACTCTTCGGATAATCTTACTCTGCCATATTCTTTTTCAATCGCGAGAAAAAAAAGTCGGGCGGCGTCCTCCTGTTTTTTAAACAGTTTCATCTCGTCAATTAAATCATCCGTATTTCTTTTTTTTTCGGTAATTTTTGGCTGATGAAAAACACCTTGAGGTAAGGTATCATAGATGCCCTCTCTTGAAACATCAAAAAACAGATATTCTCCATTATCGTTCCCGCTTTCTTTTTGATAGATATCTAATACATCTTTTCTTACATTTCTTTGAGAAAGCCCTACTGGTTTAATAACAACATCATCAATCCTGATTCCGTTTTCAACCAGAGCAGCTGCTATAACTTCCGCTTTAACATCGGATGTAATATTTTCGACCTGTATAGGAACCTGTATCATTTAGCAATTTTGCAAGTGGTAATTTTTCAATTTAACGATTGGAACTAATTGCCTACTGTGAAATTAATTTTTTATTTTTATTTTCAGAGGCAGTGCAAATGATGATTTTGATTCTATTTTCGATTGAAGAATTGAGCTGATAGATTCCCATTCTTCCACTTTATAATTTTCATAATTTGTTGGGACTATCTCTATTTCATAATATTTTATGAACCCGCCATTTGCATCACTGCTTACTTCAAATTTTTTATTAAATGCAAACGTCTTTACCTGCCCTTTTAACTCTTTCGAACAAAAAACCTTTATGTCGGCTATGGTAACAATTCTATCTCTGGTAATTAATGATGACTTAAAATTATTCAGGACATCCGACTGACTTAATGGATCCCCCCCTCCTGTTGTGTTGGAAAGTAATACAAGTTCCTCAGCTCTTAAATCAGTCATGGAAGATGCCTGAAGTTTAGATCCTATCCGTATATTATTTGCCTTTTCTCCGGCAGTAGTCCAATATTCAATAAAAATGTTATCCTTTAGCAATTTAGGTTTAATCATTAAATAATTTGCAGCCTCCCCAGACCCTCCCCTTTTTACTTTTTGCTCCAGGGCAGCTAATTGCTGATTTAATTCAAGTAAATTTGTTGAGATAGCCTCCTGACCAAATAAAGCGAAAGAAGCACTTTCATCTCTAAGCAAGTCTATTAAATAATTTAGCACATCTTTCGCATTTCTCTGATCAAACCTTTCAACTCCTCCTTTTCTTACAACATACTCACCATTTTCTATTTTATTTGTATCCGCTACTTTAGTTGTATTATACTCCTGACCGTTGAAGGATTTAACAGACTGAACATTATATAAAAAATCTTCTTCCGTACCCAAAGGTATCACATTAAAATTTGACTGAATTCTAAAAGTTAATTCATTCAGTTTTTTATTACAAACTGGAAATGAATTAATTGCACAAATTAATTCATCTAAAACTTCATCAGAAAAATAGGAAGGAAACTTAAATTCAACCCAAACTAAATCAGATTGTAACCTATCTAAATTTTTAGGACTAAAAAAATCAGAAAATTGTACAGGATATTTTTTTCTTTCGATAAAATTTATTCCCTCTTTGTTATTTTTTATATTCAGGGTAATAAATCTATTCTCATAGAAAGATCCAATAGCACTTTCTACTGTATTCAATAAATCAATACTTTCTTTCAACACAAATTCACTTCTAAGGTTTAAGTTACCCATTTTAAACCCTATTGAGACAGGAATTTCTTTACCATTTATAGAAGCTTTTACAAAAGGCAAAGAATTTAACAATCTTTCTTTTTCTGAATTAGATGGCCAGTCGAAGTAAATGCTAAGTTTTTCAAGATTTTCAATGCTTGAATTCAGTTCAATTCCAATGCAAAAAACATGTCTGTTGGCAGTATTATTTTCATAGCCAAACATCTTTTCCTTAATAAATACATCCTGATGTTCATAAAATCCATGAGGCGAAACAGAATATTTTACTTTCCCATCTACTAGTAAAATATCACTTAATGGTGAAAAATAAATATCAGTGTAATTTTCCTTATAACTGCTTTCGCTGGCTATTCTGCTTTTACGGAAGAATAACTGTGAATTCTTATTAAGTATGGAAACGGGTTCATGGGGCCTTCCATGAATAATTCCATGAGAGGGTATAGCGCCGGCATTCACTTCCGGTAAAAGCAATTTTGAAAGTCTTTCCAAAACTCTTGCCTGAGAGGTATCTTGTTCGTTATAAATTTTTTCAAATTCTTTTGAACAAGAACCAAAAAGCATGCTTACGATAGGATCGAGTGCACTTAACTCTGCCTGTTGAATTCCCCAAAGTTGGGAGGCATTTTTCAACAAACGATTTTTTACCTTATCACTGGTGTTACTACTCATAATTAATCAAAAGATAAAGGGCTGATAAATAAACTATCTTTAAAATAAAAAGGTTCATTAGTTTCAGCTATATTCGCTTCAACAGCCACATCTACTTTTTTCTTTAACTTTTTTAAGTGTGAGTTTGTAATTTCTTCCTGGCTGATATCTGTTTTTACAGTAATGTTAGTCAACCGCCGTTCATGGTTAATTAAAACAAGTTTCACTGATTTTCCAACTTGTTCTTTCCACAAATTTATGGAAACAATATTTTCAAAATCATTCTCCCAAATGGAACATCCATAAGTGGGATCTTGTTTATATTCTCCGAAATGAGAGGTCAGAATTAAATGAATATTCTGACATATTGATTCCTTTAAATCCCGACACTTAGTTAAGTCGTTTTTCTTTAATAAGTCAGTAAATAATAACGGCAGGCTATAGTATTGCATATATTTTTATTAATTGTCGAGTAGCTGAATTTTTAGGCTAAGTTTATCAATTGTGCAGTTCCTCCAACTATAAAACTCTAAAACTCTAAAACTCTAAAATTCAGAAATTCAAGAATTATTTAATTGATATTTACAATACCAGATTTTATTTCCAATTGCGCAGACGATTTTAAAGAAGCTTGCGGTCCTCCATCAACATCTAAACCAGCCGCAGCTTTAATTTCCATCTTCCCTGCCGACACAATTTCAGCTTTACTGTTCGACTCCATTTTGGAAGTCTTATTTTTTACTGTAAAAGAATTTTCAGATTCCAACAGCATTTTACTTTTAGAAGATATAGTAATTTCATCCGCTTTCATTTTAATTGTCTTTTCAGCGTCTATTGTTATATCTTTTGCAAACATTTCAATTAAGCCACTCGACTTAATAGTGATTTTCTCGTTTTTTATATCCAACACGATAATGTTTGCGGACTCTTTATTTTGAATAGTTATTGTTTCTTCACCCGGTTTGTCATAAAACTTTATCTCATTATTACTAACCGTTCGAATTGTTTTGCTATAATTATCTTTGTCAGATCTATCGGAATGATTTGCTTTTCCATGATAAAGAGACCCAATTACATAAGGCAGATCAGGATTATTATTTTCAAACCCAACTATAACCTCATCCCCCACTTCAGGTATAAATTGAAATCCTTTATTTTTTCCTGAATGAGCGGTAACCATCCTTATCCAAGGCGTTTTTTCAGGACTCTTTTGCCAAAAAAACTGAACTCTCACTCTTCCCAAATTATCAGGATCATTATTATCTTTTACGGTAGCCGGCTGTGAACCACATACCGGAGAAATAAAGTTATGATTTGCAGGAGGGATAGTTAAGGTAGATGGGATAGCTTCAAAGCGATTTTTATAAATGCCTGTACCATCAGTATAATGAGAAACACTCATTACCGTATAAGATCCATAATTTTCTGTTTGTTTATCAGCTGCTGATTTAATCGATATTTTTGACCCTACCTTTAATCTTGGGTTGACTGAAATCCCTGAAGCTACAACAAGAGCAGCAGCATTTGACGCTTTTTTTATTTTATAAAAATCTTTTTGTTCATTCAGCGTTTTAAAAAACTGGTGAGAGTAGTTTAAGGGTTCCTGACCAAATAAACTATCAGACTCCTGACTTGCAAAACTACCATTTTGATCAAGTCCGGAAAGCGCAATCTGGCTACTGGAGTGTTCTATGCTTTTATTTTCTTCGAATTGGTAGCTGGTTGCCTTATAGTTTAATGGTCTTAACTTAATTCCTAATTCAAAATTAAGTAAATCCTGACCTACATTAAGTTCAATAGGATCGGTTGATTCCAGATTGCCCAAAATAAAGTCTCTCCCATTATAATAGGACCAATGTCCAAGTTTATGAGTTATTCTTTGTAAAAAGTTAAAGTTACTTTCGTTGTATTGAACTAAAAATGTAAGTATCGGGTCAGGACTAAAGTTTACTTTGCAAATTAAGTCGTTTTTGGGATAGGGTTTTATTACCTCATTAATAATCTGACTTAAGGATTTTTCAGAAAAAGAGCGGGTATTGGGTCCGTCATCTAAAATAAGTGTAGGGCTATAGCCGGAAATAACTAAGTCGCTGGTGTTGCCTCCGTAACGGGAAATTTTTATATCAGTAATAATTCCGTTAAATTGGTTAAACTGGTCAGTTTGTTTGGAATTTTTTTCAGGTATTATTTCTATTTTTATCGGTTTACCAACAAAATCCTTGCTTTTCTGTAGGTTAACAATTCCATTTCCTTCAACATCCTGTAGTGGTAACCTCAGATCAAATGAATGATGCAGATTTGAATCCTGATGAATGTTTAATTCTTTAAAGACCGAAATCTTTTTCTGACCACTAAGTTCAATATTGGTTTTAACGTGTGTTTCCATAATTAATGAATAAAAATAGAATTATATATTTACTAACTTGAAAATTTAGTCAATTTTCAAATTCATTGAATGCTAAGGGTAAATCTAAATCGTTACGGGATTGTGTAAAAATTTCCCGGGAACTTTTTTTCTCTATGTTAAGAGCTATGAATAGGTTCAGAACTGTTCAAATAGGTTTGCGGATTGAAATTAATTTAGTAGCAAAATTCCTGCACCAGGGATATAATTAACTGAAAATGATACTAGGTAAAATTTGGTAAAAAAAACGAAACTTAAATCTTAACTCAAAAAAATGATGAACTTTCAGTAGCTCATTGATTGCAAAAGAAAACAACGTTGCTCCATTGTTACCACTGTTCCCCCTCTTAGAAACGAGAACAAGTATACAGTAATGAAAGACAAAGCTCGGGTAGCATAAAAAAATCTAATAAAAAATCACCCCGATAATTGACGGGGTGATTTTTTATTACTTTAATCTTTAGGCTTCTTTAGGCCAAGGATTAGTGTGGGTTGCGCTACCAACAGAAATTTTTTCCGCAGTAATTGTAAAATGAATTGTGAAAGGGTTTTCACCAATCGCATCAAATTTTTCATTAATCTCAACAATGTAAGCGTTTTCAAATTTCAATTCCTTCATTTTAGTGTTAGAATCACGTTTCAAAAAAATGACATTACCATTTTTGTGAGTAAATTGATCAACCATCCACTCGTTTAACGATGTGTCATTAGTTGACTCAATTTCAAATTGAACAGTTCCTCCTTTTACCATTGAGGATGGACGCCCTGTAGCATCAACATCTCTGTGCATGGTATAGCTGCAGTGTAATAATCTGATTTCACTTCCGCCTTCAATAGATAAATTTGCTTTAAATGACATAGTTTTAGAATTTAAGGGTTAGTAATTAATTGTTGATTGTGTTTAAAATTAAGATTAAGATTAAGATTCTTTAGGCCAAGGGTTAGTGTGGGTTGCACTGCCAACCGTAATTTTTTCAGCGGTAATGGTAAAATGAATAGTCATTGGGTTCTCTCCAATTGCATCAAAAGATTCAGCTAAAGCTACAATGTAAGCATTTTCAAAACTCAATTCCTTCATTTTAGTGTTAGAATCACGTTTCAAAAAAATAACATTCCCTTTTTTGGTCGTAAACTGATCAACCATCCACTCATTTAGTGAAGTATCATTAGTTGATTCGATTGTGAATTGCACCGTCCCCCCGCGTACCATTGAGGATGGGCGCCCTGTTGCATCAACATCTCTGTTTAGAGAATAACTGCAGTGAAGTAATCTGATTTCTGCTCCACCTTCAATAGATAATTTTGCGTTAAATGACATAATTTTGTTAGATTTAAGGGTTAGTAATTACTTATTTAAAAAATTCAATGAATTATTATTGTTGTTTGTACTCCGCTTTCCAACTTGCATCAACATCATCACCTTTTTGCCCATCTAAAGAAATAACAAAGTTTTTTGCCGGGAAGTAAGGCGTCATGTGAATATCCAAAAATATTCTATCCTTTTGGTTTGGATCCTGTTGAAATTTAAGAATTTTGAATTTTTCAATTAATTTTCCAGGACCGGTAATTTGGTCTAACCATTTTTCAATTTGAGCCTGAAGATCTTTTTTTGTATTTACATCAAAATTCTCGAATGCCCTTCTATTTAAGAAGTCCATTAATACTTTCATCACATAATCAAACACTCTTACTACTGAATAGGTTTGCAACCCCAAATTATCACCGGTAAATAATGTTTTTGCAGACATAGCCATTACTTTACCGTATTCATTAACCATTGGAATTAATCCGGCTTTTTCCAGACTAGTAATTTCTGATTTTTTTAGCGGGAATCTCACAGCGCTAACTTCATTTAATCCACCGTGTTTTTTACCGGCAGCCACCTGCGACATTAATGTTTTATATACATTACCTGCGAGTGCTGAAGAAGGTGGTACGTGAACATCATCTTCTTCACCGATTTCAATATCCTTACCTCTGCCAACAATCCAATTGCAAGCCATCATAACATTTGACTTATGTGCTTCGCCACCGGTTAATTTTGAGGATTCAAAAAAGTCTAAAACACCATCCGGGTTTTCTAAATTTTCGAAATCAGTAACGAGCATCACTTTATTGGCATAACACATTTTCGCCCATTTATCAACAACAGCACCAGAACCTAAGTATCCGGGGATAGATAAGATTGAATAATTTTCTCTTAAATCCATTCTGTCATAGCCACCCTTAATATGTTCAGCTATTTCATTAAAAAAGGTGGGATTATCCAAATCTTTTAACTGTTCAATATCCGCATTAAAAATGGTAAGATTTTTTATTTTATCTGATTCTGTATTTTTAAAGAAAAGTTGAAGCGAACGATAAGAAGCTTCCATTTCTTTTGTTGATTTTACCGCTTTTTTGAGATTACTTTTTAATGTTTTTGAAGCGACATCAGCACTGGATTGGCTTTTCGCCACCATATCAGCTATGTCATTTGAACCGGATAGTAATTCCTGCCATATCAGTAAAGTCTTTTTTAGTGTTTCGCGCTCCGCCTTTTTACTGGCATCTGTTAAAAATATTTTTTTTCTCGCTTTTGACTCAGGATTTAAGTTTTGAGTGCCTTTAATACTTCCTTCAATAATTTTGAAGCCACCAAATTTTGCAAGTTTAGCAACACTTTCGTTAATTTCTGATGCGGCTCCTTCTTTATGAGCTAGCTTTTCTGGTTTGGAAGAATCGAATGCAGGATTTGTTTCTTGACTCATAATCTTTATTATTTTTTAGAATTTTTATTTTTAGAAATATAAACTATCGGGTATTTACTCTTTTAAACACCCGTTCCTTCAAGTTCCGCTATCATTGATTGAATAGCGGACATCAGAGCTTGTTTAGTTTCAGGATTTTGTACAACACCTTGTAGCGCACGGTTTGATTTTAATTCTTTAACAATTCTAAGATGTTGCTCTTCATTGTTGGACAAATCTTCTAAAAACTTACTTTTCCCTTTAATTCCTTTAGGACCAAAATCACCTAAATTATTAAAACGAATTGTTTCAGGTTGGGTAGTTCCTTCAGCTGTTTCAAAATCAATTTCACATGCCGGTTGAAAATGATCAAATACTTCTTCAACTGTTTTTAAGTCAAAAACAGCTTCCGGAGAGAAAGGCGGTTCTTGTGTAAGTTTCTGAACAAAAATTGTTCTGTTTTGAGAAATATCGCCAAATGCTTCATTCGCATTGTTCAATTTTCTTTCTGTTCCACCAATTCCATATTCAAGCATAGTTATTTAATTTAAATTAGTAATAAAACTTCTTCAACGAAAAAAAGTAATGTTTGGTTACAAATATAGTTATTATTTATTTTATCTCAAAAAACAAAAGTTCTGCCGAAAAACAAATTTCGAAGGAATTGATTTAGATAATTTTCATACAATTTATTTTCGGCTTAAATATAGTAACAAAATTGTTATGAAAACAACACAAATAATAGAATTTCAAACAAATTATTGTTGAAAACTGTCCATAGAAAACGGACCAAAAGATTTTAATTTAGTGCCAGAACAGTAAACAACAGAGTTTATACAAGTTAAGAAAATAATTCTATTTTTTTTAACCTCACCCCATCCCTCTCCTTGAAAAAGGAGAGGGAGAGTTTGGTATCAGCCTTTACTTATATAAACTCTAAAACAAAATTAAATTATTTCCCAGCTATATTCACCTGCATCATCTAATAATAGTTTGATAGTATTGCCTTTTGTTACTTTCCCTGAAATTATCATTTTGGAGATTGGTCTTCTCAGTTGAAGCCTTATTACACCAGTTATTGGTCTGGCACCATATTTAGGCGTGAAACCGGATTTCGCTAATTTCTCTTTCGCGTTATTTTCTATCACGAGAGTGATGCCTTGTTTTTCTAGGGTTTTTAATAAACTTTTTAAATGGATATCAAATATTTTTACCACATTTTCCTCCATAATAGGCGAGAATGGAACAATTTCTGTCAATCTGGCTAGGAACTCCGGTCTGAAATATTTTTGCATTATTTCCATCAGTTCATTCGACTTTGGAATAGTTTTGGCCATAAATTTTTCTGTCACAAAATCGCTGCCAATATTGGAAGTGAATAAAATTACCGCATTTGAAAAATCTCCCACTTTTCCTAAACGATCGTGTAATTTACCTTCGTCCATAATTTGAAGAAATAAATCAAAAACGGATGCGTGTGCTTTTTCAATCTCATCAAATAATACGATGGAATAAGGTTGTTGGCGAATTTTATTTACCAGCATTCCCCCTTCTTCATATCCAACATATCCCGGAGGTGCGCCATACAAAAGGGCTGCGGAGTGTTCTTCTTTAAATTCACTCATATCAAACCGAATCATGGACGTTTCATCGGTAAAAAGAAATTCAGCTAATGCTTTAGCAAGTTCTGTCTTTCCTGTGCCAGTGGGTCCTAATAAGAAAAATGATCCTATCGGCTGACCGGCTTTATTCAGTCCTGACCGGGATTCTAAAATTGCTTCTGAAATGGCTTTTAAAGCCTGATCCTGACCTACAACTCTTCTTTTTAACCATTCTTCCATGTTCAGCAATCGTTCTTTTTCCGAAGCTTGAACTTTCCCTAAAGGTATTCCCATTTTATGTGAGACTACTGATAAAACATCAATTTTATCAACTGATTCTTTTTTAGTTTTTGCTTTTTCAAGAAGTTCTTCAAGAATTTTTTTCAAGTAAATCCCAAGTTCCAAGGTCAACTCCATTTTATCCGGTTCAGATTCCTGATCGATTTGCGCCATCAAAATTGGACTAATTTTGTCTTTCAGCTGACTATAAAACCATTTTAAATCCGCGAGCAATTCAACATCATTAATTTCAGGTTTTTCAATTAACAAATTGCCAACCTCTTCTTTGAGTCGTTCCAGTTCTCCTAAAGATGTTTGTGCCATCATTTTAACGGCAGCCATTGTTCTATCCATCAAGTCGATTGCGGAATCCGGCAACCTTCTGTCTTTATCATATCTTTTAGCAAGTTTAATGGTATCGGCAACAGCATCTTTATTGAAAGTTAAATTATGATGTTTTTCATAATAAGGAATAATCATTTCAAGCATTCTGGCAGCAACGGTTTCAGATGGTTCTTCAACTTTAATTACTTCAAATCTTCTGCTGAATGCTTCATCTTTTTCGATGTGTTTTCTGTATTCATCATTGGTGGTAGCACCAATAACAATGAGCTCTCCGCGGGCAAGTTCAGGTTTTAACAATTGGGCTGTGCCTGAAGCTCCGCCATTTTTATCTAACAAAGCATGAATCTCATCAATAAATAATATAGCTTTTGGGAATTGTTTAATTTCTTTGATAATACCTTTTAAACGATCTTCCACTTCTCCTTTGTAAGAGGCGCCAGCAACCAAAGATCCGAAATCCAGCTCAAACAGTTGAGCCCCTTTTAAATTATCAGGCACTTTACCTTCCACAATATTAATTGCAAAGCCATCAATTAACGCGGTTTTCCCAACACCCGGTTCTCCAATAATAATAACATTTGGTTTAGTTCTTCTGCCTAGAACTTCGGCAACCATCCTGGTTTCCTTATCCCTTCCAATAATGGGGTCTAGCTTTTTTTCCCGTGCTAATCCTGTTTTATCTACACAGTATTTTTGAAGGGAATTACCGCTTGTTTTTTGATCGATTGTGCCACCTTTAAAAGCAACAGGATCAGTACCAACGGCTTGTTGAAAATCAGCATTCTCAGTATATTTAGAAATTATTTCAGATGAAGTTATTGGAAAAGTTTTTAACTCATCGTACGCAAAAGCCACACCGGCTGTAGATAATGCAGCTAAAAGGCATATAGGATCAAGTTCTTGTTTGCCTAATTTGAGGCGAACATTCTCGGCCTCTTCAAATATTGTCGCAATTGAATCGTCGCCTCTAATCACTGCATCCAGTTTGCCAGATTTTGGTAAAGATTCTATCCTTACATCAGCCCATTCTTCAATATACAAAACATCTTTTTCTAAAGAAATAAGATAATTCAAAAGTCCTATATCCTTATGAAGTAAGGCTCTTAAAAGATGTGCTCCTGAAAAATTGTTGTTTTGATATTCCTTGGCAATAGACTGTGCTATTGAAACAACTTTCTTTAATTCATCGGTATAATTTAGTATATTAGTCATAGTATCAAAATTAGTATGTTGACAAATGTATAAAAAAATAGTATCTGATATTTTTTATTTTTATGCCCTTTGAGGAGAGAATGAAATGCTAAATAAAAGTAAATTTTTATTCGGGAAGATGATGGAAAATTTTGAAGTCAGATTTTGGGAGCATTTAGTGGTCTGGGCTGAAGCCCAATAATATCAGGTGTTGTATTAACCCCAGCCTTAAGGCTGGGGTTACAATGAAACCTAATAAATTCAGGGACTTTAGTCCCAGGTAAACTACCGAACCATTTATTAAAATAATTGAACGCTTATTTGGAGCGTCATTGTAAGGACTTTTCGCCCCATGCAATCTCATGTACTTGTGTGAGATTGCTTCAGTCGTACCTCCTTTACAATGAACTGTGTTAATTTGATGTCGACTCTATGGGCAGGCACTAATTAATTATTTTATCCAGATCAAAAAGTCCAACGTAATTGAAATAATTATTGTTTTCAGTTTGCGCCTCTCCATTATACTTTATGATAAATTTCCCGTCTTTAAGATGAATGATATCAGCAATAGACGTAAAATATTGGGGATCAAATAATACTGTGAGTTCTTTATCCACAGTAGTTTTAACAATAAGATAAAATGTTTCATTGTCCCCCCGATATTTTCTGTCAACTGTTTTCAAAGTGACTTTAGAATATTTGTTTTTGTCAACAGGAATATTGAATAACGCATACCCGCTTTTATATTCAGCCGTTTTGTCGAGAATCAAACATTCTCTTTCTTGTATCACTTTATATGGCATTAAAGTAGTTGAGATACTACCTGTTTCAGGAGATAGTACAATAAATGTTGAATCCCAATTTCTGCCATAAATAATGTTTGAATTTTCTAAATAGATTTCCCCTACTTGATTTTCAATTTTCTGCTTCCAGATTAGGTCATCTGATTTAATTTTATAGTCTTTACGATTCAATAATGTCATGTTACAACTAATAATAAATGGTAAAATTAAGGTTAATAAAAGTATATTTTTTTTCATAATTATGAACGCAAACAGCAATAAATAAAAGCATTTTGTTCAGCCATTAATAAAGTAAGTATTACAACCATCAATAATACTATTGCAACCGAATCCAAACTACTGTATGTGATTAAGGCATCATACGGTTGGTCTGATAACCGTTTTCATCGTATTCGGGAGGAATTTTTAATACCATATTTGTTCTTGCAACTGATAAAATTACGTTAGTCGCTTTTTCAGCAACCGCTACAGCCAATGTTGCATAGGTAATTTTAGTACCCTCCACAAACTCGCTTCCCTTCAAGGACTTAATTGAATTATCTTTATTCATTCTATAATGCGTATCCGGACCCAAATTTTTATTAATAGTCCATGGTATATATTCATTGCTCAGCATTGAAAAGATGCCGCTATGTAATTTGGGTATCAGATATTTTTCTAAAAAGACCTGAATTTTTATACCTTCTTCATACACAGGACAGAGGTCTGTTGTAAATTTTGCCATAGCGCCAAAACCATTCTTTTCTCTATAGTATTGCACGAATAGCTCAACGTAGTTTGAATGTGCATAAAAATCCTGCGTATTATGTATGTCATATCCTAAACCATAATAATCGCCTCTGGTTTTAATTCTCGCATTGATCTTATTCCACCCTGCTTGAATTTCCGCAAAGTTTTTTCTGCCATCAAAGTGCCAATCCTGACTCCAGCCTTTGTTATCAGCATCTTGTGAACCTAGTGATATTGCATTGATTTGAGCCTCGGAAAGATGATTTTCCTTAGCCAACTTCTCTGTCATTGCCTTATGTACTTCTACATCCATGATTTATAGCCTTTCAAAAGAAATTATTGTTATTTCAATACTTAGTAAGTGATTATAAGCGTTTAAGCGTTTTTAACACGTTATACGGAAAAAATTAATTTTTGGCTGATACTGATTACAAATATTAAGAAAATAATTTGAATTCCAAAATTTTTTGCAAGTTTTATTACAACATATTTTCAATTGGAATCGCAAAGAGACAATGATTTCATTCTAAAAAAACTGGTAAATAAGAAAACTTCGAAGATCAAACTTATTCTTATTCTTCGCAAATTTCAGTAAATATATTTTGCTAAAAGAACTTCATAAGATCCTGATATTCTTTTTCGGCAATCTGTTGGGCAGGTTTAATTATATTGTCAAGCATTTTATCCGTTTTAAAATGTTTGTTAAATATCCCTTCGGCACATTTCAATTTTAATACATTATTTTCTTTATCAATTTCAAAATAAAAAATACCGTTTTTTTGTGCTAACAAGCGGCCAGAGCAATTTGTTATCTCTAATTTTCTGGACAAGGCTGTATTGAGTATTTTAAACATTTAACTATTTTTTAAATTTGGAGGCAGACTAGCCTCCTATACTGTTATTCAGAATTTCATCATTGTTACTCTTCCACTCTTTTTATAGAGCAGCCAACCGATTTTGAGGAATTTATTTTTACAGGTTTACCGGCACTTATAGCAATAATAGCGTCGATTAGGAAATGTTCTTTAGCATCATTTGCATCTTTAATATTATCGTCAATCGCACCTCGATAAGCCAATCCTTTTTTATCAAACAAAAAAATATGAGGAGTGCGGGTAGCACCGAAAGCATTAGCCAATTGGGAGTTTTTATCAACTACATAACTAAAATTATAACTTTGCGATTTGGCATATTTTTTCATTTCATCAAATGAATCTTCTGCTTCCCGCTGTGCCTCATTAGAGTTGACGAGTATCACACCAATTTTATTTTTTGCAGCAAGTGATGCCACTTCTTTAATGCGAGCCTCGCTCAATTTTACATACGGACAAGTATTGCAGGAGAATATTACCAACAAGCCATTCTCACTTTTTACATCAGCCAATGAAACTTCCCTGCCGGTAACATCCATCATTTTATAGTCGGGTTTTGGTATAGTGGAACCGATCTCTAATTCCTTTGTAATGGGTGGTTTAAAAGCCGTTGTGCCTATTACAAATATTGCAGTTAATGCTAAAAACTGTATGGGTTTTTTCATTTTATAACATTTTTTGTGAAGTGAATTTACAAAAACAAATCGATACGACAATTAATTTTTTATAATTTTACACGATAAAAATAATTATTTCCATGAGCCAGTCTGCGATTATTTCCTCCAATTTTGAATTTTTAAAACAATTAAAGAAAAATAATAACCGTGAATGGTTTGCTGTTCACAAAAAAAGATATGAAAATGAACTGCTGCAAATAGAGACTTTTTTTGATGCATTACTTGTTGAAATGAATAAACATGATGTTATTGAAACACCCTCCGGAAAAAAGAGTTTGCATCGCATCTATCGTGATACGCGTTTTTCAAAAGACAAAACACCTTATAAAGCTAATTGGAGTGGTAGTTTTACGAGAGCTACGAAAAAACGCAGAGGTGGTTATTATTTTCATATTGAACCCGGTAACACAATAGTAGCATGTGGTTTCTGGAATCCTGAACCAAAAGATTTAAAACGAATAAGGGATGAATTTTCGAATGACGCAACGGACTTTCGCAAAATACTGAAGAGCAAACTGTTTATTAATACATTCGGAAATATAGAGGGCGAGCAGGTAAAAACCACTCCTAAAGGATTTAATGCCAATGATCCGGCTATAGACCTGATACGCTACAAACAATTTTTGGTGGTTCGCAGATTCAGCGACAAAGAAGTGTTGGCTGGTAATTTTTTAAAACAAGTGAATGAGACTTGCAAAAAAATGCGACCTTTTTTGGACTATATGACTGAAGTTTTAACTACAGACCTAAATGGAATTTCGATTGTATAATTTTAACTTACTACTTAAATCTTGAATCAGGTAGGTTATATGTTTGAAATTGTCGCACCTTTACAAGTATCCACCCATTTCTGTTTTAACTTTATGCTTATTCCCTTGGCAATCACGATGGGCACAAGAGCTAAATAAGACGATAGAAAATAACATTACAGCGAAGATCGATTTTTTTTTCATATAAATTAAATTTTAATTTATGTAGGGGGGAGAACGTTTTTAACTTTGTAATATTACTAATTATTTTTCATTTTTGAATTCAGATACTTTGCTCAGAGCTTCCCCCTGCTTATTCTGTTCTTTCAATGTCCATCCGTCTGTAACAGTTGTTTCCAGCCATCCCTTGCCCGACTTTCTAAATACCTGAATTCCCAATCCATATATATTGTTGAAACATTGTTCTAGTTCAACAACCGTCATGTCGGGAGTTATGGCAATTTCATTCCTATTTTGTATCGTTCGGCATTCACCCAAGGTAGAATTATTATTTTTTAAAGAATTGATTGAGAGCTTATCCTCCGGGTTATATGGTCTTGCAGAAAATTCGAGTTTCAAGTATGGAAAGAGAGTATTAAATTCCTCCTGTATGCTAATAATTTTTTTGTGGTTATTTATCGTTATTTTCATTGTTAAAATTGTTTTCTTAATGGATGGAATTAGAATACAGGATTGTTATCAAAAACACTGATTATACTATTAATTAGCGCAGTTTGTGCTAAAATTTGATATAGTTAACGCTGATACTGAATCCAAATTTTTATTCGATGAAGAGTTGTTTTAAATATACAAACAGCGCAAAAATAAAGATGATTTAACAAACATTAGATGAGAGTAGTCAGGAATAAATATGATTATTATCAGTTTTTAAGGATTTGTAAAAAAAAATAATCAATTGCTTAAAAACCGATGCAATTAGTTATTTTTGTTTCAGCATAAAAAAGCTACGTTTAATTGTTATGACACAAGAGCAGACGGCAGTAAAAACAATTTATTTCAGTTTAGTTTCCAATACCGCTTTAGCTACAATCAAGTGGTTAGCTGGGTATTTTGGGAATTCTTATGCACTAATTGCGGATGCAATTGAGTCCACCACGGATATATTTTCATCACTATTAGTATTGTTTGGTATTAAATATTCCAACAAGCCAGCCGACAAAAATCACCCTTATGGTCATGGGCGAGCAGAGACATTAATCACTTTTCTGGTTGTTGTTTTTCTGATAACCTCCGCTACCATTATAGCTTACCAAGGCATCCAAAATATTAAAACGCCCCATGAGCTTCCGGCAGCTTATACTTTGATTGTTCTTGGAGGTATTATTATTTGGAAAGAATTATCCTATAGAATTGTTATTAAGAAAAGCAAAGAAACGAATAGCTCTTCATTAAAGGCAGATGCATGGCATCACAGAAGTGATGCGATAACATCGGTAGCGGCATTTATTGGAATTTCTGTTGCAATAATTCTTGGTAAAGGTTATGAATCGGCAGATGACTGGGCTGCGCTATTTGCTTCCGCTTTTATTTTGTATAATAGTTATTTAATTTTCCGCCCTGCTCTTGGGGAATTTATGGATGAGCATTTGTACGACGATGTCATTCAAAAAATTAGATTAGTGGCAAAAAATGTAAATGGAATAATAGGTACTGAAAAATGTCTTATCAGGAAAACTGGGATGAAATATCATGTTGATTTACATGCCATTGTTGATGCAAATCTTACAGTAAAAGAGGGGCATCATATTGCTCATAATTTAAAAAACGAACTAAAAAAAGAAATGCCGCAACTTGCGGATATTTTAATACATGTTGAACCTAATGAGTGAGGCTTTTACCATAAAAGAGATAACCTATACGCGTTGTTTACTGAGGTAAAATAATAGTAAATGTTGTTCCATTATTTTCTTTGCTTTCAAATTTTAATGAGCCATTCATCAGTTCAACATATTTAGCGACGATATTCAATCCCAAACCTGTACCTTGAATATGTATGGCATTTTGCCCTCTGAAAAAGCGCTCAAACAAATGCTTTTGATCTCCTTTTGAAATTCCTATTCCATTGTCTTTTACTGAAATTTTTACAGAAGAATTTAATACACTCGTTGCGATTTCAATTGATTGGACTTCATCTGAAAATTTTATAGCATTTGAAATAAGATTAAACAGAACATTTTGTAATAATTTTTTATCCGCAAAAACGATTTCATTTCCAAAATGCTTCTGTATTAATTTCTGTCCGTTTGAAGTCATACATTGCATTTCTGTTAGGACTTCAGCAATAAATGTTTTCAAATTCAAAGGCTCAGGCATAATCTCAATTTTCCCTTCTTCCAGCTTACTTAATGAAAGGATGTCATTTAAAATATCAGTAAGATTATGGATAGAGTTTTTTATTTTGTTGACATGCTTTACCTGACTTTCTCTGTCATTTTGTTCTCCGTATTTACTTACTAAAGAAAGTGAAGACAACATGGTTGTAAGCGGAGTTCTAAATTCATGAGAAATCATGGAAACAAATCGGGATTTTAACTCATTCAGATCTTTTTCTTTTTCAAGCGCATTTTTTAATTCTTTTTTTGTTTTCTCTAATTCCTGAATCGCTTCTTCCAGAATTAACGTTCTGTTTTTTACCTGTTTCTCAAGTTCAGTTGAATAGTTCTTCAATTTTTCTTCGGCTTGTTTACGCAGGGTAATATCAACAATAAAAGCGATTACAAATTTTCCTTCCGGGGTTGAATAGGGGCTTAAACTTATTTCAACAGGGAACTCTGTACCGTCTTTCTTATATCCGTAAAGTTCTATTCCTGCTGCCATTGAACGGGCATGTGGATTGTGTAAATATTTCTCCCGAATACCTTTATGAATGTTAGCATTGTTTTTCGGAACTAATACTTCGATTTTTTTATCAATAAGTTCGTATTTATTATATCCAAATAGCTTTTCTATGCTGGGGTTAGAACGTGTTATTTCTCCCTTATCATTAATCACTAAAACGCCATCTGTGGCATATAAAAAAAGTGCATCAATGCCTTCGATGCCTTTCATTTTATTTTTTAATGCGTTTTGCATGGTAAATTTCAGAATTTCTGATATGTACCAAAAATAAAACTATTGACTTTGAAGAAAAATGACATAAGTCATACATCTTACTAACTGATTTTATTGTAATTTTGAAAACGATAAATTTTAATTTGCAGAGCTGAATTTATGCGCTTTCTAAAAGCAGTGAAAAATAGAAATGTCATACCGTCAAAGCATACTCTTTCAGGAAAAATATTTAATGGGTTAGAAAAAAATAATCGATTTTTTATACATGAATGCAATAATAAAAATAATTAATAAGTATAAATTTAAAATATAAAAACATGAAAAAACATTTACTTCTGCTGTCTTTAGTATATTGTACTATTACAGTTTTTGGGCAAACTCCTGCTCTTCCTAACGGAAATTTTGAATCTTGGACTTCGAGTTTCTGGGATTATCCACAAAATTATTCGAGTAACTCCAATATTAATAATTTTTATTATTACCATCTGCCTGCCAATGTTACAAAGACTACTGATGCTTACCACGGCACTTATGCTGTGCAGATAGAAACCATTTCAGTAGGAACAGATACCTCTTTCGGCTATTTTTTAAATGGAAATCCTAATGGTGCCCCATCCACTTGGACAGGAGGGATTCCCTACAATCAAGCACCTACAGGAATAAGAGGATACTTTAAATACAATGTGGCAACTGCGGATTCAGCAACAATAATAGTAGCTTTCAGTAAAGTGGGTGTCAACATCGGAACTTATTTAATTCCAATTGGCGGAATTCATAACAGCTATACTTTATTCAATTATGCTTTTACCCCTGCACTTACGCAAACCCCCGATTCAGTAATGTTTGGTGCTATTTCATGTAAGGTTTCAGATACCCAACAACAACCTCATGGTTTTCCGGGAAGCACCTTAATCATTGATAGTATTTCTTTTACCGGGGTAAGCAGTCAGCCTGCATTAATGAATGGTGATTTTGAATCATGGCAAACTCAAGTTAATAACAGTCCGAATGATTGGTATACACAATTCGGAGGAAGCAGTGTATCAAATGTTAACCAAAGCACTGATGCGAAAGCAGGGCTATATGCTATAGAATTAACTACTCTACTGGGTAGTGATCAGAATGGTACTCCAAGAGCAAGTGCCGCGCGAATTTCTACGGGATACTATCCAAATAATTGTAATGGTGGTTGTAATGAGATGGGCGGTTATCCTTTTGCCAACCAAATAGACACTTTGGAATTTTGGTATAAATATGCTCCTTCAGGGAATGACAGTGCTAAGGTGTATCTTGCTTTTAAACAAAATGGTGTCAGTTTTCAAGGGACAGGTCCGGATCTACATGCGGCATCATCCTATACACACATGCAAATTCCTTTTAGTCTGTGGCAAGTTCCTGACAGTGTAATGATAGAAATAGTATCTTCAGCATGGAATGATACTTTAGTTTCTTTTGTCGGTTCAGATTTAATAATTGATGAAATGCATTTTAAGTCGCAACCATTGACTACAGGGATTTTAAATTATAAAAATGAAAATACTATAACTATTTTTCCGAATCCTTCAAACGGTACATTCCAACTACAGGGTTTAGGATTTAATATCCGGCAGGTAGAAATTTTCAATACACTTGGAGAAAAAATTTATTCAACATATAATAACCAGGCCATCTACAATATTGATATATCACATTCTCCCAAAGGAATCTATTTTGTAAAAACTTATAATGGAGAAAAATTCCAAACAGAAAAAATTATTTTACGATAATGAAAATTTTTAAATACAAAGTTGAAAAAAATGTTATTATTCCCTTCTTAATATTATTCATGACAAGGGGAATAATAACATTTGCTCAATGCGGTATTAACGCAAGCAATGATACATCTGTAATTTGCGGCAGTTCGGTACAGTTCAGTACAAAAGCTAAATGGCTGCCAATATATAACGCTAATGGGAACATGCTTCATTGCGTTTTTTTTACCAGCGCAAATACAGGTTATGTTGCCGGAAGTAACGCAACAAATGGAATTATCTTAAAAACCACAGATGGAGGAACAAACTGGTCACAACAAATAATCACAACCATGTTCAGTTTAAGATCGGTCTATTTTGTAAATGCCAATACAGGATATGCAGTAGGTAACGATTCCATTGGGGGAGGTCACATTATGAAAACTATTGATGGGGGCGGTATATGGACTTTACAAACAAATGCTACAATTCAGGGTCTTAATTCTGTTTACTTCTCCAACGCAGACACAGGGTATACAGTAGGCAACAGTGGTGTTATTCTCAAAACTACTAATGGCGGAGCAAATTGGGCAACCCAAACCAGTGGAACAACTTTGATCTTATCCTCCGTATATTTCACTACCGCCGATACTGGTTATGCAGTGGGAATGGGACTCATTGGAAACGGAGCTAAAATTCTGAAGACCTGCAATGGCGGTGCAAACTGGATAACACAGAATAGCGGTACAAGTGGAATAACGGACGGTTTATTCTCAGTACATTTTACTGATGCAAATACAGGTTATGCTGTGGGAGGAAATGGTGCAATCGTAAAAACAATCAATGGTGGGACAAACTGGGTTATACAGCCAACCGGAACTTTGAATGGATTACATTCAATTAATTTCATCGATGCCAATACCGCTTTTGCTAACGGCGATTACGGAACAATTTTAAAAACAATTGATGCCGGAGCAAATTGGACAACACAGATAAGTGGAACAACTGATTATTTTTCTTCCATTTTTTTTACCGATCTAAATACTGGTTATATTGCAAGCGTAAATAACAAAATTTTTAAATATTCTGAACCAATTTCTTATTCTTGGTTTCCCACCAATGGGTTAAATGATGCGAATGTATCAAGCCCGATAGCCAACCCAACAGCTACTACAACTTATGTTGTTACAGCATCAACAGCGAATGGTTGCAGCTCGAAAGATACAGTTAACGTTTTTGTTAATCCTTTGATCGCAAACGCAGGTTTGGATAAAACAATTATTTGCGGAGGGGCTGTGCTGTTGGATAGTATTATTTCAAACTACTCAGGGACAGGTTATCTTACCTATAATTGGACACCTTCAACAGGATTAAATAACGACTCTATCCCAAACCCTACAACAACAATTACAAATGATACAATATATTTTGTTACTATTACTACACCTAATGGCTGTACAGCTATTGACAGTATTTCTATCATTGTAAATCCACTAACAATTACAGGAACAAATGGCACAATTTTTTGTGGGGACAGCACAACATTAAATACAAGCAACAATTATTCAGGAACTGATTCACTTACCTATTCCTGGTTTCCAGCTACTGGGCTTGATAATGCTACAATCGCCAATCCTTTTGCTTCTGCTGATTCAAATCAAACCTATACTGTTACACTAACAACAACTAATGGCTGCATTGCAACAACTGATGTAAATGTTACACTAATTCCGATGAATGCAACTGAAATTTGCATTGTAGGTGTTGATAGTACAAATAAGAACAGAATTGTTTGGAATAAGCCTATATCAAGTGCAATTGACTCATTTTATATTTACAGGGAAACAAATATTACAAATATTTATCAAAAAACAGGTGCTGTTAGTTATGACAGCCTGAGTGTTTTTGTTGATGTTAATTCCTTTCCGGATGTGCAATCAAACAAGTATAAAATTTCTGTAAAAGATGATTGCGGGCTTGAATCAAACCTAAGTACAGCACACAAAACCATGCATCTGGCAATTAATCAGGGAATGGGAAGTACCTGGAATTTAATATGGGATCCGTATGAAGGGTTTACAGTTTCAACCTATAATGTTTACAGGGGAACAACGTCAAATAATTTGCAATTACTCGGAACATCCTCTGGTAGTAATACCCAGTACTCAGATTTAACAGCACCTTCGGGTGACTTGTATTATCAGGTGGAAGTAGTGAGTCCTAACTCCTGCACTCCTTCAAGATCTTACAATTCTTCACGCTCAAATATAGCGTCAAACAGCCCGAATGGTATTCATGAAATTATGAATGAAGCTGAATTATTTTCAATTTATCCCAACCCTGCATCGAGTAAAATTATGATTACTAATAATGGAAAGATGTCAGATGAAACTTACCTGAGCATTTGCAATATTAGGGGTGAACAGATAATGGATGAAAAATTTCAAAATAAAAACAGAATGGAACTCGATATAAGTTTGTTATCCAATGGAATTTATTTTGTAAAAATGCGAACAGAAAAAAAGGTTGCAGTAAAGAAATTTATTAAACAGTAATCTATACCAAACGAATATAGCTTTACCCACATTATCTACGAAATACGAATTAATACGAATTTACGAAATCCTTATCAATTCGTATATTGGTATCGATTCGTTATCG
>JAVHPE010000308.1:0-1407 GCA_036170475.1 Bacteroidia bacterium | reverse complement strand
TGATCTGTACCCAATAAAGTGGACACTGAATAAAAAACTACTTTGCGGCAAAAAGATGATTCCTGTATTCAACAGGAGTCATTTTTTGTAAATTCCACTGACGACGTTCATGGTTGTAGTATTGCATATACTTTTCAATACGCGAATGAAGTTCTTCGAATGATGTGCAGTGTTTGTAGTCGAGATCATCTTTTAAATGACCAAAAAACGATTCAATTGGTGCATTATCAATACAATTTCCTTTTCGTGACATGGATTGTGTCATGTGTAATTCTTTCACTTTCTCAATGTAGTACGGATTTGTATAGTGGAAACCTTGATCGGAATGGATCATTGTTTGTTGAAGCGTCTGCGTTTTCAAAAAAGGATGACCGTGCAGACGATCTAATGTTTCAAGGACAAGACTCATTTCCAAATGTCTTCCAAGACTCCACGCAACGATTTCCCTGCTCGCGATGTCTTTGATAGCAGAAAGATACACAAATCGGTGATTGATCGGAATGTACGTAATATCGGTACTCAAAACAGTGAATGGAACGGTCTGTGTAAATTTCCGTTGTAACTTGTTCTCACATGTTCGATGATCGAGGGATGCTTTCATGATCATTTTGTACGGATTTTTTCTTCGTATGCGTGTAAACAATCCATATTTCCTTTTGATTCTTCCAATCTTTTTCACGTTCATCACCACTCCTTCAGATAAAAGTCGCATTTTGATTGTTCGAATACCATACCTTCCTTTCCCTTTGTTGAAGTGTTTTGCGATAAGGAGAAAATCATTGTGGTCATTTTCCGGTTTGTTTGCAGACAGAAGCCATTTGTAGTATCCGCTTGTGGATACATGGGCAATTTCACACAGTGTTTTGATGTGCAATGGAAGTGTCCTCATGATTTCATATGTGTGTTTTGGCCTGAGTTTGACTCCGCTCGTTTGGCCCGGAGTTTTGCTAAAAAATCATTTTCTGCTTTGAGATACGCGACTTCTGCTTCCAATCTTTGAATCTTGTCTTTGTCTGTGATTCCTTTTGTTTTTGGTCTGCCTGCCTTTCGCGCATTCATCCCTCGTACTTCAGACAATCCGTTTGCTCCGTGATATCTGTATCGCTTGACCCACAAATACAGACAATTCTTTGGTTGATCTCTGCCAACAAGTGCAAGTGGAATACCTGCCTGTTCAAAAACCTGAGGCGCGGTCATGCCTTGTTCATATGACTGGACGGTAGCAATCTTGAATTCAACACGATATGTGATGGACTTCTCTGAACAACGAAGAATATGTGGATTCTTGAGTAGTTCTCGTCTTTGATCCTGAGTGTATATGCGTTTGCTCATATGGTGCGTGTATGAATGATATTCTACGAAACAAAAAATAGACACTTTCGTGTCCACTTTTTGGGGTACAGATCA
>JAVHPE010000307.1:0-1409 GCA_036170475.1 Bacteroidia bacterium | reverse complement strand
CTTTATCTAACCTGCCTGCATTCTTTAATGCGATTAATTTTTCTTTAATAACTTTTAAAGGCACAGCTCCATACATTGAGTATTCATCAATTGGATAAGAATCTAAATACCCCGGAAATGCGCCAGCTAAAACAAGTCCGTAATGATGTGATTTATGACAATCCCTGTCCACAAGAACGACATCACCAGGTTTTATTAATGCTTGTTGAACAATTTTATTTGCTGTTGAGGTTCCATTGGTAACATAAAATGTATGTTCTGCTCCAAAAGCTTTTGCAGCTTTTTCCTGAGCCTTTTTTAACGGACCCTTTGGTTGTAAAAGAGAATCGAGCCCGCCGTTAGTTGCAGATGTTTCTGCCAAAAAAACATTTCTCCCGTAAAATTCACCAAAATCATCTATCCATCTCGATTTAAATACAGAGTTGCCTCTGGATATAGGCATTGCATGAAATACACTGATTGGCTTTTTGCTGTATTCCGTTAAGGCTGTGTAGAAAGGCGTTTCAAACCGTTCATTGATTCCACTAATAATTGATAAATGAAGTTCCTGAACATCTTCCATGCGGTAAAATATCCGTCGGAATGTTTTAAGAGTGGCATCATTCAGGTGTGTCAAAGAAGTATCGGTAATATAATATATATCCAATTCGGGTCTGAACTGATGAATATATTTTCCCAACTGAGGACCAATTTCAGCGTCCGTCACCTTTGATAAATCTATTTTTAATACATTTTGAATAAATGGTTTTATAAGTTTAGTGATGTTTGTTGAAGCATGCAATGGTGCATACCTTATGCATGCAGCCTGGATATTGTAATTAAAAAAAAGGCAAATTAAGGCATCCTGAAATGAATGTTGCACAACAATATCATAGGTAAGCCGGCTATATGGATTAATAAGTTCCTTAAATTTATTTTTAAGAATAACCTCTTCTTTAGAAGTCATGTCTTCAACATAAAGGACTTCAAAGTAATTTTTTTTAGAACGACCAGTCTGCTTATCTTTCTTACTATCACTGGACAGACTCCCATTAAACACATCATCAAGCATCTCAGGATGTGTTCTGTAATTATCACTTACCAATAGCTGAACGGCTTCGGCTACCTGATGACTTACAGCTTTTAATTCACCTTTTTTAACTGATTTAATTATTCTGCTAACCAGTGATGAGCCGGGAAATGAAAAATACTGTTCAATACTTAGTAAGTTTTGAAGAATTTCGTTTAATTGAGACAAACGTTCATCAAAAACTTTATCATCAGTTTGAATACTTGCTATCAGATTGCTTTTTTCTTTTAGCTCGTTCCACAAATCAATTCTTAATTGATTGATGTTATAATGTTTTGAATTCATCTTTAAATTAGTATTGAGATGTGAGATATGAGATATGAGATATGAGATATGAGAT
>JAVHPE010000306.1:0-1418 GCA_036170475.1 Bacteroidia bacterium | reverse complement strand
AACGTATATAATATAAATGTTTTTAAATTTATGTTGTCGAATTGTATGCCTTTTTTATTAATAAATCATTCAATAAAATTAGAACTCTTTTGTCAATTCCTCAGCTAAAGCTTCGCTTTGCTCTAAAACTCTATCTGCTTCTATACGTGCTAAATCAGGTGGATAACCATAACGCATCAAAATCTTTTTAACGGTTAATCTCAATTTGGCTCTTACATCATCTCTTTTACTCCAATCTACTGTGGCATTTTTACGTATAATAGCTACTATGACGTGTATGAGTTCCTTCATTTTATTATCATCAAGCATTTTAGTCGAATCATTTTGATTTAGAACACTATAAAAAGCATATTCCTCTGGTGTTAGCCCTAATTCATCTGCCTTATGATCTTCTAAGCGCATTTCTCGTGCAATAGCTGATAATTCTTCTATGATTTGCGCCGAATCAATTTGATTGTTGTGATATTTTTTAACGACGTTTTCTATCATCTCAGAAAACCGCTTAAATTGAGTCAGATTTTTATGTTTTCTTAGTTTTATGTCATCACTAAGTAATTTTTTTAAGAGCTCAAAAGCAACATTTTTTTGTTGCATATTCTTAACTTCTAACAAAAATTCATCTGATAAAATACTAACTGAAGGTGTTTTTATACCAGCTGCTTCAAAAATATCAACGACACCACCACTGCTTAAAGCATCATCAATTATTTGCTTGATGGCTGTTTCAACTTCATAATCTGATTTTACGCCATAAGGTGTGAATTTATTAATTCGTGCTTTTACAGCTTGAAAAAACGCCACTTCATCTTTAATTTTATCAGCTTCTTTACTTGGAACAGACATTGCAAACAGCTTAGAGAGCGCCGTAATCTCTTTTAAAAAGCGGTCTTTTAAACTCTCAGAAACCAAAATAAAGTTTTGTGCGCCTAACAATATTTGTAGTTTTTTATGTGTATCAGAATTGAAGAAAGCTTTATAATTATACCCATTAAAAATTTGTTCAACAATCTCAAATTTTTCAAGCATTCCTGCAATGGCTTCTCTAATATCAACAAAAGCTGTTCCTTCGCCACCACTTTGTAAATAGGTAGCCATAGCACTTCTAAGCTCTTGTCCGATACCTATGTAATCTACTATTAAACCTCCTGGCTTATCTTTATAAACACGATTAACGCGCGCAATGGCTTGCATTAAATTTGCGCCTTGCATCTTTTTATCTACATATATTGTGTTTAGTACTGGTGCATCAAAACCAGTAAGCCACATATCCCTTACAATAACGAGTTTTAATTCATCATTTGGGTCTTTCATTCGTATTGACAAGCCTTTTCTTTGTTGCTTGGTAGTATGGTGTGGTTGAAAACTTTCGGGGTCATCAGACGTGCTAGTTATTACAATCTTAATAGCACCCTTATCTA
>JAVHPE010000305.1:0-7079 GCA_036170475.1 Bacteroidia bacterium | reverse complement strand
AATAAAAATTAGGATTGCAAAAAATTAGGACGTACTATAGTGGAGGGATACGTTGTTAGGACATTCGGAGTAGTTTTCAAAACTTGGATTTGGAACAAGATTTGTTTGCCCAAATACTTTATTTATAAAAACAATAAAAAATAATATAAAACGTATCTTGTTCATAATAAAAAATAAAAAACCCTTAAACGTTTGGCTTAAAGGCTTTTTTTTAACATTATTTAATAATTTCAAACTTACCGTTTGCTTTTGTTTCACCACTTATCGTTACCGAATAAAAATAAATGCCATTTTTTAAAGCAGCTTCGCTAATGGTTAACGCATTGCTATTGTTATTTAAAGCGTATTTATTAATTATTCTTCCTGTAATATCATAAATGATTAATTGACCTATTTCATTTTTAGCAATAGTATATTCGAAAATCATATTGCCATTGTTCGGGTTAGGATAGAGCTTACGAAGCAAACCATTATTATATTCCGGCACCGAAAGCGTAGTATCACAACCACCTACTTTTTTTACGGTAACGTCATCAATATAATAATATGCCCCAGGAAAGATGCCATTTCCTGTATATAAAGTATCACCAGCACTAAAAGGTTTAAAATCCCCAATAGTTATATATTGTTCTCCACCGTTTGCTTTATAATAGCCTGCAATGCGCATCCAATTTAATGTATCGGTTAAAAAAAGAGTAGAAATAATTTGTGGGGTATATGACATTACTGAACCAGGACCCATAATACTCACTGCTGTGTTGCTCAAATATGCACCAAGGCTATTTATAGCGTAATCTGTGTGATTATCTAAATTAGAATAAAATTCAACTAAATAGCAGGAATCCTGCATTAACGCCGAATTCAATTTCACTTGAATATACTCTCTGTTTACTTCGCCAAATCCATTTAACGCAGATAACCCAGCATATGCAACCCCTGTTCTGGAAAACTGATAACCTATTCCACAAAAAGGAACATTCAGATATCCATTATCACATGCATTAAAATAATCTGAAGTCTCACCAGTGGGATCATACCATGGAGTAGCTTTATTTATTTGAGAAAAATTATCAGGACATGTTGAATATGTTTCAAAACTGCCATTCGGTACAAGATTTTGTGCTTTAATTTCTATAAAAAAACTAAAGCACAAAATCAGGATTTTGTGCTTTAGTTTCATTTATTTTATAATTAATAGTTTATCTGTTTTTATAATTTTATCATTAACGGATATCTTGTAAAAATAAATACTATTATTAAATTCTTCGTGGCTTATTATTATTTGATTTGCTGAAGCATCCAAATTGTATTTGTAAATTAATTTCCCTGCAATATCGTAAATTTTTATTTCTCCTTTATCTGTTGTGTTCAATGTATAATCAAGCAACATAGTACCATTGTTCGGATTCGGATATAACTTAAATGCTGTATTTATAGTATCCTTTTCCTGTTGCTGTAATATCATGCTTTTTTGATTATGCGGAATGAAAGTTTCGCATTCATTGCCATATACAATAGTATCGTACTGGCTCAATATGGTGCGCGCCTGAAATACAGCATTCCCATCGCTATAAGGGCATTTGGCAGCTAATACACGTAAGTCGCTTAATTGCGTTGCAGTATAACCAATGCTTGTTAGCGCATTATCAATTAATAAAGTGTTCATCCATTGGCTGTTTGTTTCGGCATCGCTGGATGGGGAAATCGCATTATTTAATGTTTGCGCTGATTGTAAGGTGCTTACATTATAACTAAGTGGGTTGCTAAGTATTGTTGAAGTTGCAGCAAGCTTTCCTAAATTATGCTGGGTATGATAGGCTTTAAATTGCGCAATCAACGGCTCTGTGCTTGCCAAGGTTGAATCGGTTTGCAAATAACTATACAAACTTTGTTGCAGCATTGACTTTGTAGATGCTATATGAACCACAGGAACAATGGAATCGCCTGCAATTTGCAATGCCATTGCTCTTGCGCGTGGACCACCACCGCCGCCGGGGGGTATTATTGGGCAAGGCAAATTATTCAAATTGCCGATAGTTGGGTTTAACAGAATAAACCCGCTAGGCCCCGAATTTGAAAATCCTGAATAGGTACTTCCTGGATTATAAGATGTTGGCAATAAAAATGGAGGTAAAAGTTTCCTTACATAAAATGGTGAATTTGCGCCAACAGAATTCAACGAATACGTGTGGTATAAAAATGTTCCAAGCCACCTGTTGTCATTAGGATTTCCAATTGTTCCCTGCTGCCCAACATAGCCATAATAAAGTACCAGTCCTAATAAATTATGGTTCATCACGTTTTTTTCAATAACGGTGGCTGGTCCCTGTACACCCCCAAAAAACAGACCTGCACCAATTGAATTACTTTGGTTGCAGGCAACTATATCGTTGGCACAATTAACTAAATAGATACCGTTTACCCAATAATCATTACTTAAATCACTTCCCCCCTGTCCGCCAACTACATTGCCTACCACTAAACATCCGATACTGGCAGTCAGACTTACGCCAAAGCTGGGCTGGCTGAAAGAGTAATTTAAAACATTAACAGTGTTGGTATTAATGGTTGAAGTGCTTAAACCGCTTGCATTAATACCATATTGCACATTTGAAATTATATTATCGTTAATTATATAATCGGTGGAGGAACTCAGAATTACTTCGCCAGCCCTTATGCCTTGTGCGTAGGCAGGAAGAGGGGCATCAATTACATTGCTGTTAATGGTAATGGTTGATCCTATGTTATTGTAACTGTCAATGCCAATAGCGGCAGAGCCAATTGTGTTTTTATTAACAGTTAAAGTCCGTTCGTAGTTTCCTGCCATTCTTATAGCGGGGTTGCCATCTGTAAACGTATTATTCAAGATTTCAGCATTCAAAGATTTATTAACTGCTATCCCCCTGTAACAATTGAAGAATGTATTTCGGTAAGAAGAACTTGGCAGATTACTGCCAACCTTTAAGGTTCTGATAATACTAAGGTAATCTTCCCCCTCAGCACATATAGCAACGCCAGAAAAACATTCGCCATTTGGTGGTGATCCCGGGCTGGTAATGTTTTGGAAATTATTATTATACACATTTACCGAAGCAAAATAAGTTCGGATACCATTATCTAAATTATCAAAAGTATTGACAAAAGCAGTATTTGTGGGCTTGCCAATAGTAATATCAGAAACACCCGCTATTTCAATTCCTACATCAGAACGTTCAGTTGCATGTGGGTAGTGTAATTTATCATTTGTATTTGCCTGATTTCCTCCAACTACACCGTCGTAACATTGTATGGTTGTTGAACTTATCGTCCCGGGATGTGGAATCGTCAGTCCATCACTATTATTTACAACTATGCTTTTATAATTTTTATTAAAAATTACATTTCCATAAGTAGCAGAACTGCTAATCTGGAAATCTCCTCTGTTGTCAGAAAAAACCGCATTAATGGCATCCTCTATGGTAGTTCCATTGTCTATTATTAACCTTGAGGAAGAGTTTGGAACATGAATTCCATCCCACATTTCGTTGCAAGCATATAAATGAGACTTATCGGTATGGAAATCGGTAATTGTTAGTGTAAAACCGGCAATAACAATTATTTTGGCAAGATATCCCATTGTTACGGTGCATCCTTCTAAAGTTAAATTTTTATCTACGTAAAATGTTCCGTTAATGGAGAATTGTTTGTTTGTAACTTTTAATACTCCTCCGGTAGTGGTTCCGTATGGCACCAGAGCAGAGGCTATTGTATTAATCATGTTAGGAACGTTATTGTTTGTTGGGTTGCAACAAGAACCAACATACAATGAACTCGAAGACGAACAACCACCATACGTTCCTATAAAAGTTATTGTACCTCCGGAAGGATTGAAATTTGTATTTGAAGAAGTGCCTGTCCCCTGTGATCCGGTTGTTGTAGACCAATTATAAATCACACCTGGTTGATATGGCACAGAATAGTTTGAAGCATCACAAGAACTTGTGCTTCCGCTTACCTGAAAGCTGGGTGTTGGGATTATGGAAACTATAATGGTTGAAGAATTAATACACCCCCCTGCATCAGTTAAAGTTACAGTATAATTCGTTGAAGAAATAGGTGAAACCATTATTGATGTAGTTGTTGCACCAGTATTCCAATAGAATATTCCTGTTCCAGTTGCAGTAAGGGTGGTACTTGCTCCACTACAAATAGCTACATTCCCTGAAGTACTTAGCGCTGGCAAAGGGTTTACTGTTATTGTAATGCTTTGTGAAAAGTAACACCCAAAAGTAGTATTGTAGGAAGTTACTGTATATGTAGTATTAGTAATGATATTCGTTGTTGTAGGATTAACATTTATTGTTGAAGCAGTACCTGAAACATTTCCTGAAGTGGATGTCCATGTATATGTTCCATTTCCTCCTGTAGCAGTTAATGTAACTGTTTGTCCACTACAAATAGTGGTTTGTGACGCAGTTAACGTAATAGGGTTAACGGGCACAATTGAAACATCATCAATGTAATAATAAGCCATATTGCCTATTGTAGAATAATGGCTTAGCATGTACGATTCCTCATTCACACCTGTATTAGTATTTAAAATGTTAGAACAAATATCTGAGGAGAGACCAGATGATGTCTTTTGAGTATTTGCATCATTATTAAAATTGCCTATAGTAATATAATTTTCATTGCCTGTTGCGGGATAATATAATTCAATTTGTTTCCAGCCAATTTTATCTGTTATAATACCATAGCTATTTGCATTTGCCAAATAAGAATTGTTTGCAGTAACAACATTATTAACAGTACCAAATGGAGCTTGAGTGGGAGGTCCATTAGTGGTAAAATAAGCACTTGGTGCAGTCGTTCCAAATTTACAAATATCTGCCAACCCCACATAATAAGTAACTTTGTATATCTTATTTGCAATCATTGTTGTATTTAGTTGGGAGGTTGCGTATTCTCTATAATCGACACCATCTGTAGTGTATGTAATTAAACCGATATAAGCTTGCGAATTATTATGTCCGAGTAGACATCCCACCATGTTATTCGGTACATCGGCAGTATTATTATACCCATTACCAGATGGTTTGGGACAAGTTTTATTATCATAATAATCAGGAGTTGCACTAGGCGAAGTACCACTTGAAGGATGTAGGTTTGACCAATAATCTACCCGTGAATAACCTAACTGATACATAGTAGGGGAAAAGGGAACAAACTCCTGAGCGCAACTGGAATTTTCAAACCCGCCGTTACATATAAGATCGCAATTGGTTCCTGAATTGCAAGCACTGGTAGCGATAGACGAAATAATACTGACAGATTTTGTCATAGTAAATTCATTGCCTAAATTATCTTTAGCAGTCATTATTATATTATACGTACCATCTTCATTATAAACATGAGTAATTTGCTGGTTTGCTCCAATAGTTGTGTCAATACAAATATGCCCAGACGCAGAAATCATTGGTGATGTATTTAAGTTGTCAAAACAGAAATCTCCAAAATTCCAAGCAAACTTTGTTGTAGGCGAAAATCCAGTAGAATTATTGGTAAAAGTTAATGAATTCCCTGCGTAAATAGTATCTGCGCTAATATTAAAACTTGATATAGGAAGAAGATTTACAGTTACAGTAGCACTTCCTGAACATCCATTTGCATCCGTTATTGTATAAGAATAAGTACCCGGAGCTAAACCTGTAAATATTCCTGTTCCGGCGTAAGGAGGGGTTCCACCCGTTGCAGAAACAGTTACTGTTGATGAAGATACTGTTGCACTTACAATTGGCGCAGGATTCACCGTTACCGTAGAAATAGCAGTACCTGAACAACCGTTAGTTGTTCCTGTTACGGTATATGAAGTAGTTGTTGTTGGAGCGACTGAAATAGAATCAGTAGTTTCTCCGGTTGACCAAATATAACTTGTGGTAGTGGGAGGAGGAGGAAGAGGAGGAGAAGGCGGAAGAAGATGAGCAACGGGAACGAAAACTGTACCGGCACTTGCAGTAAGAATAGCTGTTTGCCCCGAACAAATTATTGCAGAATTTACTGTTACAGTTGGTAATGACTTTACTATAAGAGTTACCGCATCCGACATACTTACAATTGGACAAGCGCCAACCGCTGCACAACGGTATTGATAACCATTAAATAAAATAGCAGGTGCAATGATGGTTAGCGTATTTGAAGTAACTCCGCTATATGGAGCGATATTGTTAAGGTTTATAAAGCCCAGTCCCTGATTAACCTGCCATTGGTAGGTTAAATCGGTTCCGGTAGCGGTAATTGTAAAAACAGCATTACTACCCAAACAAACACTACTGTTAATTGGTTGTGTTGTTATACTGGGTGGAGTACAAGATAATAAGCAACTTAAAGCAGTGCAGCCTCCTGTAAATAACAAACCTGTGTTACCTCCCAGGTCCTGGCTATTAGCAGGAGCTAAGCCGGCGTTAAAGGTTGCGCCTCCTGTTGCGGTAATGTCCGAAACATATACATAATCCCAGCAAATACTTCCGCCTGCTTTTGAAATAATAGCAGGTGTGCCCGCAATGCTTGACTGAATGCGGATAGGCAATGCTCCGGTACCCTGTGCGCAAATATTTCCAATTGTTTGTGTTGCACCTGCCTGCAAGGTGTAAGTCCACCAGGGAGAAAAAGTTAAATTATTAAAAGTATTGCTACCATTGATAATGCCATTCCCCCCCATAGTAACATTATTAAAAATATTATGGCCGTTAATAATTGCATGGAGAAAAAAAGAAACATCATTAAAAGAATTATTACCGGAGATAAAACCATCGGAAACAAAAGCAACATCATGAAATGTATTATTATCGAATATAGCTGCGGAATCAGCGAAAGAAAGATTGTAATAGGTTAAACCACCGCCATAAAAATTGCCTCCGCTACCAACAGTAGAAGTACCGTTAATAGTGGAAGTCCCCGCATTAAGAGTCATTCCAATAGGATTAATATTCCATAAAGCATTGTTATAACCTTTTAAATTAAAGATGGATGAGCCCATTAATAATGTTCTGAATGAACTGGAAGTAGAATAAAAAGCGGAAGCATTTATCGTTTGATTATTA
>JAVHPE010000304.1:0-7092 GCA_036170475.1 Bacteroidia bacterium | reverse complement strand
CCATATAGATAATCTTTCCATATTTTGCTATATGTATTTGGCAGGATGGATACCTATGAACGGCCATATAGCCTATTTGATGTTAGCGGTTCGTTGTTTCTTTTTTCTGTCTTGCTTTGTCTGTGCATAATACGGTGTCTTGGTGTGTTGGTTTGCAAGCTCTTTTTATTTTTTTTTGTTTTTTTGTGCGGTTGCATTTTGCGTTGCAAAAATAAAATGTGCTTGCAAATGCGCAGGTATTTCTTATACTTAGAAGTCCTATTACCCGCAGTTCGTAATACTTAGTAGTCCTATTACCCACAGTTCGTACTACTTAGAAGTCCTATTACCCACAGTTCGTAATACTTAGAAGTCCTATTACCCGCAATTCGTAACACTTAGAAGTCCTATTACCCATAGTTCGTTAAAGATTTCACAACTCTGTCCCACGTAGTCAATGCGGGTAAAAATTGTTGAAGTAATTTAATATTCTTGATGTCTGATTTGTCGAAAAGTGTTTTGATATTTAATTCAAACTTTAGTTCATTGTCTACCTTGAAAGTGTCTGCTAACTGTACTTCATAATAAAATTCTGTCTCAGAGTCAGCCTTTCCATTGATTTTTGATTTATGTTTTAATTCAATTGATTTTATTTCTGCGTAAAAACCTGTCAAGTTAATAGGTTGATTTCTGCCTCCCGTATAGATCATAAGTCTTGTAGCGTCTAAAATGCCGGATGGAAAATTTGTCACTCTATTATTATTTTCGATTGCGTGAAAATAAAATGTGTTACTTGATTTTAATTCTTTCAAATCTTTTGCTCTGCAAAAGCCAAGTGCAACTTTGATTTCAGAATCCGGCTTTTCGTTTTCAATAAATGTGCTAAATTGTTTTGTGTCAATAAATCCTGCAATTTTATTTCTGTAAAGGTCTGCCGTTTTATTATTTTCAATTTCTATTTTTCTATTTTTACTTATCGTTAAAAATTCTTCCTCTTGATCTATTCCTAAAAACCGTCTGTTAGCAAGATTGGCTGCAATACCAGTTGTACTGCTTCCTGTAAAGGGATCAAGAATCCAAGCGTTTGGTTTTGTCGAAGCTAAAATTAAGCGTGTTAAAATAGATAACGGTTTTTGCGTTGGATGTTTTTTACAAGATTTTTCCCAAGGAGAAATTGCTGGTAGTTTCCAAACATCCTTCATTTGTTTGTCGCCATTCAATTGCTTCATTAATTCATAATTGTAATAATGCGGAACTTTTTCTTTTTTACGAGCCCAAATAATTTGTTCAGTTGAGTGTGTGAAAAAGCGGCAAGAAAAATTAGGAGGTGGATTATTTTTTTCCCAAGTAATAACATTTAGAATTTTAAAATCCAATTCGGTTAATATTTGACCGACAGAAAAAATATTGTGTAATGTGCCACTAATCCATATGGTTGCATCATCTTTCATTTTGTCACGAACCAATGAAAGCCATTTTCTATTAAAGTCGTTTACATATTCTAAACCGTGTGATTTGTCCCAACTACCTTTATTTACACTAACAATTTTACCGCTTTGAATTGATAAGCCATTATTTGATAAAAAGTAGGGTGGATCAGCAAAAACCATATCAAACTTGTGGTCGAATTTTGGCAGTAGATCCATAGTATCTCCTTGGAGGAGATAAAAATTTTTATCTAAGGATTTGAAAAACGGTTGTATCATTCTTCTAACATATCTGCTAAAAAGTGAAGCAAGATACCTAAATTATGTTCTCCCTCTGCAAAGCCGTACTTTTCACAAGCATCAGGAATATATAATTGTTCTTTAGAAATGTCTTCATCAGACGATACAAGCCTTAGAGCATCAACCAAAAATTTAATCTTATAACTCCTTTTTGTCAGTAACGAGTTTTCATCATTAATGTTTTCAGTTTTATTTGCTACCGAAACCGAAGTTTGAAGCGCTTGATTAATTATTTGTTTTTTCACGGACAAAGATAACAATTATTTTCCAATATGCTACTAATTGTATTCATATTGTTTAATAAAATTAATCAATTTTGTTTCTGTGAAAAAGGATATTGTAATAAAATTTGGGGAAAGAGTTAGAGAGCTTCGTTTGGAAAAAGGTTGGTCTCAAAAAATGCTTGCTGATAAAACAGGTTTTCACAGAACATACATTGGTATGATTGAAAGAGGAGAAAGAAATTTGTCGCTTAGAAATATTGAAACATTTGCAATTGTCTTTTCAATTACTGCTTCTAAACTGTTAGATATATGATTAAAGGAGGTGTTGGAGGATCAAAAACACAAACAGGATTGCGTTTTGAAGAACGCATTCATTTAGCAACCGCAATAGCTAATGTAAATGACTATGAGGTAAAAGAAGATGAGGTATTTAAAAATGGAAAGAAGATTGCTCAGCTCTTTACTAAAAATAAATTATATAAAGCCCTATTAGAGCCAAAGAAAATTGATTACAGGCATCTTATTTCAAAAAGACTATTGCCTGACGAAGCTATTCTCGTGGGTAATGTTCTTTTTTTAATCGAGATGAAATTTCAATATGTTGCAGGGAGTGTGGATGAAAAACTGCAAACGTGTGATTTTAAAAGAAGGCAATACATTAAACTACTTGCCCCAGCTAAAATTGATGTTGAATACATCTATGTTTTAAATGATTGGTTTAAAAAACCAGAATATAAAGATGTACTAGATTATATTAAAGAAGTTGGGTGTCATTATTATTTTAATGAGATCCCTTTAAATGTGATTGGATTATAAATGAAATACAACATAAAATATTATCACGATGATTCTCTATGGCAATTAAGACCAGCTGCCGAAGCAATTAATACATACAAAACAATAGATGGAATTATTATCGGAATGTTTCAAGGTAGCCGAGGTCAATATCCCGATATAGATTTTATTGTAAAAATTTTAAAGCCTGGAGAAAATGAAAGACCATTTCCTCCATTGCATTCATTATGGGTTGTTGATTTAATGTTAAAAATAAATGATTTCAAAAAAGAAGTAAATGAAATAATAAAGTTTTACATTTCATTTTATAAAGAACTAAATCCTTTTAAAGACGCCAATAGTAGGGTTGGGTATAAATTACAAACAGTTGAAAAGATTACGAAAAAATACAAACATATAGAACAAGACCACACTCTTTCACTTGAATATGTAGCTACAATTATTGAGCTATTTTGTATAAATGAAAAAAGAACTAAAGATGCTTATATGTTTAAGGCTTTGTTACTAAAATTACTTGACTACACTGAAAATAAGTGTGATTATATAGATTTATTAAGGGCATCAGCACCCGGTTTCCGATAAGCTAAGCAGTTCGCAAAGCTCGTTCATTGGTATAATTTGTAATTAATAATTCGTTTAATTCTCCCCTTTTATCAGGGTTTGCGTTTATACTTCTTTTTGCTTTCACTCTAGAAATTAAAAATGCAGAATAAATATCATCAAAAAAATTGTCGTTAATATCTTTTCCTTTTACATCAGAATTACTCAACATCCATTTATGTCCAAGTGATTCCAGTTTTGAACAAAAATTTCTAAGTCTTATTTGTTCATCATCATTGAAATTATCTTTAGCATAGGAATTGAAGCTAGAAGTATTGCTAAGTGGCTTGTATGGAGGATCGAAATAAAAAAATGAATTTGAATTGGCGTGCAATAGCGTTTCTTTATAATCTCCGCAAAGAATTTCAACTTTTTGTAATAGGTTACTTACTGCTAAAATATTTTGTTCATCACATATTGTCGGCTTTTTGTAACTGCCCATTGGTACATTGTAGCCGTTGTTCTTATTCACTCTATAAAGACCATTAAAACAAGTACGATTCAGAAATATAAATAAAGCAGCTTGGCTGCTTTTTTCTTTTTTTCTTGTGTTGTACGTTTCCCTTTTTTCGTAATAGTATTCTTTCTTTTTTTCTTGTTCGCTTTCTAAAGAATGATATTCATTTTGAAATATTTGAAGAATAGAAATTAATTCTTTAGGTCTTGAAGCAATAATTTTATAAGTGTTAATTAAGTCTTCATTTATATCATTGATAACTGCTTTTTCTAGGTTTTGGAAATTATTTAACATCCAAAACAAAACAGCACCACTACCCACAAAGGGTTCTATATAAGTGAATTTCGATTTTGTTATTTCGTATGGCAATGATTTTTCAATGTCATTTATCAGCTGAGTTTTTCCTCCAGCCCATTTTAAAAATGGTTTTGCTATTTTTTCTGCCATAAGTTTAATTATTTTACTTGTCCGTCTGTAACAAATATAATACTATAATTTTTCAAGTTTACGTAATTCTCAATTTTGTTATTCACAGTCAAGGAGGGGAGGAGGTTTTAGCTCTTTTGGTTTTGCCGAAGGGGTTGCTTGAGTGGGCAGTCTTGATGTTTTTTAAGTCTAAAAAGTCAGTCGGGTGGTGGGTGGGCTTTTGGTGTGGTCGGGCAAAATTAAATGTGGTGTTTTTGTGTCGGCTTGCGAGCTGGCAAAACACCTCTTTTAATTTTGCAGAAGCGTTGGCATTTTTTCTGTTTGTCTGTGTATATTGTTGTCCTTTTTTTTACAATGACCGCTAACGGCAAAATAAGCGACTGTTGCCGCTTTCGTAAAAATAATTATAAAATTACAAGTGGCAAAAACTAATAGTTAAAAATTTCTACCGCTGTGAAAGGTTTTTGCCACGCCCTTTTTCAATTGCGGGCTCGAGTGATGAAGCTTGCTATGAGCGGCAATTGAGCTTATTTGATGTTAGTTGCGGTTTTTCTTTCGTCCTGTTGTGGTTTTGTCACTCAGAGATTCGTTCACATTCGCCTCAATAGTCCGCAATTTTATTTCGCAAAATTTTATTAACTCGTTTGCTTTTTTCACCTTGTCTGCAAGGGTGTCAAGAGGAATATTGTCGTCCTCAATTTGCACAACAAGTTTTTCAAGTTCTGAAAATGCTTTGCTATATGTCAAGTCGTTTTTCATTTTGGGATTTTTTATTTACAGTACTATAAATTGTTTCGTTCTTTAAAAGAGTTTGTAGTTGAGAGTTTAATTTGATGTCTTTCGGGTTTGTAATGATTTTGCCATTGATAGTAATGATTGCAAACCCTCTATTTAAAACCGATGAAGGGCTTAAACTTTTTACCAATCTTTTCATTTCTCGTAAGTCTGTTTTTGCTGATTCGATTAAGTCATTTGCCATATCTGTCAATCGTCCTTTTAAGTCAAGGATATTCTTTTCAAAACTGAAATTTTGGTCAAGTATAAAAGTCGCAACCTTTGTTGGTGTCTTGTGTTGTCGTGCCATCAAGTCCACAATGCTTGTGTTTCTATCGTGTCCAATGCCAGTTAAGACAGGAATTGGAAAAGTGGCAATACATTTTGCCAAATCGTATTCTTCAAAAGGTTTGAAATCAGTTTGAGAACCGCCACCACGAACAATTACTACAACATCAAATTTTTCTTGGCTCTTTTCAATTAGTTGGAGTTGCTGTAAAATGAGTTTGTGTGCTGTGTCGCCTTGAATTGTTGTTAAAAACTCTTTTATGTAGAATGAATACCCATATTTATTTTTGGTTGTTTCATTTTTAAAATCTCTTTGTCCGTCAGAATCAGGTGCAGTAATCAAAGCAATGTTTTGAATTACTAATGGAAGTGGCAAACTGTTGTTTAGTGTTCTGTATTGTCCGTCAACTAATCGAATTGTTTTTGGGTTTTCTTTTATCAGTCTTTCAAGTGTCCTTTGTCTTTCAAGTTCTAAAGCTCCAAGAGTATGTGATGGGTCAATTTCTAACACTTCAAGTTTTAGACCGTATCGCATAGTAAAATTTACGCGAACTTTGCAAGTAATTTCTAAACCATTGTCAAAATTGCGCTGAGTCAACTTTTCAAATTTGTCAATTTCCTTTAAATACGACTGCCAAAATACCGCATTAATAGAGGCGACAATATTATTCCCATCTTTCTCAACAAGTTGTAGAAAGCGATATTGCTTAATTAGATGAGTTGCTTTTAAGTCTGTAATTTCAGCGGTTATCCAAAAGGTTTCTCCATCAAAACGATTATGAATCGTGTCGTGAATTTGCTCAACGAGTATGGATAGTTTTATTGGCTTGCTCATCTCTGCTATTTTTTATACAATTGATTAATATTTTCTTATAATAAGTCTAAATATTTAATATCAAGAACTCTCGTCTTTCTAACTGTTGGCGGATTTAATTCAGATTTCTCAATTCCCTTTGGGCATAAATGGTCAACTAATGAAAACATTGATTTTACATCATCTTCGTTATAATCGCAAAGTTTTTCATATCCTCTGAATTTTTTTAAGTCATTCGAGTATTGCGAATATAGCATTGCAACTTGACGTCCGTCCATATTGGGATGCTTAAAATTATATCCGTAAAATTCCCCTAAGTCTCCGAGTGTATAGGCTTTTAAAGGAAATATCAAGGAAGCTTTTATGTCCAGTAAAATATCGTCAAATATTAAATGATTGTGTTTTAAATTTTCTTCATTAAATCTTTTTCTCAAAACTCTTTCGTCAAATCGAGAGCCGGAATATGATATAATTTGTTCATTTGGATGGTCTGAAAGAATTTCTAAACAGTACTTAATTATTTTGGGTTCGTCTTTGGGTTTGTCGGCAATGAGTTGTATAAACTCATTTGTTTTACTTAAATAAATTCCAATCATCCAAACAGTTCTTTGAAACAAATCTGTTTCGATGTCCAAGTAGATTGAACTTTGAGAAATTTTTTTTGGTTCTTTTATTTTGATAATACGATTTTGATGAAGAGCAAGCCCTCTCAAAAATACTGACAATCCGCCACTTTCACTCCGCCCTAAAACTTCGCTAACTTTTTTCAATCCTGCATTAACAAATTCCTCTATTGTTTCTATACCTGCTTCACGAAATTTATTATACATATTGCCACCAATGCCATTAATTTCATATACACTTCTATGCGATTTTTCAATTTTTTCTGGATGTTCGTTTTCTTCTGTAATAGGATGGGAAATTAGAATAGTTTTGGTAAAAGTTTTTCTAATGTATCCCTCCACTATAGTACGTCCTAATTTTTTGCCATCCTAATTTTTATTATAG
>JAVHPE010000303.1:0-1423 GCA_036170475.1 Bacteroidia bacterium | reverse complement strand
CACGCAGGGGATTACAGAAACTCCATACTTTACTTACTATACTTGATGTGTTGTTGCTCATTTATATTTGAGTTAATTCAAATGCATATTCGTAACTAATTTCGCTTTTGTTTTTTTCATTTTTCTTCCATGCTTCTTCTAAATGACTTAACTCAATTATATCACTGGTTTTTGTTGTTTTGAATACTGTTGAAACTTTATTTAAAACTTCTAATTCGGTTTCTGAAAACAAATCAGCATTAAATGGTCTGTCTTTTCTTGCTTTGAATTGTTCGCCAGAATATCCTTGTGAAAATTCAGTAGTATAAATATCTATTTCGTTATTATTAGCTAGATATTCAAATATACTTTGATAATTGTTAGGAACAGGTCCTTTATCAATTGCTTTATACCTTACTCCACTTATCGAAAAGCAACTTTGTTTAAATATCAAAAAATCGGCATAAAACAATAACTTGTTCATTTTGGTTTTGTATGGCTCAACTTGTTCTGAAAAATATACCACCATTTCGGTAAGCTTCTCCAAATTTGGATTTCGGTAACCTGAATAAATATCTGCCAAATGATTGCCCAATAAATATTCTTTAAAATTCAAATTGAAAATATTTCGTTTTCTGTCTTCAACTAACAATTGTGCCTTTTGAATGTACTTTGCTTTTAAGCTTTCATCCAATGTGCCGCACAATTCCGCCATATCAATAAATTTTTTTGGGTCGTCAATCATCTGAATTAATTTGGCGTTTGCCGTACTTGGCATTTCACCTGCTTCGTATTGGCGATAACTGTTTACACCAAAACCTAATATTTCGGACATCTTTGATGCTGATAATCCGTACTTTGTTCGAATTCTGATGATTTCGTCAGGAAATGGAATATTAAATTTATCTCGGTATTGATTAAATACTTGATTCATATTCACTTCATCTAATGCCGTGGTGGTAAATTGTTCTCCGCTATCCTCGCATTTGTAATAATGAAAAACAATTTCGAATGTTTCCTTTCTAAAATCCATTGACCTTCTTTCTTTGGTTAATGTCATTTCTTTACCTGTTATTGGACTTTTCATAATCTTTTATTTTAAAGGATAGTTCATTTTGTGTTGTGCCAAATGAAAAGAAATACAAATTACACTGCTACCCATTGCTCCAATTGTAATTTTAATATATACTTCCTTTTTCTTTATGGTTTTGCCAAATACCCACATATCGGCACCGCCATATAGTTTTTCTTCGATTGGACCTTCGCTGTAATCTTTTGTTTCGATGGTTTCTAAAATAGTTTTACGTTCAATGGGGCGAAGTTCTAAATCGACTAAAGCTTGTGCATTTTTTCCTCTATCGTCACGAAAGAGTATGTCCCAAAACTTCAATTTTTCTTTGAAATTTTTTAAAAATGATGCTACTTCGGGTGCTGAGCTCATGTT
>JAVHPE010000302.1:0-1424 GCA_036170475.1 Bacteroidia bacterium | reverse complement strand
GTGGTTGAATTAGATGGAGATGAAATGACACGTATCATCTGGAAATTTATTAAAGACAAATTAATTCTTCCTTATTTGGATCTTGATATTAAATACTATGACCTTCGTATTGAAAATCGTGATGCCACTAACGATCAGGTAACAATAGATTCTGCCGAAGCAATAAAAAAATATAATGTTGGTATTAAATGTGCAACCATTACGCCTGACGAAGAGCGTGTAAAAGAATTTCATTTAAAACAAATGTGGAAATCACCAAATGGCACTGTTCGTAACATTTTAGACGGTACTGTTTTTCGTGAACCTATTATTTGCAAAAATGTTCCTCGTTTGGTTCCAAACTGGACAGCACCTATTTGTATGGGTCGTCATGCATTTGGTGACCAATACAAAGCAACAGATTTTGTTACAAAAGGAAAAGGTAAATTAACGATTAGTTTTACTCCGGCGGATGGAAGCGCCCCTCAAACCTATGAAGTATTTAATTACAAAGGGGATGGTGTTGCAATGGCAATGTATAATACAGATGAGTCCATTAAAGGCTTTGCTCACTCCTGCTTTAATACAGCATTGCAAAAAAAATGGCCTTTATATCTTTCCACAAAAAACACCATCCTGAAAAAATACGATGGACGTTTTAAAGATATTTTTGAAGAAATATATCAGGCTGATTATAAAACTAAATTTTTGGCTGCAGGCATTACGTATGAACACCGATTGATTGATGACATGGTTGCTTCTGCTCTAAAATGGCATGGAAATTTTGTTTGGGCATGTAAAAATTATGATGGCGATGTTCAATCCGATACTGTTGCACAAGGTTTTGGTTCATTAGGTTTAATGACTTCAGTACTTGTTACTCCTGATGGGAAAACAATGGAAGCTGAAGCGGCACATGGTACTGTAACACGTCATTATCGCGAGTATCAAAAAGGAAATCCAACTTCAACAAATCCTATCGCATCTATCTATGCCTGGACACGCGGTTTAGAATTTCGTGGAAAATTAGATAATAATAAGGAGTTAATAAATTTCTGTCATGCACTTGAACAAGTTTGTGTAGAGACTGTTGAATCAGGAAAAATGACTAAAGATTTAGCTATTTGTATTTATGGTAATAAAGTAACTTTGGGTAAACATTATTTGAATACCGAAGATTTTTTATCAGCTCTGGACACAAATTTGAAACTAAAACTTGCAAAAAAAGTGATTGCATAAATTTAAAATTTAATTGCATTAAACAAGATTGACCCTTTCTAAAAAGAGTCAATCTTTGTTTTTTTAGTTAGTACAATAAACAGTTGCTTACCGAAATCAAGGATTCATTAAAAAAATAATTTTGATGTTATATTTGCGTTAGTAATACCAATTAGGAAAGTTTTCAAAATAACTTGAACAAAACAAAAAATATCAATTTCACTTTT
>JAVHPE010000301.1:0-1430 GCA_036170475.1 Bacteroidia bacterium | reverse complement strand
GGCACGCATTTTTACTGATTCATAAAATTTTTGTAGTGTTTCGGTATCTTTATCTGTAGATTGTTCTTCTAATAAATCTAACATAGATTGCATTGAAACCGAAATAGGATTGTTCTTTACAAACGAATAACCATCAAACAAAGCTTCGAACACTGGCTTTGTAATTAAATGCTGCGAAAGCATTTCTACAGCTTCGTGTTGGGTAATACTTGGGTTGATGTTTTTTTGTAATCCACCTAAAAAATTTGCAAAAGCTTGTTGGTGTATTTTATCTTCTTTAATTAAACGTGTGATGCGTTCTACTTGTCTTTCGGCAATTTCGGCAACACTTTTTGCCCATTGTTCCCAATACCTGCGGTCGCCTACTTTATTAACCATACGAGCAAATACTACATTTTGCAATTGTTCAAATTGCATAGCCATTTGTTGGTTAATATCTTTGTTGTTTGTATTGTTTGTATCGCTGTCGCCTTTTTTTACAGGGTTACCATTACCATCAAAACCATATTCAGTACCACCAACCAATATTTGGGTTGGTCGTTTTTTATTGAGTTCTATTTTATTTACTGTTGCATTAAAACGGTCATCGTGCGCTCGAAGTGCGTTTAATACTGTCCACACAACTTTGTAGCGTTCGTTATCATCAAGGGCTTTGTCAGCTTCAACATTTGCCGGAACAACAACAGGAATAATAATGTAACCATATTTTTTGCCCGGTGATTTACGCATTACACGCCCTACGGATTGCACAACATCAACCTGTGAGTTGCGTGCAGAAAGAAACATAACAGCATCTAAAGAAGGTACATCAACCCCTTCGCTTAAACAACGAACATTGGTAAGTATGCGACATTCATTGTTATCCGTATCTTCTTTTAACCATCCTAATAATTCATCACGTATGGGGGCAGACATTGTGCCATCAATGTGTTTGGAAGCAACGGAAACCATTTCTTCCTTTTTTTCGGAGGGCAAGGAACTGATATAAGCTTCGGTTGCTACATTGTAAGTAGCTGTGATTTTTTTTGATACTGCAATGCTTTGACAAAAAGCAACAGCCCTATGCATTGGTTCGGGGTCACTTGCTTTTAAAACTCCCTCATCGCCTAAAATTTGTTTTGAGAGCGCATTGATACAACCAATTAATTTAGAAGCATCATCGGCATTGATTTCGCTTTCTTTATCGGCAATCATTTTTTGTACAGCGGGCGGAACGTCTTTATCGCTAAGCGTTAAAATCAAAACTTTATAATCTGTCAGCAAATCTCTTTCAACTGCTTCGCCAAAACCAATGCGATAGATTTCTTCGCCATAAAGTTTAGGGTCGTCCATCGAACACAAAACTGCATCGGCTTGTGCGGCTTTACTTTTTGTATCATCGTTGTATAAACGAGGCGTAGCCGTCATATACATACGTTTTTTTGATTTTA
>JAVHPE010000300.1:0-1434 GCA_036170475.1 Bacteroidia bacterium | reverse complement strand
ACTATATAATTGATAAACCACTAGCAATACGTGGTACAATGGAGGGATACATTGCTACGGCAGCGGATACAATTACTTTTACCGCCGCAAATATTACAAATGGCTGGCGGGGAATACGTTTTGACAATACGCCCGATACCAATGATACTTCTAAAATAGTTTTTTATAAATTGCAATATGGAAAAGCAACTGGTTCTGATCCTTATGATTGCGGAGGGGTGCTTTATTTCAATAATTTTTCCAAGGAAATTATTTCAAACTGTCGTATTTCCAACGGTAATGCAAATGGTAATGGTGCTGGAATTTATTGCAAAGGTTGCAGCCCTTCAATTTCAAATAACACTATCGTCAATAACCAAGCTCTTCTTAATGGTGGAGGAATTTATTGCGAGAACAGCGGAGCCGTTATTACCAATAATATCATTTCTGGTAATTCGGCTAATTGTTGTGTTGCCAGTAGTGGTGGCGGAATTTATTCCCAATCATGTACCAGTAATTTTGCCATCACTTACAATACCATTTCCAACAACTGTATTGCAAATATACTCAAAAGAATTAGGTTTCCGAAAAATTCATTATTTCAACGAAGTACGAACAAGATTACGAACTTACGAATTGATGGTAGTTCGTAGGTTCGTACAAATTCGTACTTCGTTGGAATGTTCGGAAATCAAATTATCTTTGGTATAGCTTAACTTAATCCTTTATACATCGCACCGATAAACCATTTTTTTTATCATTGGTATCTCTGCCTAAATTGCTTTTATTATAACTCTGATCCCTGTAAATGGCATTATCAGGATTGGAGTTATCTTGAGTTAAACTCCACCAATAACCGAAGCTACCGGCATAAAAAAATATACCGTTACTGAAGCGGTACCCTCCGGGCAGTCCTTCAAACCCACTGCTATTATTGCCGTTACTAAAGTTATTTATATGTACTTTCCAGCCTTTAACTGTTTTCATTTTTTCTCCCGCAATATCTTCCCCACCAAGGCTTTCGGTTAACTCAATCCATTCCTGATCAGTAGGTATATGCCAACCGCAAGGCGCTAAACCACGTGGATCATTTACCGCATACCAGTTATATAATTTACCATAAATGACACCATTACTGGTTTTGTTTTCATAATAACACCAGGCTGGTTTACCTTTGCGTCCTAATCGTTTCCATTTTCTGTTTGTTTTTGCTTCTTTAATCACATCACCGTTAATGAATGCATTTACATTCAAATTTTCAGCCTTCCAGGTTTGATTTCCAATTTTTATTGAAGAAGATTGTGCCTGTCCGTAAAAACAAACAACTACAAACACTAAAGTTATCAGGGTTTTTATTATGTTTTTTGTCTTCATACTTCTACTTTTGTTCCCCATTAACTATTAACTATTAACTATTAACTATTAACTATTAACTATTAACTATTAACTATTAAC
>JAVHPE010000299.1:0-1436 GCA_036170475.1 Bacteroidia bacterium | reverse complement strand
GGACCAGTTCCATATCGTGGGGAATTTCAGTTATTAGGCAAATAATTTTTCAAGTCTAAATAAGAAAAATGCAACATCTCTAACTCCCTTTTGATTTGCTCTGAATAGTTTTATTTTAGAGTTAAATGATTCTGCATTTGCATTCGTGTTTCTGTTTATAAAAAAGTTTAAAATATTTTCCAGATGATGAGCTATTGACCTTGCTGCACTATTAAATTCGGTTAATTCGGTTTGTTTTTTTATCTTTTCAATCCATTCTACGAACTGTTTTTTTGCATTTCCAGCATTATGGTTTTCGTATATGTTCCTAAATTGTATAGCATATTGATAGGCTTTTTTAAGAAGAGGGTATTTACTAAACAATATAGCTGCACGTTGCTGCTGCGTGGATGTCCAGTCTGTTTCGTGTTTAAATAATAAATATCGACTTCGTGTTAATAATTGTTTCAGCATATCTCCATTGGCGAAAACTTCTGGTTGATATTTTTCTCCATTCTTTCTTGCTTTCTTTATAGCTTCATTTTCCTTGTCTATTGCTTCCCATCTGTATTTGATTCGCAGATGTTGTAGTGCCTCTAAAACAAGTTTTACTACATGGAATCTATCTGTTACTATACTGGCATTTGGAAAACTACTTCGTGCAGCGGATGCCATGTTGCCTGCCATATCTAAAGTTATTTCTTTTACTTCCAATCGCATGGATAAAGGGATTTTTTCTAATACTTCAATTATTTTACAAGACTCAGTACTTGCTATCATTGCTACAATTGTTCCCTTCTTTCCTTTTCCTTCTTTAGATGTAACAAACGTATAGAGTTCGCCTTTAGATAAGGATACTTCATCTATGCTCAAATAGGGCGTTATATTTTCTGGATACAGCAAATATTCTTCTGCATGTACTTTTTGTTCCCATGTCTGATAATCGCTTGTTTTGTGTTTGTAAGAACGATATAATTTTTTTTTAGAAACTTGATGATAATAAGCGACTGTGCTGATGGCATCCTCTCTATTTTCTATATGCTTATTTTAAAAAATCAGAAAGCTCTTGTGTGAATTTAGTGCCTTCTGCTATCATTTTAAAATCCCGATGAATGTTTTTTTTGTCGTGTTTATTGCGCCAACGTCTCCTGTGTATCTCCAAATAAACAGCCTTTCCTCGTAACGGAAAATCTTGTATCAAGCGTGGTTTATAAAACCCTTTTGATTCATAATCTTCTGCATTAAAGCCTTCGGGTAATGTGTTGTTTTCTTCAAGCGTGATCAGGTAATGTGCTTCAAGCTTTTTACTCGTTGGTATTTCTCTCATCCCGGTTACCACAAAATAATCTAATAAATCTTTGGGTAAAATGTTTTTTACCACTTCTTTGTAATCCATATTCTTTCCTTTTTTATTAAAATGGAAAGGTAGCTATTCCCCACGATATTGGATTGCCCCA
>JAVHPE010000298.1:0-7180 GCA_036170475.1 Bacteroidia bacterium | reverse complement strand
CTACGAAAACAACGAACTACGAAAACAACGAACTACGAAAACAACGAACTACGAAAACAACGAACTACGAACAACGAACAACTACGAACAACTACGAACTTACAAACTACAAAAACTATTACGAACAAAGGAACAAAAATCAGGGAAGAATATTAATGATTCTTTTAAATTTTACACCTTCTTTGGTAAAGTTGATAAGAATAGCAAGTTTTAGGTTAGACAACTTTAGATAATTCAAGACTTGTTCTATATGTGTTTTTGAAAAATTCCCATCCTTCTTTAATTCAACAATTATTTTTTCATCCACTAGAAAATCAAGAAATCCTTTACCAACAATCTCATTCCTGAATTTTAAAGAATAATAAACTTGCTCCTGAAACTTAATGTTCTTATTACGAAAAACTATTCCTATTGATCTTTGATAGATTTTTTCTAAATGACCCGGACCGATCTCATCCCAAACTTCATAAGCACAGCCAACAATCTCATAGCTTAATTCAGGATAAACCAAATCAGTTCGTTTTACTATTGGCTTCATTTTTCAATTATTGAATATGTAAATTCCCTCCTCCCCCAAAATATGAATCCCAACAAACCTCAACGGAACCCAACGAAGTACGAAAATTTACGAACTTACGAACCTACGAACCTACGAACTTACGAATTGGTACTTCGTAGGTTCGTACCAATTCGTACTTCGTTGGTTTTGTACTTCAATGGTACACTTACTTGTAGGAACGCTTGTTTTATTTCGTCAAGTTAGTAAATATAAGGTACAGCGTTGCTAAACCGGTTAATTTGATGGTAAAATTCTCTATGGCTTTATTCCAATTAATCGGTTCGCTTGCTTTTTTCTTCTTATCGTCAATAATTATTTTTCGTGGAACCACTATCGCAGAGCCTTTCGGAACTTTTGGGTATAACTTTACAAAAAGGAAATGCTTGGTTTTGTGAATATAACCACCTGTTTCGATGACGTATGTTTGTTTCCTGTCCGCATTTTTATCAAATCCCAAACCATAGTTATTGATGTAATAGCGTGCTGATTTACCTTTGGTGTATGGTGCGCTGATTAGCTTTAGTGTTTCAATGCCCGGATATTGAATTAATCCACTAATCTGCACTAATTGTTCTACTTTAGGAATAGTGAGTACGTCCCCTCCCCTTACAATATAGTTATATTTTGAGCTGCTGTCGTTCATTACATCCTGTAATTTAAAAAACAAAAATCCGGCGTTAAGCTCTTCCCTTACTAATTTAGCGCCTTCTGGGAAAGCCCATTGGGTAAGTCCTCCGGCTCTATTGATTACATCGGTTATTTTTTCATCTTTGTTTAAGATAGGATATAGACCAGGGTACATTACTTCTCCTTTGAGTGTAATGTTTTGTTGTAATACAAAATCAGGCGCAACCCTCACAAATATCTGATCATAAGGTTGAATAATAAATCCTTCCGAGGTTTTATCAATTTTAAAATCATCGGCTACCTGAATTGTTTTTATGATGGTACGGATTGGTGTCATGATTCCGGAAGTTGAAACAAAATCAACTGCCCTGGATATTTCAATACGGTTTTTAGCCGCTTCCTTTCTTAATCCTCCTGCCAGGTATAAAGCATCTTTAAGGGTAATGCCATCGCCATACATAAAATTACCGGGGCTTCTTACGGCTCCTGTTACTGAAAAAACAAATTCGTCCTTAAAATACGATTTAGAAAATATCTTGATGATATCTAAATTTTGAAGTTTACTATTGTTAATGGAATTAGGGTTTTCCAGTACATCTTTCAGATTAAAAGGAATGTATTTTTTTGAGAAGTCGGGGTTCAGGCGAATGATATAGGCTCTGCTGTCAAATACATCATATAAAACACCTTCGGCTCTGGTAACAATATCAGAAATACGATCTCCAGATTTCAACTCATATTTCCCCGGTAATTTTACCGGACCCGTTAACTCCACATAATTATTAAATCCTTCCGGAATTTTTCGTATCAATACATTATCACCATCCCATAATTCAAAATCTTTTTTAGCCAGAGATAAACTGTCATAGTTAATATCCATAACGGTTTCCTGATTGTTTAAAAATCGTTTGATTTGAATTCTTTTCCGGTAAGCTCCGGCATCAAATCCACCCGCATAGTTAATTAACGCCTCCAGATTTTCTTTTTCAACCAGTTCGTATCCCTGAGGTCTTTTGATTTGTCCGTTAATCTTAACCACTCTGCCAGAAGTAGGGACAAAAATATAATCGTTATTTTCAAGAAAGAAATCCTGTTTACTATCGGGGTTCATCAGGTATTCGTATACATCCAATGTTTTTATGATTTGTCCTCCCCGTTTCACATAAATTTTCCTTACCGAACCGATGGTCTGAATTCCACCAACGGTAACCAATGCGTTAAACGCAGTATTAATAGCCGGAATGGTAAATGCGCCAGGGTTATTTACTTCACCAACAATATTCACAGTAATAACTCTTGAAAACGCAAGTGTAATGTCAATTTGAGAATTATTCAAGTCATATACTGTTTTGAATTTACCTGCAATTAATCCCTTTGCATCTTTGAAAGATAGTCCTTTCAAATAAATTCTACCAACCAATTTCGGGTTAACAGCACCGCCTTCATCAATAGTAAAAGTTCCATTAAAATCAGAATATCCCCAGATAGCCACACTTATTTCATCGCCCACACCAAGAATATAATTATCCGGCGCCTTAAGTTGATTGGCTTTGTCGTAAAATTTGATATTATTATTTTTGAAAAAAGAATGTCCGAAAATAGTGGAAGGGGCAACATCTATTACCGCATCAGTCATCGTTCCTTTTACCTCCGCCTCAGCAATTTTTTTAGGAGATTTCTGCTTTTCACTAGTGGTGTCTTGTTTTTGTTCCGTCAAATTTTGTTCCGTTAACTTTTGTTCGGCTAATTTTCTTGTTTTAAAATCTGTGATTTGTTTGGCTTCATCATCTGTAGCGCCCATTACTTTTAATTTTTCAGTACTGGGAATATCCGCAGGATTTACCGTATTTGTATCAATAGTTGAAGGTAATTGTCTTACCTGTGCAAAAGTGGTAAAAGGACATACTAAACCAAGAAAAAAAAGAAGAAAAAAAACACCTCTCCCCTTAATTCCTTTTCCACAATAGAGGAGGCGAGATGTAAAAATCAGAATATGTTTCATAATGAAAATTTTATTTCGACAAAAGTATGTTTTTTTTTTAATTTACAGGTTTTAAAAATTTGAAAAAAAATTCCACAAAAATTCCATTAATGAGTTCCCTATGAATAAAGTTTTCGACACGAATTGAAGGAATTTTTTTTTACATAATTAGAGTTTATAGAGGTTAAAGAAGATTCCTGAGTGGACTCATTCATGCCAAAATAAATCAGGTTCCTGAAAAGATTCGCAGATAATGTGTAAAAAGCGGTGTGGCTTTTGTAACATTTTATCACTGAAAATTTTACCTTTGCAAATAATACAGCTACAGCTATGCGATATGTAATTCATTCCGCAATACTGCCGGAGTAATTTGAATTAAGAACAGATTAAAAAAACAAAGTAAAACCTAATAAAAAGAATATATGAAAAAAATTGGATGCACTTTTGGCATTATCGTTTTTTACTCGTCATTAATAGTTGCTCAACAGGAACCTGTAAAATTCGGAGGGAGAGCCCAAGGCACCACCTACCATATTACCTATTTTGATTTAAAGAACAGAGATTTTCACGCTGAAATTGAAAAAATACTAAGTGATTTTGACAAATCTGTGTCCACTTATATCCCTAATTCTATCATATCGAGAATAAATTCAAATCAAAAAAATGTGGTCGTTGACAAATATTTTATAGCCTGTTTTAACAAAGCCAAAGAGGTTTGGAAAAACACCGATGGGGCATTTGATCCAACCGTTTATCCACTTGTTAACGCTTGGGGATTTGGACCGGGGAAAAAGCAAAAAATCGAAAAAACAATAATTGACAGCATTCTTAAATTTGTAGGATTTGGTTTAATTGAGTTGAAGGGTAATACGATAATAAAAAAAGATCCACGTGTTTCATTGGATTTTAACGCATTTGCGCAAGGTTATTCTGTTGATGTAGTCTCTGAATTTTTAAATTCAAAGAAAATCATCTCTTATATTGTTGAGATTGGCGGTGAGGTTTATGCAAAAGGCAAAAAAGCGAATGGCGATAATTGGGAAGTAGGAATTGAAAAACCGATTGATAACAAGGAATCAGAAAATCCGATGAAGGCAATTGTGAAGCTCGAAAATTTAGCTATCGCGACATCTGGAAATTATCGTAGATTTATTATTGAAGATGGAGTAAAATATGTTCATCATATTGATCCTAAAACAGGCTATCCTACCAAAAATAATTTATTGAGTGCGTCTATTGTGTCAAAGGAATGTATTTCATCCGATGCAAACGCGACAGGTGTTTTAGTATTGGGACTTGAAAAAGCAAAAGTGTTTTTGCAAAATCATACTGAATTACAAGCATATTTGATTTATTCTGATGACAAAGGAAATTATCAGGTGTATGAAACTCCGGGGCTGAAAGACATTGTTTCTGATGCGGAAGAATAAACCAATTAAAAATTTCTGTTTGAAATCACAAAAAACTTATTACCATCAGAACGAGCTTCGCTAATGACTTTCGGCGTTATCTCATGATCTGAAAAAAGCCATATTGAGGTTCTTTAAATTTAGGTCCCGAAAGAGAATAATAGTAAACTCCATCCTGGTATTTACTTCCCGTCCAGTCGTTTTGATAATTAGTTGTTTCAAATAATTTCAATCCCCATCTGTTATAAATAGTTAAGGAAGTATTTGGATAAAATTCTAAATTCTTCAGATAAAAGAATTCATTTAATGCACTTCCATTTCCGTTAGGTGTGATCACATTTGGCACGTTTAAATCACAAGCGAAGAAAACCACATTGGCAGAATCAGTAGCCGTAGCGCACGAATTTGTAACATCAACATAATATTTACCACTTGCTGTTGCCTGCGTTGTAGAATCAACAGAACCTGTATTCCATAAGTAGGTTGAGCCATTGCCTCCACCTGTTACTGTAAGTATTAAAGGATTATTCAGGCAAAGTGTAGTATCACTGACAACAGGGTGTGGATCATCCAAAAAGCTGATAGTAAAATTGGCTGTCATATTACAAACATTATCCGTAACTTTTATTTGATAATTACCAAGTTCGTTAACGGTTACCAAAGGATCTAATGTACTTGCATTAGGTCCGAAAACAACATTGGATCCTGAAGGCTGATTGGTAACTGTCCAGTTTACAGCTCCCGGTGCTCCGATGCCGGATACTTGATAAAATAAATCGCATGTTTGAGTAGTTATTCCTGAGCCGGTAAGTCCTACCACGTGGATTGTTACGGTAGTATCATAAGTACAGCCGAAATTATCAGTAACTGAAAAAGTATATGAATGTGGACCAAGAACAGTAGGTTGTACAACAATAGCGGTATCATTTTGTCCGGAAATGATTGTAGCATCCGCTTGCCAGGCTTCTGAAACTATTAAAGGAGTGTAATATTCGGTATTCGGATTAATTGCAGGGTTAAAGAAAATGCCCCATTCAAAAATATATCCGTCATCAATTGCCTGATTATCCCTTACAGTTATTGTCCAGTTGCCATTAATAGGGCAGCCAATAAAATTCGAAAAACTTTGTTCGGGTTTATATGTCCCTGCCGACATTGCTTGTCCGATAGATGGCGTGGACGTTGATGTAAAATTACCGGCAGAAAATTCTGTGGCAAAAGTACCCCATGTCGCATTGTCAGCAAAGCAATATGGCCAACCAATACCGGGTGTTCCGTTTCCATTATCGTCAGCCTGCCCTAAAAAGGTACCACCACCTCCAAATCCTCCGGGAACTAACCCCCCGAAGCCATTATAACCATTAAAGATAGTTGTCTGCGTTCCATTAGGACAGGTAAGCACCATTTCCAAGTCACCCAGAAAGGAGTGTTCCATGGTAACACACATTTGCTGTATGTCAGAAGCACTTGTAATAGTTTGCCCGGGCAAAAAATCAGCGATGGCAATACTTGTTGTATAATCCACTCCGGAGCCGTCAGGTAAATAAGTAAGCCCCGCAAATACACCCCCTATTTCAAACGATGCCTGTGTTGGGTCAACACCAATAGTATCCGTATTAGTAACGCCACCCAATATAGTTGTTGATGTTCCCAAACAAATGGTATTATCCAATGCGCCACCCATTTGAGCGAAACTAGGGATAGTTGAAACCCTAACCTTACATTTTATCACTTCTATAAGATTAACCGGATCTGTCATTCTTAATTTAACTAAATAACCTACTCTGTTGGGTGGCTTAAACCATATTGTATTAGTGGTTGAGGAAGAACCATCACTGATGTTCCATAAGTAAGAGCAGTTATTATCATTTTGCACATAACCGGGATAGGTAGCCGGGAAAACAGGAGCATAAGGATAGGTTCCTGATGCCATAAATAAAATAGAATCTCCAAAACAAATATCGACATAACCGGTATCCGAAGGGCTTAATATATCGGGTCCAACCCCATTTAGATATGCTTTAATATGTGGAGTAAAGGGCTGGGGAGGGTTACCACAGGATATATTGGCAGCCCATCCTGTTCCTGCAGTAGCGCCATCAGATACAAACTTAAATGTTAAACAACCACTTGGATTATTCCAGCCGGCAGTAACGGAAAATCCATTAGGATTAGTGGCACTATTGTAAGCACCCACTAAGGTTGCGGAAGTGCTGGGTCCATCATAAATATACAAAGTGTCAGTACCGTCCACATTCCATGAAAAGCCAATATTAGTAGCAAATGCAACTGAAATTTTCCCACCATTTATTAAATCGGGACAAATAGTAATAACCTCATTTTCATTATTACCATAATTTGCCCCGGCAGCTCCTGAATCAAAGAAATTCTGAACAGAGCCATCATTATACAACAAGCAGTTAATCGGGTTTGATGGGGCATAATCGACATCGGTAATTAAAATTTGAGCATTAGATAAACGAGCTATCAATACAACAAAAAGCAAAATGGAGGTTAATTTATATTTCATTGGTCTCATTCGTTAGTTGGAACTATGCACTTTAGCGCAAGAATTTCATTTTCTACAAAATTTTAATTGTTGTC
>JAVHPE010000297.1:0-1439 GCA_036170475.1 Bacteroidia bacterium | reverse complement strand
CAGCTTCCTCACCTACTTTTTGTGCGATTTTATTGATGCCTTTTTTAAATAATGAGTATATTTGAAACATTAATTTCAAATTATGAAATTGATTTACATATTTTTATTAGCATTCTTACTCCCTATTTTAGGACAAGCACAGCAATTAAATTTATTAACCAGTCTTGATAATACAATTAAGGAAACATCTGGCTTAATATACACCAATCAAAAATTAATAACACATAACGATTCTGGCGGAGAAGCTGCATTGTATGAAATTGATATTAATTCAGGTAATGTAATTCGTAAAGTCACTATAAGCAATGCTACTAATATAGATTGGGAAGATATTTCTTTTGATGATAATTATATTTATATCGGAGATTTTGGAAATAATAGTGGTACACGAACAGATCTAAAAGTATATAAAATTTCTTTATCAGATTATTTAACAACAAGCAATAATATTGTTACAGCAGCAGTTATCAATTATAATTATGTTGATCAAACAAGTTTTACAAATAGCACCTTTTCTACAAATTTTGATGCAGAAACCCTAATTTCTTTCGGAGATAAATTATATATATTTACTAAGAATTGGGAAGATAAGAAAACCAATATTTACTCTTTATCTAAAACGCCTGGCACTTATCAAATTACTAAAATTGACAGCTTTGATTCTCAAGGTCTTGTAACTGGTGGTGACTATAATTCTGAATCTAATTCTATTCTACTGACAGGATATACTTTTTTTTCACCTTTTATTATTGAAATCAAAAATTTTAGTGCAACTAATTTTTCGGGTGGTACCATAACACATGATGTATTACAAATACCAACAGGAAAATCTTTTCAAATAGAAAGCGTTGCTGCAATAAACATAAATCAGTATTATTTATCTGCCGAAGAAAGTTCTACAGGCAGTTCTGGACTTTATCAACTTGAAACAAGTAATCCATTAGGAATTAATGAATTTGAAAATAAAAGCACTTTTATATATCCAAATCCTGCATTTAACTTTATTAGCATTGAAGCAAAATATTTATCTAAAACAGAAATCTATGATATGACAGGTGTTTTGCAAAAAAGTTCCTCAAGAAAGCAAATTGACATCTCTGATTTAAGTAAAGGATTATACATATTGAAAATCAAAAACATCAAAAATAATAGATTCATTATAAGAAAACTAATCGTTAAATGATACTCTTTATAAATATTTGATTAACTTTTTTGATTCCGTTCTTTTAAAACCGCCTCTACATCTTTTAAATAAAAGCCTTTAGCTTGTAATAAAATCAGGTAGTGATATAATAAATCAGCCGATTCGTTTAAAAAAAGCTTATCATCATTATCTTTTGCTTCAATTACCACTTCTACAGCTTCCTCACCTACTTTTTGAGCAATTTTATTGATGCCTTTTTTAAATAATGATGCCGTGTACGATTGGTCGGTTGGAT
>JAVHPE010000296.1:0-1464 GCA_036170475.1 Bacteroidia bacterium | reverse complement strand
CATAACCCGTACCACCATTGGCAGAACGACTGAATTTATCGGCAATTCTCACTCTGACTTCCCCGCTAAAATAAGCTTTGGCAGGTGAGCAGATAATCATAAATTTATATTCGGTTGCTGGCCCGGCCGAAACACCAGATTCGGTTGCAATGGTAAAAGGTCTCAAATATAAAGAGTTGCCATCTCCAGATTTTATCCAATCTTTTTCTAAACTAACCAATGTTTTTAATCCTTCCATAAAGTAATTGGCAGGAAATTCTGGCATCGCCAAACGTTCTAAAGATTTATTGATACGTTTCTGATTTTCATCTGGTCTAAACAACCAAATTTGATCTTGGGCATCGCGATAAGCTTTCATACCTTCAAAACATGCTTGTCCGTAATGAAAAACTTTGGCAGATGGCGGTAATGATAGGTTATGATAAGGGACTATTTTTGGTGTGCCCCAAGTGCCATTTTTATAATCGCACTCAAACATATAATCGGTAAAAACGCTACCAAACGGCAATTTATTAAAATCTACTTCTGAGATTTTTGATTTTTCAATTTTTTGAATGGTCATTTGAAGTGAATTTTCTTGGCTCATATAACTTTATTTTAGACAACAAAAGTATGGATTTTATACTGTTTTTATAAATAGATTGCTGATAAAATTTTAAATTTTTGTTTTGTTGAATTTGAATTAAAATGCTAAATTTGTAAAAACCAAAAAATAATTTAAGATGAAAAAATTAATTGCAATTGTATGTTTAGTATCCTTAATAGCTTGTAAAGAAAACAGTAACAAGACTCAAGACGCTCAAAAAGAAGCCGTAGCATATTTGTCTTATGGCAATAAAATTACAGAAACCGACACTATTTCTAAAGAAATGATGTTTCAAAAATTCGAAAATTTAAAAAAGGGAGATACTGTAAATGTAAAATTTGCATCAACAGTAAACGAAGTATGTAAAACAAAAGGATGCTGGATGAAATTAGATTTAGGCAACGGAAAAGAATCGATGGTTAAATTTAAAGATTATGGCTTTTTTGTACCAATGGATTCAGATAATAAAGCAGTAATTGTTAATGGCAAAGCTTTTATTACCGAAATGTCGGTTGAAGAACAACAACATTTAGCAAAAGATGCTGGTAAAACAAAAGAAGAAATTGACGCGATTACAGCGCCAAAATTCACTTATTCTTTTGAAGCCGATGGCGTTTTAATGAAACAATAATGTACAAACTACTCGCTCTTTTGGTGGCTAGCGTCATTTTGATGTCTTGCCATTCTAGCAACGCCCCTAAAAAGGCTGAAATCAAGCCGGTAATGTATCAGCCTTCTGAAATGGCAATTTTAATGCGCGGTATGTACGAATTTAATAAAGTTGTAAAAACGCAAATTGTCAATAAAACAGCTTTAATTCCTCTGCCAGAAGAATTTGAAAATATTCATTCGGCAGTTTTGACCGCTAAATTTGAACG
>JAVHPE010000295.1:0-1465 GCA_036170475.1 Bacteroidia bacterium | reverse complement strand
ACGCAGCAATCGACCTGCATTCAAATAACAGCGTGCTGGTAATCCTGGACGAGAAAGACCGGGTAGTGCATGAAGGGCGGCACCCTAACAACTTGAAAGTTATTCTAGCACAGTTGTCGCCGTACCGGGAGGATGTGCAGGCCATCGCGGTGGAATCGACGTATAACTGGTATTGGCTGGTGGACGGCCTCATGGAGGCGGGCTACGACGTAAAGCTGGTGAACACGGTGGCGGTGAAGACTTATGACGGCCTCAAATACACTTCAGACGAGCACGACGCCAAGCACCTGGCCCACCTGCTTAACCTCGGGATCCTGCCGACCGGCTACATCTACCCGAAGAAAGAGCGCGCCGTGCGCGACTTGTTGCGCAAGCGCTCGCAACTGGTACGTCACCGGACGGCTCATATATTGAGCGTGCAGAATCTCACTAGCCGCAATCGCGGCAATGGAATGACCATGGAGAAGGTATACAAACTTGACGACAAGGGCGTCGCCGGGATTTGCGGCGGTGACGCTTCTTTGGCGCTGGCAATGCAAAGCAACCTGGTGGTGCTGCGTTGCCTTGAGGAGCAGGTCCGCACAATAGAGCGGGCCGTGCTTAAACAGGCAAGGCTGAAGCCGCAGTTTAAAAAGCTGCTTACGGTGGACGGCATCGGCGAGATCCTGGGCATGACCATCATGTACGAGGCCGGGGACATGAAGCGCTTCGAGCAGGTGGGGCACTTCGCCTCGTATTCGCGCTGCGTGACAAGTTCTCGCTGGAGCAACGGAAAAAAGAAGGGGACCGGTAATAGGAAGAACGGGAACAAATATCTGGGCTGGGCGTTCGTCGAGGCGGCGCATCACGCCGTTCGTTATAACGAGCGCATCCGGAAGTTCTACCAGCGAAAAAAAGCCAGGACCAACGGGATCGTGGCGCTGAAAGCGATCGCGCACAAACTAGCCCGCGCCTGCTATCACGTTATAAAAGAGCAAGCGGTTTTCGATGAGACGAAAGCGTTTGCATGATGATTTATGCGGGGAAGGCGAGCCCGAGAGTATCCTGGAAAAACCATGGTCGTGATTGGTGCCGCTTTCCCCGCCTCAATTTTGGCTGGAATAAAAAAGGACGAGTGCTTTTAAAAAATGATTTACGCGGAGGAAGCGAGCCGTTAGGAAAGCTGGAAAAACCAGAGTAGCGATTGGCCGCTTCCTCCGCCGCTGTTTTTGTGCGGAGACGCCCTTGCCGTGAACCAATAGAAGCCTGGCTCGACGCGGGTCGCAAGCCATTTAACGTGTAGGCGGCTTAGGCCGCCATCGGATGGACGCGGTAGGGAACCAACGGTTTTCTGGGCCCCCGGATAGGGGGCAGGGGCTGCGGCAAGTTGTATCGCCGTAGCCTTGAACCTGATGAGTGGCTGGTGCGGCTTCGTGCCGACACCAAATATTAGAGAACCCGGACGCGGATGCGCCTTGAACAGCAG
>JAVHPE010000294.1:0-1468 GCA_036170475.1 Bacteroidia bacterium | reverse complement strand
ATTTTTTGTTTATTTGGTCATATAAATAAAAGTGAAGTTATTAACTAAAACCAAAAAAAATGGAAGAAACAAACACAGTTGCTGCTACGCCAGCAAAAAGACCAACATTTTTAACAGTATTATGCATTTTATCTTTTGTAGGAATTGCCTTTAGTTTGATTGGTGGTATCATGAGTTATTTCTCATATTCTGCTCTGGCTAGTGCAGGGGATATGTTTGGTGGTATGAAAACGGAAGGTGGGGAACAAATGGGGCAAGCAATGAATTCATTAGCAAGCACTTTTGGTATAGATTATGGTAAAATGGCATTGAATTCCTTAGTTGTCGCATTATTAAATATTCCAATTTTAATTGGCGTGTTAATGATGTGGAAACAAAAGAAAATGGGTTTTTATGTTTATACTGCTGTAGAATTAATTCAATGTGTTATGCCTTTCATACTAGTAGGAGGTTTAGCTGGTGGTATTTCAGGTATTTTATATTTAATTGCAGCAATTGTTTTTATCGTATTGTATGGATTGAACCTAAAAAGCATGTCATAATTCAAATTGAAAAATTAAGAATTAAAAAATCCCACCTTTCTATTTTGAGAAAGAGTGGGATTTTTAATAAATGTTTTTTTTATAGAAGTTTCGAACCTGTTTAGTTGAAATTTTGATTTTTGCAGAAGGATAATTTATCCTCTATTCTCTATTTTTCGCTAAAAGGTAAAATAAAGAACGAACGCGGGTCTTTCGGATGTTGTACCAGTTTGATGATCTTATCTTTTTCAGCCTGTTTTAAAAAATCATTCCACATTTTAAATCCATATTTTGTTTGACTAAATGAGGAGTCGAGTTGAACAAGATGGGTTTTTATTCCTCCGGCATTTACTTTCTTGTTTTTTTCATAGAAGAAATTGACAGCTTCTTTCAGCAGTTTGTAGGCGTAACGAATATCGTTTTCGTCAGTAATTTCATCTTCTTCTCCTCCTCCTTCTTCTTCAATAATATCAGAAAAGTTTTTAAGTTCATCGCAATACCCTTTAAGCAAAGCGCTTAAATTTTCTTTATTGCCAATCACTATCACATATTTGTTATGCTCCCTAAGCATTGATAACAAGGGAGCAAAATCACTATCGCCGGAAATTATTACAAACGTATCGATATAATTTTTTGACAAAGCGATTTCCAATGCGTCAACAGTCAACTTAATATCAGCGGAGTTTTTCCCGCTGTATTGCGAGGGCACTTCGGTAAGTTCAATAGAATCCTCAAGCATTTGTTTACGGTAAATTGCAAGAGGTCCCGCCCAATCTGCATACGCTTTTTTCACTATCAGTCTGCCACGACTTTTTAAGTAATTTATTGAACTTCGCATTTCCAATTTTACCTGTTTGCAATGCGCCTCCAATAATTTCGCGTCTTTTTTATTAGAGTAGGCTATGTTTTGAAAATCTATGAATACAGCCAGATTGCTTGTTTTAAAT
>JAVHPE010000293.1:0-7353 GCA_036170475.1 Bacteroidia bacterium | reverse complement strand
AATAGAAAATTGTTGTCAAGGGAAAACGAAAAAAATTAGCCTATTATCCAGAAACTAATGACCACCGGTATAAAAAATGAATTGCAAACTTCAAAGAAACAATTTTTACAAATGTTTTTTCACTTTTGGGCATTAAACGATTTAAGTGCGATATCCCTTTTGAAAATAAATGCAGCGTCAAATTGTCTGGAACAAAAGTCGATTGCCTCGAATTTGGTTTTATAATGACCCTAAATTATAGCTAATCGATATTGAATAGAGATATTAATAAAGTATTATGCAAGAGATTAAAAGTAATTTAAGGAGGTTTATTTTAAGTTGTGGATTTTTTTGGAAAGATAAGTTTTTTTTTTACAAAACCTTATTGTTCAGTAGGTATAATAATACACCCTTAATTTATGTCGTTGGTGACAGCCACACTCTTTCTTTTCGTTTTTATTCTCCTTTCATTACCTGTCATTTAGGGGCTGTAACAGCATATAATATTCTCAAGGAGAATAGCACAACTGGTTCAATGAAGAAACTGTTTTCACTCACAAAAAAAATAAATTTCAAGAAAGATTTTCTCTTGCTTGTTTTTGGCGAAATTGATTGCAGAATTCATGTATATCGTCAATTCAAAAAATCGAAAGAACACATTTCTATTGAAACAATTATTGACAAAACGATTGACAATTATTTTGTGGCAATCAACCAATTGCGAGAGTTAGGTCTTAATATAGTTATTTATGGAGTGCCCCCGGCTAATTTTCAAAAAAATATTTATTCCTATGATTATTATGCTGAGCCCGAAGTTCAGGTGAATATAAAAAAATCGTTCAATGAAAAACTGAAGGTGCGTTGTCAACAAAACGGATTAAAATATCTTGAAGTGTTTTATAAGTTTTCTGATAAAGATGGATTCATTCGTAACGAATTTTCAAGTGATGAAATTCATCTCAACGAGAAAATTATTCCTTTTGTAAAGGATTGGTTTCGAAAGCAAATTTCTGTCGAATAGGTTGACTCAAGAAATGATATAGCTTGCAATTTTCATGAAAATAGCAATAATTGAAATAGATAACCCAAACCATCATAGTTTAATTTTTAACTGGGTAACACTTTGTAACATTAACGGTTGGGATTTAACGCTTTATACAACGAAACCAATTTATGACAACGTTTATGTGTCCATTCAAAATCTTTCTCATAATGTCGTTTTAAAATCAGAAGATGAATCGAATTTTACTTTTTTAAGGCAGATTCAAAAGTTCTTACGAATTGATTCATTTGATTTTGTAATATTACTGACGCTTCAAACTCATATTTTAGAGTTAATACTTTTTAATCCAAAAAACATTAAAATTGGTATTACAATTCACAATGCCAAAACATGGTTCTCTGGAAATAGAATAAGAAAACCTAGTCATATTTTAAAAAGAATATTCAGAAAAATATGGTTAAAAAGGGCATCATTTTACATCGTAAATAGCCCTAATATGAAGAACTATATTGACCAAAAGTATAAAATTAAGAAAGGCATATTTACAATGCCCTTTTTACTTAAAAGAAGTAAAACCAAACAAGTTGGAAATAACTTTAAAGTAGTTTGTCCAGGAATGATAAGTGCAGTAAGAAAAAAATATGACAGTTTTATTGAATTGGCGAAGAGCTTTAAAAATATTGAATTTGTACTTTTGGGGGCACCAAACAAAAATGAAGGAGGATTTGATGTAATAGAAAATATTAAAATTAACAATCTGGATAATATTAGATACTTTGAATCATTCGTGGATGCTAAAATATTTAATCAGGAGATGCAAACAGCTACAATTTTATTTAGCGAATTAAATATTAATTATAAAAATTCTGATTTTGATGAAATATATGGCACTTCAAAAGATTCAGGAGTAAGCTATTTAATGTATGAATATTCCATCCCAGGGATATTTAATAATGGGTTTGTGAATTTAAGTTATTTGTCAAGTGGCACTTTCTATTTTAATAGCAATGAGCAGCTAATAAAAATAATGAATACGTTGCTTAATGTACAAACCTATAAGGAAATAACGAAAAGTTTACGGACTCAAATATGTGAGGTGTCCATTGAAAATATTTCAAAAGACTTTGCTAAGTTTATTTAAAAAAAAATAATGGTTGAATATTTTCTCTTCTTTTTTATTTATAGTTTTATTATTTCTATAGGGGGGAAAAGAGAAAAAAAATTTACACTTCTTGGCGCCTTTATTATTCTCTTTATTCTTTCTGCATTCCGTTTCAACGTTGGGATTGATTATCATAGCTATGTGAGCATATATCAAACAGAAGGAGATTTTGATGAATTAAAAAGAAGAGCCCTCTTTACCAATGAGATTGGATTTAATTACCTAATACAGTTTTTAAACTTTATTGGAGCTGATTACCAGTTTATGTTCATGCTCTATTCTTTTATCGCTATTTTTTTTATTATTAAGTTTATAGATAAATTTGCACCAGATCATAAACTTGCATTATTTGCTTATGCTTTTTTACCAATCTATTACTTGGCATCATTCAATGTAATTCGTCAATCTGCCGCTGTTTCTCTGTTTGCTTTTTCTACTGTTTATATTTACGAACGTAAATTTTGGAAATATTTTTTTGTAATTTTCATGGGGGCTCTGTTTTTCCACCTTTCAATAATTATTATGCTTCCGGTATATTTTTATGCTAAATTAAAACTTACAAGAATCAGTGAAATAATTATTATTTGTTCTTCTGTTTGTATTGGATTGGTTTTTTCTTATTTTCTAAAATCAACTCCCTATGGTCTATATTTTGATCGGCATATGGATTTTGAATTGAATTTTATTGTTTTCTTTTTTATTGTTTTTTTTATTTTTATTATTTGGCATAAGGATCGAATCATTCAAAATGAAAAACTTAATATTATCTACAACATAGGATTATTATCAATTGTTGTTTTTATATTAATGTTCGAAAACCCGAATGTTGGAGCAAATTTATTTTTAAGACTAAATAATTACTTTATGGTAGTTAATATAGTTTTAATAGGGCTTATCCCTTCTTTATTTAAGGAGCATAGCATAAAAAACATGGTAAATATTTTAGTTATTATTGGAATATGTTCGTTATTTTTACGGACAATTATAGATAAGGGTATAATTTATCAGTTGGTTCCCTATGAAATGAGCGTGAATTATTTTTTAAAATAAATGGACGAATTAGTAAGTGTTGTAATACCAACTTGTAGAAGAGCTGCATATTTAGAATCATGTCTGGAAAGTGTTTTAGCTCAAACATATAGTAATATAGAGATAATTGTGGTTGACGACAATAACCCTGAAAGTAACTTTAGGCAAGAAACGGAACGGATTATGAGCCGTTACTCAAATAATCTGAAAATACAATACATCAAGCATAGTCAGAATAAGAACGGTGCCGCAGCCAGAAATACCGGTATTAAGATGTCGAAAGGAAAATATCTTGCATTTCTAGATGATGATGATTGCTTTTTCCCTTCAAAAATTGAAGAGCAGCTCACATTCATGAAAGATGCTGGTATAAATGTTAAAGCTAGTTATTGTTTAAGTGAAAAGCACATTAACGGAAAAAAAATTTTTGAAACATCATATAGAAAAAGCGGTAACCTGCAATTAGACATGTTTTATTTTAATGGGGAGATAAACAGCTCCACTATACTAATTGAAAAAAATGCTGCAATTGATATAAATGGATTTAAAGAAAACTTTACACGCCACCAGGATGTGGAATTTTTAATTAACTATTTCAGTAAATATGAAATAATCTGTGTCCCAAAAGTATTGGTTAAATTAAATGTTGATTCGAAAGAAAATCAACTCAGTCCTGAAAAGCTGAAAGAAACGAAAGAGTTATTATTTAATACTTATCAGGAAGAAATTCTTAAATATTCACCCAAAGATCAAAAAAAAATATATTCTCACTTCTGGTTTGATTTATTTAAAGTCAATTTAGGAAGAAGGGAATTTGCAGTGGCGTTTCATTATTTGTTTAAATCTAGACCAAGTATTAATATGATTTTAAAGTTTTTTACCCACTTATTTAGAAAATTAAGAGAGAAAAAATTGAGTGTCATAAAATGAAAATATATTATTGAAAGAGCGTTGTCTTGAAAAATCAAGCATACCAAATCAAGTTATTTTATTAATTAAAACATTATACGGTGAAAAATATATTAAGATTTTGCAATTTATGTTCATTCCCCATAATAAAGATAAATAAGGGTATTTTCGGCACACGTTGTATAAACTGTCGCTCTAGTTTTATACATAGGGCTTTTGGCTTTTATTTTAAAAAACAAAATTTTTCAGAAAAGATTTTTATTCATGAATTTTCTAATCACGGTGCCTTTTTTAAATTTCTAAAGAAAAAGTATAAAAATCTTACAACTTCAGAATACTTTGATGGAATAAAATCCGGAGATTATAAAAATAATGTTTTATGTCAGGATGTTCAAAGTTTATCCTTTGAAAACGCATCTTATGATGTTTTTACTTCTACCGAAGTTTTTGAACATGTTCCAGATGATGTAAAAGGATTTTTAGAGATTTACCGATGTTTAAAACCAGGAGGGCATTTTATATTTACTGTTCCTTTGAATTACAATGAAAAAAAAACCATAACCCGGGCTCATATTGTCAATGGTGAGATTGTGCATATATTACCTCCGGTATACCATGGAGACCATTTGAGAAATAATGGTATCTTGGCATTTAGAGATTATGGAATGGATATTGTAGAAAAATTATTGTCTGTGGGCTTTTCACATGCAAAAGTAGATTTAATATATGATCCTTCAATTGCTATTGATATAAATAGACCTATAATCCATTGCATTAAATGATTTTTATTTTGTAATAATTATTGCTTATGATAGACATTAGTTGCAGCTTAGTAATTTACAAAAATGACATTGGTCTTTTAAGTGCATCGATTAAAAGTTTTCTTGATACTTCGTTACTTGTAAAATTATACCTAATAGATAATTCTCCAACTAATGAGTTAAAAAATATATCAGAAGATCCTCGTGTAATATATTTGCATAATCCTTCGAATCCTGGTTTTGGAGGAGCTCATAATATTGCAATTAAAATGGCTATTGAGCAGCATTCTAAATATCATCTTGTTTTAAATCCTGACATATACTTCGAAAAAGGCAATCTGGAAAAACTCTATACTTTCATGGAAGATAATTCGGGGGTAGGGCATGTCATGCCAAAAGTTCTATATCCAAATGGGGATCTTCAATATTTATGTAAAACAAATCCCACACCATTTGACCTTTTTGCACGCCGCTTTATCCCCGATTTTCTAAAACCAATTTTCAAAAATCGTATGAATCGCTATGAGTACAAGGACAAAGACTATAACCATACGATGTTTAACATTTCTTATCTTTCAGGATGTTTTATGTTTTTGAGGACAGCAACTTTAAAAAAAGTTGGGTATTTTGATGACCGTATATTTATGTATATTGAAGATGCTGATTTGACCCGAAGATTCCTTGAAATTTCTCAAACAGCATATTATCCGGAAGCTACTGTATATCACCATTTTGCAAAAGGATCTCATAAAAATTGGAGATTAACTTGCTATGCTATTCATGGGGCTTTCATATATTTTAATAAGTGGGGGTGGTTTTCAAGGCAATAATTAATACGTGACTCCTGACAGGAATATGTAGTCTAAATGGTAGTAAACCTACACAAAAGATTCTTCAACAAAAGGTATAAACATTCTGATAAAAGATGATGTGAAAATCTTTGGTTGGGACAAAAATTTAATCAATGAAAATACTTCTTATTGGCGCTTCCGGTTTTGTAGGTACCCGTCTTATCGAAATTACTAAAGAGCAGTTTACTTTAAAAAATATTGACAAACAACAAAGTGAAAAATATCCGGAAATAACTACCATTTGTGATGTTTGCAACCAGTCAGATTTAAACAAAGAACTTGTAGGGCAGGAAACAATTGTATTACTTGCAGCTGTGCATCGTGATGATGTTTCTCCAACATCTTTGTATTATGATGTAAATGTTCAAGGGACAAAAAATGTATTGGAAGCCATGGATAAAAATGGAGTGAAAAATATTATTTTTACCTCTTCTGTAGCTATCTATGGCTTGAATAAAATTAATCCAAATGAAAATCACGCTGCAGACCCATTCAACCATTATGGGAAAAGCAAATGGCAGGCGGAAGAGATTTTACGAGAATGGCATCTTAAAGATCCTCAAAATAGATCCTTAACCATTATTCGCCCTACTGTTATCTTTGGCGAAAATAATAGAGGAAATGTTTACAATTTACTGAAACAGATTGCTTCGGGGAGGTTCTTAATGGTTGGGAAGGGGAACAATAAGAAATCCATGGCGTATATCGGTAATATAACTGCATTTATTAAATACAAATTGGAAGATATCAAGCCAGGTTATCAAGTTTATAACTATGCGGATAAACCGGATTTTTCTATGAATGAATTGGTAAGTCAGGTAGAAAAAAGTTTGGATAAACATATACCCGCAACTCATTTTCCATATTGGCTTGGGATGTTAGGTGGATATGGATTTGATGTTTTATCCTTTATTACAGGAAAGAAATTTTCTGTTAATTCAATTCGGGTAAAAAAATTTTGTGCAACTACTCAGTTTGATTCTTCAAAAGTTCAAGCCTCTGGATTTAAGCCTCCTTTCACATTGGGAGAAGGTTTACATCTTACGTTGAAAAATGAATTTTAATGTTGTCTATTTACATTTCGTTTTTTTAATATAAAATTTTCATCAACGCTTTTTTAGCTTTGCATTATTAATTCCGCAGAATTTTTATATGCTAGATATCTCGCCATACAAAGGAGTTTAGAGCTATGGTATCAAAAACACCTGAGTTTTTATACCGATTTTATGCTTATTTTTCTAACCGCCTGGGTTATTATTTCTCCTAAAAGCCAGCTGGTCTATAAGATTTTCAAAAGTATGCCTGTTAGGCCTCAGGAATTAAAATAAAACCTCTTTATCTGCTCTTCTCATATCGTGGGGAAAATTAATTATTATGCAAATAATTTTTCAAGCCTAAAAATTGAAGAACCTTTTGAAGAACTGATCATAATGTGTAATAATAGACTGAAATTTATCTTAAACTAAAATGACCGGCCTCAAATACATTTGATACAAAAATCAAACGTTATTCAAAGCGCGGGCTTGTGCAGGAGTGGAAACTGTTTGAGGCTAAACGAATGTTAAAGATTTGCAATAATATATCAGCCGGGTTTTTCCACTCGGATGAATGACGTTTAGACTTTTATCAAATGAATTTGCTTCATGATTTTTTGTTTCT
>JAVHPE010000292.1:0-1483 GCA_036170475.1 Bacteroidia bacterium | reverse complement strand
TGCCCTGCGCAGCTGCGATCTGGCGACTTACCCGGTAATCCTTGAAATCATTGAAGATATCAAGGCAGGCGACATGCCTGTCAAGACCGTTCAGACTGGGCAGTGTGCACGTATCATGACGGGTGCGCCGATGCCGCAGGGTGCGGATGCGGTGATGCGGGTGGAGGATACGCGTGAAATTCCGGCCAATACCCTCTCTCCTAGCTCTGAAAAATCAACTAGCCATTCGACTAAGCACGCCAGCGTGCAAGTCGCTGGTTATCTCCCACAAGCGGGAGAGAGGGGCACTGCCGCGCTGTACGAGCGCACTGCTAATTTTGTGCAGATCAATACCCTCGTCAAAGCCGGTCACGACGTGCGTTTGCAAGGCGAGAACATGCGCTGCGGTGAGGTGGTTCTGAAAGCCGGAACTGAAATTACGTCCGGCGTGATCGGCATACTGGCGACCGTCAAGGCGGTGCAGTTTCAGGTCTATCGCCGTCCCTCCGTGGCGATTTTGTCCACCGGCAATGAGCTGGAAGGCATCAACGATCCGGTCGATCCGAACAAAATTCCCGATGCCAATACCTATGCACTGATGGCACAGGTGCAGGCGCTGGGAATTGAACCCGTGCTGCTGGGCATCGCGCGGGACGACCCGATGGAACTTGAGCGTTACTTAAAGCATGGATTGGAATATGACGTGCTGCTGGTTTCCGGCGGCACCTCGGTCGGAGTACACGACTATGTCAGACCCACGATCGAGAAACTCGGTGTGGCAATGAAATTCTGGCGCGTGGCGATGAAGCCGGGGCATCCGCTGGCGTTCGGCACAACGAGCAAAACTGCTGTGTTTGGCTTGCCCGGTAATCCGGTGTCCAGCATGGTGTGTTTCGAAGAATTCGTCGCACCGGCGCTGCGCCGCATGATGGGGAATCCGCGACTGTTTCGCCGCACCGTCATGGCGCGTCTGGCGCATACGGTGAAGATGCGTCCGGGCAGAACCGAATTCGTGCGGGTGCAGTTAAGCCGCGATGACACCGGTTATCTGGCCAGTTCCACCGGAACACAGAGCAGCGGCGTATTGTTGTCGATGGCATTGGCCGACGGGCTGCTGGTGCTGCCCGCCGCTTGCGCGGGTTTGGCTGCGGGCTCGCAGGTGACGGTGCAGTTGCTGGACGGCACAACTTTTCAACAGGAGACAGGATTTACGGAATGAGCATGACGCGTATCGGTTTTTTGACGGTTTCGGATCGCGCCAGTCGCGGTGAATATGAAGATCTGGGCGGCCCTGCCATGAAAGCGTGGTTCGAGCGGGTACTGACCAGCCCGTGGCAAGCCGTCGCACGCGTGATTCCTGACGAGCAGCCCGATATAGAGACCGCACTGATCGAATTGTGCGATCTGGAGGGCTGTAGTCTGGTCGTCACCACCGGCGGCACGGGTCCCGCGCTGCGCGATGTCACACCGGAGGCGACGACAGCCGTCTGTGAAAAGATGATGC
>JAVHPE010000291.1:0-1492 GCA_036170475.1 Bacteroidia bacterium | reverse complement strand
CCGGGATTGATACGTTCGGGAGAGTAACCTGCTTTAAAATCAGTTTTAAATTTTAAACCGGTTGCTTCTTCTAAAACAGGAATACAATCTTCTTCGGTACAGCCAGGATATACTGTAGATTCGTATACAACGTAATCACCCTTCTTTAATACTTTTCCAACAGAACGAGATGCTGCAAGCAATATTTTTAAATCAGGCCGGTTGTGTTCATCAACAGGGGTGGGCACGGCAACAATAAAAAAGTTTGCTTGTTTTAATACTTCTAAGGAAGAAGTAAATTCAATATCACAACCTTCAAAATCTTTTGCCTCAATTTCATTAGAAGGATCGATATTGTTTTGCATCATCTTAATACGTTCCTTATTTATATCGAAACCAATTACTTTCAATTTTTTGCCGAATGCTAAGGCAATAGGTAAACCAACGTATCCCAGACCTATTACGGCAATTTTTGCTTGCTTTTTCAGTAATTTATTATACATTTTTGAGGTTTTTGTTATTAGCTTAGAGAAGTTTTCGAAATAACTTCCGCAAATTAATGGTTCAAAAGCTGTGTGTTTTTCTTTTGTCTTGATACAAAAGAAACAAAAAATCAAGAACAAACGAATGCTCCCCACAAGCAACACGGCATCGCGTTTGTTCATTCCCAACGCGCGTTTTCATAAAATAATTTTGCTTACATTTTAATCATTCTTTTGCTGGGGTTATTTTAAAAATTTTACTTAGATATGGGTTATGCTGATCTTTACTCGCCAAAATACACGGCTTCGCCCTTGTCAGTCACATTACAAGACTGTGTTAAATGACATTTTCGGGATGGCAAAGTTAATAATATTAATGGGATTGTTGTTTAAATATTTTTAGGAAAATTAAATCAGGAAATCTTTTGTGTTGAAGAATTGTTATGGTGGGAATTCATGAGTCCCAACCAAAAAGAATTTTTGACAGGAATTGCAGGAATTATTTTTTTAAAATATTTTGGAAATCAGTTATTAATTTAGGGAAATTAGTGTCAAATAGAGTAAACTACTATACACTTTTTGTTATTTACTCTGATAATCAATTCGATAGTCATCCCGAGGGTTGAATTTTTGGAAAAAAAATAAACAATAAAAATGACATTATGAAATTCAATATTATGAACCTGTCATTCTGAATCCTTCCATTTTTTTGGATGGATGAAGAATCTTCTCTATGAGAAAGAAGATCCTTCATCGCCAAAAATGGCTCTTCAGGATGACAGTGTAATTAATTGAAATTCTGCAAATTAGAAAATACGTCATTGGTAGCAGAGCCGAGGGATCTTTTTATTTGATTACTTCAATGAAATTGTTTTCCAGGGTTTACTAACAAGATTCCTCCGCTACGGTCGGAATGACCCTTGTGCACCAATTGAAATAATGATTTTTAATAAAAATGTATAGTAGTTTACAAATAGAGTTTAAAGGGGGAGCGAAGAAGAATAACCTTACTCATATTTTTCAATAATGCA
>JAVHPE010000290.1:0-1493 GCA_036170475.1 Bacteroidia bacterium | reverse complement strand
TGTAAAGGCTAAATAGAAATGTCATACCTCTCGGCAAAGTAGAAATGTCATACCTTGCCAAATAATCTGTTAATCAGCGGCCGATAAAATCGGCTGTTTTTTAAATATATACTGCTGTCCCCAGGGATGACCAAGCGGTGGCTTAAAACCGGTTGGCTTGTTCCTGGTTAAAGCGACTAACTTCACATCAATTTCTTTCTTCGGCCTCTCCGGTAAACGAAAGCAGTTTAAATATTTGTCCCTAACGGAGAATTTAATTTCCCCGTTCAAATGTTCTTCCACAGTTATCTTATCTTTCTTGCAAATAGTCGTCGGCTGTTCTTCTTTCAACTGGTAATAATTACTCTTGAATCTGATCGTATAATCATTATTGACCGTTCTCTCAGATTGGACGGAGAATATTCTGTCCAGCTTTTTTAATTCATCGACCTTTAATTTTCGATGCAGATCCGCCGACTTTTTTGGCGCGACCGCGAATTGCTTGTTAAATTTCGGAATGAATACTTTCTCCAAAAATTCATTAGCTTCGGCAATGGTATTTATTTTAGCCAGGCGCATTTCTTTAACCAGTCGTCTCTGAAAAGTACCGTTCATCTTTTCCACTCGTCCTTTGGCCTGCGGCGAATTGGCGTGAATGACTCTAATATTTAATTGCTTCATCGCTCGTTCATATTGCGTCATTAGTTCCTTATTATCCACCGCGCTCTGATGATTAATCTTGTAGGTCGAGAATTTGTCCAAATATATGGCGATTGGCGCTCCCTTAGTCTCCACGTACCCTTTCCAGAACCTAAATACCGGAACCACGCCCTCGTTATCCTCAAATTTGGCTCGTGTCGGCTTACCACTCGCGTCATCGACTGCCAGGAGCAAACATTGTTCCGACCCCACTTCTTTTTCATTCCTACCTTCAAACCAATTATGATAGCTGCCGTCGAATTGTTCCAGTTCGCCATAGTTATCTTTTCTTTCGCGCCAAGAATGTTTTTTCACGTCAGATTTTTTCTTTGACCGCCATAATTTTTCATTGATCATTATTTGCCTGATTGTTTCTTTGCTCAAATTAATATTATTATCATCTCGCAAATGCTCTTGAGCCAAGAGCGGATTAAAATCATGGTATATTTTATGCAACAGTTTTTTGGTTTTGCCGATTATATTTTTATCAATCCGGCGGTTGCTTTCTTTACCTCTATTACCGTGGATTATTCCTTTAATCCCGCGCTCATGAACATTTGTTTTTAGTCTTTTGGTTTGTCTGAGAGACAATCCCAATGACTTGGCGGCCTCGGTGCCGTCTAATTTACCCGCCAGGAGATCTTTAATTATTTCATAGCGCCTCGCTTCTTCGGTGGTCATAGTTATCAGTTCATTTTGAGCCATATTGTTAGCTAAATTAATGCTTATTAATTTAGAACAATTATGACACAAAAATTGTTAACTATGACATTTCTACTTTGCCCGCCCTATGACATTATCACTTGGGCGGGACA
>JAVHPE010000289.1:0-7548 GCA_036170475.1 Bacteroidia bacterium | reverse complement strand
TTATTTATATAGTTCCTTTCGGATTATCATTCTATATTGGTTATTTGCTGCTGTTCCTCCTATTGCCTATTACATATTTCCTATTGCCAATTGTCTATTGCCTATTGCCTATTCTGTGTTGTTTTATTTACAGCATCCACCAGTTCATTCCAGGTAAGTGCCAGTTCTTTTAAAAACTCTTCACCTAATGGAGTTAGCTTATAATATTTACGTGGTGGTCCTGAAGTTGACTCTTCCCATCTGTAACTTAATAAGCCATCATTTTTTAAGCGCATTAACAAAGGATAAAGCGTTCCTTCTACTACGATAAGTTTTGCTTCTTTCATTTTATTTATTATTTCAGATGGATAATGATCACCACTTGAAAGCACCGACAAAATGCAAAACTCAAGAACGCCTTTTTTCATTTGCGCTTTTGTATTTTCTATGTTCATCATTTTATTTTTCTATTTTAAAATTAGTTGAGTTCAAAAAATTATCAGAATTAAAATTGAAATCGTGTTATTTAATTCTATAATTTATTATTGATAAATAATTGACATTGCAAAGATATGTAAAAATTTAGTACCTTGTATTGCATAGTACTAAATATATTTTAATTCGCTGATATTCAGCAGCAAAAAAAAATCAAAATAGGGCAAAGACAAAATTATTATTTGTTTTTTAAATTTTAAAAGGATGAATTAAAGGTTCTTCGACATTGTTAGTGGAGTTTAAAATTTCTGATTAGTACCATGCCCTGTAAGGGCTAACGCTTGGTAATAAACAACCTCGCCCCCATGAGTTAACTATGTCTTGCCAGAGAATATCCATGTTTTTAGCTATTATTCTTATTGGACGAGTTGGTATTTTGAAAAAAATATCCGTAAATTGCAGTTACTAAAATTAAAAAAATTCATAAATGATAAAACTGAAACCATTATTTGTCCTTATAACGTCCTCCGTTATTAGCATATCCAGTTTATTTGCTCAAAATAATAAATCCGATTATAACTTGTCTGCTAATCTTAAAACCGGTGACTATATTGCAAAAACGGTAATTGTGAAAGTTAAACCACAATTTCGTTCTGTGTGCTCGGCTGATAAAATTGAAAACGCGCTTTTTAAATCTCTCTATAATAGTATTGAAGGAAATGGTTTGGTGAAAAAATTTCCTCATACTAAAGCTCCTGAACGGCTTGTAAATGAAAGAGGAGAGCATTTGGTTGATTTAACATTAATTTATGAATTTAACTATAACAAATCTGTTTCACTGGAAAAAGTAATTAATAAATTTATAGCCTTGCAATTATTTGAATATGTTGAACCTCATTATATTCAACATCTATGCTATACACCTAACGATCCCGATTTAGCGACACAATATGCCATCACTAATATTCAGGCAGAATCTGCCTGGGGAGTAAATACTACTACTGCCCGCGGAGATACAAATGTGGTAATTGGAATAACGGACACAGGAACAGAACCAACCCATCCCGATTTAATAAATAATATCAAACATAACTATGCTGATGTTATCGGAGGTGGTGATACGGATAGTGACGGCTATATCGATAATTTTTCTGGATGGGATTTGGGAGAAAACGATAATGATCCTACCTACAATGCGAACTCGCATGGTGTGCATGTTTCAGGCATTGCGGCAGCATCTGTTGATAACGGAATAGGAGTAGCAGGTGTTGGTTTTAATTGTAAATTTTTACCTGTTAAAATTACAGACGCTGCCGGTATACTCACTAAATCGTATGAAGGTATTGTTTATGCTGCTGATCATGGTTGTGCTGTCATTAACTGTTCCTGGGGCGGAACAAGCGGAGGTCAAACAGGACAGGATGTAATTTATTATGCGACAATAAATAAAAATGCTTTAGTTGTTGCCGCTGCCGGAAATGATGGGGTAGATGAGGCGTTTTACCCTGCCGCATATAAGTATGTTATTAGTGTGGCAAATACCAAAAGTGATGACAGGCGCTCCTCTTCTTCAAATTATAATTATACGGTTGATGTTTGTGCTCCGGGCGAAGGAATTAATTCAACTTATCCGGTCAATTCCTATTCATCACAAACGGGTACGTCCATGTCTTCCCCTTGTGTAGCGGGAGCTGCCGGCATCGTTAAGTCTTTTTTTCCATCCTATACCGCTTTGCAATTGGGAGAACGATTAAAAATTACATGCGATAATATTTACCCATTAATGAGCCCTGTTTATTTGAATAAATTAGGTAATGGGCGTATTAATTTATTTAAAGCCTTAACCCAGGGTGATTCTCCCTCTGTTATTATGACCCAACGAAATTACACCGACAATAATGATGATACTTTTGTGATAGGTGATACCTTGCGTATATCAGGCGATTATACAAATTATCTTGGACCTACCACAAATTTAACAGCAACACTTTCCACTACATCACCCTATGTAACTATTCTTGATGGCACTACCACACTGGGAGCAATAAATACTTTAGCCATCGCGAACAATAGTTCAGATCCCTTTACTATAAAAATACTTTCTACTGCACCTGCAAATCAGTCGGTATTATTTAAACTGGCGTATTCCGATCCCGCCACATCCTATACTGCATACGAATTTTTTAATGTTACCGTAAATGTTGATTATATCAACATCAACATCAATGATGTGGCAACCACCATAAGCAGCGCCGGGCGTATTGGATACAGCCAGGATGGACAGGTTGGAGGCTTAGGATTCAATTATATGAATACCGGAACCATTTTATATGAAGCAGGATTAATGGTTGGGGTAAGCGCCGCTAAGGTTTCAGATGCCATTAGAGGAATAACAACACCTGAAGCCGATTTTCAATCAATAGTTGCAACGCACAATACATTGCCTGCTGTGTTTTCTGAGTTTGATGTAGACGGTATATTTAAAGACAATCTTGCTACAACCCCTTTACCCATTACCATTCATAATAAAGCATTTGCATGGAGCACTACAGGCAACAGGAAGTTTGTGATAGTTCAATACACTATTATTAACACCGGCACATCTGGTTTAAGCAATTTGTATGCAGGCATTTTTGCTGATTGGGATATTGATGCAACTACTTTCGCCTCCAACCGTGCCTCATTTGATGCAACCAATAAAATGGGATATGCTTATTATACAGGAACAAATGGAATGTATGCCGGAGTTAAATTACTGACAAGTTCCGCGCCGATAGTGCATTACGCTATTGATAATGTAGCCGGTGGTGCCGGTGGTGCCGATTTAAGCGGAGGCGGTTTTGATGGTACTGAAAAATATCTGACACTTTCAACTAATCGTGCTGATGCAGGAGTATCCGGTGCGGGAGCCGATGTGATTGATGTTGTAAGTACCGGACCTTATCCTATTGCTTCTGGCGACTCCGTAAGAGTTGCATTTGCTTTAATTGCCGGTGATAATTTATCGGATATTCAAACAAGCGCCGTAAATGCGCAAATAAAATACGATGAATTATATGTTTCTGTTGGAAATTCAAGTATGATAAAAGATGGGGGCAATATGATGAATGTTTATCCGAATCCCGCTAATAATCAATCGGTAATTGATATTACCGTCACTGAAGATGCTATTGTTGAATTAAAAATAGTTAATATCCTGGGCGAAGAAATTAAAGTTATCACATCCGAAAAAATGCGTAAAGGAACGCATCGTATTGTAAATGATCTATCATCACTTGCCAGCGGATTATATTATTATCAGCTGACTGTGGGTAACAAAAAACTGGTACAAAAATTAATGATAAATAGGTAATTTACTAAATTGTTTTTTTTATACATTTGCACAAATAAAAAATTACTATGGATTTAAGCGGAATTATTTCAATTGCAGGAATGAGCGGACTTTATAAAGTTGTAGCTCAGACAAAAAACGGGTTAATTGTTGAGTCAATTACCGATAAAAAACGTGTGCCGGTTTATTCCACAAACAAGGTAAGTACATTAGACGATGTAAGAATTTATTCTACCGGTGAGGATGTGCCTTTAAAAGATGTTCTTCAAAAAATTTATGACAAAGAAAATGGTAAACAATCTATTGATCATAAATTACCTGATGTGGAACTGAAAGCATATTTCAAAACAGCATTTGCTGAATATGATCAGGATAGAGTATATGTATCAGACATAAAAAAAGTAATTAACTGGTATAACGCTCTTCAGAAACAAGGATTGTTAGAGAAAAAAGAAGAGATAGTTGAAGTTGATAAACCAAAGCTGAAGGCAAGTGCTGAAGGCAAAACTGCTGCTAAAACAAAATTAAAAGACACCAGTTCAAAGCCCGTAAAAACAGCCAGTTCAAAGGTAAAAGCAAAAGGTGTAAGAAAAACAGGCGTTGCTTAAAAGGATAGATGTTTTTATTCTAATCTCTAAATCCTAATCCAACATCGTTTTGTTAAGGGATATTTTCTAAAAACGCCAGCCCAAGATCTTCTATGGTTCAACAAACGCTTACCACTGCCTTACTCAGACTGAAGCGCACTGGCCATATTGAGCCTGTCGAAATATGGGCGATGGCTTCTTAACTAAACGACATCGAATCCTAATCTCTTATCTCTAAATCCAAATTTAGAATTTAAAGGTTAGGATTTATAATTTTTACCAATAAATTTTAAAAATGAACCCAAAACAAATTGAAATTCCGGTAAAACCGATTCGTCATTTTTTACCACAAAATATTACCATAGATTCATGGAGCAAAATAGAACCTTTTTTTATTGATTTAAAAGAACGGACTATTTCTTCCGCAAAAGAACTGCAACAATGGTTGCTTGACCGTAGTGAACTGGAAGCTGTATTGAGTGAAGATATGGCTTGGCGTTATATTAAAATGACCTGCGATACTACAAACAAAGAATTGCTCGATTCTTTCAATTTCTTTGTGAATGAAATAGAACCATTTATTGCTCCTTATAGCAATGAACTCAATGTAAAACTTTTTGAATCGCCTTACCTGAAGGAGCTTGACCAGGAAAAGTATCGCATTTACATTCGTGGAGTTAAAAAAGCATTAGAATTATATCGTGAAAAAAATATTCCGGTTCTCACAAAAATTTCAATAGAAGCACAAAAGTATGGCGCTATTTCGGGAGCTATGACTATTGAATGGAAGGGCGAAGAAATTACTTTGCAAAAAGCTTCCAGTTTTATGAAAGATACGGATAGAAATGTTCGTGAGGCTGTTTTCAGAAAAACACAACAACGAAGAAATGTTGATAAAAACACACTGAATATTTTATTTTCCGAACTGGTTCAGTTACGCCATCAGGTAGCTTTTAATGCAGGCTTTGCAAACTATCGTGATTATAAATTTGAGGAGCTCGGGCGATTTGATTATACCATTAAAGATTGTTTTGATTTTCATCAATCAATAGCAAAAGAAGTGCTTGCCATAGAAGAAGCATCAGACAGGGAACGTAAAAAATTATTAAAGCTGGATACATTAAAACCTTGGGATATGGATGTGGATGAGGAGGGCAGACCGGCATTAAAACCATTTGAAACCAGTGATGAACTTATTGACAAAGCAATTGAATGTTTTTATAATGTGCGCCCCGCTTACGCTGAATATTTGAAAATTATGAAAGCGATGGGTCATCTGGATTTGGAATCCAGAATTGGCAAAGCTCCGGGAGGGTATAATTATCCTTTACATGAAATTGGTGTGCCTTTTATTTTTATGAATTCTGTTGGTTCACTTCGTGATTTGATAACAATAGTCCATGAAGGCGGACATGCTATTCATTCTTTTGTTACCCGCAATTTAGAAATTACTGATTTTAAAAGTACTCCGTCTGAAGTGGCTGAACTTGCATCTATGTCCATGGAATTGATTTCAATGGAACACTGGGATGTATTTTTCAAAAAACCTGATGACCTTAAACGTGCTAAAAAAGAAGCATTGGACAAAGCTTTAAAAATATTATTGTGGATTGCCGCGGTAGATAAATTTCAACACTGGATATATGAAAATCCGGCACATACTATCGATGAGCGCATGGATGCCTGGGTAAATATAAACGACCAGTTTAGTAGCAGGGTAGTTGACTGGACAGGTCTGGAAGATGTGAAAGCCCGTCTGTGGCAAAATCAATTGCATATTTTTGAAGTTCCGTTTTATTATATCGAATATGGTATGGCACAATTAGGCGCTATTGCTGTATGGCGCAATTATAAACAAAATCCGGAAAAGGCGTTAGATAGGTATGAAGCCGCATTGCGTTTGGGTTACACCAAATCAATTCCTGAAATTTATAAAGCGGCAGGTGTTGAATTTAATTTTTCGCGGGAATATGTGAAAGAGCTTATTGATTTTGTGAAGATCGAATTGGAAAAATTATAAAAGCCCAATCCTTTCCAAAGTTTGAAACTTTGGAAATGGTAAATTCAGATAAATATAGCGAGACGCCACTCTAAACGGAAGGTGCACAACATTTTTTTCGTCCATTGTCTGAACAAAACAATTGCTTTTAGTATTCCTTTACCAAAGTTACTAATGGGATATGTAATTGTTCATTTAGTCTACGAATCATATTAAGATTCAGCTTCCTTGTACTATGAAAAATAGCGCTCACTCTACTCTTATAACCAAGTATTTTAGCCAGGTCTTTGTTAGTTAGTCCTTGTTGTTCCATTCTATATTTTATTGCTTCTAAAGGACTAGGAACTTTAATAACATAGTTTTTATTTTCATAGTCTTGAATTAATAAAGACAGTATATCTGCTTCATTACTTTCTTTTGTTCCACTTTTTGCCGAAAAAATTTCTTCAAACCTCTCTAGGGCTGCGTGGTAGTCTTTTTTGGTTTTGATGATTTTAAGTTCCATATCGATTCTCGTTTCTACAATTTTTTTACAATTCTTTCCTTTTTATATTATTATTCTTTCCTTTTTCTCTCTTTCCTATTATTTCTTTTTCTTATACATATCAATTGTTTCCGAATCAATTTTATCATATTCGGCATGAGTACCAATGAATTTAATATAAGCCCAACCCTTCTGATAATTAAATTCGACAATCAACCTATAGTCATTACCATTGATTTCAAAAATGGCTCTTTCGTTTTTTATTGTTCTGGCTTTCGTATAATCTTTAGTTACATCACCAGGCTTTTTCCATTTTTTTTCTAAAACGTCATGAAACCATTTTTCTAATGTATCCTTGCAGTCTGGATGATTAGTGTAATAGCCAACAATGCTACCCTTATTATGTATGTTCATCTCATAGATTATTTATTCTTACTGCAAATATACAGTAGAGTTACCAATATGGTAACTTTTATGTATATTTTTATATTTACTGGAGATTGATTATGCGTAACTTAAAATAATTTGTCGAGCTAAAAATGAACGATCGAGGAGGTTTTCTGGTTTCGCGATATACTGCGCATTCGTACTTAAATATTTTCTAAAAAAATTGAAATGCGACTTCAATAGATGTATTTTATGCGTAGCATCCCACCACGCATAACAGGGGGGAATTATAATACTTCTGTTTCATTAATTTACCCTTTGAATTATCAGTGTTCTCTGATACATT
>JAVHPE010000288.1:0-1514 GCA_036170475.1 Bacteroidia bacterium | reverse complement strand
AGTGGCAAAAACTAATAGATAAAAATTTCTACCGCTGTGAAAGGTTTTTGCCACGCCCTATTTTTATTGCGGACTCAAATGATGAAATGTACTATGAACGGCAATATTGCTTAGGTGATGTTGTGTGCCGTTGCTATTTTTTTCTTGTCATTCCGTTTCAGTCTATAGTCAAAGCACTTTATAGTCGCAATACACATTGGTCGTATCCCACAGTTCTATAAACACAACAGTCGAAATGCGCTACTGTCCCTATATACAGCGGATGTTATTTTATGGTGTCAAAGTCTAATTGAAAATTCTAAGTGTCCGCCCAAACCAAGTTCAACAATTTTTTGAAGTGTCGAAATGCGAACTTCTTTAATGTTGTTCTCAATTTTGGAAATGTAGCCTTTGTTCGTCCCGCATTTCTCCGCAAGTTCTTCTTGTGTTAGCCCTTTTTCAAGTCTGGCTTGCTGAAGAAGGAAACCAAGTTTAAATGCTTCATAGCCTTTCTCAAACTTATCACGTTTGGAAGTCCCTTTTTTCCCATAATGCTCGTCTACAAATTGGTCGAGGGATTTTAAATTATTTGTCCGTTTCATATTCCTGCTTTATTTTAAGTGCTTTTTCAATTTCTGACTTTGGTGTTTTTTGAGTCTTTTTTTGAAATCCGTTTGCTAACACAACAAGTTTTCCGGCGTCAAAGAAGCAAAAAATGCGAAATATGTCGCTACCTTGCTTTACTCGAATTTCATAAAGTCCATTTGTGCCTTCCAAGTGTTTCAAATATTCTTCCGGCACTTGTTTAATGGTTTCAATAAGTTTAAAAGTCCAAATGATTTTGGCTTTTACTTTCTGCTTCTGATTCTCGAAGAAGTCAGTAAAGTAGTCCTTATACAAAAACACTGTTCTTATTTTCTCATCACTCATACGTCACAAAGATAAGAATAGTTGTCCGAATATGCAACTTTATTTTTGTCTATTGGCAAAACTGTTTGTATTTGCTGGTATTTGTCCTTGTACAATGGTGCAGTCGCAGGGTACAGCGGTCATAAAATATATTTCTAAAAACGTAACAGTCGTAACGCGGTTTGAATTTTATTTATTGATGATTAGCTTTTGAACTGCTGTTCCTTTTACTGTTTGAATGTTTATGAAATATATACCATTAGTCTGTTTGCCTAAATCAATTTCGGATTTGTAATTTTTGATTTTGGATTGGTAAATAATCTCTCCAAGAACATTAGTGATGTGAAGCATATATTCATTTCTTTCTGCTTCAATAGCGATTGTTCCATTGCTAGGATTTGGATATACAGCAAAACCTATTTTCTCAATATTTTCAACCGTGCCAGTTGTGAGTAATGCGTAATTAAATATTGTTCCAATATTGTTTGTGCCTCCTGCCGAAGTCATTCCAAATAAATTTGCTCCATCGGAATAAAGTGAGCCATTTGGATATAGACCTCCAGAACCACTTTGCGGTGTATCCCTCCATTGTACCACGTATTGCTAGTGGTTTATCAATTATATAG
>JAVHPE010000287.1:0-7632 GCA_036170475.1 Bacteroidia bacterium | reverse complement strand
CAAGACCCTGAATTTACACAGTTTTACGCCAATCCGCTTTATCTCAATCCTGCACTCGCAGGAACGGCTCGATGCCCAAGAGTCAACTTAAATTACCGTAACCAATGGCCCGGTATTTCGGGTACTTATGTTACTTATTCCGCATCTTACGATCAACATATTGATGCGATTGGTGGTGGCTTAGGATTACTTGTTATCAATGATAAAGCCGGTCAAGGGACGTTAACTACTACCAACGTCAGCGGTATGTACTCTTATCTATTAAATGTTACCAGAGAGTTTTCATTGAAATTTGGTGCACAGGCAACCTATTTTCAAAAAAGTATTGACTGGAGTAAGCTTACATTCGGAGATATGATTGACGAACGCAGAGGATTTGTTTATAATACCAATGAAGTACAGAAACTATCAAGCAGATCCGGCGTAGATTTTTCTGCTGGTATTTTGGGATATAGCAAACGTTATTTCTTTGGTTTTGCCGCACATCACTTAACTCAACCCGATGAAGGATTGCTTGGGGTAAGTAAACTTCCGATGAAATTGACAGGGCATGCCGGTGCGTCATTACCAATAGGCGACAAATCAAGCCAGACGTTTATTTCTCCAAATGTATTATTCCAAAAACAACAAAATTTCCAACAACTTAATTTAGGGCTTTATTTTACTAAGGGATCTATTGTGGCTGGGTTATGGTATCGTAATCAAGATTCATTTATTGCTGTTGTTGGCTTTCAACAACATTTCTTTAAAGTGGGATACAGTTATGATGTTACAGTTTCTAAGTTGACAAATGCTACCGCAGGTTCTCATGAAATTTCATTCTCATTACAATTTGAATGTAAACCGAAAAAGAAAAAGTTCAGATTAGTAAGTTGTCCTTCTTTCTAAAATTCAATTTTCAGACAATTTTTAATAAAAAATACAGTTATTGTAACAAAACTTCAGCAAATTACGATTAAGGACGAATTACGGATAATATCAAAATAATTTGATACCCGATAAATTTTGTAATTTGATTACGTATACTACTAATTACGACTGTACTCAATATATTTACCAAAACAAAAAACAATGAAAAAAGTATCTGGCAAAATCATCTTACTCTCAGGAATTTTGGTCTTTGGCTCCTGCGCCAAAGAAAGATCGCCTATTACCGCTTGGGAGTACAACAATCCCAAAAACGGAGGTTTTGAAGTTATTCCTTACGAAGAACAGGAAACAGGACCAGGATTGGTATTGGTTCAAGGAGGTAGTTTTACGATGGGAAGATGTGAGCAAGATGTTACCTATGATTGGAACGCAATACCAAAAAGGGTTACCGTTTCTTCATTTTATATGGATCAAACAGAAGTTCGTAACTTAGATTATCTTGAATATATATATTGGACAGGAAGAGTATTTGCCGCCAATTTTTATGACGTATTGAAAAAAGCGTTACCTGATACATTAGTATGGAGGGATCGTTTAGCTTTTAATGAACCTTATGTTGAATACTACTTACGTCACCCCGCATACAGAGATTATCCGGTGGTAGGTATTAACTGGTTGCAAGCTTCGGATTTTTGTGCGTGGCGTACGGATCGTGTAAACGAATTTATTTTGATTCGTGAAGGTATTTTGGATCATACTCCAACTCCAACTGAAAATGACTATTTTAATACAGACGAATATCTTGCAGGCAAATGGCAAGGAACTGTTGTTACTCCACTTCATTCAATGAGTCCGGATGGTGGCGATCGTTCTGTACACATGGAAGATGGAATATTTTTACCGAGATACAGGCTACCGACAGAGGCTGAGTGGGAATTTGCCGCTTACGGCTTAATTGGCAACACAATAGGTGAACGTATTACCGATAGAAGATTATATCCTTGGAATGGTCACGGAACCCGTAACCCTGATGAAAAATTCTTAGGTCAGATGATGGCTAACTATCAAAGGAGTAATGGTGATATGATGGGAACAGCAGGTCAGCTTAACGATGCTGGTGATATTACTACCCCCGTTTATTCATACTGGCCAAACGATTATGGGTTATACAACATGGCAGGTAACGTAAGTGAGTGGGTAATGGATACGTATCGTCCGCTTTCCCCTGAAGATAAATCAGACTTCCGCCCATTCAGAGGAAATGTATTTAAGACTCAGATTCGCGATGCTGATGGTATAGTTATTAATGATACTATTAAGTATGATGCTGATAGCAATATTATAAGCGTTCCGGGAATGGTTCGTTGGAGAGATGTTACCACTACGGTACCAGATGATAACCTTGATGAGAGAAGAAATTATAAATATGCTGATAATATCAATTATTTAGATGGTGATGTTAAAACTCAAGCTTCCGGATTAAGCGGTAACTCATGGACAGAAGGGTATGATGCAACCAATCCAAAGCCTGAAAGTAATGGTATGTATGAATATGAAGCAACGTCGCTTATCAATGATAAGGCAAGGGTTTACAAAGGCGGTTCATGGAAAGACCGTGCATACTGGATGGTACCGGGGACAAGGCGATTCCTTGATCAACGTCAGGCAACAGCTTGGATTGGATTCCGTTGTGCTATGACCAGGGTTGGAAGTCCGACCGGTTTAGGAAAAAAATAAAGAATCGGTTTAGGTTTGTGTTTTAGGTTTCAAGTTTTGTGTAATAACAAACTTGAAACTTTTTTTTTACATAAACCCTTTAAAAGTAGTGTAAATCAATGTGAAGTCTGAAATTTTTTCAGCTTGATTTCAATAGCCGCTTTCACAAAATTTACGAATAAGGGATGAGGATTATCAACCGTACTTTTATATTCCGGATGAAATTGAACACCTACAAACCACGGGTGGTCTTTGATTTCCATAATCTCAACCAAGTCGCCATCCGGATTAATTCCTGAAGCAATCATGCCTGCAGCTTCAAAGTCCGCTAAGTATTCATTATTAAATTCATAACGATGACGATGACGTTCATTAATCTCTTTCTGTTTATATATTTCCCAGGCTTTGGTGCCTTCGGTAATATTACACAGGTATGAGCCTAAGCGCATTGTTCCACCTTTGTTGGTAATTTTCTTTTGTGTTTCCAAAAGATCAATCACAGGATTTTTAGTAGAAGGATCCATCTCGGTAGAGTTGGCGTCTGCCAAACCTAAAACATTTCGGGCAAATTCTATTACAGCACATTGCATTCCCAAACAAATGCCTAAAAAAGGAATCTGATTCTCTCGGGCATATTTAATCGCACTGATTTTACCTTCAATACCACGCTGTCCAAAGCCGGGAGCGACTATAATTCCACGCAGGTTTTTAAGTTTTTCATTTGCGTTTTCTTCGGTAATACTTTCGGAATGAATCCATTCAATGGATACTTTACAATCATTTGTAGCACCCGCATGTACAAATGATTCTGAAATAGATTTGTAGGCATCTTTAAGCTCTACGTATTTACCTACTAAGCCAATTTTAACTTCGTATTTTGGGTTTTTAAATTTGTGTAAAAACTCTTTCCATTTAACCAAATCAATATTATCTGAAATAGGCATATTCATTTGATTCAGGACTACTATATCCAATTGTTCTTCTTCCATCAATATTGGAACTTCATAAATAGTGCCTGCATCACGGGCTTCTATAACCGCATTTGGCGCAACGTTACAGAATAAAGCAATCTTGTTTTTAATATCTCTGTTAAGAGCATGTTCAGTTCTGCAAACCAACACTTCCGGTTGAACGCCATATTCTAATAATAATTTTACCGAGTGTTGTGTAGGCTTTGTTTTAAGTTCTCCAGTGGTGGATAAGTAAGGAATTAGTGTAAGGTGAATTACCATCGCATCTCTTCCTAACTCCCATTTTAATTGGCGTACCGCTTCTATGTAGGGCAATGATTCAATATCACCAACGGTACCACCAATTTCGGTAATGATAAATTGATATTTGCCGGTTTTGCCAAGCAGTTTAATACGATTTTTTATTTCATCGGTAATATGCGGAATTACCTGAACAGTTTTCCCCAAAAAATCACCTCGTCTCTCTTTTTCAATAACTGATTGATAAATTCTGCCGGTAGTAACGTTATTTGCCTGTGAGGTAGGTATATTCAAAAAGCGCTCATAGTGCCCCAAATCTAAATCAGTTTCAGCACCATCATCAGTAACAAAACATTCACCATGTTCATAAGGATTAAGTGTTCCCGGATCAATATTGATATAGGGATCAAGTTTTTGAATGGTAACAGAATATCCTCTTGCCTGCAAAAGTTTGGCTATAGATGCGGCAAGTATGCCCTTTCCTAAGGATGAAGTTACTCCTCCGGTAACAAAAATGTATTTGGTTGTTGTTGACATAACCATTTATTTAATTGTTGATTTTTAGAATTATTGATTTTTAGAATTGGTCTATTTTTAGAATTGAGAATTCAAAAAATATTAAAATCTAAAATTTATTCATTGATTGTTCCCTAACCAAAGGAATTTGAAGGTCAGACAAAAGTACAAAATAATCTTGTTTTTTTTGATTTCTCTGGCAAATTAATTTGCATCCCTTGGTTAATATCTCTAATTTAACCCCCGAACAGAAACAATAAATTTGAAAATGTGCAAATTTGAAAAAAAAAATATTAAATTCTCAAATTAATAAATTTTGAACTTAGAACTTGATATAAAACCATTAAAAAATTGGTTTCCAAATTATTCAAAACCTTTGCTCATCGCCGGACCATGTAGTGCTGAAAGCGAAGAGCAAATGTTGAATACCGCAAAACAAATTACGGCTTTTTATCCCAATAGTGTTTTCAGAGCGGGTATTTGGAAACCAAGAACTCGCCCTAACACTTTTGAAGGTATTGGTGATATTGGTTTAAAATGGATGCAGTCTGTAAAAGAGGAAACAGGTTTGTTTACTACAACGGAAGTGGCAAGTGCCCTGCATGTTGAAAAATGTTTAAAACATGGCATTGATATTTTGTGGATTGGTGCACGGACTACTGTAAATCCATTTTCAGTTCAGGGGATTGCAGATGCCTTGAAAGGTACGGATATTCCTGTGTTTGTGAAAAACCCTATTTTCCCTGACATGCAATTGTGGGCTGGAGCTTTGGAGCGTATCAATAATGCCGGCATCAAAAAAATTGCAGCGATACACAGAGGATTTCATTCCTTTGATAATGGTCCTTTTCGTAATTCTCCCAAATGGGAGTTGGCGATTGAGTTAAAAACAGCTTGTCCTGAACTACCTATCATATGCGACCCATCACATATTGGTGGCAATCCCGAGTTAATTCCATACCTCGCACAAAAAGCTATGGATATGGACATGGATGGATTAATGATTGAAACTCACTGTAATCCAATTGAAGCATTAAGTGATGCGAAGCAACAAATTACACCACAAGAATTAAATAAAATTATCAGTGGCTTAAACATTCGTTCCGCATCTATTGAAAACATTGAGTTGCAGACCAAGCTGGATGAGTTGCGTTCAATTATTCATAAATTAGATAATGATTTATTAGAATTACTTGCGAAGCGGATGGCTATTTCCGCAAAAATTGGAGAATACAAGCATGATAATAATATTACGGTTTTGCAAGTTTCACATTGGAGAAAATTGATTGAAGCAAGTATCTCAAATGGTCATCAGCTGGGGCTTCCAAAAGAGTTTATAAAAAATTTGTACGATTTGATACATGATGAATCTATTCGCAGGCAAACCAATACGTCCATTACCTCTCCACCTGGTTCCACAGAACTCCCCTCTTGAAAGCGAATCGCATTAATGAGTTAATAACCCTTCCGTAATGCAAGTTTACGCATTTTATTTGATCTAAAATTTCCTTGGTATTCGCAACTAACTATATCTTTGTGCTAAATTTTTCTTATGAACACTAAATTTATCAATTGGTCTATCTTTGTATTGCTCGCACTCATCTGGGGAAGTTCATTTATATTAATGAAGCGAGGGATGGTAGCTTTTTCAAATAATCAGGTTGCAGCACTGCGCATATTTATTGCTTTTCTATTTTTATCCCCTTTGCTTTTCAAACATTTAAAAAAGGACTTTTTGAAACATTGGAAAGCTATTGTAGGAATGGGAGTGTTAGGTAATCTTATCCCCGCATTTTTATTTACCAAAGCTGAAACAGGGCTTAGCAGTTCAATGACAGGTGCACTTAATTCCTTAACACCATCTTTTACTTTACTCATAGGCGTATTTTTTTTTAAAGTAAAAACACATTGGATAAATGCCATCGGCATAACGATAGGCTTTATTGGTGCACTTGGCTTGTTAATGGTAGGGAAAAAAGATACCATGGATAATAACCTGTTATATGTCTTTTTTGTAGTGCTGGCAACTATTTGTTATGGTCTGAGTGTAAATATTATAAAAAAATACCTAAACGATGCGAACCCTGTAACCTGTACCGTATGGGCGATGCTGTTTATAGGACCAATTGCCGGGGCTTATTTATTTACCACTGATTTTACGCAACGATTAGCGAGCTACCCACATGCCCTTGAGAGTTTAGGATTTATAAGCATTCTAGCGATATTTGGTACGGCTATTTCTGTAATTGTTTTTAATGTATTAATCAGGAATACCAATGCAGTTTTTGCCTCAGCAGTAACTTACTTAATACCAATAGTTGCAATGGGTTGGGGGATTTTCGACAACGAAGCTGTTCTCCCAATGCATTTTGCATGGATAGCTTTAATTTTAACAGGCGTTTACCTTGTAAACAAGAAAATTAGTCCCAAAACATTGCCGGAATAAAATAATTGCTTAATTTCGCAACCCCAAGTAAGAATTTGCCTGGACAGTATTAACAAATAAACCCATAAAAATGTACGCAATCGTAGAAATAGCCGGGCAACAATTTAAGGTAACACGTGGAACTAAAGTTTATGTGAACCGCCTAGAAGCTAGCGAAGGGTCTAAAGTAGAGTTCGACAAAGTTTTGTTGATCGATAACGATGGAACAGTTCAAATAGGAACTCCTTCAGTAGATGGTGCAAAAGTAGCTGCTACAGTACTTTCACATCTAAAAGGTGACAAAGTCATCGTATTTAAGAAAAAACGCAGAAAAGGCTACCAAAAATCAAATGGTCACCGCCAGCAATTGTCTCAAATACTTATTCAGGGAGTTTTAGCTAAAGGCGAAACTTTAGCAGATGAAATTGTAATTGAGAAAAAAGCACCACATGTTGAAGTGGAACAAGTTGTGGATGAAGTGAAAACAAAAAAAACAACCAGGAAAAAAGCGGAAGTAACAGAAGATGCTCCTGTTAAAAAAACTCCTGCAAAAAAAACAGCAGCGAAAAAGGCAGCGAAATAATTTGAATTGACAGGTTTCAATTCGTAGTTCTTAGTTCTTAATACTTAATCTAATAAAAAAATGGCACATAAAAAAGGAGCCGGCAGTTCAGATAACGGTCGCGAATCACATAGTAAACGTTTAGGCGTTAAAATTTTTGGTGGTCAATTAGCTATATCAGGTAATATTATTGTACGTCAGAGAGGTACTAAACACAGACCGGGTGCAAATATGGGTATTGGCAAAGACCATACTTTATTTGCATTAATTGATGGCACTGTGGAATTCAAAAAGAAACGCGATGATAAATCGTATGTTTCTATTATTCCATT
>JAVHPE010000286.1:0-7638 GCA_036170475.1 Bacteroidia bacterium | reverse complement strand
TCCGATAAAGTATATTCATTGCTTTCTGCATACGGTATCCCTGTTGCCGATTGGCGCATCGCATCAGATATTGAAAAAATAATTAAAGCGGCAAACGAAATAGGATTCCCTGTTGTTATAAAAGCGGATTCGGAATTATTGGTTCACAAAAGTGATATGGGCGGTGTGGCTATCAATCTGAAAAATGAAGAGGAGGTACGAATTACAGTTGAGAATATGAAGAAAAAATTTGAGGCAAAAGATCTTCAGTTTTTTGTTCAGAAATTTCTTCCCGGTGGAAAAGAGCTTGTTGCCGGAGTTAGCGCACAACATGACCTGGAGCCACTTATCATGTTTGGGCTCGGTGGAATATATGTGGAAGTGTTAAAAGATGTTGTTTTCAAAATAGCTCCTGTAACTGAACTGGAAGCAAAAGAAATGCTTTCATCCATCAAAGCTTCAAAATTATTAGACGGAGTACGAGGTGAAAAAGGAATTCACAAAGAAAGTGTAATTGAAATTATTCAACGTCTTTCGCAATTAGTTATTGACTTTCCCGCAATACAGGAAATGGATCTGAATCCGATCATGGCTTTTGCTGATAAGGCTTTTGTGGTTGATGCAAGAATAAAAATATAATAATAACAGATAGGAGATGTGAGATAGGAGACAAAACAAATACATTGTCCACAATCTCACATCTCATATCTCAAATCTCAAAACATGTATAAAATTCAATCCGCAAAATTATTAAAGGAAATAATGACAAATTATTTTCTTGGATTTAAAGACACCTCAAAAAAAATTGCTTGGTGTACAAGTGTTGGTCCTGCTGAGTTGCTTCGCTCTTTCGGTTTTGAAGTTCATTTCCCTGAAAACCACGGTGCGCTGCTTGGAGCTACTCGTACAGCGGGTGACCTTATCCCTGAAAGCACAAAGCTTGGATATAACAACGATATTTGTTCGTACTTAACAGCCGATATTGGTTCATATTTAAAAAAGCAAACTCCTCTTCAGGAACATTATGGTTTGAACGGTCCGCCAAAACCTGATTTGATAGTTTACAACACAAACCAATGCAGGGAAGTGCAGGATTGGATGAATTATTTTGCAAAAGAAATGAATTGTCCTATTGCCGGAATTACTCCACCCCGTCATGTTAATGAAGTAACAGATGCCCATATTGAGGATGTCTGTGAACAATTTAAAGAGATGATTCCGGCTTGTGAAAAAGCAAGCGGAAATAAATTTAATATTGATAAGTTTCGTGAAACAATAAAATTAAGCAAGGAAGCAACGGATCTCTGGAAACAAGTTTTATGGACTGCCACAAATTCACCATCACCAATCAGTTTTTTTGATGCCACCATTCACATGGGACCGATAGTGGTATTGCGAGGTACACAAATTGCCAAAGACTATTACACCGTGCTGTTAAAAGAACTGCAGGAAAATGTTTCAAATAAAATTGGATTTCTTGCCGAAGAGCGCAGCAGAATATATTGGGACGGAATGCCAATTTGGGGGAAATTAAGACCAATGTCTGAATTGTTTCTTGAAAACAAAGCTGCCGTTGTGGCTTCTACCTACTGTAACAGTTGGGTGTTCGATGCTTTTGATGAAAGACATCCTTTTGAGTCTTCTGCCAGAGCTTATACCGAAATTTTCATTAATAGAAGCGATGAAGCGAAAGAAAAAATTTTAGCAAAACTGGTAAAAGATTTTCGTATTGACGGAATGATATTTCATGATGCAAAAACATGCGCCAATAATTCCAACTCCCGTTTTGGAATGCCTCAACGGATTTCTGAAAAACTTGGCATACCAACATTAGTGATTGAAGGTGACCTGTGTGATTTGAGATTTTATTCGGAGGAACAAAGCACTACTAAAATAGAAACATTCCTGGAGCAGATTGAAAGTTCAAAAACAGTTGCCAGATAAAAAGGCTCTACGAAATACGAATTTTTACGAATATACTAAATCAATACTCTATTCGTACATTCGTAAAAATTCGTATTTCGTAGAGAAAAAAACTAATAACCATTTATGAATAGTTCTGAACGAATTAAAGTTGGAGTTGTGGGGTTGGGTCCTGTAGGGATGATTCTTTCGGCTCATTTGCTGGAAGCGGGTGTTGATATAGCCATTTGCGACCTTGATAAAAGCAAGGTAGACCTGATAAAATCCAATGGAATACTGTTGGAAGGAGCAATTAATAAAAAAGTAAAGTTCAAAAATATCTATAATGCCATTTCCGATTTTGAGACCTTTTCTCCCGACTTAATTTTTGTATGTTTAAAAACAATTCATCTTCCCTCGGCAATGAAGGAGATTGACAAATTGAGCAATAAATTAATCGGTGTTGTCTGCGCTATGAATGGGCTGGATGTGGAGAAAATGGTTTCAGCCGTTATCGGGGATAGCCGTACAATCCGAATGGTAATAAATTTTGCAGGAAACCAAACAGAACGCAATACCACAACGGTTACTTTCTTTAACCCTCCTAATTATATCGCTTCTATTGATAATTCCAGGAAATCGCAAACGGATGAACTTTCCGCATTGCTGGCTAAGGTGGCTCTTGAAACCAAATCTATCCCCTTTCAGGAATTGCTCAGGCAAACATGGGAAAAAACAATTTTAAATGCTGCCCTGAGCGCTCTCTGCGCTGTTGGCAGAATTACCATGAAGGAGGCAATGGACAATAAAAATACTGTTGAGCTGGTAGAACAGGTTTTAAAAGAAGCCGTTACTGTCGCAAAAGCCGAACACATAAAATTTGAAGATACTTTTATTGAAAAATGCTTAGGTTACTTGGGGAAAGCGGGGAACCATTTCCCTTCTCTCGCTGTTGACCTGATGAATAACCGCCCTACAGAAATTGATTATCTTAATGGTAAAATTGTTGAATATGGATTAAAGCACGCTATTCAAACTCCCGTTAATCTTACCTTCACTAATATGGTAAAGGCATTGTCAGATAAAAATTTGTCCGCTAAGACACCACCCTTAAAACCGGCTTTTGCAAATGAAATAGTAAATGAAATAATTTCGGTAAATGAAATTTCCAAATCACAGAATTATTTTCTAGGAATTGATTCAGGCTCCGCCTATACCAAATTCACTGTTGTTGATGATCAGAAAAAAATTGTTTTTCAGACGTCTTTAAAAACCTTAAATAGGGATAAGATTCCTGTTACTCACGTAATCGAATCATTAAAAAAACAGTATCCATTAACAAGAATCTGCGCAACAGGCTACGGGCGAAAACATTTGGTAGATGCCGATATTATTAAAACAGAATTGAACTGCGCGGCACTTGGTGTTTCTTTTTATTTCCCGGGGGTCAAAAACATCATTGACATAGGCGGAGAGGATATTAAAATTATAAAATGCAATGCGGATAATAATATTGAGAATTTCTTTCTCAATGATAAGTGTGCTTCCGGGACTGGATCTTTTATTATTGAGGTGGCTGAAAAAGCCGATATTCCAATAAAAGACATGACAAGCCTTGCCATGAAATCTACATACAACAAGGAACTGAACAGTTTTTGTACTGTATTTGCGAAAACAGAAATTATGACCTGGCTCTTCGATGGCTTGCCTGTTGAGGACATTGCCAGAGGAATATACCTTTCCATTGTAAACAGGGTAGCAAAATTGCGAATAGATCCCCTTTTGCCTGTTTATATTATTGGCGGCGTTATTCAACACCATTCATATTTAAAAAATTTATTACAGGAACGATACAAAAAAGAAGTTGACATTGTTGAAAAACCCCAGTTCATCGTTTCCTTCGGGGCGGCATTGTACGCATTAGATTCATCCACTAAAACTGATATAAATGAAAAAATTGCAACAACACAGCATTAGTTAAGACTTAAGAATTTTGCAAATTCTCCACCAGCCTCTATTAACAATAAAAATGCGCTATTACTTTTTATGCAACAAGAAGTTCTAAAAAATACCAAAATTATTGAAATGAAAAAAATATTTGACTTGACAAATTAATTACTCTATGTTTGCATTAACGGAAAAATTTTGCAAAATGAAAAATCTTCTCCTCTTATTTTGTTTTATTTTTCTCTCATTTCATTTTGCTTTTGCTCAAAATCTTGTTCCAAATCCCAGTTTCGAACAATACAGTAGTTGCCCGCACCTATCATGTGGAATTAGTTTAGCTGCAGGATGGCATTCTGCAGGACAAACTCCGGATTATTTTAATAGTTGTGATTCTCCAAGTGGATCATTTGAATGGGGGACTCCACAAAATTCCCTTGGTGTCCGCTCTTTTCCTTGGTATTTCATAACCCATAAATTTATCATTTTATAACCAATACCATACTTATTTCCCAATTCCCGATAACTGATCCCGCCAGTTAAATATTCGGCTATTATTGCCTCTTTATCTATTACTTTTTTGTTCATTTGTTTTACATTTTACTGTAAACCTATTTCAGGACGAGACATTTAGTTAAAATAGAACAATCGCACAAAATCACTAACTTTGTGATACACAAAAAAAATGGAAAAAGAAATGAAAGGCACTGCAATAAATAAAGAGTTAAATACCTATTTACCTTTATTAACAGAAAAACAACAAGAATTGTTATTGAATATGGCAAAAAGTATATTACACGTAGATACTTCGAGTCAACGCATAAGCGTTAAACAATACAATAAAGAAATTGAAAGATCAGAAAAACAAATAGCGAATGGAGCATATACCACACAAGAGGATTTAGAAAAAGAAGTAAAAGGATGGTAAAAAGAAAGGCGTATCAGGTTATTTGGTCGGACATGGCCAAGGGACAGCTAAAAGAAGCATACGAGTACATTAAAAAAGATTCTGAAAAAAATGCAAAAACAGTAAGAACCCGGATTTTAGAATCGACACGGATATTATCTAAAGGAACAGAAATATACAAAGCAGACGAACTAAAATCTGATAATAAGGGCGATTACAGGGCTTACGTAATTTACAATTATCGCATAACTTATAAAATAGCAGTCGGCAGGATAGAAATAGTGAGAGTGCGACACACCAGCAGAGAACCTTTAGGGTATTAAAATTCTAAATGTTACAAACTTCTATGTTGTAATCCAAATTTCAGAACACTTTTTTCAATAATTATTTTTAATTTTACCATTGTAAATCTGAAGAGGAAATGAGCTCTGCTGGAGAGCAACTCAACAGCAATAAGGTTTATGACGTGGAATGTTTTGATAAAGCCCTTTAATCAGGGCTTTATTTTTTTAAACATTCTATGTCAAATATGGCTAATAAAAACTCACTCCTCTTTCGAAGATATACTAATATTTATATAATGAACCATTCTATAAAAACATCCTTCTATCAGCAGAATCCCCACCCTACACACCAAGCCAATAGAGAAAATTATTAAATCGAACTTTTTTATTTTAATTGTTATGACGCTGCATCATTTAGCTAGCCGTTGTGTGCCATATTCTGAAAAAAAACAAACACTTGTAGGCAATGGACAACTGAGAATTAATGTGTAAATTTGTACTGTATTAAAAAAACAAGACAATGGTAATTGCAAATCCAATATATGACGTAGTTTTCAAACGAATGATGGAAAACGAAAAAGTAGCCAAATTTTTCATTGGGACACTTTTGGAGCAAATCGTCGAAACCATTGAAGTAAAGCCCCAAGAATTTACCTATACTGACGAACTCGCAGGATTGGCTGTGTTTCGACTTGACTTCATTGCGACAATCAAAACTGACAAAGGCGAATTGAAAAAAGTGCTTATTGAGATTCAGAAAGCAAAAAACCAAATTGATTTGATGCGTTTTCGTAATTATTTGGCTGAACAATACAAAAAAGAGGACACCGTAAACGAAGAAAAGGTTGTATTACCTATCACGACCATTTATATTTTAGGCTTTAAATTACCCGAAATTGAGACACCTTGTATAAAAGTTGAACGTAACTACAAAGACCTTATTAACAAAACGACTATTCTGACCAAAAGCGATTTTATAGAAAAATTGACACACGACAGTTTTGTGGTGCAAGTAGATAGAATTACGGACCGTTATCAAACACGATTAGACAAACTGTTGAGTGTGTTTGAACAGACAAACTTCGTGGACGACAAAAAGATTATCAAAGAATATAATCACGAATTGGATATTGACGAATTAAAAATCGCAACTGACATTTTGCACCATTCAGGAACAAACCCTGAGGAGAAAAAGAAAATAGAAACCGAACAAGAGGCGTGGAGAACAGTGAATGCTATGTTCGAGGACAAAGAGAAAAAATATCTAAAAGAGTTGGAAGAAAACAAAAAAGCATTGACAGAGAAAGACCAAGCATTGACAGAGAAAGACAGGATTATTGAAGAGTTAAAACGAAAACTCAACGACAAGAAATAAATACGGCACACATCACCTAAGCAATATTGCCGTTCATAGTAAGCTTCATCATTTTAGTTCGCAATCGTAATTGGTCGTGGCAAAAACCTTTCACAGCGGTAGAAAATTATTTTTTATTTATTTTTGCCACTTGTAATTTTATAATTTTGTTTACGAAGGCGGCTGCATCATTTAGCTAGCCGTTGGCAGCAAGGCAATTAAAAAACAAGAACTTCATCATCGACAATTATACTGTTATTGCAAGAATAATTTTGAATTTATTTAGTATCTTTCGACTGTAATGGCAATGGTACAAAACCGCGAAAACATTCATATTTCCCAGTTCGACAAAGAAATATTATGCAACATTTCGTAGAAAGACAGGAAATGACGATATTTGAGAAAATTTTAGACCAATGAGCACGACCGACATCTTAAGAAATAATATCATCGACAAACTTTTGACAATTACTAATAAAGACTATCTATCAGCGCTTTATCAGCTAGTTAAGACAAGTTCCGCCGACAAGGACATTGTGGAATTATCTGAGGAGCAAATATTAATGCTCCAATTAAGTGACGAGGATATTAAAAACGGAAAATTAATTTCTCAAACCAACCTAGACAAAGACGATTTGAAATGGTTAAAAGAACTGTAGTTTGGACCGAGACAGCATCAAGACAGAGAAGAGAGATTTTAAGATATTGGACGAAGCATAATGGCTCAACAAGTTTTGCTGAGAAATTAATCAAGTTAACCGCAGTCCGGATACAAGTTATTTTAAAACTTCCAGAATCATTTAAACCTACGACTTATCCTGATACTAGAGAATCTGCAATGGGTCATTTTAGCATTTATTATAAGCTGACCAAAGATAAGTTAATCATTACTGCATTTTGGGATAATCGGCAAGACCCAAAAAGACTTTTAGAAATAATAAAAAAATAAATCCTGGGTGCGGGTAAGAGGACTTCTAAGTATTACGAACTTCTATGTTGTAATCCAAATTTCAGAACACTTTTTTCAATAATTATTTTTAATTTTACCATTGTAAATCTGAAGAGGAAATGAGCTCTGCTGGAGAGCAACTCAACAGCAATAAGGTTTATGACGTGGAATAGGAGAGCAACTTGCAAGGGATACGCTTGAGGGTGCATTTGCCCTTATTCCAATTTCGTACTTGGTTCTTTTTTTTCGGAATTTTCTACGGTTCATTTCCATAAGCCTTGCGTACTTGTACCAAGTATTGGGATGTGCTTTTAATTTG
>JAVHPE010000285.1:0-1523 GCA_036170475.1 Bacteroidia bacterium | reverse complement strand
TTAATAGTACGCTTCATCATTTGAGTTCGCTTTGAAAATAGGTCGTGGCAAAAACATTTCACAGCGGAAGAAAATTATTTTTTATTTGTTTTTGCCACTGGTAATTTTATGATTTCGTTCACGAAATCGGCCACTATCACTTAGCTAATCGTTGGGCGCAAGGCAATTAAAAAAAAAGAATAGCACTTTGTCTTCGACAATTATAATTTTTGCAAAACGAATTTTGAATTTTTTATAAAGTATCTTTAGACCTTAGGTTTTAAAATTTTCACTTTACGACCTGCGTGTATTAGGACTGTACGGTTTTACGACCGCAGGGGTTTTAAAACTTTACCTTACGACCTGCGTGTATCTAAGACTGTAGCGTTTGCCAATTATAAGAACGACATCAACTCATAAACAACTAAAAATACTATGACAATTAAAGAAGCAGTTTTAAAAAGCCTTGAAGATTTAGGCGGTGGTGTTAGCTCTAACGACCTTTGTAAACATATAATTAATAATAATTACTATAATTTCAGGGATTCAAAAACCCCACCAGCCACATTAGCTACGGTCTGTGGCGACTTTATAAGAAATGGAGATGCTAGAGTTAAAAGAATAAAAGAAGGTAGTTCGTATTTGTACTACTTGCCAAAAAACGAACAAGATATTAGTGTTGACACTTTAACCCAACCGACAGAAACCGAAACGAAAAAAACTGATAAAGAAAAAACTTATACCGAAAAAAATTTGCATAAACTGTTAAGTAGCTATTTGAAAAATACCAGTATTTATTCAAAAACAATTCCTCACGAACAATCAACATATGACAAAGACAACAATCAAATTTGGTCACACCCCGATATGGTAGGTATTCGTTTTCTTAACTTACAGACAAAAGCCAGCCAAAATTTTCTTAAAGCAATCAATCGCTTAGACACTTTTAAAATCAGTTCATACGAAATCAAAAGAGAAATAAACAATGACAGCGAATTAAAAAAAGCATTTTTTCAGGCGGTTTCAAATTCCAGTTGGTCAAACTATGGGTACTTGGTGGCATTTGAATTTAGCGACAGTTTGACGGAAGAAATGGAACGCCTTAATCAATCATTTGGAATTGGAGTAATCGAATTAGATGCAAACCCTTATCGGAGTAAGGTTTTATTTCAAGCAAAGTACCGTGACTTGGACTTCAAGACAATTGACAAACTTTGCAAAATGAATAAAGAATTTGAAAAATTTATTGAGCAGACGGAGAAATTAATGACCGCAGAAGAACGTTATTCTAAATCAACAGAAAAAGAACTTAACGAATTTTGTGATGACTATTTTTCAAACGACACAGAAGTAGAAAAATATTGCAAAGAAAAACACATACCTATTTATGTAATTACAGCGGCAGACCTTTAATCGCAAGGAGTTTAAATCTTTACATTACGACCTGCGTATATGAGGACTATAGGGTGTTACGACCGCAGGGTTTTTAAAACAAAACTTTACGACCTGCGTGTATGAGGACTGTAGCGTGTTACGACCGCAGG
>JAVHPE010000284.1:0-7661 GCA_036170475.1 Bacteroidia bacterium | reverse complement strand
TTTTAATTTTATAATTTTTTTTACGAAATCGGCAAAATCGCTTAGCTAATCGTTGTGTGCCATTGTACAAAAAAAAAGAAAAAAAAGAAAAACGAACGGACAAGAACTTTCAGTTCGACAAATATAATTTCTGAAAATCGAATATTGAATTTATAATATCGTACCTTTCGACTGCTCCATTTTTTTAACACTACTATCATGGTTACCTGACAAAATGCCAACGCTTCGCAAAATTAAAAGAGCTGCAAAGCCGACACACAAGCCAACGCTTTTGCAGCACATTTAATTTTGCCCAGCCGCACCAAGCCCACCCACCACCCGACAAGTGGACATTTGAAATTTCAGACCAGTTTATGGGTGACAAACGGTTCAAAAAAAGTAACTTTGGAAACTTAATAATTAACAGAAAAAGAAAATAATGTTTGAACAAACTTTTAAAAATATAGACGACATCCTTTTCAAAGATGCTGGTGCAGACAGCGAACTGGATTACATCGGGCAGACAAGTTGGGTGATGTTTCTTCGCTACCTTGACAACTTAGAGCAAGACAAAGCAGACGAAGCAGGTTTGCAAGGCAAGCCACACAAATACATAATTGATGAAGAATACCGATGGACAGTTTGGGCTATGCCCAAAACTGCTGACGGTAAACTTGACCACCACAAAGCAATGACGGGATCTGACTTGGTTCAGTTTGTTGACCACAAATTGTTTCCCTACTTGGCAAACTTCAAACTAAAAAATGTTGACAATCCGCAGACGATTGAATATAAGATTGGAGAAATTTTCAGCGAACTAAAAAACAAAATACAAAGCGGTTACAACCTTCGTGAAATTTTGGATTATGCTGACGAACTTCCTTTTCGTTCTACAAACGACAAACACGAACTAAGTCATTTGTATGAAAGCAAAATTAAAAACATGGGTAATGCAGGACGCAATGGCGGACAGTATTACACACCACGACCTTTGATTCGTGCAATGATTGAAGTGGTGCAGCCAAAAATTGGCGACAGAATTTATGACGGTGCTTGTGGCAGTTGTGGTTTCTTGTGTGAAGCATTTGAATATTTGACAAGAGACAGAGAAAAACTAAGCACCACCGATTTAAAAACTTTACAGGAAAAAACTTTTTACGGAAAAGAGAAAAAGAATTTGGCTTACATCATTGGCGTAATGAATATGATTCTACACGGCATTGAAGCACCAAACATTATTCACACAAATACTCTTAGCGAAAACATACGAGACATACAGGAGAAAGACCGTTACAGTTTGATTCTTGCAAACCCTCCGTTTGGAGGTAAGGAAAGACCCGAAGTGCAACAGAATTTTGATATTAAAACAGGCGAAACCGCTTTTCTTTTTTTACAGCATTTTATAAAAAATTTAAAAGCTGGCGGCAGAGCCGCCATCGTTATAAAAAATACTTTTTTAAGTAACAGCGATAACGCTTCTGCTTCATTGCGGAAATATGTTTTGGAAAGTTGTAACCTGCACACCGTACTTGATATGCCACAAGGAACATTCTTAGGTGCAGGAGTAAAAACGGTTGTGTTGTTTTTTACAAAAGGAGAGCCGACAAAAAATATTTGGTATTACCAACTTGACCCAAAAAGAAACATGGGTAAAACAAATTCTTTGAATGATGCAGACATGAAAGAATTTATTGCCTTGCAAAAATCAAATCCTGAAACAGAAAGAAGTTGGAATATTAAAGTTGCAAACCTTAACACAAAAACTTATGACCTTGGTGTAAAAAACCCGAACCTACCCGAAGAAGCAGCGTTGCGGACACCACAACAAATTTTAGAAGAAATGGAAATACTTGATGCAGACACAAACCAAATCCTTTCAACCATTAAAGAATTGATATGAAAAAAGGTTGGGAAATAAAAAAGTTGGGGGATGTATGCGACAAAGGTTCTTCTAATGTTTCGCAAAATCAATTGGAAAATGACAATGGCATTTACCCAATCTTTGGTGCAAGTGGTTTGATTAAGAATGTGAGTTTTTATCATCAAGACAAACCTTATTTATCAATTGTAAAAGATGGAGCAGGAGTTGGCAGAGTTACTAAAATGGAAGCATTTACTTCTGTAATTGGAACTCTACAATATATTTTACCGAATGAGGGAATTGATTTAGATTACTTGAACTATACTTTAATGTCAGTTGATTTCAAGAAGTATGTTGCAGGTGCTGCAATACCACATATCTATTTCAAAGATTATAAAAACGAACCTTTTCTTTGGATGCCATTACCCGAACAACGAAAAATTGTTTCTCTTTTGAATGAAGCGTTTGCAACCATTGCAAATGCAAAACAAAATCTTCAACGCAATTTGCAAAATGCAAAAGAACTTTTTCAAAGTGAGTTGAATAATATTTTTACAACAAAGGGTGACAAGTGGATTGAGAAAATGTTAGGGGAATGTTGCATTACAATTACAAAAGGTTCTTCTCCTAAGTGGCAAGGAATAAATTATGTTGACAAACCAGGAATTCTTTTTGTTACCAGTTAAAATGTTGGAGAGTTTAAATTGCTGTTAAGTCAAAGAAAATATGTAGAAGAAAAGTTTAACGAGAAAGACAAGAAATCAATTTTAAAAAAAGGTGATGTGCTTACAAACATTGTTGGTGCATCAATAGGTAGAACTGCAATTTATAATATTGATGATGTTGCCAACATCAATCAAGCTGTTTGTATTTTAAGATGCGATGAAAAAATATTGAACAATGAATATCTTACTTACATTCTCAATTCTCCATTCTTAAAAAAAATATTGCACGACAACGAAGTTGATAATGCAAGGGCAAATTTGAGTTTAGGTTTTTTCAGCAAACTTTCAATTCCATTTCCAGAATCAATAAATGAACAGAAGAAAATCGTTTCCCAACTTGACACACTTTCAACTGAAACAAGAAACTTAGAAAATATTTATCAGCAAAAATTAAACGCAATTGAAGAATTGAAAAAATCAATTCTTCAAAAAGCGTTTAGCGGTGAACTTACCAAAACACAAACCGAAGTATCAGCATGAACGAAGCGGAAACAGAACTCACATACATAGACCCTGCATTACAAGCCGCTGGCTGGGGTGTGGTTGAGGGCAGCCGCATTCGTAAACAATTCCCAATTACAAAAGGTAGATTGATTGGCAACGGACAACGCAGCACACCCGACAAAGCAGATTATGTTTTGCAATACCGCAACCGCAACCTTGCAGTAATTGAAGGCAAGAAAAGAGATTTGCATTATACCGAAGGCGTAACGCAAGCAAAGGATTACGCAGGTAGGTTACAAGTGCGATACACATACAGCACAAACGGTTTGAAGATTTACGGAATGGATATGAGTGAGGGAAAAGAAGCAGATGTAGTTTCTTATCCTTCGCCTGACGAATTGTGGGCAATGACTTTTGGTGAGCAAGATAAATTGCAACCACAAACCGCAGTTTTAAGAGACCAACTTTTAGCAGTTCCGTTTGAAGACAGAGGCGGCACATGGCAACCGAGATACTACCAAGAGAATGCAATTACAAATGTGTTGCAAGCAGTTTCGGAAAATAAAAACAGAATTCTTTTAACGCTTGCAACAGGCACAGGAAAAACAGCAATCGCTTTTCAAATTGCATGGAAACTTTTTAAGAGCCGTTGGAACATCAACAAAGACGGACAGCGAAGCCCACGAATTTTATTTCTTGCTGACAGAAATATTTTAGCCGACCAAGCATTCAATGCGTTCAGTGCATTTGAAGAAGATGCGTTGGTGCGTATAAGCCCAAGCGACATAAAGAAGAAAGGCAAAGTGCCAAAGAATGGAAATGTGTTTTTCACCATCTTCCAAACTTTTATGAGTGGTGCTAACGACACTCCATATTTCGGAGAGTATCCAAAAGATTTTTTTGATTTTATAATTATTGACGAGTGTCACCGAGGAGGAGCAAAAGACGAAAGCACATGGAGAGCAATTTTAGATTATTTCAGTCCTGCATTTCAATTAGGATTAACAGCCACACCAAAGCGAACCATTAATGTTGACACCTACAATTATTTTGGCGAACCCGTTTACATCTACTCTTTAAAACAAGGAATCAATGACGGTTTCTTAACGCCATTTAAGTTGAAAGAAGTTTCAACAACAGGCGATGAATATGTTTACACCAGTGATGATATAGTTATTGAAGGCGAAATAGAAGAAGGAAAAGTTTACGGCATTGAAGAACAGAACAGAGTAATTGAGTTGATGGATGTGGAAGCATATCGTGTGAAAATATTTATGGATTCAATTGACCAATCGCAAAAGACATTGGTATTTTGTGCTTCACAACTTCATGCGTTGGCAATTCGCAATTTGATAAATCAAATGGCGACAAGTAAAAATCCAAACTACTGTCATCGTGTTACGGCAGACGATGGAAAAAGAGGCGAACAGCATTTGAGAGATTTTCAAAACAACGAAAAAATAATTCCAACCATACTTACTACTTCGCAAAAGTTAAGCACTGGTGTTGATGCACCCGAAGTAAGAAACATTGTTTTGTTGCGACCCATCAGAACAATGATTGAGTTCAAACAAATTATTGGCAGAGGCACACGATTGTTTGACGGCAAAGATTATTTCACGATTTACGATTTTGTAAATGCACATTTAAAATTTCAAGACGAAGAATGGGACGGACCACCAATAGAACCCGAACCACCAACGCCAAGACCTGAACCAAAACCTTGTAAAGTTTGCGGCAAAACTCCTTGTGTGTGTGAGAAGCCAACACCCGAACCTTGTCCTGTTTGCGGAAAGATTGAATGTGATTGCAACAAAGAACCAAGGCGAATGATAAAAGTAAAATTGGGTGATGGAAAAATTCGTGACTTGCAGTACATGGTTAAAACTTCATTTTGGAGTCCAGACGGAACGCCAATTTCAGCAGAAGAATTTTTGAAATCAATGTTTGGTGTGATTCCCGATTTGTTTAAAAGCGAAGATGAATTACGAAGCATTTGGAGCAAACCCGACACACGAAAAAAATTGTTGCAAGAGTTACAAGAGAGAGGATTTGCAAAAGAGCAGTTGCAAGAATTTCAAAAAGTATTGAACGCTGAAAACAGCGACCTGTATGATGTGTTGGCGTATGTAGCTTTTCATTCTTCCATAATTGAAAGAACAACAAGAGCAGAAAATGCAAAGATTAATCTCTACAACTACGATGCAAAACAGCAAGAGTTTTTAAACTTTGTTTTGCAGCAGTATGTAAATTCAGGTGTAGAAGAATTAGACGATGCTAAACTGAAACCATTGCTTGAATTAAAATACAAAGCCCTTGACGATGCAAAAAGAGAGTTGGGAGATATTGCCAGCATCCGCAATGCTTTCATTGGTTTTCAGAGTTACTTGTATGAGAATAGAATTGCGATATAATTTTAAAAAACAATAAATAAAATGTGGCCATTAATAGTTTTAGGATTAGGTGCTTTAATTGTAAATGCTTTTTCAGAAGAAGATGAAAAGCCAAAACGAAAAAGCACTAACCCCAGGACAAGCAGCAGCGAAAGCAAAAAGAAAATATTTGTGAGTTTCGCTATTGAAGATAAAAAGTATCGTGACTTTCTTGTTTCACAAGCAAAGAATGAAAGAACTCCATTCTCCTTTGTAGATATGTCGGCAAAAGAACCGTGGGAACAAAAAGTTTGGAAAGACAAATGCAGAGCAAAAATTCAAAAGTGTGACGGCATGATTATGCTACTTAGTAAAAACACTTGGCATGCAGGTGGTGCAAGATGGGAAGTGAAATGTGCAAGGGAAGAAAAAGTTCCTGTTATTGGAATGCACATAAAAAAAGGTGATAAAGGTGCAAAGCCACCCGAACTAAACGGAAAGAAAGTGATTGATTGGAGTTGGGATAATCTTGATGAATCAATAAACAAATTCTAAAATGAGAAAAGCATTAATAGTTGGGATAAATAATTATCCGAATTTTCCGCTTGACGGTTGTGTGAATGATGCTTCTTCATTCAGTAGCATAATTGAAACTAATGGAGACGGCTCACCAAATTTTGATGTGAAGTTATTTACAGATGTGCCTACCAAATCAGAATTGAAAGGGTTAATCATTGACTTGTTTAGTGGTGATGCAGAAACTGCCTTGCTTTATTTTGCAGGACATGGTTTGTTAGATGATGTTGGCGGTTACATTGTAACACCTGACTTCAAACCAAATGATGAAGGAGTTTCAATGGATGAAATTTTAACCCTTGCAAATAATTCAAAAGCACAGAACAGGGTTATAATATTAGATTGTTGTCATTCGGGTGCATTAGGTTCACCAAAAAATTTAGGGGGTAAATCTGCACACATCGTTGAAGGTGTTTCAATTCTTACAGCAAGCAGAGATAGTGAAAGTGCGAAAGAAATAAACGGACACGGAATCTTTACAAATCTTTTGTTGAACGCTTTACAAGGTGGTGCAGCAGACCTACGAGGACACATTACACCTGGAAGTGTTTACGCATACATTGACCAAGCATTGGGACCGTGGGACCAAAGACCAGTATTCAAAACAAACATTACACGATTCACTTCGCTAAGAACTATAACGCCACAAGTGCCGATTGAAACTTTAAGAAAACTCATTGAATATTTTCCAACGCCACAAGACGAATTTTCTTTAGACCCTTCTTTTGAAGATACGAATGCACCAAAGGTTGAACATAAAATTGTTGAACCTCATGCAAAGCCCGAAAATGTGGCAGTGTTTAAACACTTACAAAAATTTCAAGGAGTTGGATTGGTTGTTCCAGTAAACGAACAATTCATGTATTTTGCTGCAATGAATTCTAAATCGTGTAAGTTGACAGCATTAGGTTATCACTATTGGAGATTAGTAAAAGAAAAAAGAATTTAAAATTTAAAATTATACAATTATGGCAGACAAAAAAGTAGTATTCATTGCATTTGCAATAGAAGATGTAACACAAAGAGATTTACTCAAGGGGCAATCGCTTAACACCAAATCCCCTTTTGAGTATATTGATATGTCCGTAAAAGAGGCATATGATAAGGATTGGAAAGACCGTGTACGCACAAGAATCAAACGTTCTGATGGAGTAATCGTTCTTGTAAGTAAAAATTCACTTACATCATCTGGCCAAAAATGGGAAATAGAATGTGCTAAAGAAGAGAAGAGAAAAATATTGGGTATATGGGCATATACAGACGACCGTACAAACATAGTTGGGGTAAACACTAAAGTTTGGACGTGGGACAACATAAAAGACTTTATTGATTCACTATAAATTGACAGTCATCTAATGCCGACCCTTCGCAGTCATACACATTTGCAAGCCGCCCAAGCCGACACACAAACCAAAGCTTGCAAAAGAGTATGCCTGCCCATGCAACGACCTGAGCGTATTTGGACTGTTACGTTTTTAAAAACAAAATATTTCGACCGCTGTGTGCAATGACCATAGCGTATTTGGCCTGTTACGTTCTTAGAAATATTTTTACGACCGCTGTGCATCAAGACCATAGGGTATTTGGACTGTTACGTTTTTTAAAACAAAACATTACGATCGCTGTGTACAACGACCATAGGGTATTTTGACTGTTACGTTTTTTAAAACAAAACATTACGACCGCTGTGTACAACGACCAGAG
>JAVHPE010000283.1:0-7742 GCA_036170475.1 Bacteroidia bacterium | reverse complement strand
GTTCTAACCGAATTTCTTCCCAACTTATGTTTGATAAGCAACTTGGAAACGGAAAATTATTTACCTTCAAAAATAGTGTTGCGTATTTCACACGTTCACTCAATGAGCCATCAACAAATTTTTTCGGAAACCAAATTAGCAGTTATTCTGAAGCCGCATTTAATTTTAAAATAGCAAAACAACAATTTGTTACCGGAGTCAATTTCACATCTGAAGATTTTTCGGAAGATAGCACCATGAGCCATACGCAAAGAAATTATAGCTACAGAACTGTTGGAGTTTTTTTACAGGATGATTGGAAACCAATCGAGAAATTTGTATTGCAGGCAGGCATACGAACAGACTATCAAAACAAATATGGCTTTTTTGTTTTACCACGAATTGCGGTAATTTATAAGTTCAGCAAAAATTTTTACATAAGAGCTGGGAGTGGTTTGGGATACAAAGTGCCAAGTATATTTTCAACAGACTCAGAACAGAATGGTATCAACAATATTCAGCCTCTTTCAACAACTATTCAGGCTGAAAAATCTATTGGTGGTAATTTAGATTTTAATTATAAAAAGCGAATTGCTGATGAAAGTATGTTGACTTTTAATCAATCATTTTTTGCCACACAAATAAATAATCCATTAGTTTTGGATTCTTTCCAATTTGCCAATAAAATCAAACCGGTTATAACGAAAGGTTTTGAAAGTGATATACGGTTAAGGTTAGATGAATTTCAAGTGTTTATCGGTTATATTTTTGTGAATGCACAAAGGAAGTATGATATTTCACAATCCATTGTTCCTTTAACACCTCAGCACAAAATAAATATGGATATTATTTATGAAAAAGAGGATAATTATTCTTTAGCACTTGAAGCATATTACCTGGCATCGATGTTTCGTAACCATGATACAAAAACAAAGGAGTATATCACCTTTGGATTAATTGCCCAAAAACATTTTAAACATTTCAGCCTTATAGCCAATTGTGAAAATTTATTTGATGTCCGACAAACCCGGTTTGAAAATATTGTAATTCCGCCAATGGATTCACCAACTTTCCGGCAAGTTTATGCTCCACTTGACGGAAGAGTTTTTAATGTTGCTTTACGGATTAAAATATAATAACATACCAGCAATTTGTTTTTTTGAAATAGCTTCGCTAAAAAACGAAGAAACCTCTTAGTCAATAGCATCATGTCCCCTGACTTTTTGATAAGAAAAAATATACCACCTAACTTAAATAAATGTAAAGCTGGCTTTACGCATAAATCAAGTTCAACACTTTTAATTATCTTTATCCCGCCTTTACAGTTTTGTATTTCAAATCAACAGATACAATTTTTGTAAAATTAGTTTGTGTTTTTATTTTTTTAAAAGTTTTTTTAGGAATTGCATGTAAATACTGAATCTCAATTCGGTAAAAATCGAAATTTGTTGTTTATGAATATTGCATTTGATGCTAAACGGGCTTTTCTGAATACTAGTGGATTGGGTAATTATGCTCGCACACTTATTAAATCATTGTACCATTATCTTCCTGAAAATAATTATTCTCTCTTTACTACACGTCAATCCGAAAACGATTTTCAAAAAAAACTTTCTTTTCAAAAAAATGTAACTGTTCTGGAACCGCTGAATTTTATTGATAAAAAATTACGTTCCCGCTGGCGCTCTTATGGAATTACTGAACTTTTAAACGAGCAGCATATTGATGTATATCATGGACTTAGTAATGAACTCCCTTTTAATATAAAAAACTTTAAAGGCAAAAAAATTGTTACTATTCATGATCTTATTTTTCTTCGTTATCCCAAATTATATCCTTTTCTGGATGGTAAAATTTACAACAAAAAGTTTCGTCACGCTTGTGATGCGTCTGATGTAATCATTGCTATCAGTGAAGAAACTAAGTGCGATATAGAAAAATATTATTTTATTCCGGAAAATAAAATTAAAGTTATCTATCAAAGTTGTGATGAATTATATTATCAACAACCTTCGGAAGAGCAAATCCAACAAGTAATTGCGAAGCACCAATTGCCGGATAATTTTTTATTATATGTCGGCACAATAGAAGAACGAAAAAATCTATTGACATTAATTAAATCATTAAAACAAGTAAAAGATATTCCATTAGTAGTTGTTGGGAAGAAGAAAAGTTATTTTAATAGTGTGATGGATTTTATTCATAAAAACAAGATTGAAAATCGTGTGCTGTTTCTTGAAGATGTTAATAATACTGATTTGCCAGTACTGTATCGTTTGGCAACAGTTTTTATTTTCCCTTCTGTTTTTGAAGGGTTCGGGATCCCTATTATTGAAGCACTAACAAGTAAGACACCGGTTATTACATCAAAAGGCGGCTGTTTTCCGGAAGCTGGTGGTCCTGATAGCATTTATATTAATCCAAACGATGAAAATGAACTTACTGAAAAGATAAATTTGCTACTAAATTCGGAAAGCACTCGTAAACAAATGGCTGAAAAAGGAGTTGAATACGCTCAAAAATTTCATCCTGAGAATATTACTAAACAATTGATTTCACTATATAAAAACTAAATTGATGTGCTAATGTGTAAATTTGCTGATGTGCTGATTTAATTTTCAAATTAGTAAATTATTTATCTTTACTATCTAAAATTGGCAATTATATATATTTTCCAATGAGCAAAAACAATAAATTTATAGGGACTGGTGTCGCGATTGTCACGCCTTTTAATAAAGACTTTACTATTGATTATAAATCATTAGGAAAACTTGTTAATCATATCATAAAAGGTGGTGTGGAATATATAGTCGTACTGGGAACAACAGGTGAATCGGCTACTTTATCTAAAGATGAGAAAAAATCTATAGTAGCTATTGTCATTGAAACAGTTGATAAACGAGTGCCTTTGGTACTTGGTTTAGGTGGAAACAACACTCAGGAAATTATTACCAGCCTTAAAAACAAATCCGATTTTGTGGGTATTGATGCTATTCTATCTGTATCGCCATATTATAACAAGCCGAATCAACAGGGCATTTATCGACATTATAAAACAATTGCCGAGGCAAGTCCTCTTCCAATAATTTTATATAATGTACCGGGGCGAACAGCTTCAAACATCACTGCTGATACAACTTTAAAGTTAGCTATTGATTTTAAAAACATCATTGCAATAAAAGAAGCTTCAGGTAACATGGAACAGTGTATGAAAATTATCAAATACAAACCGAAGGATTTTTCTGTTATCTCCGGTGATGATATGCTCACTCTCCCTTTGATTGCCAGTGGTGCTGATGGTGTAATTTCTGTTGTAGCCAATGCATTTCCTAAAGATTTTTCAGAAATGACGCGTCAAATTTTAGCAGGTAATGTAGAAGTAGCACAAAAATTACATTATAAATTAACTGATATTATTGAACAAATTTTTGCGGATGGGAATCCTGCCGGAGTAAAAGCTGTTTTAGAACTAATGGGAATTTGCAAGGCTAATGTGCGTTTGCCTTTGGTAAAAATTAATAAACTAACTCAATATAAATTGGAGGAATTGGTAAAAAAGTATAAGTAATCCTCCCTGACAGGGGAGGGTGGTGAATCACTTCATTCTCCTGTTCGTTTCCCTTTCAATATCTTTCTTTTTGATATCATCCCGTTTATCATAAAGCTTTTTCCCCTTTGCCAATGCTATTTCCAACTTAGCATATCCCTTTTCTGTAATAAATAAACGGAGGGGAATAACTGTTAATCCTTTATCTTTTAATTTACCCTGTAACTTTTCTAATTCCCGCTTATTGAGCAGTAGTTTGCGGTCACGTTTTTCTTCCACATTATTATAAGTTCCATTAAAATAATGAGCGATGTGCATATTCCGGATGAATAATTCATCATTAAAAAACACACAAAAGGCATCATTAATATTGGCTTTTGCCTCCCGTATTGATTTTATTTCTGTCCCGGTTAATTGAATGCCGGCGATATATTTATCAATGAATGAATATTCGAATGACGCTTTTTTATTTTTTATATGAATAGAATTTTCTGTGCTCATAAGGGTCGTAAAGGTAATAATAAAACAAGGGTTATTTAACTACCAACACATCCACTTTTACATTATGCCTGACAATTTCAAGTGTGGTACCAAAGATAATATCTTGTAACCCTCTATGCCCATGAGCGCCCATTACCAGCAAATCACAATTTAACATATTTACAATTTCAGGGATACTTTTTTTAGGATTACCAAAACCAAGCCGGGTATGAATACTATAACCATTTGACTCCAAATCAATTTTATATTTTTCAAGATTATTTCTGTCCTGCATTGTTTCAAGGTCATGAATTTCATTGTCCATCATACGTGCGCCGGCAGTTTCTTCAATGTGAATCAAAATATATTCGGCTGCTTTTCCACCTTGTGCAATGGCACTACTGATAGCTTTATTATCGCTCAAGCTAAAATCAACAGTAATAGCAATTCGCCGGTATTTTATATGGGTGTTGAGTTGTAATTTTCCTACTTCCAAATGAGGCACCCGTGTATTGAAATCTTTTAATTTTCGAACCATAGGGATAAAGGTTATATACAATAGCAACAAACCGGCACCTATTACTAAAGGAACTATAGTAAAGTAAATAATAATTGGATTTTCAGAGGCTTGTATCCATCCACTTAACGTTTCCAAAACCAACTTTGCATTTAGCAATACAATAATTACAGCTATTAGCCAGGCACAAATTTTTAACCAGGTTTTATTTGCAAATTCTCCCATTTTTTTTTTATCACTTGTCAAATGAATGAGAGGTATAACAGCAAATCCAAGCTGTAAACTCAAAATAACCTGACTTAAAATAAGCAGTTGAATTGTTGCTCCTTCGCCCCAAAGATAAATCGTTATAAAAGTAGGAATAATTGCTATTAAGCGCGTTAAAAGTCTTCGTAGCCATGGTTGAATACGCAGATTCAAATATCCCTCCATTACAATTTGTCCAGATAATGTTCCGGTAAGTGTAGAACTTTGTCCTGCCGCAATTAATGCTATTGCAAACAAAACAGGTGCAAGACTGTTTCCTAATACATCATTTAGCAACTTATGAGCATCCTGAATTCCGGCTACATGCGTTAAACCACTGTTAAAAAAAGCGGCTGCCGCAAGCACTAATATAGCGGCGTTTACAAAAAATGCTAAATTTAAAGCGATAAAAGTATCAATAAAATTAAATTTAATAGCTTCTTTAATTCCTTCAGGGTTACGTTTTATTTTACGTGTTTGAACTAATGATGAATGTAAATACAAATTATGCGGCATTACCGTTGCGCCAATAATTCCTATGGAAATGTATAATGCGTTATTATTAAGTGTTGAGGGTATAAAACCTTTTAAAAGGTCAGTTCCATTAGGATGAGCAAAAACCAATTCGGCAATAAATGCAAGACCAATAGTAGCGATAAGCGCTAAAATGAAGGCTTCCATTTTTCGTATCCCATAGCGTTGAAATAGCAATAACAATAGAGTATCCAATATTGTAATTGAAACGCCTGCTAAAAGCGGTATATGAAATAATAATTGTAAACCAATAGCCATACCAATAACTTCAGCCAGATCACAAGCTGCGATAGCTACTTCCGCAAACAGCCAATTGAAGAAATTTACAATCGGGTGATAAGCGGCTCTGGAGGCTTGCGCAAGATCCAAGCCACGCACCAAACCCAAACGAGCGCTTAAACTCTGTAATAATAATGCCATGAGGTTGCTTAATAAAAGAACCCAGAGTAGTTTATACCCAAACTGGCTTCCTCCTGCTATATCGGTTGCCCAGTTGCCTGGATCCATATAACCAACACTTACCAGATATGCGGGACCAATAAATGCGAAAAGTTTTTTCCAAAACCCTGTTTTATTAGTGGTATCAATACTTGCGTTTACTTCTTCAAGTGATTTTCCTGTGAGAGGTTTCATTAATTTTTATAGCTAAAATATTTTTTGCCACTTCGTTACTTATAAAAATTGAAGCACGCTTATTGATGATAATTTGAAGTGAGCGATCAAATTCAATCCGTCCTTTTATTTTAATTTCATTTCCCAACGCGATACCTGATTTATCCAGGTATTGTAAAAAAGAGGAAGAGTGATCTACTACCCCCGTCATAGTACAAACATCATTTTTATTGAACGTTGATAACAAATGTGATTTGGGTACATTCAATTTGCCTTTTGTATCTGGTATTGGATCTCCATGTGGATCGACTTTCGGAAAATTTAAAAATTTATCAATTTGTTCAATGAGTTTATTTGAATTAATATGTTCCAGTTGTTCAGCTACATCATGTACTTCATCCCATTTAAAATTTAATTTTTCTACCAAGAACATTTCCCATAAACGGTGTTTCCGTGTGATGTTTAGGGCAACTCGTTTACCTTTTGAACTAAGCGTAACTCCCTGATACTTCTGATAATTAATTAATTTCTTATCGGAAAGTTTTTTAAGCATGTCTGTTACAGATGCCGCTTTGGTATTCAGTTTTTCAGCAATAGCGTTTGTAGTTACCGCCTCTCCTTCCGGTTCAATAAGTTTATAAATGGCTTTGAGATAATTCTCTTCTGTAAATGAAATCATGGAACTATATTTTAGACAAATATAGAAATAATATTTTTATTATATGAATATTATTTTAGAGAAGTCTAAAATAATATTAAAATTTGAACTCAATAATAAATTTGCTTTTCCATTTAAAATAAACTACATTTGGTAGTATATTTCCATTCAGCCCTCTGATTGTTTCATGAGAGGGGAAGACTCAGGTTACTAAAAATTCTACCCATGAAAACAAAAATTACTCTGATTTGCATTTTGATAGCTGTTAACTTCGCTTCAAAAGCTCAAAATTATGTGACCATTCCCGATGCCAACTTTGTTATCTGGCTTACTGCGCACATCCCATCTGCCATGAGCGGTAATCAAATGGATACAAGCAGCACCGCTGTTACAACTCTGGATTCAATGGATGTTGAAAATAGTTCCATTTCAGACTTAACCGGTATTCAATATTTTGATTCGCTAAAAACTTTGGATTGTGGTAATGGTTTCTTTGGTCTGAACCCAAATACTTTAACAAGTTTACCTACATTGCCGGCCTTACTCGAAATATTAGTTTGTGGCAATAATTCTTTAACGATTTTGCCCGCTTTACCAAATACCCTGCAACAACTATATTGTTACTTTAATCAGTTAACGAATCTGCCCACTTTACCAAATACTCTGCAACTACTATATTGTTACAATAATCAGTTAACGAGTCTTCCTGTATTGCCAAGTGTACTTAATACTTTAAGTTGCTCTTTTAACCAATTAACAAGCCTTCCCTCTTTGCCTATTTCGCTACTTTATATAGATTGCTCTCATAATCAGTTGACAAGTATTTTTTCGTTGCCTAACTTGCTTCAGCACTTGGAATGCGGGAACAATCAGTTAACAAATATCCCCACTTTACCAAATACTCTTGTATATTTATCCTGTTTTAACAATCAGTTAACAAGTCTCCCCACTTTACCAAATACTCTTGTATACTTATCCTGTCCAAATGATCAACTGACAAGCCTTCCTATATTGCCAAATACGCTTTATATTTTAGATTGCAGTGAGAACCAATTAACGAACCTTCCTACTCTGCCGGATTCTCTTTCACAGTTCTTATGTAATTACAATGCACTGTATCCCTCCACTATAGTACGTCCTAATTTTTTGCAATCCTAATTTTTATTATA
>JAVHPE010000282.1:0-1545 GCA_036170475.1 Bacteroidia bacterium | reverse complement strand
TAAATTGATAGCCTGGTATTTCACAAATTCTGTGGCCATTTTAACAGATACTTTAGAATATACAATTAATGTAATTAGCGGTTTCATTGGGCTTTACAGTTTGTATGTATCTTCTAAACCCAAAGATATCAGGCATCCGTATGGACATGGTAAAATTGAGTTTCTTTCGGCTACAATAGAAGGAACTTTAATGATAGTTTCAAGTTTTGTAATTATTTATGAAGCAATAAATAATTTGAAACATCCACATGAACTAAAACAACTTGATTATGGAATTTATCTGGTTGCTTTAACTGGTATTATAAACTTTGGTGTCGGTCAGTTTTCGATTAAAAATGGTAAAAAAAATAACTCACTTGCACTTATTGCTACCGGGAGACACATGCAATCCGATACGTATGCCACACTAGGAATAGTTATAGGACTGATACTGATTTCTTTTACTCACTTCACTTGGATCGATAGTATAGTTGCATTTATTTTCGCTTTGATCATTATTGTTTCAGGGTATAAAATTTTAAGAAGTTCAATTGCAGGAATCATGGATGAATCAGATAATGAACTTTTGAAAAAAGTAGTACAACTATGCCAAACTTCCAGAAAAGAGAACTGGCTGGATTTACATAATTTGAGAATAATTAAGTTCGGTGGAACTTTGCATCTTGATTGTCATTTAACAGTTCCCTGGTATTTGAATATTCACGAAGCTCACAAGGAAGTGGATGAATTAGAAAAAATTGTAAGAGAGAATTTCGGCGATAGTGTGGAGCTATTTGTTCATACAGACGGCTGTCTTGATTTTTCTTGTAAAATCTGTAGCAAGCACCATTGCCAGGTTCGTAAATTTGAATTGGTAAAAAGGATAGACTGGACGGTTGAAAATATTTCAACTAATAATAAACATTTTATAGGAAAATAAGGTTCAAATCCTATTTTGAAAAAGATACTGCTAAACATATTAATCATTCTCTGGACAAGCTTTATAGCAACCGGGCAGACTAATTTTTATGAGAAACTATCGAATGCCGCTCTCGAATTAACGAAACAAAAAGTGGTTTATGATCCGGGGTACTTTCAAATCGATTATCCAAATGGTGATGTTCCCAATGGTAAAGGTGTTTGCTCTGATGTAGTAATACGATCCTATGGAAAGCTCGGAATCGATCTTCAAAAAGAGGTGCATGAAGACATGGCATTGAATTTTAGCAAGTACCCACAGAGTTGGAAACTTACCCACACCGACAAGAATATTGACCATAGAAGAGTTCCCAACCTCATGGTATTTTTTACAAGACATGGACAAGTTAAACCGATAACAAAAAAGGCGGAGGACTATTTTCCGGGTGATATAGTTTGCTGGAATTTAGGTGGAGGGATAACGCATATTGGAATTGTAGTGAATAAAAAATCATCAGATGGGAAAAGGTATTTAATTGTTCATAATATTGGTGGCGGGCAAGTTATTGCCGACTGCTTATTTGAATACAAAATTATTGGACATTACCGATATGAAAAATAAAAACAGAGGTATTGTATCAAACCATT
>JAVHPE010000281.1:0-1551 GCA_036170475.1 Bacteroidia bacterium | reverse complement strand
AAGTAATGGAACTCATCACAGGGATGCAGGAAATAAAACTTCACAATGCCGAACGTCAAAAACGTTGGCAATGGGAAAACATTCAAGTTCGTTTATTCAAAATAAACATTAAAGGATTAGCATTAGAACAAACTCAAAATGCAGGTTCTAATTTAATCAATGAATTAAAAAACATTATTATTACATTTTTGTCAGCGAAATTAGTGATTGATGGGCAAATCACCTTAGGGATGATGCTTTCAATCAGTTATATTATTGGTCAATTAAACAGCCCAATTATACAATTGGTGAGTTTTACGCAAAGCCTGCAAGATGCAAAATTAAGTTTGGAAAGGTTATCAGAAATTCACAACAGACAAAATGAAGAATCTTCATTAAATGAAACTACTGCTGAAATTGAACCCAATGCGGCAATTGAACTAAAAAATGTTTCATTTCAATATACCGGCATGTATGGCGATATGGTTTTAAAAGAGTTGGATTTAATTATTCCTGCGAATAAGATAACGGCTATTGTCGGAACAAGCGGAAGCGGTAAAACCACTTTAATGAAATTACTTTTAAAATTTTACGAACCTGTAAATGGCGAAATAAAAATTGCGCACCAAAAATTAAATTCTATTTCACCAAAAGCCTGGAGAGATAAATGCGGAGTGGTAATGCAGGAAGGATATATTTTTTCTGATACCATCGCCAACAATATTGCGGTTGGTAATGATACTATTGATAAAGAAAAACTCTGCCATGCAGTTACAATTGCCAATATCAAACAACATATCGAATCCTTACCATTGGGCTACAATACAAAAATAGGGATGGAGGGAATTGGATTAAGTACCGGACAAAAGCAACGTATTTTAATTGCTCGTGCTGTGTATAAAAATCCCGATTATTTATTTTTTGATGAAGCAACAAGTGCGTTGGATGCCAACAATGAAAAAGTAATTATGAATAATTTGAATCAGTTTTTTCATGGGAAAACAGTTTTAATAATCGCCCATCGTTTAAGTACAGTGAAAAATGCTGACCAAATTATTGTTTTGGATAAAGGTAAAATTGTTGAACTGGGCAATCATAATGAATTAACAGCTAAAAGAGGTGCATACTATGAGTTAGTGAAAAATCAATTAGAGTTAGGGAGTTAATTCTTTGTAAGTTGGAAACATTGGAGATTTTATATGTCCGAAGAAAAAGAAATAGAGATTAAAACGGAAGAAGTAAATGAATTACTTACAGCGGTTCCAAAATGGATTGTGCGTTGGGGTGTTTCTATTATTTTTCTGATTATGGTATTGGCTTTATCGTTATCATTTTTTATCAAATATCCCGATACACTTTCCGCGAAAACAATTATTACTACTACCAATCCTCCCATTACACTTATAGCTAAAACAAACGGAAAAATCACAGTACTAAGAGTAAAAAATAATCAACAAGTAAAAAAAGGAGATATTTTGCTTGTTGTAGAAAACTCTGCCAATTACAATGATGTAAAAAAAGTCATTCTGTTGATTGATACATTACAACAAAAATTAAAATCTAAATCCTTAC
>JAVHPE010000280.1:0-70099 GCA_036170475.1 Bacteroidia bacterium | reverse complement strand
TCTACACCGGCGCGAATGCTTATGCTGCAACAATAACAAGTGCCGGCAATGTAGGGGTTGGAATAACAACTCCAGGTTCTTCGGTTCAGATAAATGGAAATTTAGCTGTTGGTTATTCTACTGCAAAAGTAGCACCATCAAATGGCATACTATCAGCCGGAGATATTTATGCCAGTATTGATGGCAGTAGTACCGCAGCTCCAAGAACTATTGGACTGCAGGACTTCAGCTCTGGCGAAGCCGGAAGATTTCAGTTTTCCGATCCAATAAATTCTATACAAAACTCTTATGGCGGCAGGTTTCAACTGCAATCATATTGGGGAATGGAGATTGCTGGTGGACGGCAAAATATGACTCCATTTAGCTTTTCCGCAGGAACCAGTACTGACCCTTCGCTTAATGTTTATGGAACAACAAATGCTCCCGTTTTAGCAGTAACAGCAGCCTCAGGACAAACAGCTAATATTCAGGAATGGAGAAATTCTTCAGGAACAGCTTTAAGTGTGGTAAATAACATTGGTAATATGGGTATTGGAACCACAACACCAGCTTACCGCCTTGATTTGGCAAGCGGAACCTTTGCCTTTGGTAATGGAAATGAGCGGACAGAAACTCGGGATAATGCCGGGTTACAAGGAAATGCCGGTGCGCAAAGTGGCTTCTTTGAAACAAACGCCCCCAGCAATTACTATGCAGGAGCTGCCAGCTGGCAGCATTTAATCGATGTTCGCCATTCAAACAATGGAAATAATTACGCCTTACAAATCGCAGGAAGTTTCTTCGATCAGGATTTATATTACAGAAAAACAAACAACAATCCGGCACAGGCATGGACAAAAATATTAACTGCAAGTAATGGTGGAGTTACCACTTCTTGTGGTACAGTTAATTATATTCCAAAGATGACAAGTGCCAGTAATATTGGTTGCAGTCAGCTTTTTGATAATGGAACTAATGTGGGGATTGGAACAACAACGCCTGCCTCAATATTGCATATTAAGGAAAACGGAGCAACTTTAACAATGGAATCTGCTGTAATTAATACAGCATCAAAAAGTAAAATTCTTTTTTCTGAAGCAGGTAATTCAATGATGTCAATAACATATGACCCTGTTGCATCAACTCCAAATAATAAAATGAGTATTCGGGACGAATATGGGGGGCTTGGCGACATGGTTACTTTTGTTCAAAATGGCAATGTTGGTATTGGTACCACCACACCAGCATTCAGATTACATGTGCCTTCAGGAAATATTGGCACGGATTATATAAACACTACTGATAATCCTGTTAGTTCAGGTGTTACAGGTATAATGGTTAAACAATGGGGTAATAATTATCACCGCACGAGTGATGCTGCGGGAGTTTTAACATTTTTAGGTGTTACAGCACCAACGGGAGATAATTTGGGTAACCATACTGCCACTACAACACTTAATATGAATAGTAATGCTGTTACAAATATTTCAGATGCGTATGTAAATAACTGGTATCGTGTAAACGGGGGAGGTGGTATATACTGGGAGGCTTATGGTGGTGGATGGTTTATGCAAGATGCTACCTGGATTAGAGGGTATAATGGAAGAAGCCTATGGATGGGTGCAGGGCTAATTGGTGGAGATGGCGGCTTAACCATTGGTTATGGCGGCTTCGGATCGCCAGGAGGCGGGGCGGTAATTGCAGGCAATGTAGGAATAGGAACATCCACTCCGAAAAATCTTTTAACAATAGGTCCTAACCCTTCTACAGCATTCAATGCGAATGAATTATTACAATTGGCAAAAACTGGCGATGCATATATGGTAATCAGAGATGGAACAGCTACCTGGCTTATGGGTAGTACTGCCGGACTTCCATTTGTTGGGACACAATCTAACCATCCAATTACATTCAGAACAAATAATACTGAAAAAGTCAGACTTACAACCGCAGGTAATATGGGAATCGGAACATCTAATCCGGGAGCAAAACTTGATGTAGTAGGAAATGTGAGAGCGGGTGGCGCTACTCCGAATGCATATATGGGGACACACCCAACATACGGCAATGCCTTTGCTGCCTGGTGGAAAGACGGAGCAGACTATTCTTTATTGACGGATGGAACAAATACATTTTTAAATGCTCCTGTAGCGGCTGGTAACATTTATTTAAGGACTGCTAATGCAGATAAGATGTTCATACAGGGAAGCAATGGTTTTGTTGGTATAGGAACAGCTGCCCCTGGCGATAAACTTGATGTGGTTGGGATAGTAACGGCTAGGAGTGGATATAAGGCTGGTGTTGCTTGGGCTAATCCTGGTTTTGTGACCTTTTATCCTCCTAATGGGTGGGGTTGGATGCACATTGATAATCCCGGCAGTCCTGAAGGACTTTTGAGATTTTCAAATGGAGTCAATCCAGGTGGCTCTGCCGAAGGTTTAAATATGTATTTTAACCAGAGTGGGAGATTAGGTATTGGAATAGCCGCTCCTGGCTACAAGCTAACAGTAAATGGACAACCAGCTGCTAATGGCTATACTGCATTTACCAATTACAGTGATGCCCGCTTAAAGAAAAATATTACAACGATTGGTAACAGCCTCGACAAAATAATGCAATTGAGGCCTATACAGTATAATTACAATGAAGAATACCTGAATTTATATAACGACTCCACTGCTCTCACACGCTTACAAAAGGGATTTATTGCACAGGAAGTAAAGGAAGTGTTTCCTGAAATGGTGGGATCAACCATTGTAAAAGGCAAGGAATACTTAGACTTAAACTTAAGTAATCTCCAAGTTTACATGGTAAAAGCGATGCAGGAGCAGCAAATTCAAATTCAAATGCAACAAAAACAGATTGAAGAAATGCGCAAAGAGATAGAAGCTTTAAAGAAAAAATGAAAGCGTTTATAAATAAACAAAAAGGCTTATACCCAACAAATAATGATGCCTTGATGGGCATGTTGTCAATAATAGACGGACTCTAATTAGTTTCAAGCACCTTAAAAAGCTCATCTAATTTCGGCGTTAAAATAATTTCAGTTCTGCGATTTTTTTTGCGTGCCTCCACTGTTTTTGCGGCATCAATAGGGAAATATTCTCCTCTACCGGCAGCTGTTAAGCGTCTTGGATCTACGGTGCTGTTTTTGGTAATTATTTTTACAATGGAGGTGGCACGCATCACGCTTAAGTCCCAGTTATCTTTAATCTCACCTTTGCCTACCATCGTCACATCATCGGTATGTCCTTCAATTAAAATATTAATATCTGAATTTTGTTCCAACACTTTTGCAACTTTTTTTAATGCGTCAATACCTTTGGTTTCAACTGTTGTGCTGCCGGATGCAAACAATAGGTTTTCTTCCATAGAAACATATACCTTTCCGTTTTTCTGAGTAATGGTCAGTCCTTTTCCTTCAAAGCCAAATAAAGCATCCGACAGTTTTTTCTTTAAATCATTAACTGCATCATCTTTCTTTTTCAAAACACCTTCTAATTCTGCGACACGAGCTTCACGCTTTGCTAATTCTGCAGTTAGCGCATCCAAATTTTTCTTTTGAAAAGTCAACTGAACTTCTAGTTGTTTTAATTCATCTTGCTTTTTCAGAAGTTGTTCTTGTGTAATCTGCAACTCTCCGGAAAGTTTTTTAGTATCCGCTATATTGCCTGTCAGTAAACGATTGTATTTATCTAATAACTGTTCATTAATCTGATTTAGTTTATCGTATTTAGATGAAAATGTACGATAGTTGTTCCCCAGCAGTGCTGTGTCTGCTTGAAGTCTTGCAACTTGCTTTATATTATCTGCTAAGTTTTTTGCTGTTTCAGTAAGTTTTGTTTCGCATTCCTGATTTGAAATTTTTAATGCTGCGAGATCGGTGTCACAGCTTTTTCGTTTTGCTTGTTCTTCTTCTAACTTGCGTTGTGGAACGCATGAAAACATTACACTTACCAGCATAAATACTGTTATATAATTAAATAAGTTTTTCATTTGTGACCTGATTTTTTGTAAGATTTTTGTAAAATTATTTATTAAGTAAAGAAACTAACAACCAATAATCTGATAAGGGTACAATATTATTGATAAACAGGGTAATAATTTTGAATTGTTCTAAAGGTTATACACTTATAATTGTTGAAAATGCAAGATTGGGATACTAATTGAGAGCATAAAAAAGCCATCTTTCCAGCGAAAGGGAAGATGGCATTTTTATTTTCTAAAATTAATTATTTTTTTTTCGTTTCAACCTTTGGTTCAAAATATACGCGAGTCATATCACGATATTCCATTGCATTTACCGGAAAATTTTTAATATATGTTTGAACTAACCGATAATTTTCGTCATAAAAGATTGGCATGATAGCGCCATCATCAATAGCAACCTGATCTGCCTGAAGGTACATGTTCATGCGTTTTTTGACATCAATTTCTTTCATTGCTCCGGAAAATAATGAGTCAAATTTGACACTCTTATAACGTGAAGAGTTTAAATATGACTTATCAGATAAATTTTTTGGAATATGTTTGCTGTATAGCAGTGTCAGGAAGGTTTCCGGGTCAGGGTAATCAGCTTGCCAGCCTGTTCTCCAAAACAAAGCCTTACCTGTTTCTAAACGTTCAAGATGCTCAGCCATGGGCAGAACATTTAACTCTACGTCAATGTTTAAATTTTCTTTTAACATTTTTTGAACTACTTCGGCTATTGAAATATTTCTGCCATAGCCACCGCTGTTGATTTGTAAAGTCAATTTAGGAAATCCTTTTCCGTCAGGATAACCGCCGGCAGCTAATAATTTACGCGCTTTATCCGGGTCAAAAGTATAGCCTTTTAAACTTTTTGAATCATAGTCGCTAAATGAAGGGGGCACAATACCATAAATTCCCGGTACGCCCTCACCTTGTAGTGTGTAGGTTACAATTTTTTCGCGATCAATAGCGTAGTTAAATGCCAGCCGGACTTCTTTTTTAGAAAAAATATCACTTTGTACTTGAAAGCCAAAGTAAAAAATAGTCATAGCGGGAATAACCTGTAAATCGAAAGGTGCGTTTGCTTCTTTTGCATGGTCAAGTTCACCTAAAATATCAGATATTGATTCCACAGGAATTTGAAAAACCATATCCAGATTCCCTCTCTTAAATTCTAATAGTTCTGATTTTTTTTCTTTGATAAAACTAAATTTAAGGGCATCCAAATAAGGTAATTGATTACCAAATTCATCTACATCCCAATAATTTGGATTGCGCTCTAAAATAACCACTTCTCCTTCTTTAACACTTTTAATCTGAAAAGGACCGGTGCCAACACATTTTGCGCGCATGTCAACACCATATTTTTCAAGTGCTTCATGTGGATAAACCCAGCATCCGGGGGTACTTAAAATATTCAGGAAACCCGCAAAAGGATAAATCAGATTGATTTGTAATGTATAATCATCGATGGCTTTTATTCCTGAAACACCTCCTGTTAAAGGTTTTTTATCAATAGTTGATTGAAAATATTCGTTTGCTCCTACAACTTTATCCTTAAATGTGTTGTTAAACTGTGCATTTTCGGGACTTGAAGTACAAAGTTTTTCAAAGCAAAATACAAAATCCTTAGCAGTTACTTCGCGACCCTTACCATTTGAAAAGCAGTCATCGTTATGAAACTTTACTCCTTTACGAATGTGAAATGTCCATTGAGTCGCATCCTCATTTTTTTCCCATTTCTCGGACAGAGAAGGCAAAATAGTCAAATCAGTTTGTGAAAGTTTTACCAATCCCTCATACACGTGATTGGTAATGTGTTGTGATGTAACTTCGGTAATATTTAAAGGATATAGGTTGCGAAAATCTTCCGTCTCATTCATTCTAAACACGCCACCGTAATATACACCACCTTCCGCTTTTCGATAGTCGCCGGTCGAGTTATTCACACCACCACATGATGCTAAAAAACTCAGCACTAAAAATGAGTAAATTATTTTTTTCATATTAATCTTTAGTCCCAATTTATTTTGCGAAGCTACAAATATATTATGATTATTTGTAAGTTTCATAAAGAAAAAAATAAAATTTAGTATTGGGCATTGTAAAGAAATAACTTATACGTTTTTGCTTGTTCTTTTAAAAAATAATTTTTTAAAAATCCATCTCAAGCAACACCGGGCAATGGTCTGAATGTCGCGCCTCCGGTAATATGGCTGCCCTTTTCATTTTCTCTTGTAAATTACTGCTTACAAGGTTATAATCAATACGCCACCCAAGATTTTTAGCACGGGCATTTGCCCTGAAACTCCACCAACTGTAGTTATGTGGCTCTTTATTAAAATGGCGGAAGCTGTCAACAAAGCCCGATTTCATAAATTGATCAATCCATTCGCGCTCCTCCGGCAAAAAACCGCTGCTGTTGGCGTTGCTTTTCGGATTATGAATATCAATGCCCTGATGGCAAATATTGTAATCTCCACAAATGATAAGCTTTGGACGGTCTTTTTTTAATTCATCAATATATTTTTGGAAGTGGGCTAACCACTTCATTTTAAACGCCTGCCGAAGCTCTCCGCTACTGCCACTGGGGTGGTATACATTCAGTACAGATACATCGCCATAATCAGCACGGATAACGCGTCCTTCGAAATCATAATCAGGGATACCGCAACCATATTCAACATGATCGGGTTTTAGCTTGGAAAAAATAGCCACACCGCTGTACCCCTTTTTTTGTGCCGGATGCCAGTAATGATGATACCCTGCCTTTTCAAACACTGTAAGATCCAACTGTCCCGGTTCCGCTTTTAATTCCTGAACACATAAAATATCCGGATCAGCGGCTTTTATCCAATCCATCAATCCTTTGCTCATGGCTGAACGGATACCGTTTAAGTTATAGCTTATAATTTTTGTCATAATTTTACGTATTAAGTGTAAAAGTAAGTCAAAAGTTTTAAAGTCAAAAATCAAAAGCCGTACTTTGTTCTTCAACTTTTTTCATTTTGACTTTTCTCTCCTTTAGCTTAGTTATAAATACTACTTTTAAATTTGTGATTGTTCGAAAAAAAATAATGTTAATAGTGTTGTTGCTCTTATTCTGTATTGGCGGATATGCCCAATACACTGGCAATATCCATAGTAAACAATTAATTATTAAAAACGATACCATACAATTGGATACCCTTAGCCTTGTGCCGGGCTCTGTGATCATAAAAATCAATAATGGAATTGTTGTTGACAGCTCTTTTTGTACAATAAATTATGCTGAAGGAATTCTGATTTTGAATCGGGAAAAAATTGATGCATCCATCATATCATCTGCAAAACATGGGTTATCGGTGGGCGACAGCCTGAAAACCTCCTATAAAACATTTCCATACTTGTTTTCTTCCGAAGTAAAACATAAAGATCTTAGCCGTATCAAACCTGATTTATTCGGAAATACTAATCCTTTTAGTTATAAGATCGAATCGAAAAACGAAGATATTTTTAAAATGGAAGGTTTGGATAAAATCGGAAGCATTTCTCGTGGAATTTCATTTGGAAATAACCAGGATATGGTGGTAAATTCCAATTTAAACCTTCAGCTGTCGGGGCATCTGAATAATAATATTGATATTTTATTGGCTGCCACCGATAACAATATTCCGGTTCAGCCCGAAGGGAATACGCAACAACTACAGGAGTTTGATAAAGTATTTATTCAACTATCAACAGCAAGCTCTAAACTTATTGCAGGCGATTTTCAGCTTACCCGGCCAGCAAGTTATTTTATGAATTTCAATAAAAAGGCACAAGGACTTAGTTTCTCAACAATTTTTAAAACTAATCCGCCCACCCCTTCTTCGACAAGCTCAGGACAGGCTCTTGGTAAGGGGGGGGGGGCCAAAAATAAAGCTCAGGGCATTTATAAAACATCGCTGAGTGCAGCGGTTTCGCGAGGCAAGTTTGCACGCAATCAGGTGCAGGGAGTAGAAAGCAATCAAGGCCCGTACCGGTTACATGGTGCTGAAAATGAGCCATTCATAATTATTCTTTCGGGGACAGAAAAGGTTTATCTTGATGGAAAGCTCATGGATAGAGGACAAGAGAATGATTATGTGATCGATTATAATACATCCGAAATAACATTTACTGCCAAACAGCTTATTACTAAGGACAAACGTATTGTTGTGGAGTTCCAGTATTCCGATAAAAATTATGCTCGCTCACTGGTACATTTTGGAAATGATTTCGAGAAGGATAAGCTTAAACTGCATTTTAATGTTTATTCCGAAGCAGACAGCAAAAACCAGCCACTGCAACAGAATTTAAGCGATGCCCAAAAAAAATTATTATCTCGTATCGGAGATACCTTATCGCTTGCGGTAACACCGAGCATTGACAGTGTTGCATTTACAAATAGCGAAGTATTGTATAAGAAAAAAGATACGATTGTTGGAACTCAATCCTATACAATTTATGTTTATAGTACCAATAGTGATAGCGCACATTATCGGCTTGCATTCAGCAATGTAGGGCAGGGGAGAGGCAACTACAAACAAATTACATCCGGTGCAAATGGTAAGGTGTTTCAATGGATAATTCCTGTTGTAGGCGTAATGCAGGGAAATTATGAACCAGTGATAGTATTGATTACCCCTAAGCAAAAACAAATGCTGACAGCGGGCATTGAGTATGCCTTTTCCAAAAACTCAATATTATCCATCGAGGCAACAGGCAGCAATAATGACATCAACACCTATTCTTCACTGGATAAAAAAGATAATATTGGCTATGGCTTGAAAATGAATTTTGATAATACCTCAGCCCTTACCCCCCTTTCCAAATGGAGAGGGGCTGGGGGTGAGGTAACAATTAAAACAGACACAGCTTCATTGCCTTTATTGCTGCTGACGAATTTGAATTATGAATATGTGCAGAATTCTTTTTCTCCTATTGAGCGGTATCGAAGTATAGAGTTTGAGCGCGACTGGAACCTCACAAACACTACTGTTACGGAAGATCAGCATATTTTAGGCGCGGCTTTACAATTGGAAAAAAGGGGGACAGGAAACATTGGTTATAAATTCAATGCGTTGTTGGAAGGCAATAACTATAATGCCAACAGGCAATCAGCAAATTTAAGTTTTAGACAAAAAGGTTTTAATGTAAACTATGATGGTAGTTTACTTAGTTCCACAAGTGCTGCCAATACTGCTTTTTACAGGCATAAGAGTGGCGTTTCACAAAAAATAAAATGGGTAACAGTTGGGTTTAAAGATGAATTCGAGAAGAATAAATTCACATTAATAAAAAAAGATTCATTGCTTTCAAACAGTTATCAATTCTGGGAATGGCAAGGGTACATACAAAATTCGGATACCACAAAAAACCGGTATGGACTTGATTACAAACACCGAACCGACTATGCTGTAAAAAAATTAGTTGCACCTGCAAGTCTCAATAAATCAGATTATTCAGAGAGTTATGGCGGATTTTTTGAAGTGCTTCAAAATCCAAATAATCAACTAAAAATAAATGCAGCTTACCGCCGGCTTTTTATTGTTGATACTTCTCTTACCATTCAAAAGCCCGACAATTCATTGGTTTCGAGGATTGAATATAATTTCAGGCTATGGAAAGGATTGTTATCTTCAAATTCATATTACGAAATAGGCTCCGGTCTGGAAGTTAAAAAACAATTTTCATACCTTGAAGTGCCCGCCGGGCAGGGTATTTACACATGGATTGATTATAATGGCAATGGCATAAAAGAATTGAATGAATTTGAAGTAGCTGCTTTTCCGAATACTGCTACCTATATAAAAATTTATACTCCAACACTTGATTATATTAAGGTGTACAGCAATCAGTTCAGTGAAATGATAATGCTTAAACCTATGGCTTTGTGGGCAAATAAAAGAGGCATCCGGAAATTTGTTTCTCGATTTGCCAACCAGTCGGCATACCGTGTGGATAGGAAATCAACAGAATATGATTTGACAAAAGCATACAACCCTTTTTTGGCTGAAACAAAAGATCCCAGACTGATTACACTTAACTCCTCCTTCAGGAATACATTATTTATCAATCAGCAAAGTTCAGTATTTGCGATTGATATAAGCTACCAGGATATCCGTAATAAATTGTTGCTGGTAAATGGTTTTGATACCCGTCAGAATACGACTAAAGAAGCACATTTGCGCTGGAATATATCTCAGCAATTTGGATGGGAATTAAATTATAAAGACGGGATAAAAAGTAGCAGGTCGGAATATTTCGGAACAAGAGATTTTTCTATTCCCTATTATGAAGTTGCTCCCCAGTTGAATTATCAGCCCAATACCACCTTTCGGACAAGTTTATTATTCAAGTATACCGATAAAAAAAACGCCCTCGAATTTGGAGCAGAGAAAGTCAATTTGCAGAATTATGGTATTGAAATAAAATACAATGTCTTGAACAAAGGCAGCCTGAATGCGAAAGCGAATTTCATTCAGATAAAATTTAACGGAGCACAAAATACTGCCGTCGCTTTTGAAATGATGGATGCCTTAGAAAATGGAAAAAATATAACCTGGGGCTTTTCATACCAACGCAATTTATCAAATAATTTGCAATTGAGTTTAACGTATGATGGCCGAAAATCGGGAAAGAATAACGCTATTCATACAGGCGGAGCGCAGGTAAGGGCGTATTTTTAAAATTTTTGCCGCTTTTTCTTGAGGTCAAATAGTTTTGCTTTTTAAAACAAATCCTGGCACAATTTTTTAATCTGTCAGGATTCAGATATACAGCCAGAATTTGCAAAACGGATAAGCATTAGAAGTGTAAATCGAGGGTTGGAAATTTCAGATTTGTAATTGGGAAATGTCCCAAAGGGACAACCGCTTGGTAAAATAAATCATCACAAAAACGGTATGTCCTGTAAGGACAACCCCTTATTCAAGTTCTTTAAAAACATATTGCCCATTATAATCAATTTCAAACTTTTTAAGCATTTCTTCATATTCTTCCAGAAATGTTTGCTTGTTATGGTGCTCTTCCAATGTCATTTTTTAAGGAAAAAATATCAGCCCACAGTCTTCGACAAGCTCTGACTGACCTCGCGCTGGTCATATTGAGCCTGTCGAAATATGTGCGATGGCATCTTAACTAAACGACATTGGGTGTTCTTCCTGATTGATAATATATTTGACTACAGCATCAGTATGTGATTTAGAATATGAAAAAGCCCCATAACCCTCTTGCCATCTAAATTTTCCCAATACTAATTTTTGACTATTTATCCATTCGGAGGAATCTCCTTTTACCAGACGCATCAAATCAGATAGCGATTGATTTGGCCGCATACCGAAAAACAAATGCAAGTGATCGGGCATGCTGTTGATTGCAAGAAGCCTGTGTCCATTGTTATTAACAATAGCAATAATGTATTTATGTAACCGCTCTTTCCATAAATTATTGATTATCGAATCTCTGTATTTAACAGCAAATACGCATTGGCTGTGGATTTGAGTATATGTATTTGACATCGGGTAGCAGTTTAATTAGGGATTGTCCCTACGGGACAAAAAAACATGAAACTTCTTTTTTTACCAAGCGATAGCCCCTTCGGGGCATGTTGCATTAAATTTAAGCGTTGATTCGTCCAAATACGTGCATATTGCTAAATTCAATTATGCTGATTTCTCAATCACACCACAATATTTACAATCTTATTATGCACCACAATCACTTTCTTAGGCGCTTTTCCTTCCAGGTATTTTTGAGTCTGGTCAAGCGTTAAAACTTCTTTTTCAACATCTTCCTTTGATAGCGAACGATTATACTCCTGAAAGAAACGGGTTTTTCCATTGAATGAGATTGGATAATTGAATGAACTTTCAATTAAATATTCTTCATTACAAACAGGGAATGTTGCATAGGCAATGCTTTCGGTATGACCTAATTTACTCCACAACTCTTCTGCAATATGCGGAGCATAAGGCGACAAAAGAATTGCCAGAGGTTCTAAAATTTCATGTTTATTGCATTTTAAATCGGTTAACTCATTTACACAAATCATAAAACTACTTACGGAAGTATTGAAGGAGAAATTTTCAATATCCTGCCCGATTTTTTTGATGGTTTTATGTAAAGTTTTTAGTTCGGGCTTTGTGGCGGGTTCGGAGGAAATGACCTCTCCCCCAGCCCCTCTCCGAAGGAGAGGGGAGATGTTCCAATCGGCAGTGTGGTATAGCCTCCACAGCTTACGAATAAAATTGGAAACGCCTGAAATTCCGCTGGTGCTCCATGGTTTGCTTTGTTCTAAGGGACCAAGGAACATTTCGTATAGGCGTAAACAGTCGGCACCTTGTTCTTCTATAATTTTGTCGGGTGTTACAACATTGTATTTTGATTTAGACATTTTTTCAACTTCGCTTCCGCAGATGTAGTCATCGTTTTCATTATCAAAAAACAGTGCTTCTTTAAATTCACCATTTTTAAATTCTTTAAATTCACTTTTATTCAAGATGTTATTATGTACAAAATTCACATCAACATGAATTGGATAGGAAGGAGATACTTCATTGTATTTTACTTCTCCAATTTTTTCAGGATTCTTTTCTTGGAGTTTTTTAGTTATTTGAAATAAAAAATTATCAAGAGAAACTTGTTCATCAAATGATGCAGATTTGTTCCATAATTTTTCACTTAGTATTTTTGAAATAATTATAGGAGGAATTGATTCCGGAGGCAAACATCTTGCATCAACTTGTTTGCCACTATAAGAAATGTTTGTAGCTAATCTATAAATAAACGATGACACCCCTTGTATCATCCCCTGATTAATCAATTTCTTCGCAGGTTCAGTAACAGGAATCAATCCAAGGTCATTTAAAAATTTGGTCCAGAAACGGATGTATAATAAATGACCTGTTGCATGCTCTGCACCACCAATGTAGAGATCCACATTTTGCCAGTAGTTGGCTGCCTCTTTAGAAACAAATTCTTTTTCGTTATGGGCATCCATATAACGCAAAAAATACCACGAAGATCCTGCCCAGCCCGGCATTGTAGAGTATTCGTAAGGAAAAACCTCACCCCCTTGCCCCCTCTCCGAAGGAGAGGGGGAGTATTGCCAGTCTTTAGCGCGTGCCAATGGTGGCTCACCGGTCTCGGTAGGTAAATATTTATCTACTTCCGGCAACAATAAAGGCAATTCATTTTCATTTAATACTTTCGGGATTCCGTTTTCGTAATAGACAGGAATTGGCTCCCCCCAATAACGCTGACGGCCAAAAACAGCATCGCGCAAGCGAAAATTAGTTTTGCCTTTTCCTAATTCATTTTCTTCAATTGCAGTAATAATTTTTTTGATGGCTGTTTTCACTTCTAATCCATTTAAAAAGTCAGAATTGATAAGTGTTCCTTCTTTTTCGTCATAGGAATTTTTCTCAAAATTCCAGTCAGCAGGAGGTTTAATGATGATCAACTTTTCAATGCCAAAATGAGATGCAAAAGCATAATCGCGTGAGTCATGCCCGGGGACAGCCATTACAGCGCCGGTTCCATATCCGGCCAACACATAATCACCAATCCATATCGGAACTTGTTTTCCTGTGAAGGGATGAATTACATAGGAACCTGTAAAAACTCCTGTAATTTTTTTTACATCTGCCATCCGCTCCCGCTCACTGCGGTTTTTAGCGAAAATGATATATTCGTCAACGGCTGATTTCTGCTGAGGTGTAGTCAGAGATTCAACAAGTTCGTGCTCTGGAGCAAGGGTTACAAAAGAAACTCCGAAAATAGTATCAGGTCTGGTGGTAAAAACTTCAATTTCAAACTCTGAACTTTGAACTTTAAACTTTAAACTAGTTCCTTCTGATTTTCCAATCCAATTGCGCTGTGCTTCTTTGATGGATTCTGTCCAGTCGAGGGCATCCAAATCATTCAGTAAACGGTCGGCATAAGCCGTAATGCGCAGGCTCCATTGTTTCATCAACTTTCGTTCAACAGGATAGCCACCACGTTCAGAAACGCCTTCTTTTACTTCTTCGTTGGCAAGCACAGTACCTAATTGCGGGCACCAGTTTACCATGGTATCACTTAAAAATGCAAGGCGGTAATTTAATAAAATATCAGATTGCTGTTTTTCTGAAAGCGTATCCCAAACCTGTCCCCATCCGCCATCAATGGCAAGGGTGCCACTCCGGAATTTATTTATCAGTGCAGTAATCGGTTCCGCTTTATTTGTTTCGGGATTATACCATGAATTAAAAAGCTGAATAAAAATCCACTGCGTCCATTTATAATAATGCGGGTCAGATGTTCTTACTTCCCTGTCCCAGTCGAATGAAAAGCCAATTTTATCAAGTTGTTCGCGGTAACGCGCAATATTTGTTTTGGTTGTAATTTCAGGATGTTGTCCGGTTTGGATAGCATATTGTTCGGCAGGCAAACCAAATGAATCATAGCCCATCGGGTGCAATACATTAAACCCTTTCAGGCGTTTATAACGTGCAAAAATATCGGAAGCTATATATCCTAATGGATGTCCTACATGCAAACCTGCACCACTTGGATATGGAAACATATCAAGGACATAATATTTCGGTTTGGAAGATTTATTTTCTGTCTTAAACGTTTTGTTTTGTGCCCAGTAGGCCTGCCACTTTTTTTCTACTTCTCTGAAATTATATTCCATTGTGATTTAATTCTTAGTCGCCCTTACTAAATAGATTCAGTATGACGTTGTGTAAATAATTTAATAGCTGCGAAGATACAAAAAAACCGATTTCCATATATTGCTTGTATTGCGAAGGGTATAACAGGCAATTACTTTTGTTGTTGATTTTTTAAGTTGATGAGCGACTCCATATTTTTTCTGATATCGCTGAGTTGCGGATTTAATATCAATGCTTTGTTGTAATAAAAAATAGCACTGTCAACAATACCCATGTTGTGGTACGTGTATCCAATGTTACCGAGTGCGTCAATATGGTTATTAGCGATTTCAACCGCTTTTTTGAAGCTAATCAATGCCGCATTATATTGTTTCCTGTCCAGTTGAATTATTCCCATGTTATTATATGCTTGCGGATACTTTGGATAGATGGTAACCGTTTTTTTATAGGCAAGCATTGCGTCGTCATAATTTCCTGAGAGGTAAAGGGCATAGCCAAGACTATACCATGCCTCCGCATGTTCGGGATAAATATACAAGCCAATTTTAAATTCTTCAATTGCTTTTTTGTATAGCTCTGCCTGTGCCTGAGGGTTGTTGGAAGATGCCTGTGCGAGGGCTGTGTACTCATAAGCTAAAGAACGGTGTGCTCTGGCACTGTTTGGGGAATCTTTTACCCCGGCAAGGAAAAGAGACATATTGTTTTTCCAGACTTCGCTCCTGTCAATAGTCTGCCACATATAAATAGACAATAAAACGAGGGAACCGACTATCAGGGTTGTATAATTTTTTTTTGATTTTCCTGTCACATCAATTTTCAAAAACCACGTAGCAAGCATAATCAAAGCAATACAAAAAGCCAGGGAAGGTGCGTATAAAAACCGTTCTCCGAAAGAGGCTCCAATCTTTAAAAAGATATTCGATACAAGCGAAATCGTGACAACGAAATAAAGAATGCAGAAAGCGAAAATATTTTTCTTACCGAATTTGATTATCGTAAAACATCCTAAAAACAGATAAACAGCTAAGGATATTATCACTTTCATGTTTGTCCAGGTAGATATAGGTACTTGATTATAGGAGTAATCCCACGATAAAGGATGTGGGGAAAATAATAATCCTAAATATTTACCCATTACCATTGTATTGGTGGCAAGGGCTTCAGATGTTGTTTTTGCTGCCATCAGCGAATTATTAATCAATTCCTGTTTATCGTTAAACGTAATGCTATCGAGCACCACCCATCGTATTAGTATGTAAAGTAGCACAACTCCCACATAAGGCATCGTCAGCAGAATGATTTTTTTTATTTTGAATTCAGAAAAAAAATAAAGTAGAAGAGGGATGACTGCCACAAAGGTAAGTGCACTTTCTTTCGATAGGAGAGAGAGAAAAAACAGGCATATACTTAGTAAATAGGTTTTTAATTTATTGTTTTCAACATAATTGAAAAGGGACAGAAGGGAGCAGGTTGCAAGCAGGAAGCTAAGAATTTCATCCCTGCTCTTAATGTTTGCTACCACTTCGGTATGAATAGGGTGTGCCATAAAAATAGCGGTAATAATGAAGAGGATAGCAAGGGTGTATGTTTTAAAAATTTTCCGAAGGAAAAGGAATAAAAACACACCACTAAGCCCGTAAAAAAACACATTGAAAAAGTGGTTAACTTTCGGGTTGAGTCCAAAGAATTGTGTCTCGATGCAAAAGTTGATGAGTGTGAGAGGGCGATAATGGGATTCGTTTACCCCATTAAACCCGAAGAGAGATCCCTTAGTTATTATATCCGGTATTCCTTTGATTCCCATTACCACAAACTTATTTAGCCGGGTAACAAAGTCGTCATCCAATACATATTGATTGAAAAATAAAGTCTTGCCATAAAGCACAAAGGCAAAAGCGAAAAGAATAAAGCTCAGTACCCGGATATTCTTTTTTTGTTTCGCCTGTCCGATTAATAATTCCTGTGTCTCTTTTTTTGAAATAAATTGTTGTGTCGCTCCTTGCGGAGTTTTTTTTGAGTTGTTTTTTTGAGTTGTTTTCTGATTGTTTTTCATTCTTGCAAGTGCCCTTTCTACAGGGTTGGTTTCAAAAATAGGTGTTTAAAAGGAAATGGCGTAAAAACGGAAGGAATTAATTTTGAAATAAAAATAGTCGTAATTTTAATTATTAGTTTTAAAAACAATAAAAATTTTATGGACATCTCTCATATCTTAAATCACCTTGGCGAAGAACGTAATGAATATTATGGCGCAGTTTCTCCACCGGTATTTCAAACAAGCAATTTTTGTTTTAAATCCGTCGCGGAAATGCGGGAAAAATTAAAAAAAGAATTAGAGACTCCATTTTATACCCGGGGCTTTAATCCTACAGTTTCCATACTCAGAAAAAAATTGGCAGCGTTGGAAGGTGCTGAAGATGCGCTTGTGTTTTCAAGCGGGAGCGCCGCTGTGGCAGCAGCTGTAATGAGTGTTGTAAAAGCAGGCGACCATGTTGTTTGTGTTGAAAAACCCTATAGCTGGACGAATAATTTACTAACAAAATACCTGTCGAAATATGGTGTTACCAGCACATTTGTAAACGGAACAGAACTTGCTAATTTTGAAAAAGCGATACAGGCAAACACCACATTGATTTATCTTGAAAGTCCTAATTCATTAACATTTGAGATGCAGGATATAGAGGGTGTTTCAAAACTGGCAAAATCAAAAAACATTACCACCATCATTGATAATAGTTACAACACACCTATTAATCAAAATCCTATCAACTTCGGAATTGATATGGTGGTGCATTCTGCCACCAAATATTTAAACGGTCACAGTGATGTGGTTGCCGGTGTGGTTTGCGGAACAAAAGAACGGATAATGAAAATGATGAAAGAGGAATATATGACTATCGGAAGCATTATTTCAGCACAGGAGGCAGCACTTATTTTGCGGGGTTTAAGAACACTTGATCTTAGAGTTAACAGAAGTGCTGAAAGCGCAAAAAAGATTGTCAGCTTCCTGGAAAGGCATCCGAAAATCAAACAAATAAATTATCCGTTCTCGTCCTCAAACCCTCAAATTAATTTGGCAAAAAAACAAATGAAACAAGGCGGAGGTTTATTTTCTATTGTGTTGAATGTAGAAAAAACAGAGCAGGTAGAAACATTTTGTAATAGTTTAAAACGTTTCCTGATTGCAACATCTTGGGGTGGACATGAATCCTTAGTATTTCCTATATGCGCTTTAGGTTCAAGCAGTAGTTTTGAAAATCCATTGCCATGGAATTTGGTTCGTTTATATATCGGCCTTGAAGATGCGGATTTATTGATTGAAGATTTGAAACAGGCATTGAGTAAAATTAGTATTGAGATGTGAGTATTGAGATATGAGATAAAAAATATTCTTCAAAACTAAGAATGAATCTCAATGCTCAATACTCACATCTCAATACTCACATCTCATATCTATTCTTACTTTTGTAAAATGATTTCCTCCCATAAAAAAGTGCGCCCCCTATTCTGGTTCTATTTATTGGTATCATACGTGCTAATACAGTTTGGCTGGTGGAGCTATTCGATGGTTAAGCTTAATAATGAAATTTATTCTCTGAAGACAGAACTTAATGTATTGAATGGAGAAGCGCTTGATGAAGTGGTGGTAAATGGCAACAAACTGCATGAAAAATTACACAAACGCTGGATAATGATTTCCGGTGAAGGAATTGTTTTCATTGGAATTTTATTTGCCGGCATTTTTCAAATCCGGAAAACATTTAAGCGAGAGGAAGAACTTTCAAAACAACAGCAAAATTTTTTGTTATCCGTTACTCATGAATTAAAATCACCGATAGCCTCTACCAAACTTCAGCTACAGACACTTCAAAAACATGAACTCAGCAGGGAAAAACAAAAAGAGATATTAGCAAACGCTATTGCTGATACCGATCGGTTAAATACATTGGTAGAAAACATTTTACTTGCCGCTAAAATTGAAAATAATATTTATTGGCTCCATAAAGAAAACGAAAATTTATCGGAATATATTACTGACAGAATGAACCAAACAATAACATCATTTAATTATAAACAAAATATAGTGTTGACTATTGAGCCTGATATTTATTTGAATATCGACAGAATTTCTTTTTCTTCAATCATCCTAAACCTGTTTGAAAATGCTACAAAATATTCTCCCGTAGATTCCACTATCACGATAAGTTTAAAAAAACAAAATCAAACTATAATTTTGAGTGTTACTGATCAAGGATCCGGAATTTCGGATGAAGAAAAATTAACTGTTTTTCAAAAATTTTATCGTGTAGGTAATGAGGAAACCCGCAAAACAAAAGGAACCGGACTTGGTTTATATATTGTGAATTATCTGGTAAAGCAGCACGATGGAACAGTTTCAGTAAAAAATAATATCCCGAAAGGAAGTATTTTTGAGGTAGAGTTTGGGTAAGGTAACAATTAAACAATTTAGCAATTATACAGTAGGCAAAAGTCCCCCTTGAGGGAAGCCTGTGTGGGAGAGAAGGGGTGCGCAATGGATTGCGCATTGCTGGGGGATAATTTTTTGATTCGTATATTCGTAAAAATTCGTAATTCGAAGCAGTATGAAAAAAGTAGCATTAATAATTTTAGATGGATGGGGACTTGGTGACGGCTCAAAATCAGATGCCATTGCAAATTCAAACACACCCTTTATTGATAGCTTAAATAAAAAATATCCGCATTCCACATTGCAAACATCAGGGGAGAGTGTTGGTTTACCGCACGGACAAATGGGAAACAGCGAAGTGGGGCATCTTAATATCGGAGCTGGAAGAATTGTTTATCAGGACCTGGAGTTGATCAATAAAGCCATTCGTGAAAAAACAATTGACACCAATCCCACGCTTGTTAAAGCATTTGAGTATGCCAGACAAAAGAACAAAGCGGTGCATTTTATGGGATTAGTATCCGAGGGTGGCGTACATTCATCTCAGGCACATTTACACTATTTGTGTGATATGGCAGCGGACAAGGGACTTCAAAAGGTGTTTATTCATGCCTTTACCGATGGCAGAGATACAGACCCGAAAAGCGGATTAGGGTATCTGAAAAATTTAGAAGAACACCTTCATAAAACCGGCGGGGTAAAAATTGCAAGCGTGGTTGGGCGTTATTATGCTATGGATAGGGATAAACGCTGGGAGCGGATTAAATTTGCCTACGATATGTTAGTAAAAGGCGAAGGGAAAAAAACAACTGACATCTTAAAAGAAGTTAAAGCCTCCTATGCGGCAGGTGTTACGGATGAATTCATCAAACCTATTGTTAATACCGATTCTTCGGGTAAGCCTATTGGGATCATTAAAGAAGGAGATGTAGTCATTTGTTTTAATTTTCGTACCGACCGTTGCCGTGAAATTACTCAGGTGCTTACCCAAAAAAATATGCCTGAATCCGGCATGAACACAATGCCATTGTATTATGTTACCATGACTAATTATGATAACACCTTTGAAAATATACATCTTGTTTTTGATAAAGATAATTTAACAAATACAATCGGGGAGGTGCTTGAAAAAGCTGGTAAAACACAGCTACGTATTGCTGAAACTGAAAAATATGCCCATGTAACATTTTTCTTTTCGGGCGGACGTGAAAAAGAATTTATCGGCGAAAAACGAATTATGATACCGTCTTCTAAAGTGGCTACCTATGATTTAAAGCCCGAAATGAGTGCCATTGAAGTGACTGATGCAATTATTCCTGAATTACAAAAAGGGAACATCGATTTCATCTGCCTTAATTTTGCAAACGCAGATATGGTAGGACATACCGGTGTTTATAGTGCCATAAAAAAAGCGGTTGAAACGGTGGATGTTTGTTTGAAAAGAGTGCTGGAAGCCGGACTGCAAAAAGGATATTCATTCATTATCATTGCCGATCACGGTAACGCTGATAATGCAATTAACGATGACGGATCGCCAAACACAGCGCATAGCCTTAACCCCGTGCCCTGCATTTTAATTGATACCGATTATAAAAAAATAAACGACGGAAAGTTAGCCGATCTCGCCCCCACAATATTAACAATGATGGGGATCGCTATTCCTAAAGAAATGACAGGGAATGTGCTGGTGTGATGTCGTTTGATTAATTTTTATTTCCCCCGTTTAGAGGTCGCCAAACCGAAGGATAAATATATTCAGGCTTTTTCATTGCTAAGGATTATTTATAAATGTTGGCTGGAGAAATTCAACCTTCTCCGAACGCAACAAAACTAAACCGCTGCACTGAATTGCAGTGGTTCATAAAAGAAAATAATGAAATTATTTTTAACAGGCGCTAATTTAAAACGTCATTGCGAATCACGCTTTTGATGTGTGATGAAGCAATCCCACATTAGTAAATGAGATTGCGGAGCTTATCCTGAGCCTGACGATGGGATCGCAAAAAGCGTTCTTACAATGACGGTAACAAGTAAAATTTTGTAGAAACTGAATTCTTGCACTGAAAGAGCATAGTTTTGGACTAACGAACTGGAACAATAAAGCGGGAATTATCATCAACAATCAGGCAATTCATAATTAGTTTTTTTAAAGATAAGATTTTATAGAGTAAAGATCGGAATGATTTATTTACCCTGAATCTAAGTGGTAAGATGCATGGAAAAATTTCCTGAAATGTGCTTTGATTTATTTTCAAAATAATTATAATCTCCAGACATTATTTGTAATTGTTGGAGGGCTGTAATATCTTTATGCAAAAAAGCGATGAGAATAATTATCGGCATAACGTTATTATTATGTATCACATCATTTTGTTTCGGACAAAGTGATTCCACCCGTAACAGGCAAAATAAAATTTTAATCAAGTGGTCACCCACATCCATGATTGGGTATTCCGCTTTACAGTTTGCCGGTGAATTTTCTTATAATCCTAAGAAATCAATTCAAATCGAATACGGAATTATCCTCCCTTTGCAATCCGGACAGACCGATAACAAAGGACACAGGATAAGAATTGAGCAAAGAAATTATTTAAATAAAGGGGAGAACTTTTACGTAGCTCCTGAATTACACTTTATTTTTGTCAGGTATAATTCACCACAACGGTTTTCACAAAATTGGGTTACGGATAGCATCACAGGCGATCGAACTGCTTATGACAGTTACCTTGATAATGTCGGTATAAAGAAATACGCATTTAGCGGCAATTTTAAAATTGGCGTTCAATATATCTTCAAAAAACCGAAACTATTAGTTGACATTTTTTTAGGACTCGGCATCAGATATGTTATTACACGGTTTACATCCTACCCGACCATGGGCGAATGGGTGCCTCCAAAGGACAATTGGTTTGATAACTACGACTATAAAGAAAGCAATAGATTTGCTCCAAATGGTGTGTTTGGAATTAAAATTGGGTACCAGATTAGATGAAAGAAATACTTCTTTGAGTAGTTTCGGGTTGCCTGAAAATATTGTAATATTGGCATCACGAAGGATCGTTACCTGATAGGACAATAAGAATGTACGTCAGGCAATACATTTTTTCAATGAAAAATTTTTTAACTCTTTTTTTGTTTTCGTTTTTTTCGACAATCATCGAAATCCCCTTGTTATTAATCCCAGCCAGTACTATTGGCAATCCCGAAAGAAATTCTCAACATAATAACATTACTGATTCACTTCTGTTAGTATTAAAAACTTCCAAAGATGATACCAATAAAGTAAACACCTTAAACTTACTAAGCCGACAGTATTCAAATACAGGGCTTTATGAACAGGCAATTTCTTCCGCACAACAGGCACAAGTTATTGCTGAAAAAATTGATTTTAAAATAGGACTAGGAAATGCCTTAAGCAATACCGGAGTTGCCTACTGGCATCAGGGGATTTATGAAAGCGCTTTAGAGAATCATTTGAAAGCATTAAAAATTCGACAGGAAATAGGAGATAAACAAGGGATTGCAGGCTCATATAATAATATTGGTCTCGTTTATCTGAATGAAGGTGATTACGAAAAAACACTGGAAAATTATTTCAAATCCTTAAAAATAAAGGAAGAGATAGGAGATAAAAACGGAACTGGAAATTCTTTAAACAATATAGGGGTCATTTATTTGAAGCAGAATTATTTCGACAAAGCACTTGCCATTTACAAGAAATCCCTGAAAATTCGTGAAGAGTTAGGCGATAAACAAGGCATAGCAATGTCCTACGGAAATATTGGTCTTGTTTATTTTTATCAGAACGATTTTAAAAAAGCATTGGATAATCAACTGAAAGGGTTGAAAATAAAGGAAAAAATAGGCGATAAGCAAGGAATGAGTTTGTCGTTGAATAACATTGGAAGTATCTATGTTAATCAAAACGATTATAGCATGGCTTTGGATATTTATTTTCAGGCATTAAAAATCAATAAAGAAATAAATAACCCGCATGGAATGAGTATTTCGACTAGTGATATCGGAATTTGTTATACCCAGTTAGGCAAATTTAAAGAAGCATTTCAATATTTAAGCAAAGCCATGAGCATCGACAGGGAAATAGGAAATAAAGCCGGACTGGAAGATGTATATGATGCACTATCCGATATGTATAACAAGGAGGGGAACTATAAAAAAGCGTTTGAATATCAAAAACTGTATGCCGAAATGAAAGACACTATTCTCAGCGAAGAGTCCAACAAGCAGCTAACAGAGATGAATACAAAATATGAATCAGAAAAAAAAGACAAGGAATTGATTAAGAAAGATGCTGAAATAACAAAACAACATGCTGAAAAAGAAAAACAAATCATCTTACGTAATGCCTTTATAATGGGTTTTACATTGGTGCTTGTACTCGCGTTTTTTATTTTCAGAGGGTATCGGCAAAAACAAAAAGCCAACAAACTGCTGGATGAAAAGAACGAAAAAATTACGGATAGCATCAACTATGCCAAGCGAATACAAGACTCAATCCTTCCCCCGTTAGTGGAAATAAAAAAACACCTGCCGGAATCCTTTGTACTGTTTAAACCTAAAGATATTGTCAGTGGCGATTTTTATTGGTTCCATGTAAGTGAAGAGTTGAAAGCTAAACTATTAATTGCCGCCGTTGATTGTACCGGACATGGCGTACCTGGTGCCTTTATGAGCATGATGGGATATAATTTATTGGAACAGGTGGTTAAAAAACATCATATTCATCAACCTGCAATGATTTTAAATGAGCTAAGTAATTTAGTGGTGGAATCATTGCGGCAAACTGATCAGCTGGGGAAAATAAATGATGGAATGGACATTGCTTTAATAAGTTTAATGCGGAATACAGAACATCCTGATTCAGAAAAAGAAAATCAGAATCCGTTGTTTTTAGAGTATGCAGGTGCACATAATTCTTTATATTTAATCAGAAACGGAATTCTGCAGGAAACAAAAGCGGATAAATCATCTATTGGCTTTTCGTTGGAAAAATCATTTCGTTTTACAAACCATACCATAAAAGTAGAAAAAGGAGATTGTTGTTATATCTTTTCGGATGGCTTTGTTGATCAGAAAGGCGGACCGGATGATGAAAAATTTTACTACCAGCCCTTCAGAGAATTATTAGTTGAAATTCATACATTATGCATGGAAGATCAAAAACAAAAATTAGAAAAAGTATTTTCTGAATGGAAAGGCAATAAAGAACAGATTGACGATGTGCTTGTGATAGGACTTAGGATATAAAGATCAGATTATTTTTTGTGTAACCCTTTACCCATCTGTATTTCAAGCATTAAAATTTATTTTTATCAAAATAATTCAAAAACTTCGTAAAGAGGTTAATTGTTTTTTGGTTTAACACCTTCGCGGGTATTTTTTGATACACGCATCGCTTTTTGATCTCTATTCCATATTACTTGCTGGTAGTTACGCCATAAGTAATGCAACGGATAAACAAGAAAGTGCATTAGCCTTGTAAAGGGGATTAACCCGATAAATACAAAAGCGGAAATAGCATGAAGTTTGATTACGAATGGCATGGTTGAAATTACTGATATGTCGGGCATCAATACAACTAACGATCGCAGATATGGAACTAATGAAGACGCATACCACCCCGTACCCCAGCGATAAAAATATGCGACAAACAAACCGGTTAGTACCTGTAAAAAAATCACAACATAAACAACTAAATCCATTGAAGAAGTGACTGAATGAAGCCTTTTTACCTGTATCCTGCGTATTATCAGCAAACAGATACCTGTAAAAGCCAATATCCCAAAGGCGAAGGCAGTAACTTCAATAACCATTAACCACAATGGCACAGTAGTTAAAAAAACAACACTTTTAGGTATCAAAAAGCCCAAAATATGACCAAAAAGCAACACCACAATACCCCAATGAAAAAACCGACTTCCCCAAAATAATTTATTGGATTCCAAAAATTGTGATGAATGAGTGGTTACAGAATATCCATAATATTTTATTCGTAAAAAACTTCCGAGTATGAAAATAAAAATTGCTGCATAAGGCAGTCCGACTAATAAAAATGAATCCAGCATATTTTATGTATTAATATTTTTTATTGCTTTGTTTTGTAAAATCCATCCCACAAGAGTACGCCCCGGCACATTCTATCTCTTTTTGATTTATTTTGTATGGCACAAATTCAGAGTCTTTATAGTTTGTTTCAAGAACTGTTATCAGTATTTTCAGTAAATTCCTGTAACTGTTTTCTTCGGTACGGAAATTTTCAAGCATGTGCTTTAATGCCGGAAGTAGCATGGTAACTATCAGGTCTTCCCTAAAAATTTCATCCTTAATTTTTGGAAGTAAGGTCAGCATATTTGGCAGATGGTCGGGGAACTCTGTTCCGCAATCGTTATTTGCCTTGAGCTGTTCACTTTTCATGTGTAACAGAAACTGTCCGCGTTTGGATTCTTCTCCAAACAGCACATAACCAATATCCAGATAACAGAATGCATTTACATCAAACGTACGGATATAATATTCCTGTAATTCAGCAATTGGCTTTAGTGTAAAATGGATGGCAACTGGAGAAAATCCAACAACTGCTTCATCTCCATATTCATTAAGCTCTGAACGTATTTGTGCAACAATTTTATCATAATTTCCATTAGGATAATTTAATAATTGCGCTATGTGAGTGTATATTTTCATTTGAAAATATTTATTTATTGTTTTATTTGACTCCGAAGGAGTCAAATGTTTATAGATTGTCATTGTGCTATAAGCATCCGACCCCTTCGGGGTCTAACATCATTTTTATCCCTCTTTTATTTTTGCTAAATCATGAAGTTTCATTTTAAAATACCCTGTTTGTATCTTTTTTACCGCCGAAACCGGAGTTGCCTTTTCTGTCATCAGTACTTTCAATCATTTCAATAGCTTCTTCGCGGTGAGCTGGTGGAATCACAAATCTTTCATCGTATTTAGCCAAGGAAGTAAGCCTGTAAATTGCATCGGAAACATCCGGACTCAAACCTGTAGTTTCAAATGCTGTTTTCATTAATGAATCATCAATATCATTTACTGTTACTTTGCGTCTGTGGTAGCGCACCGTCATGAGTCTTTTTAACACATTTCTTATTTTGTCCTGGTTACCGGCAGAGAAAAGATTAGCAAGATATTGCATCGGCAACCTTGAATCCTCAATTTTCCCCCACAAATTTTCAGTAGTTGACTCGTACACATTGTTGGTCATTTTGCCCATAACAGGCAACATAGGCGGCACATAAAACAAGCTTGGCATGGTACGGAACTCCGCATGCAGCGGAAGCGCAATTTTCCATTCTTTCACGAATTTATAAACCGGCGATTTTTGGGCAGCTTCGATAGTCGAATCGGCAATACCGTTTTTTCTGGACTCTCTGATTACTTTTTCGTCGAAAGGATTCAGATAGATATCCATTTGCCGGTCAATAAGCTGGTCCTCCGGGACAGAAGCAAATTCCTTTATTTTATCAGCGTCGTAAAGCAAAACGCCTAAATAACGGATGCGCCCCACACAGGAGTGCATACATGCCGGCGCTTGCCCCGATTCAAGACGTGGGTAACACAATACACATTTTTCCGATTTGCCACTAGCCCAGTTATAATAGGTTTTTTTATATGGACAAGCGGTAACACATAATCTCCATCCACGGCATTTCTCCTGATTGATAAGGACTACGCCATCTTCCCCTCGTTTATAAACTGCACCACTTGGACAAGCTGCCACGCAAGATGGATTCAGGCAATGATTACACATGCGGGGTAAATAATGCATTGTCATTCGTTCCAGTTCGAACATTGACTCCTGATCTTCAGCACTAAGGTTTTTCAGGTTAATATCCTGCCGTGCATAATCAGGCGTTCCGCCTAAATCATCGTCCCAGTTAGGTCCGCCCTTAATATCCATTGGCTTACCAGTAACCAATGAAATGGGTATGGCAGTCGGCTGGTCAGTACCTGCGGGGGCTTCAAACAAATGATCATAGTCATACGTCCAGGGCTCATAATAATCATCCATTACCGGCATATCAGGGTTATGGTAAAGTTTTGTTAACCCTGTCGCTTTCCCTGCTACACGCAGCTCCAGCTTATCACCGTTTAACACCCATCCGCCTTTATATACTTTTTGCTCTTCCCATTTTGTTGGGTAACCGGTGCCTGGCTTTGTCTCCACATTGTTCCACCACATGTATTCAGCGCCTTTCCTGTCCGTCCAGATGTTTTTACATGCTATTGAACAGGTATGGCATCCGATACATTTATCGAGATGAAACACCATTGCTATTTGTGATCTAATATCCATAGTTTCTTGTTTTCTAAGATATGGTTTTAATTTATCTTTAATTTTGTTAACCCTTCACGGCACCTACCCTGTCAGAGTGCATTATTAAAAAATTAATAAAATTTCAAAAACTCTAAAATTCCAATTTTTTCATTTTCTGCACAATCACAAACGTATCGCGGTTTACACCAACAGGTCCCCAATAGTTAAAGTGGTAAGAGAACTGTCCATATCCACCAGCCAATAGATTAGGTTTAAATCTTAACTTAGTTAAGCTATTGTGCCCCCCCGATCGTTTTCCGCCTCGCACCTCTGATTTAGGTACTGTATAAGTACGTTCTGTAGCATGGTAAATAAGGCATATCCCCCTAGGGATTCTTGCACTAACAACTGCTCTGGTGCTATACACACCATAATCATTAAATACTTCTACCCAGTCGTTATCATTAATACCTAATTCGGCAGCATCTTCTTCGCTTAACCAACATGGATATATGCCCCTTGAAAGTGTTAGCATACGAATATTATCAGTATAAGTAGTATGGATACCCCATTTACCATGTGGCGTTAGGACATTCAGAACTATTGATTTTCCGGAAGCTTCAGAATTTATTAAATCGCCCAAGCCGCTTGGTTTAGGCGAAGGTTTATAAGTAGGCAGGTGTTCACCAAATTTGATGTATAGTTCCTGGTCGAGATAAAAGTGCTGGCGCCCGGTCAGTGTGCGCCAGGGAACAGACTTTTCAATATTATAGGTAAATCCCGCATAGGCTTTTCCTTCTCCCATAGTCCCTGACCAGATTGGAGAATTGATATACCTGCGGGGCTGTGATTTTAAATCATCGAAATTCAGTTTAACACTTTTATTTCCTTCGGATAAATCAGTAAGTTTTAATCCTGTCCGTTTTTCGGCATTCTCATATGCCCTGTTTGCAAGCACTCCATTGGTAACTGATGACAAGTGAAGAATAGCATTTATCACCTCTTCGTCATCTTTCAAAGAAGGATAAGGTTTCCCGTTCACCTGCTGTAAATGCCCCCTATCATCCAACAGCATATCATAATAATCGGCGCAATTATAACTGCTACCATGTGCTCCCATTCCATTCCTGGCATTGGGACCAAGGGAAATAAATTTATTGTAGATTTGAGTGTAATCGCGTTCCTGAACCACTATGTTGTGCATGGTTTTTCCGGGAATAAGATCACATTCTCCCAAGCTCCAGTCTTTAATGGATGGTTGGCTTATCTCACCAGGGGAATCGTGTGAAATAGGCACATTCACAATATCTTTTACAGGAAAAGGAATATGAACCTTCGCGAATTCAGAAGTAGATTCAGCAATACTTTTGAAAATATCCCAGTCTGATTTTGCTTCCCATGAAGGTTTAACCGCTTCGGAAAGGGGATGAATAAACGAATGCATGTCGGTGGTATTCAAATCGTTTTTTTCGTACCACGAAGCGGTAGGCAAAACAATATCGGAATACAAAGCCGATGTATCCATACGGAAATTAATATCCACAATTAAATCGAATTTCCCCTGGGGTGCATCATCATGCCACTTCACGTCCTTTACCAGATTTTTTGCAACATCCTCCGCAATGGAGTTATGATGCGTGCCCAGATAATGTTTCAGAAAAAATTCATGTCCTTTAGCGCTCGACATCAAAGCGTTTCCGCGCCAGATATACCATACACGCGGGAAATTGATTTCTGCATCAGGGTCAGCAACGGAGTGGGTAAGTTTTTTAGATTTCAGTTGATCAACTACATAGTTAACTATTTCTTTGTCGTCCTTAGCACCGCTGGCAATAGCTTCTTTGGCGATATCCAGATTGCTCTTATCATACTGAGGGTAAAAAGGCATCCAGCCATTTCTTACCGACTTCACAATCATGTCGGCAGTATGTTTTTCAGAAAGTTCATTTTTTGGAACAGTGTTGTAATCGCTGTGGTTACCATCATAACGCCACTGGTCGGAATTCATATAGTGCCAGATAGGAGCTTGCTGCAATCGGGCCGGCCCCTGCCAATCCTTGCCCGACATGATGGTAGCCCATGAATCTACCGGTGCAAGTTTTTCCTGACCTACATAATGGTTGATTCCTCCGCCATTTTTCCCGATACAACCTGTCAATGCAAGCGCCATTTGTCCTGCGCGGTATATTAAATTGCAATGATACCAGTGGTTGATACCGGCACCAATAATGATCATACATTTTCCTTTAGTAGCTTCGGCGGTGCGGATCCACTCAGCGGCGAACTGCAATAAAGTATCGCTTCCGATGCCAGTAAACATTTCCTGCCAGGCAGGAGTATATGCAGCGGTTTTGTCGCTGTAACTTTCAGGATAATCACCGGCTAAACCGCGCCCTACGCCATATTGAGCCATAATTAAATCGTAGGCTGTGGTAACAGGTACTTTGCCATCAACGGTGTCGATAAATTTAACAGGAACACCTCTCCATCGTTTTTTGTCCATACCATATTCGGTAAACTCAACCTGAAATACATCATCCTTTTTATCCAGTAATGTAAGAAGCGGGTAATAATCCGTGTTGTCTTCTCCATCAATGGTAAGCGTACTCCAGTTACCATCTTTACTGTCCCAACGGTGTCCAACACTTCCGCGAGGACAAACCAGGCGGCCTGTTTCTTTGTCGATGTTTAAAAACTTCCATTCGCCATTCTCAGCGGTTTTAAATTTTTCAATCCTGCCAGCACGTAAAAGTTTGCCGGGAGTATATCCGTCGCCTTTCTTTTCAAGTTCTACCAAAAAAGGGCTGTCGGTGAATTTCGAAACGTAATCGAGAAAATAAGGGATTTGTTTTTCGTGATGCGCTTCTTTAAGGATGATATGCGTTACCGCGAGCCAGAAAGCCCCGTCTTGTCCGGCATGTACCGGAATCCAGGTATCGGCATATTTAGCCACCATGTTAAAATCGGGAGAAAAAACTGTTGTTTTTGTCCCATTATGACGTGATTCTGCAAAAAAATGCACATCGGGAGTCCTTGTCATTGCAAGGTTGGAGCCCATTACAGCAACAAATTTTGAGTTAAACCAGTCAGCACTTTCGGCAACATCGGTTTGTTCTCCCCACATTTCGGGGAAAGAAGGTGGTAAATCACAATACCAGTCGTAAAAGCTCAGGTTTAAGCCTCCCATCAACTGCAAAAACCGCGAACCGCTTGCATAACTTATCATTGACATAGCGGGTATCGGTGAAAATCCGGCTAAGCGATCCGGACCATATTTTTGAACCGTATAAATATTTGCAGCTGAGATTAGTTCCAAAGCATCAGCCCATGTTACCCTTCGCAATCCTCCTTTTCCTCTGGCTTGCTGATATTTTCTGCGTTTTTCGGGATTTTCCTGAATGTTTTTCCATGCAGCAACAGGATCGCCAATTTTGTTCTTCTCTGCCTGAAACAAATCAAGCAAAGCGCCTCGCATCAACGGATATTTAACTCTAATAGGGCTGTATAAATACCACGAAGCCGAAATACCACGCTGACAGCCGCGCGGCTCATAGGGAGGCAATTCTTTATCAAAAATGGGATAATCGATAGCCTGGGTTTCCCAAACTACAATACCATCTTTCACATGAATATTCCAGCTGCATCCACCGGTACAATTTACGCCGTGAGAGCTACGAACAACTTTATCGTACTGCCAGCGACTGCGATAAAAATCTTCCCATTTGCGGGTCTGCGGCGATATTAAATCTTTAATCCAACTCATTTTGTATTGAATAGTTTTGTTTAATGGAATATCTTTCTTGTCTTTTTAAAATAGCGTGATTCACACTTAATTTTTTTCGTTTAAACCATATTAATGTTATTATCAATGCAATGAATAACGAAAGCACCAAAGCATATTGCAAAAACCAAAACTTTTTTACTTGAGGCTGAACAGGGTTTTGAGCATCGGTGCTTTTTAGGAATAGTTGTAAATATGCAGCTTCGTCTTCAGTAATTGGATTGTCTTTATACGTTTCCTTCATGGATGGAAATGGTGCCGATTTGATGATTCCTTTTGTTCCTGCAAATCCTCCCAGACGGGAATGGGCTTTGGTAAGGTCTTTGGCTAATGATCCTCCATAGCCTATTTTATAAAATGTAGCATTATGGCAGGAAGCACAAGAAGCGCCGCCGTTTTCAAAACGCATATTGCCATAAAATAAATCTTTCCCTTCAATAATATCGTTTGGAGAATTTGCTTTCAGCACTGAGTCGATCCTGTGTTTAGCGGCGGCTTTTTGTGGGTCAACAGCAGCAGTTTCGGTTTTTCCTCCATCAATATAGGCAAGTATTTGGTTAACCTGAGCATCTGTAAGGACATTGTCAGGCATTTCCGTATTTTCATACTCCTTATACAAAGCCTTTGCATCTGCATTGCCTGAATTTATTACCTTTGCGGATGACTGTATAAAGCTTACCAGCCATTCGTTTGACCTACGTTTTGTAACTCCTTTTAAATCGGGACCAGTCAGCTTTCCGCCGCCAATCGTGTGGCAATCTGCGCAATCCTCAAATAGTTTGGCACCATCCTGAGCTATGATAGTCTGGTAAAATAATCCTAAAATCAGTAGGCATGTTAGCCCAGTTTTATAAATGCCTATTTTCATTGGTGACGATACTTTAGTGTAGCTATTTTGTATATTTAATAATCCTTTTCAGATACCTGTCATTTTTATGCTGTCAATTCAAATTGTGTTTCCCAAGTCTTTCCGGATTCTTTCAATAAAACAGTAAGTTCAAATAGTTTTTTGTTTTCTTTGGAAACAATTTCCTTTCGCTTAATCACATTTCCTTCGCCATTTAGCTTATGATTTACCTTGTCTCCTATTCTCGGTAAAAAAGGATAAGAAATAGTAAGTTGTTGATCTTCATCTTCAACCAGTTTTAAAGCTTCATTAAAAAGGATAGTTTCAAACATTTCAACAAATTCATTCTCCTTCATTTCATGCAGATCTTTTTCTTTTAAGCCATCGATCCATTCAAAGAAAGTTTCAGTGGTTCTTTCCTTTGCCGCTTTCTTTATTTCCATTGGGAACGGAGTTCTGACATGCTCATGGTTAGAAAACCAATAAGCAAAACCCGGTTCAATAAATTTTGCAGAAATCACCGAACGCATCTGATCTGATTCTGTTTGTTTTGTTTGATTCATTTTGAATTTTATAAACTTTTTTTTATTTAGCGTCTTTTAGATTGCTTGTCAGACCTCTCCCTTGCCTGTCAGACCTCTCCCCCCTGCCCCTCTCCTTGAAAAAGGAGAGGGGAGACTGTGTGTAAAAAATATCGTCGTATAATTTATTTCAATTCTTTCAATTGTACTTATTAAGGAATAACCCTGTTGGTATGTCATCCTGAAGATCCGTTTTCGGCGATGAAGGATCTTTCTCTATTAAGAAGATTCTTTATCCTTCCCAAAAATGGAAGGACTCCGAATGACATAAAAATTATTTTATAAAAATTTTGCCCGCTTTTTTTATCCTGAAAATATTATAAATAACAAAAATAATTACTGCCCATACCCCTAAAATGATTCCGTTTGCCATAAAAAGCAACCAAAGCGGACTTTTATCCCGAGCTCCCCATAAGGAACGCTGGTTAAACGTTTCATCTCCTGTTGTCAGGGGAGTTGCCCATAATTTCGTTAACGATACTTCCGTGTCATTGTATAAAAAATTATTTTCGATTTTCGCAATTACCGTTATGTTCCCAAGAGAATCTCCGATTATTTTTTCGGGAATGTTCACGGTAACTTTCCCATCTTTTCCAGTGTTATTAATTAGTTCGGCTATGCGCATCAATCCAAAATAACGCTTAATAAAAAAATGGACGTCAACATCCTGAAGAGGTAATTTTGCTGAATCAGCTGTAAGGACAAATGCAGTAATAGATTTAGCCGCATCGTCTGCCGAAACCTCCAACTTTATATCTACAGCAGGCGGAACAGCTGATGGATTTACCAGTACCCTTAAATAATTAACGACCGACCAAATTTCTTCCTCTTTTAATTTGGCTTTAAAAGAGGGCATTTTGTTTTTCCCGGTAAAGACTTTAAAGAATATTGCTCCATCCGTTTGTTTCTGGAATTCGTCAGCAATAAGATTAGGACTTTGTGTGCGCCCTTTACCGTCCGCATTAATACCATGACAAGCCTTACATGACCGCATAAAAACATTTTTGCCAACAGCCATGTTCTTAGGATTTATTGTTAAGGGGTTGTTCTTTTTTGCGTTATCGGCAGTTACCAGCCATTTCTCGCTTTGTGAAAAAGCACTAAAGGAAAAAGCCAGGAGTAAAAATGAAACTACTATTTTGAATTTAGCCATGTTTTTAATTATTAATGGTTTCATTAGAAATACCTTTTTCGTGAGCTGTTTCCCAAATTGGAATTATAGGAAAGAACTTTATGAATAATGTAATAACCAAAGCAACAAAAGCAATACCCCCCAATGTAATACTGCATTCCGAAAATGTCGGACTATAATGATGATAACTTGCAGGGTAATTCTGTATTGGCAGAAATGGGTGAAGCTGAGTTGGAACAACTATCAAGTATCGTTTAAAGAAAGCACCAATGACAATAAATACTGCGATAATCATAAGTGGTTTTGGTTTACGAAATGGTTTGAAAATCATTAGGAGAATAGGAACTAGCATTCCGCATAACTGTACAAACCAAAACATAAGTGAATAATCACCAACAAACAATCCAAGTATATGTTCTCCTTCGGCTGATTTCATTTTATATGCCGGAACCAGATATTCATTAATGTTGAAATACAGGTAAATTAGTGAAGTCAGCACTAATAGTTTGCCCATCATATCAAAATGATAATTGGTAATATATTCCTGATATTTATATTGACCCCGGACAATATACATAACAATAACAACTGCGGCAGCTCCAACCATAAATGCCCCGGCAACAAAATAGGGACCAAATAAAGTGCTGTCCCACCCAGGTCTTAATGTTGATGCAAAGAGCCAGGAAGTAACTGTATGAATTGATAAAGCAACAGGGACAATCAATATCATAAGACTTGTTATTGAAAGGTTAAGGATTTTAAATTGCTCTTCAGTTCCCTGCCATCCTACTGAAAGTATTTTATACATTCTCTGTTGCCATCTGGGTTTGTGTCCCATGTTTTTTCGAAGTAAAGCGATATCAGGAATCAAGGGAAGGTATAACAACAGCAAGCTGATAACAAGGTAAGAGTTGACCACAATAATGTCCCAAACAATTGGTGATTGAAGCCTGCCATAAACAAAAATGTTCAAAAGCCTGTCGGGACGTCCCATGTCAACCACAATAATAGCCAGAGCGGAAAAAAGAGCGGCAACAGCTATAATTTCAGCAATACGTGTTAATGGTGTAGCCCAATTAATATTACTTAGTTTTAGAATAGCTGAAATAAGCGATCCAACAAGACTTACCGCGACAAAAAAAACAAAATCAGAAATATAAAGCCCCCAGGATGCAATGTCGCGCATATCGGTAACCCCAAGTCCGATTTTAAGTTGCCTTACATACATAATAGTTCCGACAGCAATAAGTAGTAACAAAAAACCAATCCAGATTTTACCGGATCGGCTGTAACCTGCCAATGGTCTTGTAAGATCAGTGTAAAGTTCCCGCAACAACTCTTTTTTTACCTGTTCTTCTTTTCTATATAAATCAGCCATTTTGAAGTGTTAAATGTTTAGATCATCTTTTTCGGGCATTTTTGCCCTGTCTTTGGGAGGCAAATAATATATGGATGGTGCTGTCCCAAGCTCTTCCATAAGCCTATATCCGGCATTTTTCGCAATCAAGTCACTAAATGAAACGGTTTCGCCTGTTGTACCATTGGTTACGGTGTCTTCATATACATTCCCAAAGTAATAAACTTCATTCGGACAAGCCGAAACACAATAAGGCAACTTACCTTCGCGCAAGCAATCGGCACTAAACGAACACTTTGTTACGGTACCTTTTTTTTGAGGCACATTTAATTCTATGTTATATGGGACATCTTTATATTTTTCAGCATCTTTGGGTTCGAACCAATTAAATGACCTTGCCGAGTATGGACATGCCGCAATGCAAAAACGGCAGCCTATGCAACGTTCATTATCAATTAATACAATGCCATCACTTCTTTTGAATGTGGCATCAACCGGACATACTTTCACGCAAGGTGGATTATCACAATGCTGACAGTGTTTTGGGAAAAAGTAGGGTGCTGCTTCTTCGCTATCTTTCATGACCAATACATTCAAATGAAACTGGTCAGGACGCAACTGATGCACCGAAGCGCATTTATCCATACACTTACGGGCATTTTTACATTTCGCCAAATCCACCACCAAAACAAATTTTTTGCCCGGTAAGCCTTTTCTTCCTTCACTATTATGAGTTGGCGAAAGATTTTTATTAAGTGTTGAAATATAAAGAGAATCAACTTCAACCAACTCATTTTTGCTGTTGAGGAGGGTAATCTTTTTCCCAGGTCCTGGTCCTATTTTATTGCAACTTTCGGTCAATAATGAAGAAGCTACCAAAGAGCCTAACCCTAATGCGCTAAAGTCCAAGAGGAATTTTCTTCTTGATTTGTCTTTTTCCTTTTCTTCCATTTTTTTGATAATCTGTCGATGATAAATTAAATTGAGTAGGCGTAAAATTTTATGCTGTAATTCAGGGATGGTAGACAAAGCAATACGGTGTAAGGTTACCTTAATTAAGTACGCCGCAAGCATTTACTTGTGAACAATCAGAATATAACTAAAACTTATAGCCTAAACCTGCACTCATTAACCATACATTATTAGTCGGTAAATAATACATTGGCAAAACCAGAGCAAGTTTTTTATAACTCAGTTGCAGCCCGGCACCAAGTATAGGTGTAACTTCCGCCTTGGTTCTGTAAACGTCTGTTTTACCATTGATATCACCATGAAAATATCTTAATGAAGGAAACATGTTAAAAGCGATTCCAAATTTACCGTATTCTAACTTTAACCCAGGTCCGCCAAAATTAAGAAATGCAGATTCCGAGCTTGGATTATAACTGACCGCCACGGAACCAATTGCTTTAAACGAGGCTTTTGATGCATCTTTGGGTGCTTCTTTCGGCGTATCTTTTGGAACATTCTGAGCAAATGCTGACATGACGAAAAATACTAACGGCATTATCATTACCATTTTAATGATTGAAATAGAAGGTGTTTTCATTTTGTTTGTTTTTGGATTATATTTATTTATCTGATTTTTCTAAATGCGGATTCTAAAAAATTAACTAGGACGTTCACATCCTTTACGTTGGTAATAGTACCAATTAACCGTTGTTGCAATAACGAAGAATACAGCAATTGCATAAAAGAAATTATTTGCGTTGCCGGAACTCTGCATAACTGAACTTACCTGTGTTGCAAAAATAAATGGACCAAACGCTGCGATAGCTGCACTAAACCCAATAACGCCTGCTGCCTGGCGAGGGTTGTGTCCGAAAATAATGGGGTATTGACGGAAGGTTGCGGCATTGCCCATACCTGTAACAAAGAACAAGAAAAGCATCAGGTATAAGAATGTAGGGAACTGGTCGACAGAAGTTGGAGTTAATAAGCCCATCTGAACCATTGCAATACAGCCACCAATCAATGCAATACCTGTAAGGGTAGTTAATATAGCACCACCAATTTTATCTGCTACAAAACCAAACATTACCCTGCTTCCGGCACCTATCAAGGGTCCTAAGAAGGCATAAGTTAATGGATCCGGTGCATTTGGGAAATCTCCATAAACAGTTTTAATCATTAATGGAAAAATTGCCGCTAATCCGGAAAAACCACCAAAAGTCATCATATAGGTGATGGTACAAAACCAGGTGTGTTTATCTTTAAAGATATCTAACTGTTCAGAAAATGATGCTTTTACAGGAATACTTCGGATCAGAAACCAGCAGGCAATTGCCAGAATGATTAACAATGGAACATACCAAAATGCCGCCGACTGCAAATGAATCTCTTTATTTTTAACGGCTTTTGTATTCTCATCAAACTTCATCATTACCTTTTCAGCTGCTTTTGGATGAATTTTGCTTATCGCCTTTCCCTGTGCACCAATTGGTAATGCAGCAAAAAATGCAACTTTATCAGAAATAGCAATAACTTGTTTTACCGAATCTTTTATTTTTTTATCGATGTTTAAAATTATTTTACTCTGAACGGTTGTATCCAATGAAGCAAATACTTCAGACCTTTTTGCGGGCTCCATACTTTTTAATGTTACTACGGCTTCTTTTGCATCTATGGTAGAAAAAACTTCGGCAGCGCCATAGGTAGCAATACCAAGCATAACAGGGGTCATAAACTGAGCAACACTTACACCAAAGTTGCCGATGCCTGCTTGTATACCAAGAGCGGTTCCCTGTAATCGTTTCGGGAAAAACATACTTGTACTTGGCATATAAGAAGAGAAATCACCTCCACCGAAACCAGCAGTAAATGAAATGACCATAAATACCCAAAACGGGGTGGTAGTATTCATTACCGCCAAGCCCAAACCAATAGCAGGAACCAGCTTAATTATTGTGGAAATGGTAATAACATGGCGGGAGCCGTAAATGGGAAGCAAAAATGTATGTATAATTCTTAGGATTCCGGCTGCCAATCCAGGCATTGCTGCTAACCAGAATAGCTGATCTTTGTCAAACTTAAAACCCATTCCAGGTAGTTTTGTGACAATAGCACTCATCATAAACCAGGTGGCAAAGGAAAGAATCAGAGAAATAGTTGTTACAGTCAATATCCTCCAGGCAATTTTACTGCCCGTTTGCTCCCAAAAATTTTTGTCTTCGGGAGTCCATTTTTCAAGCCATGTAGCCATTTTGTTTTGTTTTTAGTTGAACGTGATTTGGGAGTGTCATTTTTTTTGCTCGAAATGTTCGACGAGTTGAGGTGCTCCATTTTTAATAACTTTGTTTACTGTTCTGTTCATCCACCACAGGCATAGTAGACCAAGCAGCAACATGAACATCCATGCACTAGTCCACAAGCCCGTACCTTCTAATAAATAACCAAAAATTATTGGGCAAAAGAACCCGCCCAGCCCACCTATCACACCAACCATACCTCCAACAACCCCTACTTCATTAGGGAAATATTCGGGTATATATTTATACACAGCAGCCTTACCAACGCCCCAAACGCTACCAATTATTATTACCAGTATTGCAAATACCCACATATTTGCCTGAAAATATATTCGTGTAACCCCTTTTGCAAGTAATTGTTTTTTTGACACCCAATCGCCTTCTTTAACAATAGGGGTTTGCCAACTATCCTTCCCCGGCATGATCAAGACAGTCTCATCTTCATTTTTAAAATTATATTTTTTGACTTTTATTTTGTATTCCGCACCATCTACTTTTATGAGAGAATCTGAAACAAAAGTTACCATTCCTTTCTTCATTGCCATCACACCTTTTCCCGGTGATGATATTTCCATTTTGGGTATAATGAGTAAAAAGCTTATGAAAACAGATAAGCCCAACACCCAATACATTACCTTTCTGGCTCCTAATTTATCAGACATCCAGCCGCCCAGCGCCCTTATAACACCTGATGGGAAACTGAATAAAGCGGCGAAAAGCCCTGCCGTTACAAGCGAAGCCGCATAAACATTTACAAAGTAGGGTACTAGCCATTGTGAGAAAGCGACAAAACAGCCGAAGACTAAGAAATAGTAGAGTCCAAAACGCCAGACTCTAACGTTTTTCAAAGAAGCCAACGTAGCAACCATTGTTTTGTTTGTCTGCTCCGGCTTTTTATTTGTGGTAAAAAGCAAAAACAGGATACCCATTACCACCAAAATAAGTGAGTATAATTGAGGTAATGTTCTCCATTTATCAATATCTGAACCGTGGTTAGTTAAATTATTGAGTATTGTTGGCGCTAAAAGGGTTGTTAATGCCGCACCTGCATTACCTGCACCAAAAATACCAAGAGCTCTTCCCTGCCAGTTTTTGGGGTACCATACCGAAGTATAGGCTATTCCAACTGCGAAGCCAGTACCCGTTAGCCCATATCCAACACTCATTAAAGCAAATCCGGCAAAACTATTTGCATAAGAAAGAAAATACATTGGTATTGCACATACCAACAGAAGAATTCCAAAAACCCATTTTCCACCATATTTATCTGTAAGTATACCGATAGGTAATCTAAATATTGATCCGGTAAGAATAGGAATACCTAAGAGCCAACCAATTTCCACCGGACCCCATTTGAATACGCCATTGTCAACTAAAAAAGTTACTAAAACGCCATTTAGCATCCACGCTGCAAAACATACGGTAAATGCCAACGTATTCAAGAAGAGCATTCGGTGAGATTTACCCGTTACTTGAGTTTCCATTAAAAAGTCTTTAAATTACCGCTAAAGTCAGCTAATAACATATATGATGGCAATTCTCCCATAATACGGGCTGTTTTCTATTATTTTTTTGCAGACGATTTTTTATTATTCCAACCTTAATTTAAAATAATGAAGCAGTGTTTTCCAAAATTTGCCACAAATATCAGAAAGTAAATGTAATAAAAAAATGATATTTGTCATATTTATAAAATACAATTGTTTTTAAAATAAATATATTAACAATAACAACAATTAACAATTGTCACTAAAATTAAATATTTTAAAGGAAATACAAAAAATGAATAATTTTTTTGTAGCTAATTAATATTGATTAATGAAAATATCGCAATGATATATATCACATTTTTGTGAACGTTTTAAGGAAATGTTTAACTAATGGAAGCGGGAAAAACCACGGCGTTTTGCCAGTAAGAATTCAGTTTCTACAAAATTTTACTTGTTACCATTCATTGCGAGAGCGCTTTTTGCGATCCCTTCGTCAGGCTCAGGATAAACTCCGCAATCTCATTTACTAATGTGGGATTGCTTCATCACGCCTCAAAAGCGTGATTCGCAATGACGTTTTAAATTAGCACCTGTTAAAAATAATTTCATTATTTTCTTTTATGAACCTCTGCTCTTTCTGTGGGTAGTTTATTTTATCTACACATACTTTTTGCCTTTTCGGCTATACTTTTCTCCATTTCGTTAATTTCCTGCCATTATTTCCTTAAGGGTAATTTAACTTTGATGTAGAAACTAAACCAAAATACCATGAAAACGCAAACCATTAACTCAATTGGACTTCCCTTGGAAAGCTATTTTCAACATGGAAATAATTCAATAAGTCCGAACCGTACAATAAAACAACTTAAAGCAAAAACTCTAGCTATGGAAATTGGAAATAAAATAGAAGTGCTGGTGGTGGATGATGACAGAACTTACAATATTGCACTGACAAATTATTTGAAGGAACACTTAGGAGGAACAGCCACGGTTAAGAGTTTTCAAACCGGAGAGCAATGTCTTGACCTCATTGACAAAAAAAACCAGATAGTAGTTCTTGATTACTTTCTGAACAACCGATTTTTTGATGCTATGAATGGAATAAGTATACTCGATGTTATTAAAAAGGAAAACCCCAATGCAGAAGTAATAATGGTTTCGGGGCAGGATAAATTAGAAATAGCCGTGAGTGCCATGCGACATGGAGCACACAATTATATTGTGAAAGGGGCATCCGCTTTTCCACAAATCTTCAATTCTGTTCGCAATGTTATTCATAACTTTTCTTTACAGAAGGAACTTAAACGGTATCGCAGGATAGCTATTGGCATCATTGCGTGTATCGCTATCATTGTTGAAATAACTATTGCCTTAGAAATTATTGCTCCTCAACTATTTGGTCATTTATAAAATTACCATGAATAAGCAAAGTAAACTAACTGTTTTTTTAGTAGAAGATAATCTCCTTTATCGGAGTGCTCTTAAGGCGCACCTTGAGGAGAATATACATAACATCAACATCCGGACTTTCAATAACGGGGAGGAAATGTTGGATCGTATTAACCAAAATCCTGATGTTGTTGTGTTGGATTATATGCTGCAAACTTCAGCAATTAAAGCAAGAAACGGGATGAGCATCCTAAAAAAAGTAATCTTCAAAAAACCATATACTCCGGTGATTATGCTTTCGGAGCAGAAGAACAAAGCTTTGATAACTGAATTGGTCGATCAGGGTGCGTATGACTATGTTGCAAAGTTCGATAACGGATTCGAAAGGGTGACTAATCATATCAGGACAATAGTATCGCAACTGGAGGAGGAAAAAAAAGAAGAGATGAGTTTGTGGAACGCGATGCTTTGGACTTTCACTATTGTAGCATTTCTATCCATTCTTTTATATGAAATCAATATTCATAAATAAATTTGGCTTACTATGAAACCCCAGTCACAATTGCAAATAAGTATTCCCTTGCTTCGGAAGGTAAAGGGGCTTCCGGTTTTTATTGTGGAGGATAATCCTACGTATTCATTTATGCTTACCTATCACTTAAGGGAAGAATTTAATTTTAATATTAGTAATTTTGATTCAGGTGAAGAGTGTCTGTTGAATTTAGAACAACAGCGCCCCAGCATCATTATTCTCGACTATAAACTCAAAAACATGGATGGAGTTAGCGTTCTGCAATATGTGAAGCGACACTATCCTGAAATATATGTTATTGTGCTTACGGAGCAGAAAAATATTCACACGGCAATTGACATTATGAAAAGAGGCGCATTTGATTACCTTCAAAAGAGTAAAACATCACTTGAGGAACTCAAATGTTCTATCTATAAAGTTTTTGATGATATGGATGTTAGCAAGCAAAAAAAAATGAACTAATGAAAGAGCTATTTCGTCAAAATACCAAATTAAAAATCATCATCGCATTCAGCATTTTACTGCTTGTAATGGTTGGTATTCAATATTTTTCTTCGGTAAGCATCAACCATTTAATCAATAACGAAAAAGAGTATCATAAAAACATCATGGCTTTATCTGAAGTTGAATCTCTTAAAGCATCTGTATTTGCAATGCAGGCGCACATGAAAACATTTTATACAACGTTGGATATCAATAATCTTGAAGAATCAAAAGAACATATTGAAAGCATCCGGGAAAATTCACGTGTATTAAAAGAAAATCTTAATAATTCGGAACAAGCAGAGAGTGTTGACAGGCTTATTTATGCTGTGAATGATATTATCGATTTTCAAACTAACCTATCCCAATTGTTCGCCCAAAATAATTCCTCTGCCACAAAAAGATTTTTTGAAAAATATACTATTGAACAAAAAATAGCCGCCATTGAAATTTTATGTGACAAAGTAATCGATACACAAGTTAAGCAGATTCCATCCAAAATGTTTTCTAATGAAATTTTTGCAAACAGAGTGAGTCAAATGGATTTAATAGGAACACTATTTACATTCTTAATAATCGTTTTTTTCGCCTGGATATTGATTATGGATATCAGTAAAAGAAACCAGCTTGAAAAAGATTTGAAAGGGGCAAAGCAAAAAGCCGATCAAAGTGTGATTGCTAAAGAGTTATTTATGGCAAACATGAGTCACGAAATACGCACACCAATGACATCTATCATTGGTTTTATCAATCTGCTGGAAAGAACAAACCTGAATGAACTACAAAAAGATTATTTACATACTGTAAAAAACTCCAGCGAAAACCTGCTCACTATTATTAATGACATCCTTGATTTCTCTAAACTGGAAGCGGGAATGATACGGTTCGAGCAAAATCCTTTTAGCATTCAGGGACTGCTTCATTCTGTCAATACCATGTTTCTGCCTAAAACAAAGGAAAAAAACATACGACTGGTTTTTCATCCTCTCGAAAATATTCCTGAAACACTAATCGGGGATCCTACACGACTCACGCAAATTATGATAAATTTAATTGGCAACGCTACAAAATTTACACACGAAGGAGTTATAGATGTAAGTGCAAAACTTTTAAAAGAAGACGAACAAATTGCTATTGTGCAGTTCTCCGTTTCCGATACAGGTATAGGAATTCCGAAAGATAAAATAGGAATCATTTTTGACCGCTTTCAACAAGCCGATTCAGAAACAAGCCGACGTTTTGGTGGTACAGGACTTGGACTTTCCATTGTTAAAAGTCTGGTTGAGTTTCAGGGAGGAATAATAAGTGTTGATAGTCAGGAAGGAATGGGTACGGTATTTTCGTTTACCATTCCTTATAAAAAGGCTGCCAACGAAATTAAGAAGCAATTTACTGCCCAGGAAAAAATTATCAGGAAAGAGGAAATAAAAAAAGTTCGCATTCTTGTTGCCGAAGACAATCCTCTGAATCGAAAACTGATTGATGCGCTGTTCAATGAATGGGCAATTGGCTTTGAATTTGCAGAAAACGGAAAAGAGGCAATTGACAAACTTAAAACAGGTAATTTTGGGATGGTGCTGATGGATATTCAAATGCCTGAAATAAACGGATACGAAGCGACCAAAATTATCAGGGAAAATCTGAAATCTGAAATTCCTGTTATTGCTATGACTGCTCATGCCTTGGAAGGAGAACGCGAAAAATGTATTTCTATGGGAATGAATGATTATATTTCCAAGCCAATAAACGAAAATGAACTTTATTCACTCGTTGCAAAATATGCAGAGATATATGCGAGGAACGAAAAAGAGGAATGCACGCCCGTTGCAAATAGTGCAGAACAAATTAATCTGGAAAGGGTTACTAATCTTGATTTTCTTACGTCCCTTGCCAATGGAAAGACAGACTTTTTTAATGAAATGATTCGCTTATTTTTAGAAGAATGCCCGAAAGAAGTTTTGCGACTTCGAAAAGCAATTGAAGATAAAAATTTTCAGATGATCCATTCTAATGCACATGCGATGAAGTCTACCATTCCTTTTGTTGGGTTAGACACTAAACTTAAACCACTGCTTGAGGAAATCGAATATTCAACCAACCTTGATAAAATAGTTCAGCTATTTGAAGTTGTTGAATCGGTATGTGGTAAGGCTGTTGAAGAGCTGAAAAATAATCCGACGTAATCATACTGTGCTTAGGCTCTGTTAAGAAATAACTGATACATTTTGTCTCATTCTTTTTGTCTTTTTTGCAATGAATTTTCAAGACCTTACCACCAACCCCTCTCCTTTTTCAAGGAGAGGGGCAGGGAAGAGGTTTAAACTAATAAGGGATATTTGCCGCACACCTGCCAGGGCGAACGGTAAAGAATTCAAATAAAAGCCCTAAATTCGCAAATCGAAAGCGAAAAAATGAGCATTTACTCACAAAAACAACAATGGAAATTATGGCTGTTTATGGCTGCTATTGTTATTGTTGGGGCTTCATTATGGTATACCAATATTTTGGTAAATAAAATTGCTCAGGACGAACGCAAGAAAGTAAAATTGTGGGCTGATGCGGTGCAGAAGAAAGCCAACCTCGTAAAGTATACCAATGAATTATTTAATAAAATAAAAACAGAAGAGCGCAAAAAAGTTGAATTGTGGGCAGAGGCAACCAAACAATTATCGAGGGATTTGAGCGATTATGGTTTTGTTTTGAAGGTAGTCTCCGATAACACTACTGTACCGGTTATCCTCGCTGATGCAAGCGGCAACCCTATTACTTCCCGAAATTTAGATCCTGAAAAAGAAAAGGATAAAACCTATTTGCTGGAGCAGATGAGGGTAATGCAATCTGTTCGCAAGCCTATCGAAATAGACATATACAGAGGGCAAAAAAATTATTTATATTATCAGGATTCAAAACTTTTTTCTGAATTAAAAAATGTATTGGATGATTTGGTAAAATCTTTCATTTCGGAAGTCGCTATAAATTCGGCATCAGTACCAGTTGTTTATACCGATTCCACCAAACTAAATGTACTTGCTTCAGGAAATATCGACTCCTTAAAAATAAAAGATAGTACTTTTTTGAAAACTACCCTCGCTCTTATGGCCGCTGAAAATCAGCCGATAGAAGTTGAGTTTGGAGATGGCAGCAAAAGTTATATTTTTTATCAGGAGTCCACTTTGTTAACACAGCTCAAATATTATCCTTATGTGATGTTTGGTATTGTTGGTTTATTTTTATTGATAGCCTATTTATTATTTAGCACAGCACGCAGAGTAGAGCAAAATCAGGTTTGGGTAGGGATGGCAAAAGAAACAGCGCATCAGCTTGGGACACCGCTCTCATCTTTAATTGCCTGGCTGGAGTATTTAAAGTCCAACGGGCTGGCTCAAGGTACAATCGTTGAAATTGAAAAAGACATTAAACGGTTAGAAACAATTACAGAGCGTTTTTCAAAGATTGGTTCAACACCTAAATTAGATAAAGTGGATTTGATATATGTTTTAAATGAGGCTGTCAATTATATTAAATTAAGAACTTCTAAAAACATCCTGTTTACATTAGATTCTGGCAACCAAAAAGAAATATTTGCCCAGTTAAACATTCCATTGTTTGAATGGGTAATTGAAAATTTATGTAAAAATGCTGTGGATGCCATGGTAGGAAGTGGAGCAATAACAATTACCATTTCAGATCAAACACAATTTGTTTATATTGATATTACCGATACAGGAAAAGGGATACCAAAATCGAAATATAAAACTGTTTTTGAGCCTGGCTTCACTACCAAACGAAGAGGCTGGGGGCTTGGTTTGTCACTCACAAAACGTATTATTGAAAATTATCATTCCGGAAAAATATTTGTAAAAAATTCAGAAGCAGATAAAGGGACTACGTTCCGGATTGTATTGAACAAGTAAATAGATGTGCTGATTTATAGATGTGCTGATGTGCTGATGAGGAGATTTGAGTATGAATATAATGTTTAGTATTTCATTCTTTAATTGAAACATCGCTTTAAGGAAAACCCGCAATCAATAAATCAGCACATCAGCACATTTACACATCAGCACATCACATTACCTTCAAATTAACCTGTTCAATTCTTGTTTTTGTTACAGCTTTAATCGTAAATAGGAAGTTTTCAATGCGTATTTCCTCATTTGCCCGTGGGATACTTTCATGGTAATGCATAATTAAACCGCTGATGGTTTCAAAGTTATCTAAAATAGGCAAGTTAAGATGATACTTATCGTTTACATAATCCGTTTCCAAACGAGCGGAAAAAATAAATTCTGTTTCGCTTAATTGCTTTTCTATCATTTCTTCTTTATCGTGTTCGTCTTCAATTTCGCCAAAAATTTCCTCAATGATATCTTCCATAGTGAGTATACCCGATGTTCCGCCAAATTCATCTACCACCACAGCAATACTTTTATGCTGCTGAATAAATACTGTCAGCACTTCACTTGCCGCCATTGATTCCGGGACAATACTTACCGGCAACAATATGCCGCGAATGCTTTTTGGATTTTTAAACATTTCTTTTGAATAAACGTATCCTATAATGTTATCAATATTTGTGGAGTATATTAAAATTTTAGACAGGCGGGTTTGTACAAATTTATTTTTTAACTCTTCCATGTTTTCATTCACGTCTAATGCAATAATTTCGGTGCGGGGAACCATACATTCCCGTGCTTTCACGCTTGAAAAGTCCAACGCGTTTTGAAATATTTGTATCTCCAGATCCGTCTCCGCCCTTTTTTCAATAGCGGAAGTTCCTTCCCGCAAGTAATTATCTAAATCGATCATCGTAAAGGCTGTTTTTTCTTTTTCAATTTTCACACAAAATACTTTCCTAAGAATAAATTCAGAAAACCCAATAGTAATCAACACTACAGGATATAATAAGCCATAAATAATGGTAAGCGGAAATACAAAAAGACTAAGTGTTTTATTCGGATTTTTTCTGAAAATATTTTTGGGTAAATATTCCGCTACAACTAAAATAAGCAGCGTAGATAAAAGCGTGGAGATAAGTAATAATAGTATTTTAGAGGAAACGTACTGTTCCATTGCATGATGCAATTCTTCATCCATATAAATACCAAATACCACCAGAGCAATATTATTGCCCAGCAACATCGTACCTAAATATCGTGAAGGATATTTGCTAAAATGCGACAGTATTTTTGCGGACCAGTTTCCTTGTTTGCTTTCTAACTCAATACGTAGTTTATTAGAAGTAATGAAAGCAATTTCCAGTCCCGAAAAAAAAGCGGAAGCGAGCAATGCAATAAAAATAATGACTGAACTTTGCACTTTGTTAATTTGTTAATTTGTCAAACCTCATCCTAAATCCTTCTCCTTGAAAAAGGAGAGGGGCAGGGGAGAGGTTTTTTAAATTGATTTATTTTGTTCTTTTTGTTCTTTTTCAAATTTTATCCGTTGATATTTACGAATAGCATACATAAAAGCACAAACGATAAAAAACGCAAAAAAATAAACGGACCCTTTGTAATCTTTGATGAAAATAGAATAAACACACATAAAAATGCCTACACAAGCCACTATCAGCCATATTGTTTCAAGTATTCTGAATGTTCTGTTCATTTGTACGAATTACGAATTTTTATGAATTTACGAATCTCCTTGAATTGTTTGTGACCTATCCCTTACCCTATTTTCTATTGCTTATTTCCTATTTCTTCTCCGCGTCTTTTACAGCAATCGTTCCTTTAACCTGTTTGATTTCATATTCCGAAAAATCTTCATTGGCTTCCAATCCATTACCCCAGATTACTTCATCTTTGGTTGTTATTTTTACAAACTCTTTGGTATATATTTTTTTTGTTAATGAATTCCATGTTAAATGTTCTGTGTTTAATTTATCCCCTTTTTCGTTGATTACAATAACATTGCCTTTAGCTTCCATCACATTCATTTTATTATTCTCATCGTAACCAATGCCATAATTTGCGGTAAGTTTTGAATGTTCTTTATAATTTTTGTTGTAAAAAATAATTTCCATTCCTTTTGCCATTTCGTAGTATGGCTTTTTACCCATAAAATGTTCCACCAAAGGACTCTTTAGTTTTGATCGAACTTGTGCCGAATCGCTGTATAAAAACTCCACGTTTTTGCTTGATTCAATTGCTGCGGACTTTTCATTTACAGAAGTAACTGAATTAACAATAGCGACATCATTTTCACAGGAAGTTAAAAACAGGAAAGGTAAAACCCAAGCCAGTCCTCCCCATAAAAAAGAAATTGCGGTGTCGAATGTCAATCCTGAAATTATGTTTTTTCTTCGCATGATTTTAAAGCCCAAGCTCCCCTCCCGTGGTTTAGCCCGATGAAAAAAGGAGAGGCGATTTTGAAGGGGCTTAATTAATCAATTTTTGATTTTACAAACCACCTGTCGTTAATCGTAAAACCAATGGTAGCTTTAATGAATTGTTCTCTAATTAAGCCATTTGAAGTAGTTCCCCGATGTCCCATTTCAACACCAATATTTATCAGCGAAAAATTTTGCAGTAAAAAACTACGTCCAACAGGGAATCCAATACCCAGACTAAATGCCGATTCTGTTAACTGGGTGTTTTTTAATTCAAGCAATGTTTGTGCGTAACGCCCCCCCATTCTATAATATATTCTTTTGTAATAAGTCCCTTTCCCGCTTGCTTTTGAGTTAGGAACATATTGAGCACCTACAGAAACGCGCATACTATTTTTCAATTCTTGCGATTTGTTAAATGCCGTGTAAGTACTCCAGTTTTGAACTGCAAAATCCCCTGCCACAAGCCATCTGTCTCCTTTTTTAAGACCTAATCCAAAACCAAAGGATAAAGGAAACTGTATTTTCCCTTTTACATTCTGAATATTCTGAACGGTATCTTTTCCAATCTCATAGCCCGAAGAGTTGTTAAAATAAGTATACGACAGGCTGTCAATTTTAGCATTCATATTAGTTTGAGTGGCAAAAGATGCGCCTAACAATAATTTTACATTGTCTTTTAAATCACGCCCTTTTACCGAATCGAAGGTATAGCAATATTGCGCGCCATAATCGAAATAAAAATCGCTAATGCGGGTAATGGTACCGGTACGAGCATTAAAAGAATTACTGCTGTATGGAAATATAGAGCGCCTTGTATTATCAAAACTACCAAACATATAGGAAGCATTAAGTCCTAATGATAATGATTGTAAAGCTTTTTTTCGATTCAATATTGTATTGATTTTTGAAATGTTTTTTTCTTCTTTCAAGCGATTATATTTTTTCGATTTTAAAAAAAGCTGAGGCAAACCATACAATGGTTTTATTCCGTTTCCCCAATAAACCTGGTTTGCTCCGCCGGAACCTTCATATAAAAAATCCACTGCTCCAATATTATTGATTACCTGATGGTCGGATACTTTATACCCAACCGAACTGTATGGTATCAGTCCAATACTTGTTCCCCACCATTTATTTAACGGGAAAGCAAGGGATAGAAATGCCAGTGAAGCATTGTTGATAGTCTTTTTTGCAGTAGAACTTTGCAGTTCGGTGCGACTAAAATTTTCTCCTAATTCTGCCGCCGTTAAACGGACATTAGCATACGAAGCGGGATTTCCGGTATTAATAAAAAATATTGGAGTAGAATCATTCTGCAATGCGATATTAGTGCCTCCCATTGCAAAGCCCTGAGCAAAGCCTTTACCACTCAAATCGCCAATACCATAACGTGAATAAGGCGAACTGTTGGTTACCTGCGCTATTGAAGTATTATGTACCGCATACAAAATAGTGAGTAAAAAAAATACACCTGCAATTGATTTTAGTTTGTTAAGATTTTTTAGGATATTCATACCTGATACTGAAAACTTAAATTTTTATGTTATGCGCCAATATACTATTTAACCCTTTCAGGATTAAGAATGAATCGGTAAAGATGCGGCTTTTTAATCGTTTCTCAAAGAAATTAACATCGCCACCGGTCAAAACCGTATTTATGTCGGGATAAAGCTTTTTATACTGCTCTATAAAACCCTCCATTTCAGTTACTGCACCAATTTCTACGCCGGATAAAATACTTTCATTGGTAGTACTGCCAATAAGAGTATCAAAATTATCGTCAAGGTTCAATAATGGTAAGCGGGAGGTAAAAGTACCTAGGGCTTTAAAACGCATCTGCAAACCGGGCGAAATAGCGCCTCCGATATACTCATTATTTTTAGTTACAAAATTGTATTTTATACAGGTACCGGCATCAATTACCAGCATGTTTTCGTTAGGAAATAAAAAATTTCCGCCAACAGCAGCAGCAAGTCTGTCGGATCCCAGTGAATGCACCGACTTATATAAATTTTTTAGAGGTGTTGGCGTTTCTGCTGTAAATACAAGTGTTTTTGTTTTCACGTTCAGCTCTTGTATGAGCGAATCCATTTTATCAACTACCGAAGCTACGAAGCAATGTTTGATGGGATACTTTCCAACTAAATCACTTAAAAGTAAAGCCTCTGATGTTTCAAAAACAAAATTTTTTATTAATTCGTTTTGTTTAAACAATCCTGCTTTAATCCGTGTATTTCCTATATCAATAATTAAGTTCAAGACAATTGTTAGTTTCTAATAAAAAGTTTAATCGTTAAACGCAGAAATCCTAATAGCAATAGAATCCGGCAATTTTATAAAAATAAAAAACATTCAAAAATTTGTAGCGGAAGGATAAAGAAACAAAACTATTGTACCCTTATCGCTCCCTGCTCGGCGGAATTTGATGAATGATAATTGCAATAAAAGTAAAACGTACCTGCTGTGCTAAATGTGTAGGTAAAGGAATTTCCGCTTTTTATGGTTCCACTGTCAAACAGATTACCCGTAGAAGTCACAGTATGATTAGCGTTATCTTTATTTGTAAAAGTTACCGTTGTGCCAACAGCTATTGTTAATTGTGTTGGGTTATATGCCTTGTATTCAAGCCATACTTCATTTATACCCGGAGAACCCTTTTCTTGTTTTTTACAACCTGCCAAAACAAAAAACAGCAGAACAACAGAACAAACTATTTTTATTTTCATGTTATTTACTCTTATTTTTCTTAAACAAAGGTATTAAAAATCAGGGCAGACCATCAATATTAAATCCTTTAACAAAATTTAATAAGAACAGGGTAAGTCTAAGCGAATATCGTTATTTGTAATTGTTTAACAAGCAAGAAAAATAAAAAAGATGATACCGGTATCAAATAATTTCATAGATTTGCGCTCCAATAAAATAAATGAGCTGGTACCCTAGCTCAGTTGGTAGAGCAAAGGACTGAAAATCCTTGTGTCACTGGTTCGATTCCAGTGGGTACCACCTTTAAAATTAAGCCCTTACAGAAGTGTGAGGGCTTTTTTTATGCGAGGTGCGCGATATTGGTGAATAAATTAGCCTTGAAGAAAAAGTAATATAACCGCCAGTGAAAAAAAAGAATAAATCATTTGAGTTTGTAGATTTCCATTATGGGGCGTATATTTGTAATAACAAATTCAAAACCATGAGTGCTGCGGAAATAAAACTTACAATATTTGAGTTGCTGGCAACCACTAAGGATAGCAAGGTACTTAACTCTATTTACAAACAACTAATATCTCAGACAGTAAAAAAGGAAGCGGATTTTTGGGATGAATTTTCTAATGAGCAAAAGGAAGAGATAATGGCTTCAATTGAAGAATCTGAAAAAGGAGAAACCGTACCACATAGTCAAGTAATGAAAAAGTACAATAAATGGCTCTAAAGGTACATTGGACTAAACGAGCCGAAAAAACATTTGATAAAGTTGTTGTTTATTTTTTAAAAGAGTGGTCAGAAAAAGAGGTTAAAAATTTCGTTAGGAAAACAAACAATGTTATCGGACACATTTCTGAAAAGCCCAAAATGTTTCCTTCCCCAAAAAAAATAAATGTCCATACTGCATTAATAACCAAGCACAATAGTTTACTCTATAAAATTATGGGGAACAACCAAATGGATTTATTATTTTTCTGGGACAACCGCCAAAATCCTAAAAAGCAAAAACTTTAACTAATATAAAAATTAGGTGTGCAATGTCGGTGTGCGATAATGTTCGATTTCGACACGGTTTTGCAATAAATTGTAATAAATCATTTGAGTTTGTCGCCTCTCAATTTTGGGTGTACATTTGTAGGAACAAACCAACTACCATGAGTACTGCTGAATTAAAATCCAATTTGTACAAACTCATTGAATCTATCAATGATAGTAAAACTCTTAATGCTATTTATGCACTTATAACCGAGCAAAAGAAACGGGAGATAGATTGGTGGGATGAGTTAACCGAAGAACAAAAAGTTGGTATTGAAAGGGGATTAAAAGATATAAAAGCAGAACGGGTTTATACGCATGAACAAGTTATAGCTAAATCTAAAACTGTCATCAGCAAATATAAAAAATTGGCAAAATAATTATGAAGATTATTTGGTCTGCCGAAGCTGAAAAGACTTATTTTGAAACCCTTGAATTCATTTTCAATAATTGGAATATTAAAACTGTTGAATCTTTTGAAGAAAAAGTTTTTCATATTTTAGACCTAATTTCCGAAAACAATAAATTGTTTCCTGCATAATAGGTTAATCATTGAGGAGACGAGGCTATTGTCCTGAAAAATTTTCGGGAATGATATTTCCAGCTTTTTTAGGTTTTTTTCCTGCCAGAAGTACGCTCCCAGCAATGCGAAAAATACAACGCCTCTTTGTCTGTCTAACAAATTTTCAGTTAAAAAGCAGCAGCAGATTAGCACTAAGAAATACAGATAAAGTATACTGCCTGTTAAATATGCTTTTCGGAAATAAAAAAAGAGAAATCCGGCAAATAATAAAATACCGATTATTCCAAACGAAAGCCAAATATTTAAATATTCATTGTGCGTATTGAAAGGCCCTACTGAAGTATAGGTGCTTACCGAATAATAGTAATAATAATTATCTAAGTAAGACTGAAGATTTCCGGGTCCAGCACCCTTTAACCAAAAAGCCTTAAGCATATCCATATCAATATCAACTATAATTTTTCTGATAGTTAGCGAGTTTTCCATTAACGAAGTACTGCTTTCCGTTTTAGAAATAAAACTACTTGTTTCAAGCCATCTTTGCTGAAAAGAAGGGATAAAAAAATATCCGGAAACTATAACAGCCAGGAATGATACTAAAATAAAGTATTTTTTGAGTCTGAATTTTAAGTTTAAAAATACATGAAGACTTATTAAAAACAGAGCGACTAAAGGCATTTTTGGAGAAAGAAAAAGTAAAAAAATCAGGAGCAAAAAGAACAGGATAGCGTGTGTAGGAATATATTTTTTCGGAATTAAATTTTTTTGAAACTGATAAATTAAAACGCAGATGCTGAATACAATATAAATGCCCATGTAGGTTGGGTGAGTATTTGTTATTCTTTCGAAATACTGCCTGTAATAAACATGAAATATAACGGAGGGTTGATGAATAATGTAGTCAATTAAAATATACACATTGGTAGCCAGACATACGGCAGCACAGGCATAAACAAAAAACAGCCAGTTAAACGCGGGTTTGTTTTCTGTTGCTTTGTTGATAAAAAGCACTGAAAACGGAAGAATAATTAAGGATAATTTTTTTTCACATAAAAATAATAACGGATGTAAATTGATACCTGCAAAAGGAATATAAAAGAGGTACAAAAAATAAAAAGAGCCTAATAATAACGCAGATAAATATTCTTTTTTTGAGATGTGCAGTTTGTTGATAATAATGGATAACAGCGGAACAACTGTGCAGATGAATAAAAGAAACACCTGCATTTTTAATGGAACAAAAAATGAGACTGCTGCCAGCTTATATGCGTTAATTGTTATAAAATTTACAAGTTTCAATTTAATAATTTGTTCGGGAAATAAATAGGATTAAAATACTCCAGACTGTTTGTTATATTCTGCATCTCCTTTTTGAATTGTATTCACGTAAGTTGATAATTCTTTATGAAATCGTTCTTTAGAAAAGGCCAGGACACGCTCTCTTATCAACTCATAATTTGACAGCGGATTTTTTTCAAACTTTTTTATTGCATCTATAATTGCTTCTTTCGACTGTTCATTAAAGAATACACCACTAATGTCCTCTGCTACCGTTTCCTTATAGCCACCATAATTCAGCGCAATTACAGGAGTTCCGCAGCACTGCGATTCAACACACGTAATTCCGAAATCTTCTTTAGCCGCAAAAATACTAGCCTTAGCCGCCTGCACTAAATTTATTAAATCTTCCGTACTTTTAAATCCCCAAAATTTTATGTTATCATGCTTATCGGCCTGTTTCATTAGTTGTTTTTCAGCATATCCCGATCCTACTATTATCAATTCCTTATCCGGCATTTCTTTAAAGGCTTCTATTATTAAATCCACCCTTTTGTAAGGAACCAGTCTGCCAAAACAGATGTAATAATTTTTGCGTGCCTTATTATTTAATAAAAATTTTTGTGTGTCAACCGGGGGATAAATTACAACGGATTCTCTATTGTAACTTTTTTTAATTCTATCTTTTACGTGCTTTGAGTTAGCAATAAAAAAATCAACATTTTGAGCTGTTTTATAATCCCATTTTCGAAGGAAAAAAATTAGAAAAGCCTGTACAATTTTTTTGTAAAAAGGGGACTGTTCCATATAGTCATCATACAAATCCCAGGCATATCTCATTGGAGTATGGCAATAACAGACATGAGTAGCGTTATTATCTTTTTTTATTCCTTTAATTACAGCGTGCGAAGAAGAAATAATGAGTCCGTAATTTTTTAAGGAAATGCTTTTTACCGCAAATGGGAAAATGGGTAAAAGAAGGCGGTACAGACTTCGTGAAAATGGAATATTTTGTATAAATGTTGTTCTTACCTTTTTATTTTCTAAAATTTCAATTGTATTTTCTTCGTCCAAAAAATTAAATAAAGTAAAAATATCAGGCTGATCATTTTTATAAACAGACAATATTTCTTTCAATACTTTTTCTGAACCGCCATTAACAGCAAGCCACTCATGAACTATTGCAATTTTCATTATTAAACCATTGACTGTAAAATTATTTTTTTATAAAAAAAATTGTTACTATTTAGGTAGTCTGATAATAGGACTTTGCACCTAATTACATTCTTCTAAGATATAGAATTCTTAGTCCTTTTAAGCATTTTACTTTTTGTCTTGAAACAAAAAGTAACAAAAAATTCAAGAAAAGGTCATCGGCATGCGCACAGGCAAACGCCGCCCCCGCTACCTTTTCTGGCTTGTGCGCCTTTCAGATTATAATTTTTGCGAAATCTGTTGTTTTATTAATTTGAAATAAAAAAATAGTTTAAGGGATTAGACCTAAACTGTAACAAAAATTTAAAATTTTTTCCGCGCTATTTTTGTAATTATATTTTTCTTCTAATTTACTAATTTCCTTTTCATTTATTTCGTTTTTGTGAATACACCATTTTAAACAATCCGTTATCGCATTTAACCTGGTGGAATCGCAGTAATTGACACACGATCCGTAAATTTCGTGAAACACTTCCAAATCAGAACAAATTACCTTACATTTAAAATGCAACGCTTCCAAAATTGGAATGCAAAACCCTTCGTAATCTGATATACATACAAATATTTCGGAAGATGCATACAGCTCCATTAATTGCCTGTCATCAGTACTTGCTAAGAGTTCGATATTTTTATTTGAGGAAACAAGTTTCTGAATAATAGTATCACTACTGTAGATATTACTACTATGCCCGACTATTTTGAGCGTATAATCAGGATTTGCTGATTCTATGAAAGCATGAATGAGTCGTTCATAATTTTTCCGCTTATTAATACTTCCGACTGCTAGTATGATTTTTTGTTTTACAGTATTCTCCGGCATTTGTTTAAAAAAAAATTCAGAAAGACCATTGTACGTTATATCAATTTTGCTGTCAGCAATGGATAGTGTTGTTACTATTTCTTTTTTCATGGTTTCACTTACCGTGAAGATGTGCTTTGATTTACGGGACAACCGAGGAAGTATAAAACGGTACCACCATTTAAAAAGTGGCGAATTCCAACCATCTGATTTAAGAGCGGCTAAATCATGAATAACTAAAATGTTGTTTGTAAATAGCAGAGGTGCTGTATTGGCAAGATTTATCAGAAAAGGCTTTTGATTTTTAATTTTTTTTAAATACAAAAATAAATCGATTTGCTCCCAAATATGCCCGCTGTTATGGCCTATTACCCTCACGTTTAATAAATCGGAAAGTTCTTTATCTAAAATATTTTTAGGAGATAAAAATATTGCCTGGGGGAATTGTTTTTTTATTTCTTTTGAAATTTCTGCCGCGTACCGCTGCACTCCGCTTAGCTCCTGTGTTAGAAATCGCGCGTTCACAAAAATTGTCATTGGAAATTTTATTTGTTCGACAAAAAATTATTTCTTATTCTTAAAATAGTTCACGTATAATACAAGCAAAAACGCTGTGCACATAACATAAAGCACTGGAATAAATCCTAAAAAATGCCGAAATGCAACCCAATGAACAGTTGCGATATAATTGTTCGCCACAAAAGTACTTAACAGCAATGAAAGAAACAGCAAACCAACAGTCAGAAGCCATTTCTGTTCTTTAATAATTGTTCTAAAATAACGTATACAAACGCAAGTGCTGACAATCATTAATACAAATATATACATACTGATATCAAAATTATTTCTGATAAAACTTAATGTAAATGTATCATTCATCCAAAAGCTGTAAAATGTTTTGAAGTCAAGCAATCCGGCAGGTATGTATAAAGTAAGCAACCGCTGAACATAATCATTTACACTTTCGGCAGGAATGGTGGCTCTTTTCCAGGACATAAATAAAACAACCGCTGTAATAACCATGGATGCGGATACCACAAAATTCTTTAATGTAATGTGTGAGCGATATTTCAGCAACATTACTAAACAAAGCGCCGGCAAAATAAAAACGGTGCTCAGGGCGGTAAAAACAGAAAACAGCACAAATAAAACAAAGAGATACAAATTTTTATCTTCTGGTTTCTGGTAGTATTTAATTAAGAATATCCCTGTAACGTTTACCATCAGTGGCGTAAGCATATTATTTCCTAAACCATACCGTTGATGTGTAGCAATCAGTAATCCAAATAAAACACAGCCTAATCCGTAAGAATAGGGTATGGCGTATCCTAGTTTATTCAATGATTTAAAAAGGGGCAGACACATGAACATGCCTATTACAAAGAACATATAGGAAAACAGCCGCAGTATTTTCAAGCGGTAAAAAATTTTAACTCCCATTTTTTTCAATAACAAGTTAGGGGGAGTCAGGAGGGCATAATACAAAGGAGGATGAATTGCTTCATAGCAGATACCAGCAAGTCCAAGCTCTTCATAGGTTTTTACATTTCTTATGGAATTTCTAAGGGTGTCATTAGTAATGTGGAGAAATAGCTCTACCGAAATCAGGTTTGATAATTTAGGTAATCTTCCTTCACCTAATTCTTCAATATAAGCCATGTGAGAGTATTCATCAATAGGACTCCATTTTGTCTGATTATGAATGAACCGCAAAGAAAAAATAATTGTCAGAAAACAAATGAAGTATAATATAATGGATGCTTTTTTATCTAGCGTAGTCTGCATTTGATGGTATGGATATCAATCGAATCAAGGGGAGGAAACTACACTACACGCACAGGTCATACTGAGCTTGTCGAAGTATGTGGGCAAGCCTTCGCATACCCTTCACTTCGTCAAGCTCAGTGCAGGCTGGCTCAGGGTGACAACACACGCTTTGAGATTATTTCTACCCTTGATTCACATTATTAAAATTAAATTACTTCCTCATTCCCACGGGATTATCTTCCAAAAGCTTATCAATGGAAGATTCGAGCATTTCGTAAACGACAATATCAGGCTTTTCTTTTTCAATTACTTCAACCGATAATTCATTGGTCCAGATATAAATAGCATCGCTAAAGTGGTCTGCAAAAAAGGGATACATGAGGCTGAAGAAAGAGTCTCTGTAAACTACCGCTTTGGGAAGTTTTTTGTTCTTTATCTGTGAATGAACAGTAGGTTGTATTGCAACTACCGATTCGTATTCAGGAGGTGTCACTTTTTTGTAAAGTGGTTTTAATGGGTGCTCCAAATGCCATTCATCATTCAACAGAATATTTTCTAAAGAGAGAATTTTACTAAGGTCAGCATTGTGGTTATGTCTATATACTGTCCAGTAATTATTGATTGGATTTGCTTTTAATTTTGGATTACCTTTATTTATTGCTCCCATCAATTTTTCATATCCAATATAACCTCCTTGAAAATTCCAATGAAAATCATGCTGATAATAAACTTCCACACGTTTTTTAGCGGCAAGTAATTCGTTTGTTACATCAATTATTTTTACACCGCTGTTTTTTTCCATATAATCTCTCAGCTGCAGTAATTTTGAATTTCCACTTTTTCTCTGAAAACACTCGGGCAGATATTCAGGATAAATATTTGATTTAGCGGGCAGAATTATAACAAAGAAATCAGCTTTTTTTGTCGCGTGCCAGTCAAATGCCTCTTCCAGGTTATGTCTTATAATTTTAAGTTCATCATCTGTAAACAATTTGTCATTTTGATAACCTGTAATAACTGCCGGATCGCTTGAAAACAACCAGCTTTTTTTTCCAACTACCACAACATCGGGTTTTGATGAGGTCTGAAAAATTTTCAGTTTATAATAACTGTTTAATGTTGAAAGCTCTTTTCTGAATCCAAAGTTGTCATCAAAATAGTGATTAAATAATTTTGGGTACTCCATTATTTTGTCAAAATTAAATACCGGCTTTTCGTTAAGCTTCCTGTTTTCGCCACTGGATGAAGAAGTGATTGGAAATAAATTCATCCATAAAAAAGGAAGTACCAAAATGAAAATAAAAATCAGAACAAAAAGATGCGTTGCTTTTATTTCAGTATCTACTAACGGACTTAGTTTTTTCCTGATTATATAAAACATAAATACTGCCAGACAGAGCGCTAATAAAAAAGGCAATACATAAATAAAAGGTTTCGCATTCAGGTCATCCATATAATCATCGAGGCTAAATGTGCTGATTATATTGGGATCTGATCCTTCCGATTCTAAATAAACCCCCTCATTATCCAAACGGTATGTTTTTACATCTTTTGCCGGTTTAAATTTTTCATAAATACTGTTAGCATCAAATTTTATATTGTTGCTTAAACCTCTTAATGTGATTTTTTTAAATATCCATTTACCGCGTGTAAAGCCGGGATCAATCCGCAGTCTTCCTGGTTTTTTTACTACTGGCAAGTCAAATGTTAATGTGTAATTTTTTACAGGATCATTTAGTTTAGCCTTTTCCTTGAAATCATCGCTGAACTGCTTGTCGTCTTCCTGAAAAATTTGCATTTCACACGGCTGTTCAGCATCAAACTGAACATCCACTTTTACGGAGCTATTAATGAAATCAGTATTTAACAAAGATTGATAAACAATGAAACCAACCGCAAGTGCAGCTAAAAAAGGGATAATATGGATAAACGCGATTCGTTTCATTAAAATCTAAAATACATAAATGGATTGTAGCTGGTATTTGCCAGTTCACTTGCTGTTAATATAAATAAGATTAATAGAATGCCGCTTTCAAGCCGATGTTTAATCTTTTCGTTTTTTATTTTATTCATTAAATATTCAGCCGAAGGCATTGAAAACAATACTCCAAGAAAAAAAGTAAAATACCATTCTTTTGTAAGATATAAATGTATCCTGCTGAAGGGATCGGGGGAGATGCTGAAATTAAGCAAGGAGAAAAAAAATCCGGAAGCATGCTGAAGGTCGTCTATTGAAAATAAAATGGCGCCAAGGGCAAATGTTATAAATACATAGATACTTCGAAATGGGCGAGGCATCCAATTCAAAACTTTTGAAAAGCCCAATCGTTCAATAGATAAAAGGGAGCCGTGATAAAATCCGAAAATCAAAAAGGGCCAGTTAGCGCCATGCCATATGCCATTTAAAATAAAAACAGTCCACAGATTCAGAAGCGTTCTCAGCTTTCCTTTTTTATTTCCTCCCAAAGGAATGTATAAATAATCTCTGAACCAATTAGACAAGGAGATATGCCAGCGTGTCCAGAATTCCCGCATTGACTGAGAAATAAAGGGATAGTTAAAATTTTCTAAAAATTTAAACCCAAACATTCTCCCTAAACCGATAGCCATATCGGAATAACCTGAAAAATCAAAATATAACTGAATCGCTACAGCTATGGTTGCCAGCCATGACCAATAAGCGTTTAAATCACTCACAGGCATTTTGAAAACAAATTCTGGTATACGCCCTACCATATTTGCTATCAATACTTTTTTAGCGAGCCCGATAATAAGCCGTTTAACGCCCGATGCAAATAATTCAATATTTACCGCACGATCATCAATTTGTCGTTCTATATCCTTATATCTGATGATAGGACCGGCAATCAGTTGAGGGAAAAAGGAAATGTATAAAGCAAGCTTTAGTGGATTTCGCTGTGGCTGTGAATGCCCTCTATACACGTCAATCATGTAGCTCATGCCGTGAAATGTATAAAAGGAAATACCCAGAGGCAACACTATCCTGTCCCATAAAATTTGATTTAGTCCTAACTGATAGGCGGCAAAATTATAATTGTCGATAAAAAAATTAGTGTACTTATAATAAATCAGTAACAGCAAATTGGAAATTATTCCTATAATTAATATTCGCTTTTTTATAACTGACGTTTTAGCGCCAACTAAACCTAAACCGGAAAAATAATTAATCAGAACGGAAACCATCATCATGGTTAGCATTTTCCCTTCGCCCCAGCCATAGAACAACAAACTGAAAAACAGTAATACATAGTTCCTATACCGCCTATCGACGATATAATAACAGAATAATACCAATGGCAGAAACCAAAAAAGAAATATGGGTGAGCTGAATAACATTACTGTTTTTTTATTTACCTCATTTGTTAATTATTAAACGGGTTCTAAGGTATCAATAGTTTGTAATAATTTTCATATTTTTTAAAATTCATGCTGAAAAATTCATGCTGAAATCATGTACTCCCATATTCAAATTGGGGTTATAGCAGGGATCATTCTTAATATATTTTTCCCATTTTTTACTGAATATTCCAATTTCTTTTACATGTCGTTCGTATGATTCTATACTTAGATGCGGATGTCCGCGTGATACCGATTCAAAATGGTAAAGCTCTACATGTGGCAAATAAACATTATGATACCCTTTGTCGATCATTTTCAGACACAAATCCACATCATTATATTCCACAGCTAATTCTTCTTCCATTCCATTGACTTCTAAAAACACTTCTTTCCTGCACATCAGGCAAGCCGCGGTAACGGCTGAATAATTAGTTACCGATTGTATGTAATTAAAATATCCCGGATCATCCTTGTGCTGATTGACAAAAGAGTGGCCGGCAACTCCACCTAAACCAATGATGACACCGGCATGCTGAATGGTATCATCAGGATAAAGCAATTTAGCACCTACTGCACCGATATTTTTAAGTTGCGCATAAGCTGCCATATTGTAAAGCCAATCCGTATGAATTACTTCAATATCATTATTCAGCAGCAAAATATATTCACCGGTACTTATCTCAACTCCTTTATTCATCAATGCCGCAAAGTTAAACGGTATATTCAGATCAATCGATCTGAAGCTATCAGCATGCATCTCCTTATACTTTTTAATCAATTTAAAAAATTCTGAACTGCTGCTGTTATTATTGATTACAATTATTTCAAAATTTTTGTACCCGGTCAGATTATAAATACTTTCTAAACAATTTTCGAGCAGTCCGGCCTGATCTTTTGATGGAATGATGATGCTCACTTTCCCTTCATTCAAAACATTGAACCTTACGGAGTATCCCCTTAAGCCTGCTAAAAATTTTATATCACCGCTTAAACCCTGTCGTTCAATGGATTCGTAAATTGCTTTTTTCGCGGCTATGTAGGCATACGGTTTTACCTCTTCGCTTTGAGCCGCAGAAAGACTATGTATCCTCCAATGATAAAGCACTTTAGGTATATGCCCAATTTTACCGGTACATTCAACTGCTCGTAGAATTAAATCATAATCCTGACTGCCTTCAAATCCAATCCGGCATCCACCTAGCCGGTTTACCAGCTCTTTTTTCATCACCACAACATGTCCGAAATAATTTTTTGCTAATAAATTGTGGGGTGACCAATCAGGTTTAAAAAAGGGAACTGTATGCATTCCCGCATCATCTATTTTATCTTCATCCGAATAAATAATTTCAACATCAGGATTTTCAGTAATGTGTTTCGCTACTTCGTATAAGCAGTTCTGTGTAATCAAATCGTCATGATCCATAAATAAAATATAATCACCGGTTGCAATTTCAAGAGCGCTGTTGGTTGTCGCAGAGATATGTCCGTTCTCCTTACGGAATACCACTTTAATGTTTTCATAAATTTTTTGATACGATTTCAGCAGATCAATTATTTTTGAATTGTCAGAGCAGTCATCGGCAATACAAAGTTCCCAGTTTTTATAGGGTTGTTCTAAAATGGAATCAATAGCGCTCATTAAATAATGCAATGGAGGATTATAAACCGGCATTACAATACTAATTTTGGGCATTTGTTTAAAATTTTGCAACCCATTATGTATTTCAGGCAAAAGAATTTCAGGGTTTAATTTTGCTTTAATCCAATCATGGTAGGTTCTAAATGAACTTTTAATTTCCTCATCTAAATAGGTAATTAAAATCGGTCGTTCTTCCAATTTAATATAGAGTTTTTTGGAAGCGTTTTTAACAATTTTTTTTAATAAACTAAGTCCGGGCTTTGAAAATGTAAACACAATTAAATCAAAATATTTTCTCAACCTGCCTTTTTTTGTTCCTTTCCGGCTGAAAATAATATGTTTTAGTTTTTTGAGTTTATCCGCAAGCTTGATATACCATCTGTTTTCGAAATAACTTAATTTATGTTGTAATAAACTGCTCAGCTCATTTGCTGATTGAATCTGCTGCCTGGCATTATTCAGAAGAAAGTTTAAAGATTCAATTTTTTTCAATAATGCGATTGTTTCTTCTTTTGTTCTGGAGTCTTCTGTTTGAAGTGATGAAATTAAAAATTCAATGTTTTCTTTAAATAATCGTTCATGCTTTTTAACAATTTTAAAGGCTGTTTCAGCTGAAACACTAAAGGTAGGAGCCGCATTCAGATTTAGATGTTTGAAATTTACAATGCATGCTTTTGTTTTTTTTTCTAACAATGTTCTGATTGTGAAATCCCATAAAGAACCTTCAAAATCAAGCGTTTCATCAAAGCCACCGAACCTTTTCCAAAGCTTTGTATCAAAAAGAATGTTGTTTTCTATTACACTTTTCGAAAGAATATCTGATAAATGTAAATCGTTATAATCAACATCCATTTCAGATGAAACATTATTTTGGGCTGTTAAAAACTGGTAATCTCCGTTTCGTTTTGTGTTGATTAAATTTAAAACGGATTTGCGTATAATGCCATCTGTAATATAGACGTATTCAGCATTACCTAGTGCAATACAGTCGTTAATGGTTTGATTGACTGACCGTTTTTTTTCTTTAAAATAAACAGGTAATCTACCTTTCAGATCTTTAAAAGCTGTAGTTAAACTTTTTGCTTCATCCGCGGTTTCGCATATAAAATGCAGTTGAGGAGGAATTGAAAATTCTGAAAAATAAGTTGAGATCAACTGCCTGACATCACTTTCTTTTCTGCAATTTTTGATAATAACGGATAACTTTTTCCCATTATTTATCTCCATATTCTGCACATGAAAAGTATTGTTTTTTTCAACTTCAATCAGCAAATTATTAAGATGTTCTTTTTTGCGGATGTGAGTGTATTTAGTAATAAAGAACGGATCGTTCTGAAAAGTCAAAACAATATTTTGATAATCCGTTTTATTATTCAGAAGATACTGTTTATTGACTTTTTGAATGAAATCGCCGCAATGAACAGCAAGGTCGTTGATGTTTAAAAAAAGACTGTTTGTTTTATTGGAGATATGCAGTTTTAACAACTTAGTCTGCTGTTTTTTCCATGAATTATAAAATTCATCGTAAGGTTTTGAAGAACTTGGCAACTGCCATGGCAGCGAATAAAGAGTTATATAAAAAGGCGGATTATCAAATTGCAGATTATTAATTTTAAAAAATAATTCAGAATTAATTTTTACTCCAAAAAGTTTTTTTGCGTCCAGTCCTTCCTCTATTAATAGCTTTAGTCCTTTGGCATTGTCTGGGTCTTTCTGTAATAGACTGTTGATTGAATGGGATGAAAATAAATCTGATTTTTGAATTATCGGGTAGGTGTTTTTTATTTCCTGACTATCAATAATAGCGGTTGATAAAAACTGCGAAATGACATCAGCATCACGCGGGTCCTGCGATATAATTATAATAGGATTTTTTCCTAATTTATAAACTAACTCTGAAACAGTGCTTCGTAATGTTTGCATACATTCTTTGAATTTCCGGATTGAGTGATGTTGCCATTCTCAATTAATATAGCTTTATCGCAAATTTTCATCGCTTCAGCAGGTGCATGTGAAACAAAAATAATTGTTTTTCCCTGTTCTTTTATCAGATTTATTTTTTGGATGCATTTTCCCTGAAATCCCTGATCTCCAACAGCTAAAACTTCATCAATCATTAGTATATCAAAATTCTTTGCCAATGCAATTGAAAATGCCAGCCGGGCTATCATCCCCGAAGAATATCTTTTAACAGGCATTTGAAGCGTGTTGGAATCAAGCTCCGAAAAATCAATGATTTCATCTGTAAGACGAACAATCTCTTTTTGCTTTAAACCACTTAAGGAAAGAAGAAGGTTAATGTTTTCAAAACCCGTTAATTCAAGTTCAACACCAGCACCAAGTGCCAATATCGGAGCAATAGTACCATTAACAGTTAATTTCCCGCTACTTGGTTTTATTATGCCACTAATGGTTCTTAAAAGTGTGCTTTTCCCTGAACCATTTCTGCCCATTATTGCCCAGCTTTCACCTTTGTTTATGATAAAGCTGATTCCCTTTAAAATTGTTTTTCTTTTAAAAGGTCTTTTGCCGATTGTAAAAAAATCTTTTACAGAATGTATCCCCACATTGTTTTCCAAAAAATCAACTGAAACATTTTCAAGAACGATCAGAGGAACTTTATTAGTTATATGTTTTTTTATATGCATGAAATAAAATATCTGCTTAATTTTTGAAAAATAAAATATCCGATCATAAAGGAAACAATACCGCTAATTAACGCTCCTGTCCATAGTTTATAGGAAGGTCCATCCGGATAATAAACTATATGTCTGAATAGTTCAATAAAATAATAAACAGGATTCATCTTAACGATTGACTGGTATTTTAAAGGAATCAGACTAATAGGGTAGGCAACGGGGGTTACATAAAAGAAAGCCGGCAGTATCGTATTCCATAATATTCCAACATCTCTTAAAAATACATTTATCCCTGAAAGGATAAGTGAAAAACCTAAAGTGAACAGGCTGAAAAGAATAACGGCAGGGAAGAAAAGAAAGAGCTTAAAGCTGTAAGTAATACCAAAAGGATACATCACAAATAAAAAAACAATGAACATTAAACACAAATTAAAAAGTTCGCTTGCGAGCTCCGCTATGGGGAAGTAGATGGGAGGTATTTTTATTGATTTTATTAAATCTGCCGAGGAAATAATACTTTGAATAATCTGTCCGGCAACATTTGAAAAGTAAAACCAAATGATTAAACCTGATGTAACATATAAAACATAATTACCCAAAGAGGAAAATTGGGTGCTAAAAATTAAGATAAATACAAGCAGATATAAAAATGGTTTTAGAAAGCCCCAAAAAAAACCTATAACAGAGTTTTTATAACGAAGTTTTATATTCCGTTTTGCCAGGGCATATATCTTTAAAAGTTCCTTCATTCAATGAGTTGGAAATAAAAATTCGTAAAAGCAAAGTTAATTTAAATTGTAAATAATAAAGACTATTGCCCAATCATTTTTCCCTTTATCAATAAACGACTATACAAATTTTGAAATTATTCATCCTTTTTAAAAACCTCTCCCTCGTGGCTCAGTCCGGCTCAAACAGACACTGGCTGTTTGCCCTCCTCTCCCCTTGAAAAAGGGGAGGGGGCTATGGTAGGGATAACTAAATAAAATATAATTGTTATTCACGCAGCCTGCCCTCTCCTTTTTCAAGGAGAGGGGCTGGGAGAGTGGTCTGAGAAGCGAATTAAGAATTCGTAAAGAAAATTTGTATCGCAGTTTCCCTTTATCAATAACTTTTCATCCTGTTTTTATATACTTAAGCTTACTTTTTCCGCATATTTGCCAGTTTTTAGAAATTTAGTTTTGTATTAATCGCAAAAGCTGGGACTTTGATTTTACGAATTTTTATTCAAAAAACAACGTCCGTCAATAATCGCTCATTATTATTTTTCAGATACAAATCGAAATAAGATTAAATTTGAAACAGAATTAATTTAACAATTAACTATAGAATATGGTTTCTCAAAATTTTTTTACTGAAGATATAATCAAGATTGTGGCTTCAATGGTTGCAGGTTCTATCATTGGTGCGGAAAGGGAATATAAAAGTAAAAACGCGGGTTTTAGAACTATTACGCTGATTACCATTGGCGCTACCTTATTCACTATGTTGTCAGAGGAAATAGCCCGGGGAATGGATTACCACGTTGTTGGTAATATTGTCGTAGGTGTTGGTTTCCTTGGTGCCGGTGCTATTTTTAAAGATGGTCCAAACATTTCAGGATTAACCACTGCGGCCACAATTTGGATTAGTGCAGCTATTGGTATGGCTATAGGGGCGGGCGCCTATTATTTTGCTTTGATGACGCTTATCGCCATATTAATAATTTTACTGGGGTTTTCGGGAATGCAAGCAATTATTGATAATAAAAATACAGAAAGATATTATAAAATAAGTATTAAAAATCAAAGCGAATCCTATCTGCTTATTATAAAATTTATAAAAGAATGTCAGTTACATTCGCGGCAAATTAGTTTGAGTAAAGTTGACGACAAGCTGCGTTACACTTTTAAAGTTTCGGGAAGTGTGCAGAAGCACGGGCAACTTGAATCATTGCTTTCTTCAGCGAATGAAATATTGTCGTTTGATGTTTAATCGTTGCAAAAACAATATTTTTGAATATGTCGCAAATTTTTAAAAAACAACTTGCAGCTCCTGATCAAAAACAAAAAAACAGTATAACTCAGCCTTTTTTGAAATGGGTTGGTGGCAAACGGCAACTTATTCCTTTAATTAAAAACTATCTTCCAAAAACATTTAATACGTATTATGAACCTTTTGTTGGAGCCGGAGCATTATTATTTGAACTGAAACCACAAAAAGCTATCATTAATGATGTTAATCCCGAACTAATAAATTGTTATGAAGTTATCAGAGACCTTAGTATCGATCTCATTCAGGATTTAAAAAAACATAAAAACACAGCCGGATATTTTTATGAAATCAGAGCACTTGATCGGACAAAAGAAATTAAAAAATTATCAGCCGTTGAAAGGGCTTCCCGTATTATTTATTTGAATAAAACGTGCTTCAATGGCTTATTCAGGGTGAATAGCCATGGTCAGTTTAACGCTCCTTTTGGAAGATATAAAAATCCTGCTATCATAAATTCTGATGTTATAAGGGCGGTAAGTCATTATCTTAAAAACAATAAAATAAAAATTCTAAATACTGATTTTTCAAACGTAGTGGAAAATGCGAAAAGAGGCGATTTCATTTACTTCGATCCTCCTTATGATCCCCTTTCTGAAACCGCTTCATTTACCGGTTATAGCCTGAATCCCTTTGGAAAAAACGAACAGGAACGATTACGGAATGTTTTTGATGCGCTTACCGCCAAAGGTTGTAAAGTAATGTTGAGCAATTCCTCTACTGAGTTTATTGCCGGCTTATATAGCGATTATACTATAATAACATTACAGGCAAATCGAAACATAAATTCAGTAGGCTCCGACAGAAAAAAAATCAGTGAATTTTTAATTTTGAATTATGTGCCGGAGAAGCATAGGTAGCATGTTGTGTTTGAAGTTTAATAATACAAATCATCTGCCTTTAGTCGCAGATATTTGCGTACCGCCAACGAGGTGCTAATCCATGAAATGATGATTCCCAGCACAATCACCAATCCGAATAATGTTGCAAGCATTCTTTCGTCTTGAAGGTCGGCTAATTCAGGCAATTGTTTTTGGGCAAAGTAAAGAACACCTATCAGCATTAAAATGGCAATAACAGCCCCATATATACCATGTTTAATGCCGTTCAAAACAAATGGCCGCCTGACAAAACTTTGTGTGGCACCTACAAGTTGCATTGTTTTTATAATAAACCGTTTGCTGTATATCGAAAGCCGGATGGTATTATTTATCAGCGCAAGTGCAATAATCATTAGCAACCCGCTGAAAACTAAAATAACAACACTGATTTTATTTACATTTTCATTGATCATACTTACCAATGATTTTTGATATACCAGTTCTTTTACCAGTTTGCTACCCATCAGCTCTTTTTCTATCAAGGCAAGACTGTCGGTATTCGCGTACGCCGCTTTTAAATGAACATTGATAGATGGGAGCAAAGGGTTATACCCCAAAAAATCAACAAAGTCTTCCCCCAAATCACGCTGCAAACGCTTAGCGGCATCTTCCTTGGTAATGAACTCTGTTGACTTAACATAGTCAGATACATCCAGCATTTTTGTTAAATGTTGAATATCCACTTCTTTTGCATTTTCATTCAAAATAATTTGAATGCCAATATTTTCCTTCAGATTATCAGATAATTTGTTTGTGTTAAGTATAATAATTCCTAACAAACCGAGCATGAATAATACCAATGAAAGGCTTACCACTATTGTAATTGATGATCCTACTATTTTTCGCTTTGAATATTTGTCGAACACGATGTTAAATTTTCAGCACTAAAGTAGCTGTTTTAATTATACCCCTTTTGAACTATCTGATTTGAAATAAACAATGAAAGGTTAATAACTAAAGAACACCTCATACACAGCGGGGGCGCTAAAGTTTTCCAGCTTCTGATTATTAAGGAATTGGTATGATATAATATCATGATATTGGAACGCAGATAACGCAGATAAATAGGATGAACACAGATAAAATCATATTTTATCATAACAATCAGCCAGCCCGAATGAACGAATTCATTCGTTCGGGCGGGCGTCATCAGCGTTCGAAATTTATTTCATACCCAATCCTAAGCGAAACCATAATGGTCTGTGTAAGAAAAATTTGCCCTACTCCCGGAGTATGAATCTTGTTTTTACAAAAAATCATTTTCTAAAAATAAAATAAACCGCTAATATCAGAAAAACGAAACCCACAAAGTGATTCCAGCGCAGGACTTCATTTTTAAAAAAGACAAGCGTAAATATAGTAAACACAATAAGTGTAACAGCTTCCTGAACAACTTTTAATTCTACCAGTGAAAACGGCCCACCATTCTCTTTGAATCCAATCCTGTTTGCAGGTACCTGAAAAGCATATTCAAAAAGTGCTATACCCCAGCTGATAAGAACAATGGCAATAATTCCAAGATTCTCAAACCATTTCATTTCTTTAAATTTCAAATGGCCATACCAGGCAAATGTCATAAACGTATTGGAAAGTATCAGCAATAAAACAGTATAAAGTCCGCGCATCATATTTGGATTTTAATTCAAAAGTATCATTCATCAGCATTAGCGTCCGAAATAAAGTTACAATTAAAGGGAGTTACTAACAAATAGTAA
>JAVHPE010000279.1:0-29558 GCA_036170475.1 Bacteroidia bacterium | reverse complement strand
GAACAAACGCGATGTTGTGTTGCTTGTGGGGAGGAATCGTTTGTTCTTGAAAGCCTTACACATGCTGGCTCAAATGTGTACTACACATTTGCCCTGTTTCTTTTTTTTCAAGAAAAAAGAAAGACACACAGTTTTGTTTAAATTATTTTAAACATTTTACTAAGAATGTCGTTATGGATTAATATCAGGAAATTGTATTACTTCAAACTCCTCACAAAAAATACAAATCCGTTTTTGCGGTAAATTTCTTTTAAATCCGGATAACCTTTCAGAACTGCTTCCGCGGAAGTAATTTTGCATACAAAATAAGCCGGGTTATCAATTTTGCCTGTCAGCAGCCAATCCAAGCTATAACTATTTTTATTGGCTTGTTCTTTTTTACGGGAATAAAATAAATGTGCGTAACTTTTAAACCCAATAGTTTCTAAATAACAATCTTTATTCTGGAGATATTCATAAAATTCAATAGCAGCATCCTGGGAATATTTTTCAATCCGGGGAGCGACTATCATTGCTGAAATATTTACAGATAGCAGGCTGATGATAAAAATCCCTATCAACCCTTGTTTTATTTTTTTTTTATTAATCAATACTAGCATCCCTCCTACCCCAATTATCAAAAATACACCAATCAGCCATTCAAAACCAGTCCAGTGTACATTGGCTTTCAGATTTTCTACTGCAAATTTGTCTTTGATTAGTTCAGAATTGATAATTTGTTGTTTACACTTATCGATAAAAGGTAATGCCGAAATAGCAATACCTATAAGACTTGCCACCATCATAAGCAGAATGCCGGTGTATTTTTTCCATTGCAGATCAGCATTCATTAATTTATAAACAACGTATGCAGCCAGAAAACTCAAAGGGAAATAGCATAAAGAAGAGTAGTGGACGATTTTTGTTTTCACAATACTGAATAAAATCAATACCACCCAAAACAAAATCATCATCCATAATTTAAAATGTTTTTGATAGGGAGTATCTTCAATTCCTTTATTCAGAAAAGGATTAAATGCTCTAAGTGCAAGAATTGACATTGGGAAACAACCAATCAACAAAACAATCCAATGGTAAAAAAACAGTCCACCATGTCCTGCATCCTGAGTATTAAATAATCGTACCTGATAGATAAAAAATTCTTTAATAATGGCTGTATTGCCTGTTAACGCAAGGATAAGAAACCATAATCCCCCAACAAAAGCAACAGCAACTGAATAAATAATAATTTGCCTCAGGCTTAGAATAGGCTTAAAACGCTGGATAATCCAATATACTCCCAAGCATAACCCAAAAACCAATATGGCAACAGGACCTTTGGTTAGCACACCCAGACCGATGAAAAGTGCCGAAAAAAGCAAATGTCTGTTGTTGTTGCTTTTATTAGATTTTGAATAATTATTGCTGAATAAAATGAAAAAGTAAATTCCGCTAAAAATAAAGAGGTTAAACCAAGGGTCAATGATTCCGGATTTAAAATAAAAATGGGGTAAAAATGAACCCGCATAAACCAGTACCCATATCAATCCAAATTTTTCATTTACCAATTTTCTGCCTATATTAAAGAATACAAGCAAAGTAATACATCCGCAAATAGCATTAGGTAATCGTGCAGCGAATTCAGAAACACCAAAAATGCTCATCGATAATGCCTGCATCCATATAAAGACAGGAGGCTTTTCCCAAAAGGGCTGAAAATTAATTTTTACCGAAAAATAATCACCGGTAACAAGCATTTCCCTGGCACATTCCGCAAAATTTATTTCATCCCAATCAAATAAGTGCACGGCACCTAAAAATGGAACAAATAGCAACAAAGCGACTATTGCAATTACTGCATTATATCTTAAAACAGATGAATTCATTTACTATTAAATGATGAAACAAGCGATTGTTCCATCCAATTTCTATTTCTCTTTTGAATAAAATAATACACAAATAAAGTTGTAAATACACCTATCAAAGAGCCGGCATATATATCCTCAAAAAAATGTTGTGATAAATAAACTCGCGAATAAGCAACCAATAATGCAACAATAAAAAGAAATAATTTGAATGACTTGCTGTTTACCAACAAAGCCAATGCAAAGTATAAAGCAAAAGCGCAAGTACTATGCCCTGAAGGAAAACTGAAATATGAATAATTTTCCACTCCAGGGACTAAATACAAATCATGAATACCTTCAAAAAATTTTTTAGGGCGTAACATTTCAGCAAAAACAGTTTGTTTGAGTGTTTGGGTAATTATTGCAGCGATAAGATTGGACGCCCCAACAATAAGTGCATATTTATATTTTATGGCTAATAAAATAATAAATGCCAATAGGGCTACAAGACCATCCCCTAGGTAGGTAATATAGTAAAAAAAAGTATCAAAAAATGGAGCATGAAATGTATTGAAACCTAAATGAAGCTCAGCTTTTGTATTTAATGCAAGCAAAATCAAACCCCATACCAAAAAAATGAAGTAGGGAAGTAAAAATAAAGCATTGGTTTTGAAAATAGCTTTCACTTTTTAAATGTGCCAATTTGCTAATGTGTCCATTTGAAAATGAAACGATTAACAAATTTTCAAATTAACAAATTTAGTACGATCCGATAACATGTAACAACTGATTTACCTGACTATCCCAAAGTAGTTTAGATGTTTTTAAATCAGCTGCTTCATCAGCGAAATCAGTAATTATCAAGGAAATATCGCCAGTAATGTCATCCTTTTCGATACGGAACTCGAAATAAGTACCATCTGGTTTATCAAGCCATTGAAGCCTAACAAATTTGTCTTCCTTAAAGCTCAATAATTTCGCCTTTTGTTCGCTACCCTCCCAGAAAAAAGAGAAAACGCCATCATGAATATTTACATCGTCAGCAAACCATTCAGCTAAACCACTTGGTGAGGTTAAAAATTCATACAATATTCCGGCGGAAGTATGCATTACAAACTCCAATTCAAATTTTCCTTTGGGTTCTTTTTTAGGATGAGAAGTCCCTTTTTTATTCGTATCTACTAATTTCGCAACAGTTAATGAAGCCATCGGATTAGTAAATGTTCTCAATTGTTTAGGTGCTTTCGAAGGTTTTTTTAGACGTTTTGTGCTATTGATAAGTTGCTCTATTAAAATGTCATTTTCAACGATAGGTTCATCATCATCATCATTTTTATTCTTTGGCTTTCGGCCTCCCTTAGATTTTTTTGGTGGTTTTATCAACTTCGCATTTACATCAAAAATCTCCGCTTTTGCTGGTTTCCCGATTTTTATTAATTTATCTTCTTTAACCGCTTTGGAAGGTTTTGTTACTATTGGATTGTTAGGCTCTTTTGGTTGTTTTATTTTTTTTACAAATTCCTTTTTCGCCTTAATTGTTATAATAGGTTTTGCTTTCCCTTTAGCTGGATGAATAGTTTTAAGAACCGTTTTTTTTGCAATTATTTTATTTGCAGAGTTTTCCGTTTTAACTCTCTTCCCAACTTTTAAACTGCCTGATTTTGTTGCTTTATCTAATATAGGCTTCTTTACTATCTTAATCGTTTTTTTTGTAATTATTTTTTTCTTCACATCTTTTTGTGATAGCTTAGGATTCTTTCCTTTTGATGTAAAAGAAGATTTATTTTTTATGTTTTTGCTCACGTTTTTTTGTTTCACTTTTTTTGAAGCAAGTGTCACTTTTGCAGGCTTAATTGCTTTTTTTATCTTTTTAATATTACTTTGCTTTTTGGTCATCTTAATTGCATATTTCTAACAAATTGTCGCAATATATAAAAAAATATTCATTGGTCAATGAAAGCCTTTCGTTAAAAAAATATAAAAGCTGTTTTATATAAAAGGATAAGTAGTATATTTGCGCCCTCAAAAAATAAAATGGCGAGGTAGCTCAGATGGTTAGAGCGCAGGATTCATAACCCTGAGGTCAGGGGTTCAACTCCCCTTTTCGCTACTGAACTAAAGCCCTGATTTTCAGGGCTTTTTTGTTGTTTTAGAGCCGACCTCATTCTTTCTGAGTGTGATCAGTAAGAGTGTGATTTTTTCGAAATTTCAACGAAATTACGCAAAACTACCCCTGATTTTATTGAGATACAAGAAAGCAATTTCAGAGCGCAGGTGTTAAAATCCTGAGGTCTCAGCTCAAATACAATTTTTCTGAAAGCAAAACCCCCAATAAAATTACAAGAACAGTATTAATAGGTGCATCTTTTATTTCGCTTGTGTTTATCATTTTTTGTTGTTTAAATTAATTGTTTGTTCTTTTTGTGTTATTTTTAGCATGTGAAAAAAGAAGATCAATATACTGAATATAAAGAATCCTGGAGAGATGAATATCTGAAATGGCTATCTGCTTTTGCTAATACAAATGGAGGAAGTCTTTACATTGGCAAAAATGATAGTGGAAAAATAATCGGAGTACCCGATTCTCAAAAACTCCTTGAAGATATTCCAAATAAAATTATCAATGTACTTGGTATAGTGGCTGATGTGAACCGGAAGAAAAACATTCTTCCTATCCAAGAAATGAGTTGATTGCCGATGTGTTTTTCAAAGCAGGTTATATTGATGCGTGGGGGCATGGAACGATCAAGATGATTGATGAATGTAGAAAAGCTAAACTACCTGAACCTATTTATGAAAAGGCTTTCGGAGGAATGCAGATTACATTCAGAAAAGATGTTTATACAGAGGACAATCTTCTCAGAATGGAATTGAATAGCAGGCAAATAAAAGCAATATTGTTTATCAAAGAATATGGAAGTATATCCAACTCTAAATATCAAAGTCTTACCACTTGCTCAAGGAATACTGCCACTAACGATCTACGCGAATTGCTTGAAAAAAAGATTTTATTCCAAGCAGGATCAGGTATTGGGGCAGGATCCGAGTATATTTTAGCAAAAAAAATGATTGCACAATAATTGCACAAATTGCACAACGATTGCATAGTAATTGCATATTTTAAGTGACGGATATGGAGGATAAATATATCAGTACTTGGTTAGATTAAATAGTGCCTGTCCATATAGTCGAGAGTCTGAACTATAATGTTTGAGTTCGAGGCTTTCGTAGTTTTGAAAATCAGGAGTTTACTTTTGTAAATGACTGATTTTTAAAACAAGAATAACGAAGAAATCGGACATTATAGACAGACTCTAAATAGTATTTAAAAAAACAATGAATTTTTAATTTTATAATATGAGCAAACTTTTCGGAAAAACCTGGTGGGGAGAGCAATGGCTAAACTCCTTAAGCAACATAGATTATGAAAACCGACTTGAAAGAGGCAGTCGATATGCACGAAACGGTTCAGTTAAAACAATAAAAATTGATAACAACCAAATACGTGCTAAAGTCGCTGGCAGTATGCCCAAGCCATATAGTGTAGATATTATTCTGCCTCCATTTTTTGATCCTGAACTAAGTACCTTTATTAAAGCTTTATCAGTAAAGCCAACTATTATTTCTAAGTTGCTGAACAGAGAACTTGATCCGCAAGTATTGACTATTGCCGAAGAAATGGGTTTAAAAGTATTTCCAAAACAATGGACAGATTTTAAAATGCAGTGTTCGTGCCCTGATTGGGCAGTGCCTTGTAAGCATTTGGCAGCGGTTATTTATAAAGTTAGTGCAGAAATTGATAATAACCCTTTTTTAGTTTTCGATTTACACAATGTTAATTTAATTCAGGAATTAGAAAAATTTGGAGTTTTTGTAAATAAACAAACTACCGAAATTTCAAAAATCACCGATTTATATTTTGAACCCAAAAAGAAGAAACAAGAAAAGTACAACGAAGAAAATGCTTACACTAAACTTTCTTTCACAAAACTAACTCCTATACACGGGCCTTTAACAGTGCTTCTTTCCGATTTTCCAGCTTTTTATCAGGGCACTGGAAATTTTAAAGAAAAATATATATTAAAAATTGATAAAACTGTAAAAAATGCTCAAAAAGTGGTGCAGGGAAAAATCTCTTTAGAAAATTTATTTTTGAAAGCAACTCAAACAGAACAACACATTAACCATAAGGCTCAAAACAAAATCACCATTGATGAGCAATATAAATCAAAGGTGTTTGTTAATGAAATTGAATTTTCTTTTTTAAATTTTTTGAAACAAATTTCACAAATCAGTTTCTCCAAAACCAACGATTATCAGGCATCAACAGCCGCATTACATACTGTTTTGCATTTTTCAATTCACTTGTTGGCAAATGGTGCGGTTGTGCCGCAAATTGTGCAATTACAAAATAAAGAATTTACAATTCGCTGGTTACCTGCCATGATAAGTAAAGACGTAAGGCATTTGGTTGAACAACTTAAAGACATTTTACCTCCGACTGTTTTTTTATGGAATGAAAAATCCAAATTAAAAGAAATAAATAAGGATACTGCCTTTAATTTAGTTTCGCTGTTTTTAACAGAAATTATTGCAGTTTTTGAAGATGCTGCAAACGATGATTTATTTCTAAACTTATTTTTCAAGAAGGCAACACATTCCTTTAAAAACCCTGGCGAAGAGGCTTTGAGTGGCGGCATACAATCATGGACTCAAAAATATTTTATAACACAAGGTAATTTTAGACCACAAATTGTTGTTGAAGAATTATTGAATGATGATTTCAAGGTGTTTATAAATATTGAAGACAACGCTAAAAAAAGTTTTAACCTTCCGTTTTCATTGAAAGATGTATTAACTCAAAAACAGCATGATAAAAATAAATATGAAATCCTGCAAAGCTTAACACAATTAAGTTCGTTTATTAATGGCTTGGATGAATATATTAATTCGGAAGGCAAGCAGGAAATCATTATGAATAATGAAGTGTTTACGCCTTTCTTAATGCAAATGATTCCGGCAATTCAGTTATTGGACATTAATATTTTATTGCCGAAATCATTGCAGGGTATCTTAAAACCTAAAGCCAGTATTAAAGTCAAAAAGAAAAGCGGAGGGAAATCTTTTTTACAATTAAATCAATTACTCGATTTTGACTGGCAGGTAGCCATTGGCGATACCCTGATGGATGAAGCAGAGTTTAAAAAACTACTCCAAAAATCAGATGGATTAATAAAATATAAAACCAATTACATTTATGTAAACCAAGATGATTTAGAAAAAATACACAAACATTTTACAAGCAGTAAAGAATTGACAGCCTTTCAAATGCTGCGGGCAGCCCTGAGTGGAGAATATTTAGGAAGCAAAATCGGGTTAACAGATGATGTGCGGGAGTTGATTAAAGAGCTGACAAATTTCAATGAAATTGCTTTACCAAAAGGCATTAAGGCTCAATTGCGCCCATATCAACATCGCGGTTATTCATGGATGTATCGTAATGCACAAATTGGTTTTGGTTCGGTATTAGCGGATGATATGGGTTTAGGAAAAACACTTCAGGTAATTACAACCTTACTAAAATACAAAGAAGAAGGATTGCTTGAAAGCTCAAAAGCTCTGGTTATTGCCCCCACCGGACTTTTAACGAACTGGCAAACCGAACTCGAAAAATTTGCTCCTGGTTTAAAAGTGAAAATTTATCACGGAACAAACCGCAAAATTGAAAAAGATTTTGATGTTCTTATTTCTTCTTATGGCATCGTGCGTAGTGATGCCAAGGAATTAAAAAAGAAAAACTGGCATACTTTAATTATTGATGAAGCTCAAAATATTAAAAACATTAATACCGAACAAACTAAAGCCATTAAAACCATTGGAGCGTCTAACTTTATTGCCATGAGCGGAACTCCTGTTGAAAACCGCCTCAGTGAATTATGGAGTATAATGGATTATAGTAACAGAGGTTTTTTAGGTAGTACTAAAGAATTTAGTGATACTTATGGTAATCCCATCGAACAATATAATGATGTGGCTGTTGCCGAAAAATTGAAGAAAGTAACGGCTCCATTTATGATGCGCAGGCTTAAATCTGACAAAAGTATTATTTCTGATTTACCGGATAAAATAGAAATGGATTGCTTTTCAACCTTAGCAAAAGAACAAGCAAGTTTGTATGAAAAAACATTGCAGGAAGCCTTGAAAGAAATTGAAGGCATTCAAACTTCTGATAACAAAACATTATTTGTTCGTCAGGGTTTGATTTTACAAATGATTTTGGCATTAAAACAAATTTGTAATCACCCCACACAATTTTTAAAAAATAATATTTTAGATGCGTCAATGAGCGGGAAATTAGAATTACTGTTCGATAAATTAGACAGCATTGTTGAAAGTGGTGAAAAAGTACTGATTTTTACACAATTTACTGAAATGGGAAATTTAATGAAACACTTTATTAAAGAGCGGTACAAAGAAGAGCCTCTTTTTTATCATGGAGGTTGTAGTATGAAACAACGTACCGAAATGGTAAATGGATTTCAAAATAACAGAGCCGATAAAATATTTATTTTATCATTAAAAGCTGCCGGTACAGGTTTAAATTTAACGGCAGCCAATCATGTTATCCATTACGACCTTTGGTGGAACCCCGCAGTAGAAGCTCAGGCAACTGACAGAGCTTATCGTATAGGGCAAAAAAGTAATGTGATGGTTCATCGTTTTATTACTAAAAACACATTTGAAGAACGAATTAACGAGATGATACAAAGTAAAAAAGCCTTAGCAAATATGACAGTTGCCACAGGCGAAAATTGGATTGGGAATTTAAGTAATAAGGAATTGAAAAATTTATTTGAGATGAGTTAATTTCTTAAATGCTTATCTTTGCAACTTGAAAATTATCAAAGAAATAAAAAAAACTGTAAATCCCAATTGTGCTGATTGACAAAGCATTGAATTATACTTTTCGTTGACTATTCCTTGTATTTGGGCTAAAAAAATCGTATATTTGTATAGTAGATTTTTATCTCTTACCGTGCTATAATTTTAATATGAAATCCGAATTGCCTCAAGCAGTAAAAGTGTGTCTGTGGTCTTATGATACGGATAAGATTGATCTTTCCGATTCTGATGATCGGTTTAGAATCATTATTAACGTGCTCAATTGTGGGACTATGAAAGCAGTGGAGTGGCTCTGGAGAAATTTCAGCGAAAAAGAAATCGCTGATACGATTGAAAAATCGTATGCATCGGAATGGAATATACCATCATTGAATCTCTGGACGATCATCTACAAAACTTCACCTTTGAGGGCAAGCCGTTTTGCTAAACCATATGAAAATCCACTGGAATATTCTAGATAATAAAAGAACTGACATTCTGCCCCTTTTAAGGAGTTTTTCCGAAGAAGGATTTTATCTTGCCGGAGGAACTGGACTTGCACTTTTGCTGGGTCATCGGGATAGCGTTGACTTTGACTTTTTTAAAGCGGAGAATTTTGATACCTCGGAACTAACAAGAAAGTTGGAGTATGTTTTTAAAGAACATAAACTCTCCATTACTCAACTTCAGAAAAACACAGTATCCTGCGAAATTGACGATACTATTCAGTTAAGTTTTTTTAGCTACAATTACGAATTACTTAAGCCCTTGATTAAGTCAGAATATTTAGAAATTGCCTCGGTGGAAGACATTGCTTGCATGAAACTGGCAGCAATCACGAGCCGTAATTTGGAGAAAGATTACGTGGATTTGTATTTTATTTCCAAAAAAATTCCACTAAAAGATTTAATTGGTTTCTGTCTAAAAAAATATCCTTCCTTTAATGAGGTGATGATTTTAAAATCTCTTCCATTTATTGAGGATGTAAAAAGGGAGCATATTATTTTCAAGGAAAATAACAAAGTTTCCTTGAAAGAGATACAAAAATATTTTGAAAAATCGTTGATGAATTATGTGAGAGAGAAACAAGTCAATAATATTCGTGAAGGCAAAAATGGGAAAGATATTGAAAGATGATAACTAAACAGATTCGAGTGTGATTTTTAAGTGTGATTTTGTCAATTTTTGTCGCATTTTGTCAACTTTTGTATCCCTGTTTACAGCAAATACAGGCGTTCTTGCTTGTTTCATAACCCTGAGGTCAGGGGTTCAACTCCCCTTTTCGATACTAACGGGATTTTTCGATAATAAAATCGAGAATCCCGTTTTTCTTTTCCTCCAAACTGTTTGATATTCTGTCGATTGCATCAAACACCCAATTAATTCGTTCGGTTCGATAACCGTTTTTTTTCTTTGTCGAACTAAATTCCTTTTGGAAACACCATTTTTTGAAAATTTAGTTTTTGTGTATGATTACAAAAAACACCTAATTCATAACAACAACAAATTCCACTCTCCTGTTTTTCTGTCGTCCCTCTTCTGTTTCATCTGATGCAACAGGTTTGCTACTACCCGCTCCCTTATAAAAAAGCCTATCTGGTTTAATGTTTTTAGAAATAAGGTAATCAACCACCGATTTGGCGCGTTCTTCAGAAAGTTTCTGGTTTTTCAGTTCATCGCCTTTTCCATCTGCATGTCCTCTTATTTCAATTTTCATCTGATTTTTTTGTAGGCGAACAGCCAGTTTGTCCAGTTCTGAAAAGGACTCCTTTGGTAAAACAGATTTATTGTTTTCAAAAAAAACGTTATTCAAAACAATAGGTCTTCTCTTTGGCCAATAGTTGTAGAAGTATATAGTAAACCCTAACGGCTTTGTAGTTTTATATGGAAAATTAACCATAAGGTAATAGGACTCCCCTGCTTTTACATGAATCCCGGATGCATAAGCTGGACCAAGACCTGCTCCTATTATCGTATCTGAAGAGTATTTCGACAATCCTGTAACTCCGCTTTTAGAGGTACAATATGAATAACAAAGCCTTTCCGGGACAAGTTTTCCTTTAGTTGATTTTACATTATTTTTGCTTGACTTTTCTTTGCTGGAATTTGATGCAAGTACTTTAAAAACAGCAAAATCGTAATCATTAAGGCTATCAAAAGGTACAATATCAAATGTGAGTATTGTATCGTGGTCAATGTTTAGTTTAAACCAGGCTGTATTATACGGCTCGACCGGTTCGTACCTATAGTCCAGCACTTTACCAAAACCCTCTGAAACATTCGTTGGACCAAAAATTGAATCCTGTATTTCAATAGCATTTTTTAAATCAGAATTGGAAAACTTTACAAGTTTTAGCTCTGCCTGTTGAATAATCTTCTCGGCTTCTTTTGTTTTTAATTTTCGGAATTTGACTTTAAGTATATCAAACTTTCTAATATTTCTACTCTGAGAAACCTGCTGTAGCATGTTAGCATATACTAAATTTATTTTCCTCTCTACTGAATCCTGATTATACAGTTTAGAAAAAATAGCCCGATTTGATTCTAAATATTGAAAAGATTTAGAAGTAAACTCGGAATATCTATAGAGGAGTTTCCAGTTATAAATTGAAATTAAATTGATATCCTTTTGGGTGGCAAAATAGTTAAGAACCTCTGTTTTAAAAGGTAAGCAGGCACTTTCCATAAGTTCAAAATAGAGATACGCGATTCTTGAATCTTTGCTATTCTCATTATATAGTTTTGTCAAAGCAACCAATTGCTTTTGAGGATTTAAAGCATTCTGACCATCCTCAATAAAATTAATTAAAGTCCCTGCTCCGCAGGTTCTATGAAGTACCTCAGCGGCTGAATTTATATATAACATAGTTGGATAAGTCGAAATGTTATATTTTTTTGCAAGATCCAATCCCTCTCCTTTTTCCATCTCCATTTTCATACAGATAAAATTGGAATTGTAAAAATTAGCAACCGTATCATTGTTATAAATATTTTGTTCCATCCATTTGCACGGGCCACACCATGATGTATAACAATCAAGAAAAATCAATTTTTTTTCTTTTTTTGCTTTTTCAAGTACTTGCTTCCATTTTGTTTTTTCAAAACGGATTCCACCGCTTTGAGCCAGCACCGAGCTGGAGAATACTAAAAAAATGGAAAATGCAAAGAGAGAAAGATTATTCTTCAGTTTTTTCTGAACTATCTGGGAACATATTTTAGTTTTCATTGGGCTGGACAAATTAATTGTTGGGTTTCAATCTGGTAGTTCTTATACCAAAGAATATCTAAGCTAACATCCTATTCAAGTGTAAATGCGATGGTTGAATTTTTTTCTTGGATTGTTTGCAACTTATTTAATCTCTTAATGCAGAAAAACAAAAAAGATACGGTTGAGGATATTTTTTTTAAGGTGCATCAACCATTATTCCATTAGTTATAGAAATGATAATTCTGATGGTTTAAATAACCTTTATTTCGGGCATAATTTCTCTTACATTTGCATCATGAATTTTTCTATAAAAGATATTCTTACCATCACGATGATCTTGTTTGCCGTGATAGATGTAATAGGCTCCCTTCCGATTTTAATTGATGTAAAGAACAAAGTAGGAAAAATTGAAAGCGCTAAAGCAACAATGATTTCGGGAGTTATCATGATCGTTTTTCTTTTTGTTGGTGAGAGCATTCTTAAGCTAATCGGAATCACAGTAAGTGATTTTGCCATTGCAGGATCGCTTATACTTTTTTTTCTTGCTCTTGAAATGATACTCGGCATCCGTTTTTACAAGGACGATTCTTCAGCAACCGCAAGCATTGTTCCTATTGCTTTTCCACTTATTGCAGGAACGGGAACGCTTACTACCTTGCTCTCTATCCGGGCAGAGTTCAAGGAAGTAGAGAACATCATTATTGCTATCCTTATTAATCTGGTGTTCGTTTACATCGTTCTGAAGAATATGAATCGACTGGAAAAAATGCTGGGTCCGGGAGGTATTAATATTGTTCGCAAAGTATTTGGCGTGATATTACTGGCAATAGCAGTAAAGTTATTCCGAAGTAACCTTCATGTTTAAATTGAGAATTATTTATAAGCAAATCCTGCTATTAAAATTTGTAATATCTCCTATTCTTCTTATAGGTATAATCGCTTAGACCTCCCTGTTATTTAGCTGAATATAGGCGCTTTTGCTCATTCCTCACCATTCTTTTCAGCAGTATATCAAAGATAGTGTCCATGTTATTCCGTCTATTATATCTAAAATGATATTCATCTAAGTAACTCTGTAACCTTTCTTTGCTGCAATGGTGATGTATTCCTCTTAACCAGCTTTTCAAATTCATGATATGTATGTGCATGTCTGGATGATTTTTTCCATTATTCGATGGAGTCTGTTTTAGCTTTGGGTAATCCTTCTTTAGTGGAATATAACCTGTCCACTTATCTGTAACAACCTGTGCTTCTTTTGAAATATGTTTCTCAAAGAAAGGTCGGAAGCAAGTGTTTGAAGCATCTTCTATTATTTGAGCGTATGCTCTGCCAACACCTCCATCAGACAATTTTTCGAGTGCAACAACCACTAATCTTTTCTTTCCTTTACTTCTCCCTCGCTTTTGAGTTTCTTCCCCTCCAACGAAACACTCATCCACATGAACCTCCCCAATAAGCGGATATTTCAGGCTACTTTCCATAGCTTGCTGAACTTTCCACTTGAATTCCCAGCAAGTCATTTGACGTTGTTCAAATTCGTGTGATAATTCCAGCGAAGACATTCCTTTTTTCTTTGTACACACTCGAAACGCTATATGAAACGCTATATGAAGTGGAAACTTACATTTATCGAACATCGTTCCTGCTGTTGGGCTTTCATCATATTTGCACTTTAGGCATCTTCGTGAATATGGCTTTACGCCTCGGTAATAATCTGTCTTTCCACATTTCTTGCATTTGTAACCAGCCTCCCATTTAATCTCTGAAAGGTATTTATAGCAGGTTTCATCTTTATGAAACTGTAATGTAAACTTAATCGAATTAACACCGATAAACCGCTCTCTTGTATCCATGCAGCAAAGGTACTATGATTTGCCGGAATTTGGGCGGTCTAAACGATTATACATATCTTCTTAATAAATAGTTTCCGAAATTTTCTTCTGCATATTGATCAAATAACAATCGATTTGCTTTAACAGTTTTTAACAAAACTATGACCTCTTCCTTATACTTTCGGAACCATTTTTGCCGTTTACCATTGAAAACAAACTTTAATTCATAAACTACAAAAGTAATTTCAAAATGAACGAGAAAAGGATAAATGAGTTGATGGAAAAAGAATCCAAACTCGCAAGCAATAAAACTAAGTCTGATAAGGAACTTCAGAATATCAGACACAGTTTGAGAGAGAAAGAAATAGAAAAGAATAATTGGTCAGATGAAAAATTTCATCTGTGTGATTTATCAGGAGGTTTTTGGGGGATTTAAGGTGGAAAATTAGTTTGTTTTTAAATAGTTTTGTTTTGTTTGGGAAAGCGTCTGGATTGAGTTTCAGGCGTTTTTCTTTTTTGCAATTATCATCATTGTTTTTTTGCCCATTCATCCATTGATCTTTCAATGATATCTAATGGCATACAGCCATCTTTTAAGAATTCATCATGAAAAGCAGCCAGATTAAATTTATTACCCAACAATTTGCTGTATTTATCTCTTAGCTCCCGAATTTTTAATGCACCGGTTTTATAACTCAATGCCTGTGCAGGATAAACCATATAGCGCTCTATCTCCGCTACAGCACCTTCTTCACTAACGGCTTCATTTTCCATCATATATTTAATGGCTTCCTCCCTGGTCATTTTACCTGTGTGCATCGCAACATCCACTACCAGCCTTATAGCACGAAGAATCTCATCACCCAATGCACCCATGTGCTGATAAGGATCGGTATATAATCCCAGTTCTTTCCCCAGACTTTCACAATACAAGGCATAACCCTCACCATATGCACCATACCAAAGAAATCTGCGAAAAACAGGTAATAACAAATTTTCTGACTGAATACTGCTTTGATAATGGTGCCCAGGGATTGCCTCATGCAGGAATGTACTTTCCATGCCTCCTGTTACATTGTATTTTGTTGCATCTACGATGGGAATATAATAAATGCCTGGTCGGGAACCATCCGGCAAACCGGGATTATATTCCGCACTGGCACTTGCCGCACGAAAAGCTTCTGTTTGCCGTATCTCAAATTTAGTTTTTGGAGTAAGCGTAAACATTTTTTTCAGATTTGGATCAATCCTCGCCTGTATGTTTCTGGTAGCTGTCAATATTTCATCAGCTGTTTTATAAGGCATGAATTGTTTATCTGTTTTCATAAAATTGAAAAAAGAATTAAGATCGCCTTTAAACCCGACCTGGTTCTTTATCTGTTCCATTTCATTTCTGATGCGTTTTACTTCCGACAGGCCTGTTTGATAAATCTCCTCAGGGGTTTTATTTGTTGTGGTCCAGAATTTAACCAGATAAGTATATAATTTATCTCCACCCGGTAATGCATTGATGCCGGTACTGTTCCTTGCTTTTGGCAAATATTCCGTTTCTAAAAAATCGCCCAGTTTTTTATACGCTGGCACAATGTTGTTATTGATCATATCAATATAAGCCGCTGTTAACCTTTTTTTATCTGCTTCAGAAAATGTAGCAGGCATCAAAGTCACAGGGGTATAAAATAAACTTTTGGTTGGATCTGCGGTAACGATGTCCTTCATTTGAGGGATCATTTTTATGACTATAGCTCTTGGCAGTACATAATTAATAGCCATTCCTTTTTTAAAATAAACGATCGCACTATCTGCCCAAGCCGAAAAAGCGATTGACCTTTGTAACCAGTCATCATAATCCTTCACCGTTTTAAAAGGGTGGTTGCCAGTGCCGGTCCCCATTTGCCCGAAGAGTATGGGAACTCCATTAAACTGGTCAAAAGGCATATAGGTATTATCATTTTTATCAGGGCTTCCTAAAAAATTTACCTCCAGACCTTCCAGGGCCATATCCATTTGATATTTAAAAATATCATAACTTTTTTTATCATTATTATTTAGCGTGGCCGGATTAAATTTGCTGATGGAATCATTGTAACGGGTAAAAAAATCTTTCAGCCTTGCACGATAACTATCGGTGAAGTCAGCAGGCAACAGGTTATTAAAACGGAAATCACCATTTGCAGTTGCTTCCAAAGGAAGCAGCTCCATGCGTTCATTATAATACTTATCCAGCATACTTGCCAATGCTTCATTGGATTCTTGAGACTGATTGCTTGTATTTGAATTACAACTTGCAACAATAATGGTTATGAACAGGTAAATTATTTTTTTCATGTTTTGGCTTGCATTATAAATTTTATAAAAAAGAAAGTTAAGTACAAGATTAATCAATTTTTTTACCTGCCATAGGACCGGGTTTAAGCGAATGAATTTCAGTTATATTAATTACAACAACCGCACGAGGTTTTGGTAATCCCATTTTGACAGACATTGCAGCCGATTGTTCATACAAATCGCCACTTTCATGTAATTTGGGATCTCCAACAAACCTGTATCCATCGCGAATTTCCCTGTTAACAACAGCCACGGATACTTTCGACCCTCTTTTAATATTCTCATAGGTTGCTCCACCAGTGCCTTCTGTGAATATTAGCGATTCGTCGGACAATACACGGGTTGACCGTTTTGGTGCAACATTGGGTAATCCTTGCGCATCAACTGTTCCAATAAAACATTGCTGTGTAGCAATCATTTCTTTCATTTCCTGAGTAAGTGCTCTCATTTTTTTTAAAATTATAGTTAATACAGGTTAATTTTTCACATGTCTAAAGTAACTATAAAAATTCAAAATGTGATTTTTATATCAATCCGAATTTCCTCTATTCAAAAACATCAATTTTTCCATAGATGTAACTTCTATGCTGGGAAAACCAAATTCTTCAACAACCTTTCCCTTTATTAAATAGCAGCCCTTTCCGGTAAACCGATATTTTTCCAAAGTGCTAGGAAAATGAGTGGTGTCAAAAAAATAACCTTTAGAATCTAAGAATGTTCCAAATGCCATGTCCTTGCCTGTAACAGTTCTTGTAACTTTATGAGTAACGTAATATCCGGTGATGGAAATGTTTTTATTTACATACATTATTAATTCCTCCACATTCAAATTACTTGCAGGAACCTCTATTAACAGGGCGAATGGAGAACACAAAGGGAAACCTAAAATTTCAATTTCATCCAATGCATCATCATACGGATGATGATGTAATTCAGGAAGTTTAAATTCTTTTTTAGCGATTTCAAAAAGCTCAATTTTAGGAAGCGTTTTTTTCTGACTTCCAAGTATACTGTGTATTTCCCATAAGAGCGCCTTTTTTGATTTTCCGGTAAAACGAAAACCTCCGATGCGTATTAATATTCTGAGCTGTTCAACAGAAATACTTACCCGTTTAATAAAATCTTCCAGGTTTTTGAAACTGCCATTGGTTGCTCTATCCGCTAAAAGCATCTCCACTGCCGTTTTTTCCAGTTCAGCTAAATGAATAAAACCTAAATAAACAGCATCATCAGAGATAGATGTTAAATACTCGCTTCTGTTTACACAAGGTGCCAGTATCTCTGCTCCCGACATTCTTGCTTCATGAATATAATTTTCTGTCCGGTAAAAACCACCAAAATTATTGATCACTCCTACCATAAACTCCTTTGGGAAATATGCTTTCAGATAAAGGCTTTGATAACTTTCAACTGCATACGATGCTGAATGTCCTTTAGAAAATGAATAACCTGCAAAACTTTCAATCTGCCGCCATACTTCATTTGTAGTCTCCTGAGGATATCCTTTTTTTTTACAATTACTAAAAAAATCTTCCTGTGCTTTTTGAAATTCTTCTCTTGACCTGAACTTGCCTGACATTCCTCTGCGCATCACATCAGCCTGTGCTAAAGTAAGTCCTGCAAAGTGATGAGCTACTTTAAGAACATCTTCCTGATATACCATGATACCATAGGTTTCGCTCATCAGCTCTCCGATTTTTGGATGAATATATTTTCTTCGTTCAGGATGACGAAACCGTAAAATATATTCACGCATCATGCCTGATTTAGCAACACCTGGACGGATAATAGAGCTTGCCGCTACCAATCCTAAATAAGTATCGGTTTCCAGTTTCTTTAAAAGCATACGCATTGCAGGCGATTCCACATAAAAGCAACCCATTGTTTTTCCGGTGCGAAGCAGCTGTTTTATTTTTTCATCCTGTTTAAAGTTTGCAATATTATGAATGTCTATATCAATACCTTTATTTTTTTTTACTATTTCAACAGTATCTTTTATATGACCCAAACCTCGTTGACTGAGAATGTCAAATTTATAAAGTCCTACATCTTCAGCTTCCAGCATGCTAAATTGCGTTAAAGGATAACCTTTTGGAGGCATGCTATGTGCTGTATAATAATTAATTGGGTTTTCTGAAATTAAAATACCTCCTGCGTGAATACTCAAGTGGCTTGGAAAATCACGTATATGCTGGCTGTATTTAAAAATAAGCTGAGCGATATTATCAGGCGTTTGTTTTGATTTTTTATTATCAACCAAATCATCAATTTCTCCTTTTGGTAACCCAAATACTTTACCCAATTCTCTGATAACAGAATTCGCCTGAAAGGTATTATACGTTGCTAACAGTGCAGTGTGATCGACACCGTGTTTTTCAAAAATATAAGAGATAATACCATCACGGTCTTTCCATGAAAAATCAATATCAAAATCGGGAGGATTAACTCTGTAGGGGTTTATAAAACGTTCGAAATAAAGATCAAGATCAATCGGATCTACATCTGTAATTTTTAAACAGTAAGCTGCTAGGCTGTTGGCACCACTCCCTCTGCCTATATAGAAATAATTTTTGCGCTGAGCATAATTCACAATGTCCCAGTTAATAAGGAAATAAGAACAGAAACCCATTTCAAAAATTGCTGCTAACTCTTTTTCCATACGCTCATAAATGGAAGGTGTGGGATTAACATACCGATAATTGATTCCTTTGTAACATAAGGCTCTCATCAAAGATTCATCACCATTGATGCTACTTGTGAATGATCTTTTATTTTTACTTTTTCCAAACTCAAAATTGATTTCACATGCATCAATTATTTTTTTTGTGTTGTCGATTAGCTGAGGGTATGATTTAAAAGCTGTGCACAACTCCATTTTGGTAACCATGATCTCATTCTCATTGGCTTGCTCTGTTTTAGGGAGTTTGCTTAGTAATGTATTATTGTCGATTGCCCGTAATAAGCGGTGAGTATTAAAATCTTTTTTATGCCGGAATGTAACAGGATGTAAGATAACAAGCTTATTTAAATATTTTTTTGTTTCAGAAAAAAGTAATTTATTCAAATCAGAAGTACGTATCCCGATAAATTCATTTTCCCTTAATACATTGGGATGAACTGTATTAAAAGGGTAAACAACATAACTATTTTTAAATTCAGGAGCTTGCAATTGAAAACTAATTTCTTTCGACAAGTATGCTGAAAGGTGTTGGTTCAACTCCAAAAACCCATCATTGTTTTTTGCAATACCAATATAATGCTGTTTAACTCCTTGTCTGAAATCTATTCCTACAATGGGTTTGATATTATATTTTGAGCTCTCTCTGATAAATTCCAAACAGGCAGAAGTATTATTAATATCCGCCAATACAAAAGATGAAATTCCTTTGCTTTGGGCATCTGTCAATAATTGTGGTACTGACATGGTACCGTATTTGAAACTGAAATAGGTGTGGCAGTTGAGGTACATTTAAAGGGAAGTTATGTATAAACACACCCTGACAGGGTTTCAGACCCTGTTAGGGTTTATTTAGTTTTTTAATTGCTTTACCTCTAACAGGGTCTGAAACCCTGTCAGAGAGTATTGTATAAAAAATTATTGAACGAAATTTAACAGTATCTAAACAGTTAGCCCATTAAAAGGGTTAAATTTCCTAAGTTGATAGCCTGAAGAAATTGCGCGTTGTATCTTATCATCTCCATATCTTTTTCTTAACATATCCATTGCCTGATACAATTTCATCATCTGCTCGGAATCATCAAACATATTGATTTGGTATGCTCCCCCGACTAAATGGCTGAAACGTACTCCAACTAAACGGATCAACATTCTGCGTTGGTATAATTTTTCAAAAAGTTCTTTTACTTTACCTATCAATGTATGATCACAGGAAGTGTATGCTATTCTTGCCTGATGGGAGAATGTATCAAAATTAGAGTAACGGATTTTTACAGTAATACAGGAAGTTAATTTGCCCTGATTACGCATTTGAAAAGCTAATTTTTCTGTCATTGCAACCAACGTGGATTTCAGTTTAGATAGATCAGTTGTATCGCTGTCGTATGTCTCTTCTGTTGAAATGGATTTTCTCTCCGAATTGGGCTCTACAGGAGTGTTGTCTATTCCATTGGCTTTTTTCCAAATTGAAATTCCATTTGTTCCCAAAACATTTTCCAGCAACTCAACAGGCATTTCCTGTAATGTTTTTATTTTTTCAACTCCCATACTTCTAAGCAGATGAGCTGTTTTTTCGCCTACCATAGGAATTTTACTTATCGGAAGTGGTGAAAGGAAATTCTTTTCAGTTCCGAAATTAATTCGCATTTGTCCGTTGGGTTTAGCCTCTCCTGTGGCGACTTTGGAAACGGTTTTGTTTCTGGATAAACCAAATGAAATAGGGAGTCCTGTTTGGTTCTGTATTTTTTGTCTTAATTCGGTAGCCCATTTATAACAGCCAAAAAACTTATCCATTCCTGAAATATCAAGATAAAACTCATCAATAGATGATTTTTCATATACAGGAGCCTGTTCACTTATAATGTCTGTAATGATGTTGGAATATTTACTGTACTGTTCGTAATCTCCCCTAATGATAAGAGCTTCAGGGCATAATCTCCTGGCTAGTTTCATTGGCATCGCTGAATGGATGCCAAATTTACGGGCTTCATAACTACAGGAAGCTACCACGCCTCTGTCGCTGCTACCACCCACTAGTACAGGCTTACCAACTAATGCGCTGTTTTGTAAACGTGATACAGATACAAAAAAAGTATCCAAATCCATATGTAGTACTGTTCTATCCATTATAAAAGCCTGTTTAAATTTTGTTCGTTATTTTTTTAAGGGTACTCTGACAGGGTTTCAAACCCTGTTAGAGGTGAAAAAAAAATTAAAAATCTGTTACTATTTAGGTAGTCTGATAATAGGGCTTTGCACCTAATTATATTCATCTAAGATATAGAATTCCTAGTCCTTTTAAGCATTTTACTTTTTGTCTTGAAACAAAAAGTAACAAAAAATTCAAGAAAAGGTCATCGGCACACGCACTAGCAAATGCTGCCCCCGCTACCTTTTCTGGCTTACGCGCCTTTCAGATTATAATTTTTGCTAAATCTGTTAGTTTTATTAATTTTAAAAACAATAAAATAGTTTAAGGGATTGGACCTAAACTGTAACAAAAATCTAAATAAACCCTAACAGGGTCTGAAACCCTGTCAGGGTAGAATCAAGAATTTTCTAAAATTAAAAGGCTCTAAGTTTATTAACATTATCTCATCAGGGGGAACAATAATTTAATAACCATGGCTGTGTTTATTATTTTTTTGAAAACAAAACCCCTGATGTAGATAATGTAAAAAATTGAGAATGAAATAAAAATTGTATTTCAAATGCCAAAATTACCATAAATTGTAGTACATTAGTGCCATAATTTATAGCAATGACGAAAATAGCCAAAAACATCAGGGTCTTAAGGAGACTTAAAAATTTATCTCAGGAACAATTAGCCGAAGAATTGAAAATTAATCGTTCCCGTTTGGGAGCTTATGAAGAAGGACGTAATGAACCGCCAATTGAAATTTTAATTAGTTTATCTGCCTTTTTTCAAATTTCAATTGATGCTTTAGTTCGAGGGGATCTTTCACAAACAAATCCCGAAGCCTTAATGAAAATTGGTAAAAACAGAATTTTATTTCCTGTTCAGATAGATAAAGAAAATAATGATACCATTGAGGTAGTTCCTATAAAAGCCATGGCAGGGTATCTTAACGGATATGCTGACCCGGAGTTTATTGAAAATTTATCCGTTATGAATTTGCCTTTTAAAATAGTTGGAAAGCACAGAGCCTTTACTATTAAAGGAGATTCGATGCCACCTTTAAAAGATGGAACTTTTGTGATAGGTAAATATGTGGAATCGTTGAATGAAATAAAAGACGGACAAACATATATTGTTCTTACAAAAAATGATGGAGTGGTTTATAAACGATTGTATCGTGAAAAGAAAAAATCGGGAGAGCCTTTTTTATTTTGTTCTGATAACAAAACATACTCTCCTTATACAGTTCCGGCATCAGATATTTTAGAAATGTGGTGCTTTGTATGTAGCTTAAACATTGGCGAATATAAAACACAAGAGTTGAATATGGAAAATGTTATTCGTTTCTTACAATCGCAACGAGTAGAATTGGAAAAATAAAAATTAATATATACCAAAACAACTTAGGTTCTCGAAAAATTTGTTAATATCTACGATAACGAATCGGTACCAATGTACGAATTGATAAGGGTTTCGTAAATTCGTATTAATTCGTATTTCGTAGATAATGTGCGTAAAGCTATGTGCGTTTGGTATAAATCTCTATTTTTTCTTCGATTTTTCCTCTCCGGTAAATTCAAACCGTTTCTTTTCCACACCATTTTTCAACATTATACAAAAACCTTCAATCTCATAATCAGTTACAGTAGCTTCCCACTTATATTCTGTTTTTTCTTCAGTATAATCTGATGTAAAACTAACTTTATGTACATCAGCTTCATCTTCGACATACGTTGAGTCCAAAGTAACTTTATAAGGCATAGATGGAGCAGTAAGTTTCTCTTCCATCAAATCGCATTGAATTTGTCCGGACTTAATTATTACCAAGCTTGGAAGCGGTTTAGCAACCCCTGTTTTCTTTTTCTCAGTAAACATTACACTATATTTTTTACCTTCTAAAAATTTATTTTTTTCAGGTTTTACTTTTTGTGCGAAACCAGTGGAAATTATTAATAACCCAATTCCTAAAATACCCGATTTTATTACGAATGACTTAATCATTTTCTTGTTTTTATGTGATTAATTAGATTTTAACAACAGACAGCTATAATTGTTGCAATTTATGTGCCTCAAATTAAAATACTTAGATTTTGTAAAACTATACTTTTATCTTTGTTAAAAAAAACTTTTAATCGTAAATAAATAATGATTGTTTTAAACATCCTGCTCTATTACCTGATTATAATTCCACTTTCTTTACTTCCTTTTAGAGTATTATACTGGATTTCTGATGGACTGTTTTTTCTTTTTTTTCATGTGTCAGGCTATCGAAAAAAAGTAGTTTTACAAAATATTCGAAATTCCTTTCCTGAAAAGTCAGAAAAAGAGCATATTGAAATTTGCAGGAAATTCTACAAACACCTATGTGATGTTATGGTTGAAAGTTTAAAAACTTTTACCATTTCAAAAAAAGAAATATTAAAACGCATTGTCTGCAATAATCCGGAAGTAGTCAATAAATTTTATGACCGTAAGCAAAGTATTATTATTGTTGGTGGACATTATAACAATTGGGAGCTATTTGCTGTTTCTATTGGTCTGCTTTTTAAACACAAAGGCGGTGGTATTTATCAACCTCTGACGAATAAATATTTTGAAGAAAAAATGCTCAGCAGCAGAGGAAAATATGGAACCAATCTGGTGCCGGTCAAAAAGGTAAAACAGTTTTTTGAGGATAATAAAAATATCCCGATAGCACCTATATTTGCTACTGATCAATCTCCGTCAAATCCCAATACTGCTTATTGGATGAAATTTTTAAACCAGGATACAGGTGTGCTTTTTGGAGCTGAAAAATTCGCAAAAGAATACAATTTCCCGGTAGTATATTGCAGAATGAACAAGATTAGAAGAGGTTTTTACACTCTTGATTTTTTTGATGTTACGGATACGCCCAAAGAAACAGCTTTTGGAGAGATCACTGAAAAAGCAACTCATCTGTTAGAAAAAGATATTCTTACAGCTCCTGAATTTTGGTTGTGGTCACATCGCAGATGGAAACATAAAAGGCCGGAAGGGAAATAGGGGATTATACAATGCGCAGATGTGCTAATGTGCTGATTTGTTGATGTGCTGATGTTTAATTAGACGATTAGACGATTGTTTAATTCACAATACTCCCCCTTGTGCGAAAGCTTGCGTGAAAGAGAAGGGGGGGGGGCGATGGATAGCGTGTTGCAGAGCCTGTACTGAGCGAAGTCGAAGTAGGGATGTTTTTTTTCATAATTCATAGTTAAATGTTGTTGTAATATTGATTGAAACAATAATGGATAATAATGCTCCTTTAGCTGAACGAATGCGTCCAACAAGTTTGGATAACTACATTGGTCAAAAACATATTGTAGGTGAAGGTGCTATTTTGCGTAATGCGATTGAATCTAATCTTCTTCCGTCTATTATTTTGTGGGGACCACCCGGCGTTGGAAAAACTACTCTTGCAAATATTATCGCTCATCAGTTAAAACGACCTTTTTTTGCGTTGAGTGCAATCAATTCGGGAGTAAAAGACATTCGGGATATAATTGATAAAGCAAAAAGTAACAACTTATTTGCTCAAAAAAATCCACTATTATTTATTGATGAAATTCATCGTTTCAGTAAATCACAACAGGATTCGTTGCTTGGCGCTGTTGAAAAAGGAATAATAACCTTAATTGGCGCAACAACTGAAAACCCTTCATTTGAAGTAATTTCAGCGCTTTTATCCCGTTGCCAGGTATATATTCTGAAACCTCTTGATAAAGATGATCTGCTTGCAATGCTTCATTTAGCAATGAAAACGGATAGTATTCTAAAAACAAAAAACATCTGTATTATTGAAAATGAAGCATTGTTGAGGCTTTCAGGAGGAGATGGCCGAAAATTGCTAAATGTTTTTGAACTTGTAATAAATAGTATTAATGCTGAAAAGATAGAAATAACCAACGAAAAAGTTACCAATATTGTTCAGCAAAACATAGCGTTATATGATAAAACGGGGGAAAATCATTACGATATTATTTCTGCATTTATCAAATCAATCCGTGGCAGCGATCCCAATGGAGCAGTTTATTGGCTGGCAAGAATGATTGAAGGCGGTGAAGATCCATTGTTTATTGCCCGAAGATTATTAATACTTGCTTCTGAAGATATTGGTAATGCTAACCCTACGGCATTAGTCATTGCCAATAATTGTTTCCAGGCTGTAAATGTAATTGGATTTCCCGAATCGCGTATAATTTTATCGCAAGCAGTTACCTATCTGGCTTCCTCTGCCAAAAGCAATGCAGCTTATATGGCAATAAGCAGTGCGCTTGAAGCAGTAAAAGATAGGGGTGATTTACCTGTACCCCTTCATTTACGAAATGCTCCAACAAAATTAATGAAAGAAATTGGATATGGTAAAGAGTATCAATATTCACACAGTTACACATCTAATTTTTCTAATCAGGAATATTTACCCGAGGGGCTTAGCGGAATAAAATTTTATGATCCGGGAGCTAATGCAAGAGAAAAAGAAATAAGAGAATATTTGAAAAAATTGTGGGGAGAAAAGTATAATTACTAATTGAAATTTATTTGCCAATCAGGCAATAGGCAATCCACAATTAAGCAAGAACATTCTGCCAAATTATTTATTCCTAAGTTTGAAATTAATTTACTATTTTTAGACTTAATATAGCTTAAGCATAGCTTTTTAATAAAATGACAAAAACAGCTGTTTTACTATTTCTTCTATTCTTTGTTTTGTTTTTTTCCTGTAGAAAAGAAATTGGAAAACCTTTTTGGGATACCCAGCTTTTAGCTCCATTGGTAAATTCTTCTCTGGATATCAACAATCTTCTTCCCGACTCCATCTTACAAGCAAATGCTGACAGTTCATTGAAAATTGTTTTCCAAAATGATATCTATAACCTTTCTATGGATACTCTTTTCAAAATACCTGATACCACTGTGAGGCAAATATATACCATTCCTTTCCCTGTAACTTTTATCCCCGGTCAGCAAGTAATAAGCAATAGTCAGTCAGAAACAACATACAATCTACAAGGTGTTCAACTACGGACTACTACTATTAAATCAGGTTTTGTACATTATCAGATTAAAAGTTTAATCAAGGAGAGAACTAATTATATTTACAGTATTCCTTGTGCAAAACTAAATGGGGTGCCCTTTACAGTTAATGTATCTGTACCCCGTGCAGTTGGTAATTTAGCTGGCGTCTACGATCAAACATATGATTTATCGGGTTATATCTTTGATTTGACAGGGATTTATCATAATAAGGTTAATACCCTGTATACTTCTTCTTCGGCAATGGTAGATTCTTTAGGACAACCTGTATTAATAAACAATACAGATAGTTTGATCATTAATAATACGTTTCACGATATCATACCCAGTTACGCAAAGGGATATTTTGGACAAAAAACATTTGATATAGGTCCGTCAGAAACCAAATTCGCTTTGTTTAACCGCATTGTTGATGGGACTCTTCAATTAGAAGACATTAATTTTAACTTAAAAATTGAAAATCCAATTGGGCTGGATGTACGTGTGTATTTTAATAATTTAAGTTCTATCAATTCCCGTACAGGAAATAGTATAAATCTTAGTAATTCTATTATTGGTTCAGCAACAAACATTGATCGTGCTTCTGAAAACGGTTGGAATGTATTTCCTGTAGTTGCAAATTTTCCATTAACAGTAAGTAATTCAAATATTAAACAGATGATTGAAAACCTGCCTGATAAGTTTGGTTATTCAATGCAATTAATTGCAAACCCTTTAGGAAATATTTCCGGGTCAAATGATTTCATCTATTCTGATAAATTGATGAAAGCACAGATGGATATGGAAATTCCGCTTTCATTGGTTGCTACTAATTTAACCTTAGTTGATACAATGACTTTGAATATTTCTAATAGTGGAAACCAGGATGTTAAGAGCGGTACTATTACTTTGTTTGCTGATAATGGTTTTCCTTTTGATGCAGCCCTGCAAATCTATTTATTAAATGATGCCAATAGCATTGTTGATTCAATTTTTGCAAACACTAATACGATAGATGAAGCTCCAATAAATTCAAACCTTCGTGTCATCCATAAAAAACTTACAAAAATTGCTATTCCAATAAATGAAAACAAAATGAATTTGCTGTATAATACAAAAAAACTAATGTTAAAAATAAAATTCAACACTAGTGCTCAACCCGCTTACATTAAAATTTATAGTGAATACACTATTGATGTAAAATTAGTTGCCGATTTTAATTATACGGTTCAGTTAAAATAAAATTGAATCAAATGAAAACGAACATTGTTTTAAATTAATCATCAAATCAATACCGTGAAGAGATTATTTATTCTATTCTTTATTTTATCTTTTACAACTATTACCAAAGCACAAATTGCGACTATTTTTGCTGATGACTTTATTGATTCAGCTAAAACTCATATTGGTATCTGTGGTAATTATGACCTGAATTCAAACGCATTCACTACTTCCTTTTTAGCAAAATTTTACACAAGTGGCTATATTGGTACTGATTTAAAAAATTCTGTTTTATCTCGTGTAAAAAATATAAACCGGGTTGGAGCAAATTTTAATTACGGTATTTATGCAGCATTCAAATTAGACTCTTTTAACCATAAAAAAAATGTTAGCGCCTTCTTTAGTATACGCGACAGATTTCATTTTGATGCACAATTTTCAAAGGATTTATATAAAGTTGGCTTTTATGGAAATTCACAATATGCCGGCAAAAATGCCAATTTCAATGACTTTAGCTTAAATATGATACGATACCAGCAGTTTCAAATAGGTTTATTTTCTGCTAAGCTAGATAGTGCTGCTCGATGGGGAATTGGACTTTCATTTTTAAAAGGCGGACAGTATCTTTCGCTTTTAGCGAAAAAGGCGGAGTTATTTACAAGTGAGGATGGGCAATACATTGATTTTAATACTGATTTATATGTTGCCAAATCTGATCCAGCACACAAAGGGTTTGGGGCATTTAATGGTTATGGGGCTAGTGTGGATATCTATTTCGAAGCGCCTTTTCAAACTCGTTTAGGCGATTCTAAATTACGTGTTTCGGTTGCTGATATTGGTTTTATTGGTTTTAATAAACAAACCTTAACGCTTAAACAAGATTCCTTATTTCATTACACGGGATTTAAAATTAACAGCTTTTATGATTTACAAGATTCTACCATCGGGAACACCTCAAAAGATAGTATTATCAACTCTATTGCGCCATTAAAAAAACAATCGTTTTCAACTACATTACCTGCCATTTTTGATTTAACTTTCGAAACACATTTCAATAAACATTTTTATTTAATTGAAGGTATTCGTAATATTTTTAATGGAAATTATAAATTAATGGCTTATGTTAAAGGAAATTTTTATTTTAATTCCGGGTTTATGCTGTCAACTACATTTGGTTATGGAGGATATGGAAATTATATTTACGGAATTGGTATCGCGGCAAAGTTGGGTAAAGATGCTGTAGTCTATGCTGGAAGCAATAATTTGGAGGGATATATTATGCCTAAAAAAACGTGTGGACAAGGGGCTTATATTACGCTGGTCAAACAATTTTAAATAAATACCTCACCCCTTAATCCCCTCTCCACAAGAAAGGGGGCGAGATATGAAAAAGTAAAAAAAAAATAAGTAAATTATCCAATTCTATAACCCCCTCTCTCCTGTGGAGAGAGATTAAGAGAGAGGTATCATTTTATGACATTAAAAAACATCCCAAATATTAAACACTTAGATACCAATAACTTTTTTTTAATTGCCGGACCTTGCGTGGTTGAAACAGAAGAAATATGTTTTGAGATTGCTGAAAAGGTAAAAGCAATTACTGAAAAGTTAGGAATACCCTATATTTTCAAGGCATCCTACCGAAAAGCTAATCGTTCACGTTTAGATTCTTTCACTGGTATTGGTAATGAAAAAGGATTGGAAATAATTCAAAAAGTAGGAAAACAGTTGAATATCCCTACACTTACTGATATTCATACAAATGAAGAAGCAGCTTTAGCTGCGCACTATGTTGATGTATTACAGATACCAGCTTTCCTTTGCCGCCAAACGGAATTATTAGTTGCCGCAGCGGAAACAGGTAAACATGTAAACATTAAAAAAGGGCAGTTTCTCTCTGCCGAATCAATGAAATTTGCTGTTGATAAAGTGCGTGAATCAGGGAATTCTAATATCATGCTGACTGAACGAGGCACGTTTTTAGGGTATCAGGATTTAGTAGTTGATTACAGGGGAATTCCCGAAATGCAAAAAAATAATGTTCCTGTTATTATGGATATTACCCATTCCCTGCAAACACCTAATCAAACAAGCGGGATAACAGGTGGTAAACCTGAATTAATCGGAACAATCGCTAAAGCTGCTATTGCCGTTGGAGTTGATGGGATATTTTTGGAAACACATCCTAATCCATCTAAAGCAAAATCGGATGGCGCCAACATGCTTCACCTTGATTATTTTGAAAAACTAATGATTGATTTAATCAGAATTAGAAAAGCAGTAATCTAATTCTGAGGCGAAAATATACTGTTGAAGATTTAATATTTTTTTAATGAAAACATTTGTGAAATCCATAGCTATTATTTTAATCATTCTCTCTTCTTATTTTTCCGATGCACAGGTTGTGAAGTTT
>JAVHPE010000278.1:0-7880 GCA_036170475.1 Bacteroidia bacterium | reverse complement strand
AAAGTGAAATTGATATTTTTTGTTTTGTTCAAGTTATTTTGAAAACTTTCCTTATTCGAATTTCGATACTAAAAAAATGAAAAGGTCGGATGCGATACCATTTTCCGGAACTATAAATATTCCCGAAATGAACAACTCGGCAGTTTCGATCTCAAATAACGGACAGCAAATGTTGATTTACCGGGATGAAATAAATACCAATGGAGATATTTAGTCGTCCCTTAAAAAGTTAATTTAATTTTTCTCGAACAAACAAAATGTTTGTAGATAAAAATAACAGTTTGAAAAATGGTTTGAAAAAAATGATTCGAAAATAAACGAGGGTTCTTTTTCCATTTATTCATCATTCTTTTAAAATTCATTGAAGCTGCTGCCAGCATTACATTTATATTATTACCAATCATTCCTTTGTAAAAATTTCTGCTCAAACGATGGTCCGATTTCAGATGCCCGATTTTAGGCTCTATGGCAGCTCTTCGTCTAAATCCTTTGCGTAGTTTTTGTTTTTGATACGCTGAATCGGTTGATTTTACTTGTGGTACAGTAATCTTTGTTCCTAAAACCTCTTTCACACCTCTGTATCCTCTACCAACAAAATTATTTTTTAGTACAAATCCTGTAAGCCTTTGCTGTTGCTCTATTGCTGGTAATAATGTTTTACTGTCGTGTATGTTTTTTTCAATATTAATTGCACCAATAATAACGCCAGTGTTTTTAGTTGTGATGACACTTACTTTACTTCCAAACTTATATTTCTTGTGTTCCTTTCCTTTGCTCATGCACAGTGTGTGAGGTTCATGCAAACTATAAATTTTATTCTTGTCTGTTTTTTGTTGGGCTAATACTTTTTTAAACAATTTTAATTCGCTTTGATACAATGATGGAGGTAGTTTGCGCTCTAATTCTCTTACCAATCTACCTGCTATAGTTTTTATTTTTCTATCTGCTTTCCTTGCTCTGCCTTTATTCTTTGGATGATTTCTAAATCGTTGCTCCATCAATAATTTCTTTAATACGTGCGTGTAACGTTGGCGCAACTCTATGCCTTGTTTGTCTGCAATGGCTACACATTTTTTGATACTTTTTCTGTGCAATTTATTATCGGTTGGATAGGTAATATTTTTCTCCTGAACCGTTGTGTCAGTGGTAGCTTCATTCTCATTACCATCTTTACCATTAATACGAATGCTTTCTTTCAAAATTAATTCAATCCCTTGTGCTCCAATCCTATTTCTAAAATGAACTAATTCACTTGCTTCACAAGGTTCTCCGCAAGCATACGATTGCTCTCCACTCAAATATTGGTAATACACATTTTCTTTCCATTGCTCTACAACGCTTTCATCACTGATGTTCCTGATGTGTTTTAATACTAACAAGGAAACCATCAATCGGATAGGTTTACCTGGTCGTCCTTCACTTGAATACAATTCAGAAAAGGCATCTTCAAATATTTTCCAATGAACCGTATTGGCTAAAATATAAAGCGGATGTTGGTGGTCAAGCTGCTCTTCAAATGTAGAATAGAAGCCTAATTGTGTTCTGTTTTTTTGTTTTGAAATCATACACAAATTTGCAAGGTTTTGAACATTATATTGTAGTTCCTTGCAAATTTTTATTACCTATTTTTCAACAGCACATCAATAAAAATAGTGGCTGTAGGGCATTTTAAGGGACGACTAATTAGGCGGAGCGATATAAACTTTTCTATTTTCAATTTTTTCTTTTTCATCCGCTTCTTTTATAGGAAGATTACTTTTTTCATTTAAAAGCTTTATCCATTGGTTATCGGAATGAGGGCTTATGTGCTGTACAATTATAATCGGAGTGTTGAAGTCCTTTGGCAAAAGAGAAAACATAATTTTCATCACGTTCATTCCTCCGGAAGAAACACCTATTACAATTGCTTCGTAACTCATTTTAATCCCCCCTGCCCCCCTTTTCAAGGGGGAATTGTACTTAATGATAATTTGTGTAAGAAGTCAAGCAGAAGAATTTTATTATTTTTTAATAGTTAGAATTTAATATCAGTGTCGTTTAGTTAAGAGCAAAATTAATGTTAGCACGTCATTGCGAAGGAGGTACGACTGAAGCAATCTCATACCAAGAATGAGATTGCTTCGGGCGAAAAGCCCTCGCAATGACGCACGAATCCTTAACTAAACGACATTGATTTAATATTTTAATATTTCTTTTTAAATATTCTTTGCTTTTTATCTAACTCCGTGTATGCTTCATAAAAATCTGTAAAGCGCAAACTTTCTTTTGAGCCCAAACATAAAATGCCACCATTAATCAGGCTATTATCAAAAAGTTTTTGCACTTTATTTTGTAAATTTTTATCAAAATAAATAAGTACATTTCTACATAATATCAAGTGTACCTCAGCAAATACGCTATCGGAAACTAAATTATGATTTGCCCATACAATATTTTTTTTCAAAGATTGATTCATGATAACGTTATCATAATTGGAGATATAATAATTCGAAAAAGAGTCTTTCCCTCCCGACAATTGATAATTGGAAGTGTATTCTTTCATCATTGAATTAGAAAAAATCCCTTCTTTTGCTTTGTTCAAATCTTGTTGGTTAAAATCAGTAGCATAAATTGTAGTCCTGTCGTACAATCCTTCTTCCTTCAGAATTATTGCCATTGAATATGCTTCTTCTCCCGTAGCACAGCAGGCATGCCATATTTTTAAGAAAAGGATAGGTTTTTTAAATAGGTAATACATTTTCTCGTAATGATCTGTAAGAGCCAGGTTCGCAAAACATTTCGGTTACTGTAATTGATAGATCCTGCAAAAGTTCGGAAGCAAACAGTTCATCTTTCAGAACTTTAGATTGCATTTGAGAAACATCGGCTAAACTCGATAGCGCCATCCTGTTCATGATTCTGCGTATGATGTGGGCTTTGGAATACTGCCTGAAATCATAACCGTATTTCTGAAAAATAGCTTCTAATAACAATGAAATTTCCAGTTCTGATGTATTGGTATATTTCATTTTAGGTAAAAATCACCACAGAGACAGAGAGAACACAGAGTTAATTTGTGTAATGTGTTTTTTTGTATTTGTTTTTGCTTCAATGGAATCACATTCTATCCATATACCAGCTCAATTCTTTTTCCATTTTTTTGTAACGAAAAATCGTTGTGATGATTTTTTGTAAGCGCATAAAGGCGGTCTCGCTCTTCACCACATAATCAAAAGCTCTGTGATGCATACAGTTTATTGCAACATCAATCTTATCCTGTGAGGACAACATTACCACCGGAATATCCGGATTGAATGCTTTTATTTTATCCAATGTATCTATGCCATTCATGGCATTTTTATCTATCCCGTCTAAGTGATAATCTAAAATGATAACATCTGGATTGTGGTACAAATTCTTCATACAAAGTTCACCTGTTGCATACGTTTCAATAGTAAAATCAGCGTTCTGAAGAAATTCAATTTCCAATGATTTTAAAAACAAAGCGTCGTCATCCACCAGAAAAAGTTTTATTTTTTCGTTTTTCATAGGTTTGTTTTTTTAATCACATTAAACTCCTCTTCCAATTCTTTACAAGCCTGTGTACAAATATTTTCGAGTTGTAAAACCAAATCAGGTATTCCATCAGTTTGTTGCTGGGTGCTTGCATACTCCTGAACTTTTTTTGCCATATTTTCAAAATCTATGCTAATTCCCATTATAGAAAATGAAGGTATCATTTTATGTACTGCCGCATGCAATGAGTGCCAATCCTTATCTTGCAAACTTTGCTTCATTGCACTAATTAATGTTGGCGTTTGTTCAAGATAAAGTGAAATCATTTCCATCATCAATTTCGGATTGGATTTTGAACGGTGGGTTAAATAATCCAAATCAGTACATTTTAACTTTTTAATGTGAGCATTTCCATGCCCTTCGTGTTCATTATATTTCATTGATACCGGTTTTTTAACTAAGCCAACTATTTTACTGTATAATACTCTCTCATCAACAGGCTTTGCGATATAATCATTCATTCCTACCGATTTGCATTTTGCCAAATCTACCGTAGTTACATCCGCAGTTAATGCGATAATGGGAATTCTGGAATTCATTGTATTGCGAATATATTCAGTGGCTTCAAACCCATTCATTATAGGCATCTGCAAATCCATCAAAACAATATCATACGTTTTAGTTTGAAGTTTTTCGATGGCTATTTTTCCGTTGGCAGCAATATCGCGCTCAAACCCGAAATCATCCAAAAGTGTTTTCATCAGTAATTGATTGAGTGCAATGTCTTCAACCACCAATACTTTTATGTTTTTAATTTCCGTATCCGGTTCTACTATTCCTATTTCTAATTCAGCTTCAGCTTTTGTTTTTTGAAAACTTAATATGAAACTAAAAGTAGAGCCAAAATCAACTTTACTTTTTACACTGATGCTTCCACCTTGTGGTTCAACTAATTGTTTAACAATGGCAAGCCCTAATCCTGTTCCACCAAATAATCTCGCGGTGCCGCTGGTTGCTTGCTGAAAGTTTTCAAAAATAGTTGTTATTCTGTTTTCAGGAATTCCAATTCCCGTATCCGTTACTGCAAATTCAATTGTTGCTTTCTCATCATCCTCACTCAACAAACGAACACCTACAGTTATTTTTCCAATTGCTGTAAACTTTACCGCATTACTCACTAAGTTTAAAATAATCTGATGTAAACGTACAGGGTCACCAACCAAAACCTCAGGAATATTATTGTCATATTCTTTCACCAATTCTAAATTTTTCTCTTGAATTTTTGTCTCAAACAAGTGAAGCATGGATGATATAGAGGCTTTTAATTTGAATGGTGTTTTCTCAAATGTCATTTTTCCGGCATCTACTTTTGCCAAATCGAGTATGTCATTAATGAGTACAATTAATGCATCGCCACTCATTTTTATAGCAGTTAAATATTCTTTCTGTTTTGCTGACAATTCTGTTTTCAACACCACTTTTGTAAATCCGATTATCGCATTCATTGGTGTGCGGATTTCATGACTCATGTTCGACAAAAATTGCTGCTTCGCTTTTACCGCATCTTCTGCTATGCGTGTAGCGGATTCGGCTTTGCCTTTTGCCTCTTCAGCAATTCTGGTTGCCAATTCAGCAAACACTTTTGCCTCTGTCAATTCAGTTGCAATTCTTTTTTGATCTGTTATATCCCTTGCTACAATCACCACTCCCAAAACATTTCCCTTATCATCCCTATAAACAGAGCCATTACATAATACATCAGTCAACTTACCATCTAATATGGTTAATGGGTAATCTACTACAAATCCTTTGTCAAAAGCCTGTTGATAAGCTTTGCGAGCTTTCTCGAGGTCAGTGAAATAATCAAAAAAATCTGTCCCTATCAGTTTTTCACGCAGAACTCCAGTTACTCTTACCGTTGCCTGATTCATATCAGTAATTTTTCCTCTAGGACTTATTGTAAATAGCGGGTCACGACTGGCTTCAATCAGACTAAGGGAATATTGAGAAGCTAATTTTGCAGAATTACTTAATACTTCAAGTTCTTTATTTGCAATTTCCCGTTTTTCTTTTTCTTTGTTTTGAAAGTCAAGTTCAATATCAGCAATAACTAATTCTGCGGCACGTTTTTCTTTTTCACCGGTTTGAAAAACAAGTTCTTTATTAGCAATGAATAACTCCGCGGCGCGTTTTTCTTTCTCATCATTTTGAAAAACAAGTTCTTTGTTAGCAATAATTAATTCGGCTGCCAGCTTTTCTTTTTCTTCGTTTTGAAAAACAAGTTGCTTGTTGGCAATAATCAACTCTGCTGCCCGTTTTTCTTTCTCATCATTTTGAAAAATAAGTTCTTTGTTAGCAATGATAAGCTCTGCTGCACGTTTTTCTTTCTCATCATTTTGAAAAACAAGTTCTTTGTTAGCAATGATTAATTCTGCTGCCCGTTTTTCTTTTTCATCGTTTTGAAAGACAAGTTCTTTGTTAGCAATGATTAATTCTGCCGCCCGTTTTTCTTTTTCATCATTTTGAAATGCAAGTTCCTTATTGGCAATGATTAGCTCTGCTGCCCGTTTTTCTTTCTCATCATTTTGGAAAGCAAGTTCTTTGTTGGCAATAATTAACTCCGCTGCCCGTTTTCCTTTCTCCCCGTCTTGAAAGGCAAGTTCTTTGTTTGCAATCATTAACTCTTCTGCCCGTTTCTCTTTCTCCTCGTCCTGGAAAGCAAGTTCCTTATTAGCAATGATTAACTCTTCTGCCCGTTTTTCCTTCTCTTCATTTTGAAAAACAAGTTCCTTGTTAGCTATAATTAACTCATTCGATTTTTTCCTTTTTGCCATTTTCAGTTTGGATAAAGTCATTTTGTTTTAAAATTGAAGCACCGTATCTAAAAATTTTAATAACCTTTCAGATCTTTTTTATTTAATTAGTTCGTTTGAATATGACTTCCATCGGACACATTCCCAATTTCTTCAATCGGATTTCTTCTTTTGTCTTTCAATTGTTTGAAATGAGACGGAGATAAACCAGTCACTTTTTTAAATTGGTTAGATAAATGCGCAACACTGCTGTAATTCATCTTCCATGCTATTTCAGTAATATTCAGTTCCCCATAAATCATCAATTCTTTTATACGCTCTATTTTATGCGAGATGATGAATTGCTCAATTGTAGTGCCTTGTACTTCTGAAAATAAATTCGCCATGTAGGTATAATCATGATTTAATTTTTCACTTAAAAAATCTGAAAAGTTTATTTTGATCATTTCATCGCTATGATGAACCATTTCAACAATTACATTTTTTATTTTTTCAATCAATACCGCCCTCTTGTCGTCCATTAATTCAAGACCGGAATTGTGCAGAGCAATTTTTAATTGATCCCTTTGCTCCATAGAAATGTTTTCCATAATTTCAACTTCACCCAATTCAACTGGAGTAAAATGAAGTCCAAGTTTTTTCAACTCTTCCTTAACCGCCATTTTGCAGCGGTTACTTACCATGTATTTTATGTAAAGTTTCAAATTACATTTCTTTTTAAGCAGATTTATGCAAAGGTGGTCAATTTTAAATGGGCATTTGTTACACAACTATCCTAAAAAGTTACATAATTCACACTTTTTCGCAATGCCAAGAATATATAAATGATGTGGAAGGGCAACATGATATTTTAGAAAAGCAAATCGCGGAATTAGAAAACAAAATATTACCCGATGTCGAAATGTTGTTTTATTATGGATGCAAGGCAGATAGCATAACGGAAAATGCCTTCCTTAACGGTGTACTTGTTTTAAGTTCCGATTACCTGAAAGGAAATAACTTTCCTGCTGTTTTTCTGATGGATAAAGATTTTGACGGCATCAGTACCACCAATTACAAATTGATTAAAGAAAAAGGTACAGGCAATTTTTTACTAACTAAAAATCAACTAAATGAAAACAACTAAACTTAAATTCCGAAAAGCTAGGCTCTCTGCGGGATGGGACAATCAATATTTAGATAATCTATTGAAATTCTGATGCGGTAGCCCTGCTAATATGGGTGTATGGTGGTATATTGTTGATAAAAATCCACCCATTTTTGGGTTTTATAATTATTCTCACCAAAATAAAGCAATACCGGTTTTAAAAATTTTGGATGTTGATAGGTATTTAAAACATTTATTGTATTTAGATTTTCATCCAATATAGCAATAGAAGGGAAAGTTAAATGCCCCATGGTAACTTTACTTATAAACGAATTAAAGGGAAAGCCATTGATGAGTTGCTTATAAAATTTTTCATTATTAAATAAAATTGTATCGTTACTTTCGGCATCAAAATTTATCAGATAATAATTTTTATTACCTTAAATCCGCAAGGGTTGTTGAAAAGAAATAGGAAAAGTCAGTAA
>JAVHPE010000277.1:0-1580 GCA_036170475.1 Bacteroidia bacterium | reverse complement strand
TAAATCAGAACGAAGTGAAAGAAAAAATTTTAAAACATTTTGCCGAATTATTTGAGGGAACCTTTATTTAACTTATATTTCAGTAAATCTATATTTTACATAAAATAAATAATATCTAATAGATTTTTAATTAAATTAAAAAACTTTTTTTAATAAATTGTGCTTTATTATTAAACTCTAAAAATGGAAGTTCAAAAAAAAAATGTTGCTATTAGTAAAAATGGAAAGGATTACCTAAGAATTATTCCTTTTGGTAACGAAAATAATCAAACACATATTAAATTTTCATTTTTTAATAACTCATTTTTAATTAGAAAATTTATTAAGCGTGAATGTTCTGGATATCCATTTTCAAACTACTACTGGCCTATAGATTGTGGAGTTGTCAATCATGAAATCTCATATCATAATTCAAATACTAATAATCCAAATCCAATATTATTAACAAAACCTAAAGATTTAAATACTCAAAGAGACCCTTTTTTTGAAGAAATTATTGATTTAGACTTAAAAAATTTAATATTGCCAATTCCCATTTGTAGAATTACTGTAAATAATGAATCCAAAAAAAATTATAAGAAAAAAAATGAACATCTAAATATTGATTTAGATTCAGAATATAATACTACCGAAATTTATGTATCATCTTCAAAATATGATTATGAAGTATTACGCAAACGTTTTCCAGTTATTGTAGGCTCTCTTTTTCTTATTACAACTATTGAATATTTAATGAATGGAGGTATTGGGGTGGAGCCTATTATAAATAAAATGCTTGAAAATAGAACCCCTACAAAATCACTTGAATATAGTAATGTTGGCAATATTCAAATATTTTACAAAACTTATAAAATAATTAAAAATGATAATGATCCATTTAGAACTTATTTAAATAATGATTATACAAAGCATAATATCATTGAATTTTTTAACAATATTGAGTATTTAGACTTACTAGCAACAATGACAGTCAGTCATAAAAACTTAAAAACAAATAAATATATTACCAAAGCTGCATATAAGTTTGATTTAGAACACCTGAAAAAAGAAAAATTTCATAAAGATTATATCAAACGATTACAAAAAAGATTTGAATTAAAAGAGAATGAGTACAAAAAATTATTGAGACCTGGATTAATTTTTGATTAGTTTTAATTACTCAAAATTTATAGTATTATTGGTCTTGAATTTAGAATCAATAAAATCTACTCAAGAAAAAACTTTGCTTTATTAACCAATCAGAAATTATTTACCAATTGTCATTCCTGCGAAAGCAGGAATCCAGATATAGAAAATGGATTCCGCATCAAGTGCGGAATGACAAAACTTATCCAAAAAGGTTTATAAAAACTTAATTAGCTGTAATAATCTCTAATTATCGGGAGCACGAATTTAACATTTAACTTCATAATAAAACTTGCTTTTCAATCACAAATCTAACTTTAATTGTTCTGGCAACAACCTAAACGACAAACGATGGTATTCTGTTGTGCCGTAAGTTCTAATCGCTTCACGATGTTGCTTAGTTGGATATGCTTTATTTTTATTCCAATGATATTGTGGAAAATCTAAATGCATTG
>JAVHPE010000276.1:0-30008 GCA_036170475.1 Bacteroidia bacterium | reverse complement strand
CGGATAAACGTAGTACATTTTACTTTACATTCTTTGAATTTGAACAGGCAATTAGTGGCTGAACGATAATAACAGACACTAAGTAATCTGTTGTTTATATTGCCTTCAAAATATAATTTTTGCAATTCATTAATAATTCACTACATTTATGCACTGATAAAATTTATAGTGCGTAAAATAATATTGTTAATCCTAAATATTAAGCGAATGAAAAAAATAAGCATCCTGCTCATCGTATTTGTTTTAGGGACATGCCTTGCAAACGCAACACCAATTTCTCCAATTGCCGCGCAAAAAATTGCGGCAAATTTTTACAAACAATATGCTACCCAAATTGCCAAAGCAACTTCATTAATATATACCGAAAAATCTATTGATGGCAATGCGCTTTTTTATGTTTTTAATGTAAATGAAAACGATGGCTTTATTGTTGTGGCAGCTGATGACAAAGTTAATTCGATAATAAATTATTCCACTCAAGGGCAATTTAATGTGCCAATTCCCAAAACAACCGTAGTTAGAATTGAAACTTGGAATGGTAAAAATTGGGCTATCCCTTCTTCCAAAGTTTAAGCCTTTTTGCGCAGGGGTAAAATACCGCATTTTACCTAATGTTGTATAACAATCCGTTTTATTTGTCCGCCGGTTTTAATACTTCCATCAGCGTTTCTTTCGGATACTTTACAAATATAAATTCCCTTAGAGAAATTTTGAGTGTTTAGCAATGCACTGTTGTTATTTATCTTTTGTGATGTAACCAGTTGTCCCATTATTGTATATAAATCAAGTGTATAACAACTGTTATTACCTCTAATTTTTATGATAACGGTATTATTTGCGGGGTTGGGAAATAAGTCAAAATTCCATTGAATACTATTATCGGTATTTGTAACAGATATCAAGCTTGAAGCTCCTTTGTAATAGGAAACACCACCTTCATAATTGCCTATAATCAAATCAACAAACCCATCATTATCAATATCCGCAACGCTTGGTAAAGTGCGAGCACCCTGAAAAATGTTTTCGTAGGTAGAATCTACTAATGAAAACGCCCCGGTAAGGTTTCCGTCAATATTATCGTACATACGAATATACCCGCTTTCTTCACCAACTAATAATTTAGTAATGCCATTTTGTTTGAAAACAAAGGGGGCGCTGTATCCTGTTACATATCCGGGTAAATTTACTTTTACGTTTCCAAAAAAATGTGTCACTGAATCCATCAAAGGAATAGTGGCTGTTCCGCTACCAATATGATGGTAGTAGGCTAATTTTCCGTTTCGTCCACCAATTACTAAATCATTTTTCCCATCATTGTCAATATCTATAATTTGTGGTGCGGCATAATCTCCAACATCAATTACCCGGTTGTTGGAATTTTTAAGCACAGATTGTGACAACACAAAATTGGCTGTAGCACCCGGCAGCGCATTGTTTTCGAAATAACGTAATCTGCCATCGAATCCACCAATAATCATATCCGCATCGCCATCACCATCCAGGTCGCCGAATGCCGGAACCATATTAGTTATGCCCAATGAACTTAGCTGTGCATAATCACGTGTCACTAATTCAAATTTGGGATGCGTTGCTGTTCCAATATTCTTAAACTGCGCAATCTGATGCAGGAAACCTGTCGTAGAAAAATATCCATAATTACCAATAAATAAGTCTTTCAAACCATCATTATCATAATCGAAAAATACAGGGTAGGCTCCTTCGCCTACATCAACCATATTATCCTGTAACAAATTGGATTGCTGATATTGAAAGACAGGGAAACTGGTAGTCCCAACATTTTTATAATAAACCACACTATTAAAATTCTCTGAGGTATTAGGCGCGTTGGGGCTTACAATCATATCCTTGACACCATCATTATTAACATCTACATAATAGCCACAGGGGAAAGTAGTTAAATCAACCGCTGTAGTACCTGTATTATTTGAAGGGAAAGCCGCATCAACGGCAACCATATTGCCGGCATCGGGAGTGCCGCCATTGGTAACCATCGTTAAATTATTATACGATATGCCACCAACTACAATGTCTTTATCGTTATCGCCATCCAAATCCAGGCAAAGCTCACAACTGCCAGAATGCCTTTCCCCATTTCTGGATTCGTTGTTGACATTATCAGCTGGTAATCCGGGGTTTAAAACATTACCAAAACATGTATCATGCAATGTGAACTCATTGCTTAAAGGGCTTTCGGCAGCATAGCCCCAGCAACGGTTTTTCATTTCAAATTTCAAGCTGTCACAAGTCCCATACAGCTCCATACTTTTATTTTGATGGTACTCCATGTAGGTCCCGGTAATAGCAAAAGTTACGACATCCAAATCTCCATCATTATCAATATCTGTAATAGAAGGAATATCTACCGAACTAATGTATAAATTATACAATGAATTCAGGGAGGGAGGATTATACATGGAATATTGCAAAGGAGCAACTAATGTAAATTGTAATCCGTTTATGTTATCAGATGTGTTTTTATAGACACTAAACCCTCCGCCAAGGTTGGAGTAACTGAAAATGTCTTCTTTCCCATCGCAATTATAATCCCGCAACAAAGCCCAGTCATGTAGTTTAGGAAATTTGCTTTCATACTGGGGAGCATATTTATAATCAACGGTATTAGCAGTACCATTGTTAATGAAAGTGCGTATTTTATTACCTGTGCGGTCAAAAATAAAAAGATCTTTAATGCCGTCTGAATTCAAATCAATTTCGGATGCCTGAATAAAATTTAATCCTCCTGCCCATGGGTTGGCAATGTAGTTTCCCGCTATTTTTATCTGAATACTATCATTCCACTGAAAATAAGGCTGCGCCTCAGCAATTTTGAGATTAACAAAAGAGCAAAAGAGGAACAATGAAAAGCAAATTGACTTCATAACGAAAATAATTGTACTGCCTTACAAAGATAATTAATTTAAACGATCAGAAAGTAGTTAAATTAGCAACCACAGATTGGTAATTCGCATAATTCATAAATCGTAGTACATTAAATTGGTAAATATTAATTGTTATTCTATATTTGCACCCCGAAAATCAATTTGAAAAGGTAGCGATTTGAAAATGAGCTAATTTCCAAATTGTTTATTCTCAAATTCTCAAATTAAAAAATTATGCAAAATAAAGGTGCTATTAGGCTATTTGCAATTTTACTGGCACTCGCCTGTGCTTATTATCTGATGTTTACGTGGGTTGCTGCCGGTATTGAAAATGATGCGGAAGCATTTGCCCAAAAATATGTTTCAAGTGCTGAAGCTATTGAAACTGCAAAGAAAGAGTCGACAAATCCTTCTGAGCAAAAAACATATTTAGATTTTGTAAAGAGTTTTAAAAAGAATTATTATTTAGATTCTTTGAAAAAAAGACCGGTGTATGATATATTCATTACTAAATATACATACGATGATGTAAAAAAACGTCAATTAAACCTGGGGCTGGATTTAAAAGGCGGTATGAATGTTACCCTGGAGGTTTCTGTCGCTGATATTATTCGTTCCCTTTCAAACAACAGTAATGATCCGACTTTTACTAAAGCGATCGCTCAAGCAGTTGAGCGACAAAAAAAAGATCCTAAAAGTTTTGTCGCTATTTTTGGTGAAGAGTTCAAAAAAATTAATCCCAGCGCAAAATTGGCTATCAACTTTCAAACCATTGAGTTGAAGGGGAAGATTGATTTTAATACTTCAGATGAAGATGTTTTGAAATTTTTGCAGGAAAGAGTGGAAGATGCAATTGCTACTTCTGAAAACACACTTCGTTCCCGTATCGATAAATTTGGTGTGACACAACCAAACATTCAGCGTTTAGCATCTTCCGGACGAATTTTAATAGAATTACCAGGGGTTACAGATACCCGTCGTGTGGAAAAACTTTTACAGGGAACTGCCAATTTAGAGTTTTGGGAGACCTATGACAATAAAGAGATTTATCCATTATTAGAGCAGGTAAATACTCGTTTAAAGGAAATTTTAAGCCCTCTTGCAGATAGCACCACAAAAGATTCCGCGACTGTTGTGGACAAGATAAAAGATTCTAATAGTAAGCCGTCAAAAACAAAAGACCTTGCTAAAAAAGAGCCTGCCGCGATAACTAAAGATTCCGTTTCCAAATCGCTGTCGGCACAATTAGGTACATCAAACGATACAACAAAAAAAGTTGGGGAAAACAAAGCCGATACAATAGCAAGATTGAGGAAAGAAAATCCACTGTTTGCTGTATTAAGCCCTGCAATTGGAAAAGATGAAAAAGGTCAGTCGTCATTAGGTAACGGACCGGTAATAGGATATGCTTCCATTGCTGATACCGGTAAAATTAATGCATACTTCCGCCTTCAAAAAATAAAATCAATTTTCAGACCCTACACTAAATTTTTCTGGACTTTTAAAGCAATTGACAAAGAAGAAACTACTGTACAATTGATTGCTATTGATGGTACAAGCAACAGAGGGAAAGCAGCCCTTTCGGGGGATATTATTACAGAAGCCCGCAAAGTATTTGAACAACAAGGATCGGGGTCTCCACAAATTTCTATGAGCATGACTTCTGATGCCGCAATTACATGGAAACACTTAACGAAAGATAATATTGGGAAATCGGTTGCCATTGTATTAGATAACAGTGTTTATTCATTCCCTACTGTACAAGGCGAAATTGCCGGAGGAACATCTTCCATCACTGGTAATTTTACGATTGAAGAAGCGGACGATTTGTGTAATATTTTAAAAGCGGGTAAATTGCCTGCTCCGGCACGCATTGTTCAGGAAACAGTTGTAGGTCCTACACTTGGTCTGGAATCTATTCATAAAGGCATGTTCTCATTATTGATAGCACTGGTGGTGGTGCTGTTATTTATGGGTTTCTATTATAGTAAAGCTGGTTGGGTCGCGGATTTCGCGATGGTTATCAATAATTTCTTTGTTATCGGTATTCTCGCCTCCTTTGGTGCGGTATTAACATTACCTGGAATAGCCGGTATCGTTTTAACAATAGCCATGTCGGTGGATGCGAACATCCTTATTTTTGAGCGTGTCAGGGAAGAATTACGATTGGGTAAAGCCACAGCTATGGCAATTAAAGAAGGATATGGAAACGCGATGTCTTCCGTTATTGATTCACACGTTACCGGTTTATTATTAGGTATCATCTTATATGTTTTTGGTACAGGTCCGATACAAGGTTTTGCTACCACATTAATTATTGGTATTATTTCCTCCTTATTCTGCGCTATTTTCGTTACTCGTTTAGTCTTTGATCGTTGGTTAGATAAAGGTAAGGCAATTCCTTTCGGCAATAAATACACCGAAAACGCTTTCAAAAACATCAATATTAACTTTGTTGGTAAACGTAAATTTTATTACCTGTTCTCAGGTCTGGTAATCGCCTTTGGTATATTTTCATATATACAAAAAGGAGGATTTAGCTTAGGTGTTGATTTTAAAGGTGGACGTTCGTATGTTGTGCATTTTGACGGAGCGAAATCAACAGAGGAGGTTCGTAAAGCGCTAACAACAAGTTTTGGAGAAGCACCGGAAGTTAAAACTTATGGAGAAGCCAGTCTGCAAAGGCAACGCATTACCACCACTTATTTAATTGGCGATGGATCAGAAGATGCCGAAGGTAAAGTGAAAGCAAAATTAACTGAAGGCTTAAATACTTTAGGTGTGAAATATGATATCATGAGTTCGGAAAAAGTAGGCGAAACGGTTTCCCGCGATATTAAATCAAAGGCTATTTGGGCAGTATTATTATCCTGTTTGGTCATGTTCGTCTTCATTTTTATCCGGTTCAAAAAATGGACCTACGGATTGGGTGCTGTAGTGGCACTATTCCACGATGTGGCAATTGTACTTTCTATATTTATTATTTTTGATGGTATTTTACCTTTTTCTTTAGAGATTACGCAAGATTTTATTGCTGCAATCCTGACAGTAATGAGTTACTCCATGACAGATACGGTAGTTGTATTTGACCGTATTCGTGAATATTTAACAGAGCGCAATAAAACGGAGTTACATAAAGATGAAAAAGTAAGAGTAATTAATTTCGCATTAAATAGTACATTAAGCCGGACTATCAATACATCTTTAACCATCTTCTTTGTATTGTTGGCTATCTTTGTATTCGGCGGTGAAACTATCAGAGGTTTCTCCTTTGCATTATTAATTGGTATTGTTATCGGTACCTATTCATCCATTTGTATTGCAACACCTATTGTAATTGATTTGGACAAAGATAAAGAGGAAGTAAAGAAAATCTGATAACTCTCACATAAGTGATAATTATTTAAAGCCCGATGAATAAAAATTCATCGGGCTTTGTTTTTGCTTAACTTTGTCCCGCTAAATTTCTGATAACATGTCCGGATCAATTCTCATATTTTTAAACCTTGGTGGAGGCGAAGTATTTATCATCGTATTGGTAATAATCATGTTTTTCGGTTCAGATAAACTGCCCGGAATTGCAAAAGGGATAGGGAAAGGGTTACGGGAAATTAATGACGCGAAAAATCAAATTCAAAACGAAATACAAAATAGTACAAGTGGTATCAGGGAAGAAATACAAAAGCACACTGCCGAAATGCAAAGCGAAATTGATAAAGCAGGACAAAGCGTGAAGCGAGAAATTGGAAATGTATCAAACACTATTACTGACAAAAAGCCCCTTTCTTAATCACAACAATACGTGATAAGCTTAGGAGGTTGCGTGTTTAAGGAATCTCATCACACATTCAAAAAATTCTTTTGGTTTTTCGGCATGTACCCAATGCCCTGCATCGACAATAGTTTCGATAATACTAAGTGAAAAAATATCCTGAATTAATTTTATATCTTCTTCTAAAATATAATTTGAGTTTCCTCCTTTTATAAACAATGCAGGCGTATTACAAACAGTATCGCTTGGTGTTACTTCTCCTGTGTTTTCGTATTTTTCTGTAATTGCTTTTAGATTAAAACGCCAATCCAGTTCGCCATTTTCTTTCCAATAAATATTTTTTAAAAGAAATTGCCGTGTAGCAAAATCTGTAATGTATTTTGATAAAATAATTTCTACTTCCTTACGATTTTTTACAATGTTGAAATCAACTGCATTTAATGCTTCCAGTACTTCCAGATTATGCGGAGGGTAGTATTTTGTGGCGATATCAACCACAATTAATTTATCCAGCAATTCCTGATGTTGTATGGCAAAATGCATCGCGACCTTTCCCCCCATCGAATGACCTAGTAAAATAATATGACGCAAATTATTTTCATTAATCAATTCCAGAATATCATTACTCATCGCCTGATAATTCCAAACATCACTATGCGGCGAAAGACCATGGTTACGGAGGTCAACAATGTAAACTTCAAAACTTTTTTCAGCAAATTTTTTGGCAAGGGTATTCCAGTTATCGCTTTGCCCAAACAATCCATGTAAAATAATGAGAGGCTGACCTTGTCCGAATTTTCTGTAAAATAATTTCATAAAATAATTTCCATCAATTGCCCCCTCTCCTTCGGAGAGGGGATTAAGGGGGTAAGGTTTTAGGGGGTTAAGGGGTGAGGCTTCTTAATTTTCTCAGATAAAGTTGTACCGTATTTTCCAACCCAAAATACAAAGCGTCTGAAATCAGGGCGTGGCCAATGGAAACCTCCAATAATCCTTCAATATGCTGAACAAAATAAGTAAGATTCTCTAAACTTAAATCGTGACCTGCATTTATTCCCAAGCCTAATTCTTTGGCTCTTTTGGAAGCAATTGAATACGGTTTAATAGCTTGTTCACGATTTGCAAGATAGTGTTTAGCATAATCTTCGGTATATAATTCAATACGATTTGTACCGGTTTCATTAGCTCCTTTAATCATTTCCAGGTCGGGATCAACAAATATGGAGGTGCGGATTCCGGCATCATTAAAGAGAGAAACGGTTTCCCTCAAATAATTTTTATGAGTGATAGTATCCCATCCATGATCAGAAGTTACCTGCCCCAGAGTATCTGGCACAAGCGTTACTTGAGTTGGCTTAACGTCCAACACTAAATCTAAAAATTTTTGTTCACGAGGATTCCCTTCAATATTAAATTCGGTAGTAATCAACTGTTTAAGATCTCTTACATCCTGGTAGCGAATATGCCGTTCGTCAGGGCGAGGATGAACCGTTATTCCCTGCGCGCCAAAATGTTCACAATCCTCCGCTACTTTTAATAAATCAGGCACATTGCCGCCTCTCGAATTTCGTAATGTTGCTATTTTATTAATATTTACACTTAACTTTGTTCCCATAGTTATCTAACTAACAAATTAATAGCGATTGATAAATAAAATGTAAAGCTAAAAAATTTGTAAGTTTGTTTTCAAATTAACTCATAACTAATTTGCTATTATTAGAATTAAAAGATATTCAAATGTGCAAAATGTTTAAAATACATTTACACATTTACACGTTTACATATTAGCACATTTTCAAATTAGCAATTATGTTAGCAAAAGACCTTATAACTGACGAAATACCTCCCCTCAAAACTTCCGATACCGGGTTAATGGTAATTAACTGGATGGATGAGTTTAAAGTGTCGCACCTTCCTATTGTAAATAACCACGAGTATTTGGGGCTTATTTCCGATACCGATATTTTGGATTTGAATATTACGGATGAAGAAATTGTGAAACACAAACTTTCACTTATTCGTCCGTTTGTATTTGAAAACCAGCATGTGTACGAAGTCATTAAAATGTTTTCGAATTTAAAACTTACTGTTTTACCTGTATTGGATCAAAATCAAAATTATATTGGTTTAATACCATTAACGGCATTATTGCAACAATTTGCCACGCTTGCCGCAACCCGCGAACCAGGAGGAATTGTTATTCTGGAAATGAATGTGCATGATTATTCATTATCACAAATTGCTCAAATCATAGAAAGTAACGATGGAAAAATATTAAGTTGTTATGTAAACTCAATTGTTGATTCCACCAAAATTGAGGTAACACTGAAAATCAACAAAGAAGATCTTTCGGGGATATTGCAAACATTCTATCGCTATAACTATACTGTTAAGGCTTCATTTCATCAAAGTGAATTTTCCGATGACATGAAAAATCGTTTTGATTCTTTTATGAATTATATTAATATTTAATGAAAGTAGCTATTTACGGTCGTTCTACCAAGGATAATATTTCGGAACATATTCAATTGTTGTTTAATAAACTCAATGAATACAATACGGAAATACTTATCTATGCTCCGTTTTACGAATTCCTTAAACAAAATGTGGATATTAAGGGTTCTATTAAAACCTTTCGTTCTTATTCTGATTTGGACGGAGCAACTGATTATATGCTAAGCCTTGGCGGAGATGGTACTTTTTTAGAAACATTAACTTACGTTCGTTCCTCGGGAATCCCTATTTTGGGTATAAATACAGGGCGCTTAGGCTTTCTGGCAAACGTGGCAAAAACTGAGATAAATGAGGCAATAGAGGCAATGGAACACAAACGGTTTAGTATCGAAAAACGTGCCTTATTAAGTGTTACAGCACCCAATAATTTGTTTGGTGAAGTTAATTATGCTTTAAACGAGTTAACTATATTTAAAAAGGATAGTTCCTCCATGATTACCATCCATACCTATATTAACAGTGATTACCTCAACTCTTACTTTGCTGATGGATTGATTATAGCCACACCTACCGGATCCACCGCATATTCATTGAGTTGTGGCGGGCCATTGGTTATGCCAGGATCGCAAAACTTTGTTATCACTCCCATTGCACCTCATAACTTAAATGTGCGCCCATTAGTTATTTCTGATAATAATGTGATTAAACTTAAAGTGGAAGGAAGAAGCAGTCATTACCTGGCTTCTCTTGATTCACGCAACGAAATTATTGATTCCTCTGTTGAACTTACTCTAAAAAAAGCTGATTTTTACCTGCATCTTATTAAACTCGAAAATCAGAACTTCTTTAATACCATCCGTAATAAATTGCTATGGGGCTTAGATAAACGCAATTAACTAATTTTAACACTTCCCAATAAGCAAATTTCCATTATATTTGTTTCTAAATGCCCAATTAAGTACGGAATACTACGTTATTTATAAATAAAAAAAGACCTCTCCCCTTGCCCCTCTCCTTGAAAAAGGAGAGAGGATAAAGCCTTTCTCCTTTTTCAAGGAGAAGGATTTAGGATGAGTTGTATAAAATCAATAGAAGAATTTATTTAGAATTGAAAAAACATTTTAGTATATTATTTATTGCCCTGCTTTCAGCACTTACAGGACTTGCGCAGCCAAAACAAAAAAGCACTGAATTAGGTGTGTTTTTAGGTGGTTCATATTATATCGGGGACTTAAATCCCATGGGACATTTTAATCAATTTACAAAACCTGCCGGGGGTATTGTTTACCGTTATAATTTTAATCAGCGTTTGGCGACACGTGCTAATTTGTTCTTTGGCAGCATGGAAGGCAATGATTCTTTTTCCAATTCACCTGCGCAGCAACAACGCAATTTAAGTTTCAAATCAAGTCTTTCTGAACTTTCAGCACAATTAGAGTTTAACTTTCTCGACTATGAAATTGGCGATGACAGTCGTGGCTTTTCCCCTTATATTTTTGGCGGTTTTGCCGGTTTTAAATTCAAACCTCGTGTTAAAGTGAATGACAGCTGGGTAAACTTACAGCCACTAGGCACCGAAGGACAAGGACTTACAGGAGGAGCGACAAAAAAAAAGTATAAACTTACCCAGTTTTCCTTGCCTTTTGGAGTGGGAGTCAGAGCCAATCTGTCAAAAAATATTGGTGTCTCTATTGAATGGGGAATGCGCAAAACATTTACTGATTATCTTGATGATGTTAGCGGAAAGTATTATGACCCCGCCATTTTAGCAACTAAACGAGGAGCTATAACCGCTCAATTATCCGATCCAAGCATTGGAACTGACACCAATTACAGCAATGTAGGACGACAACGGGGTAACCCAACTACAAAAGACTGGTACTCTTTTGCCGGAATAGCTTTAACAGTAAAAATCAGACAAAAAAGGAAAACCTGTCCAGGGGTATTTAAGTGACAGGGCAATTTAACAATTTAACAATTAAGCAGTAAGCAATAATAAAACAATTTAACAGCTGGCAATTTAGAACAAAGTCCCCCTTGTGTATGGAAAGTGTGTTGGAGAAGGGGGAGTGCGATAGACAGTGTGTGGTAGGGGGATGCTTTTGCTCGTAAATTCGTAATGATTTGTTATCTTAACCATATAAATTCGTAATTCGTTGTACATGAGCTTAAAAGAAAAAATTAATCCTTCAAAATTACCGGTTCATATAGCAATCATTATGGACGGTAACGGCAGGTGGGCTAAACGACAAGGAGAGGAACGCATTTTTGGACACGAAAATGGAGTTAAATCGGTAAGAGAGACTGTTGAGGCTGCCGCTGAAATTGGAATAAAATATCTTACACTTTACGCCTTCTCCACCGAAAATTGGAATCGCCCGCAAGAAGAAGTAATTGCCCTGATGCAATTGCTTGTGTATACAATAAATGCTGAAACCGCAACGCTTAATAAAAACAGCATCCGCTTACAAGCTATTGGCGATTTAAAAAGTTTACCACCCGATTGTTATAATGAGTTGCAGGAAGCTATTGAAAATACAAAAAACAATACCCGAATGACATTGGTGCTTGCTTTAAGCTACAGCTCACGTTGGGAGATAATAAATGCTGTTAAAGAAATTGCCCAGAAAATAGAAAATAAAACACTATCAGCGGCAGAAATAAATGAAGATACTATCGCTCTTCATTTATGCACCGCCAATATACCAGACCCGGAATTAATGATTCGTACCAGTGGAGAGCGCCGCATCAGTAACTTTTTGCTTTGGCAAATTGCCTACTCCGAATTATATTTTACCGATAAACTTTGGCCTGATTTCAGAAAAGAAGATTTATTTGAAGCAATACTCGATTATCAAAATCGTGAACGCAGATTTGGAAAAACCAGTGAACAATTATCAATTAAATGATGTGCTGATGAATCGATGTGCTGATGTGCTGATGTGCTGATGTGCTGATGTGCTGATTACTCTTAACTCTTAACTCTTAACTCTTTTAGTATAATGTATAAAAAAATAGCAATTCTGTTTTACCTTTCAATCCATACTATTGCAACACAAGCGCAAGTTTCTGTTGGCGGATCCGATTCAACAACTATTGATTTTTCCACTCCCAAAGAATATGAAATTGGAGGGATTACAGTATCCGGAGCCAATCATTTAGATCAAAATGTTCTTTCATTATTATCCGGATTAAGCGTGGGGGATAAAGTACAGGTACCGGGCGATAAATTTTCTTCCGCTATCGAAAACCTTTGGAAACAAGGACTTTTTGAGGATATAAAAATTACCGCCAATAAAATTCAGGGCTTCACTATTTTTATAAATATTGAAGTGCTGGAACGTCCGCGCCTATCAAAATTTTCATTGAAAGGAATGACAAAAGGCGAAGCCGATGACATTCGCGAAAAAATAAAATTGATAAAAGGGAAAGTGGTAACGGATGGACTCATTTCATCCACCTCCGTTAAAGTGAAAGAGTTTTTCATTAACAAAGGTTATATGGATGTGAAAGTTGACATTAAACAAGAAAAGGATGAAAAGGTAGACAATAGCGTAATACTGATGATTATTGTTACCAAGGGAGATAAAGTACGAATTAAAGAGATTAACATTGCCGGTAACAATTCCATCCAAACATGGAAATTGCGCAGGACATTCAAAGAAACTAAACGCAGGCGCTGGTGGAATCCTTTTAATTCCGGCAAGTTTGATGAGGATAATTATGTGAAAGACAAAAAAATGTTTATCGCGAAATACAATGAGAAAGGTTTCCGAGATGCAAAAATTGTAAAAGATACCATGTATCGTATAGGAAGCGACCGTGTAAATATTGATTTGGTTGTTAATGAAGGACATAAATATTTTTTTCGCAACATTAACTGGGTAGGCAATAGTAAATATTCTACAAAAGATTTGAATAATGTTTTTGGTATAAAAAAAGGTGATTTATATGACCAGTCACAATTAGATGCGAAATTATTTATGAATCCAAACGGTAATGATATCAGCTCATTATACATGGATGACGGTTATTTGTTTTTTAATGTAACCCCCGTTGAAATAATGGTTACCAGCGACTCTATTGATCTGGAAATGCGCATCTACGAAGGAAAGCAAGCTACCATCAACAAAGTAACGGTGGTGGGGAATACTAAAACCAATGATCATGTTATCTTACGTGAAATCCGTACAAAACCGGGACAATTATTTCGTAGATCAGATATCATCCGCACCCAACGGGAGTTATCACAGTTAGGTTATTTTGATCCCGAAAAAATGAATGTTGTTCCCACTCCCAACCCGGCTACAGGAACTGTTGATATTGAATATACGGTGGAAGAAAAACCTTCCGACCAGATCGAACTTTCCGGTGGTTATGGTGGTGGACGGGTAGTTGGAACACTGGGTATTTCATTTAACAATTTTTCAGGAAAAAATTTCTTCAAAAAAGATGCATGGCGCCCACTTCCTTCCGGCGATGGACAACGATTAAGTGTTCGGGCACAGTCGAACGGATTATATTTCCAATCCTATAATATTTCCTTTACAGAACCATGGTTAGGCGGTAAAAAGCCAAACTCTTTGAGTGTCACTGCATATTATTCGGTACAATCAAACGGGGTTGCAAGAAAGATAACATCAAATGGAGAGAAAATTAACAATCCATTGCGTCAGTCTCTTGATATCGTTGGCGTATCCGTTGGGTTAGGGAAACGTTTAAAAAAACCGGATGATTATTTTACCTTGTATCAGGAGTTGAATTATCAGTATTATATTTTAAATAATTTTAATTCAATTTTTTCTTTCAATCAGGGATATTCAAATAATATCTATTACAAAGCATCGATACAACGTAATTCAATTGACAAACCAATTTTTGAGACACGGGGTTCACAATTAGCGTTAACCGGACAGTTTACCCCACCCTATTCGCTTTTTAATAATAAAGATTATGGAAGCCCGACAATGACGGATCAAGATCGGTTTAAATTTGTTGAGTATCAAAAATATAAATTTACCGCCAAGTTTTTTACTCCTATTACCAATAAACGTGGGACTGATGGAAAAGAGGCGAGGAATTTAATTTTGAGCACCACAGCAGGTTTTGGGTTTTTAACATCGTATAATAATAAGGTTGGAATTTCGCCATTTGAACGCTTTTATTTAGGTGGTAGCGGGTTAACGGGATACGCTTTAGATGGCAGGGAAATTATCGCTTTGCGAGGATATGACGATCAATCCTTATCTCCCGGAACAGGCGCAGCATTTATTACAAAATATTCAATGGAATTGCGTTTCCCGGTAACACTTAACCCACAGGCAACTATTTATGTGCTTGGTTTTGCTGAAGCAGGCAATTCCTGGGCGAATACAAAAGCGTTTGATCCGTTTAACGTAAAACGATCGGCTGGTGTGGGAGTTCGGGTATTTTTGCCGATGTTTGGTTTGCTTGGCTTTGATTATGGATGGAGACTGGATAATGTACCTAATAATCTGAATATGCAAAAAGGTCAATTTCATTTTACTATTGGTGCCGCTATCGGGGAATTGTAGTGATTGCAGATATGAGATATGAGATATGAGATATAAGATATAAGATATAGGATGTGATTCATCTTTATTTTTAAAAAACGAAAAATATTCTCAAATCTCAATACTCAAATCTATTTATTTGTTAAATTTTCCCTATTTCTGAATAGTTAACTAATAAATTCCTAAATTCGCCACGCTATTATCGAAAATTGGTAACGAAATTAAAAATTCATGTACCCGTTCATTATTTCAATAAGATAACCCTAAAAGTAGATTAAAATGAAAAAAATAATTTTAGTAGTCAGTATAGTGCTTGTAGCGAATGTTGTTACTTTTGCGCAAAAATTTGCCTATGTTGATACAGAATATATTTTAGGTCAAATACCTGAATACAAAGCAGCACAAGCCGAATTGGATAAAATATCGGTTCAGTGGCAAAAAGAAATTGAAGCAAAATATGCTGAAATTGATAAAATGTATAAATCATATCAGGCGGAGCAGATTTTGCTTACCGAGGATATGAAAAAGAAACGTGAGGGAGATATTGTTTCAAAGGAAAAAGAGGCTAAAGATTTACAAAAAATACGCTTTGGTGTGGATGGCGAATTATTTAAAAAGCGTCAGGAATTAGTAAAACCTATTCAGGATAAAGTATATAGTTCTGTTAAAGCTATCGCTGAAAAAGGCACCTACTCAATAATTTTTGATAAATCAAGTGATTTAACAATGCTTTACGTTAGTTCAAAACTTGATAAAAGTGACGCTGTTTTGGAGCAAATGGGCTACAAAGGAACAGGCGGCGGCAGTAACACTAAAACAACAGGAACAGGAACAAAAACAACAGGAACAGGAACAGGAACAAAAAAATAAATTATAACGGAATCTATTTATTCAGTACGTTCTTATAACTCTTAACTCTTAACTCATAACTCATAACTCTTTAACTCTTTAACTCTTTAACTAAATAATTAAAAACCAAAATCAAATACTATGAAGAATATCGTAAAATATGCTGCTATTGGAGTTGTAATGATAGCAGGTTCCTTTACTGCTAACGCACAAAAAATAGCGCATGTTAGTTTAGATTCTGTAATAAGCGTTATGCCGGAATCAAAAGTAGCACAACAGGCAGTACAAGCTTTTGCAAAACAATTAGAAGAACAAGTTACTGCCATGCAAACCGAGGCAAAAACAAAATATGATGACTACCAATCGAAAGCAAAAGATATGGCAGAAATAGTGCGTGCTTCAAAAGAAAAAGAATTAACAGATTTACAACAACGCATTCAGGATTTTCAACAACAGGCACAAACAGATTATCAGAAAAAAACTGCTGAGCTTTCAAAACCGGTTTATGAGAAAGCAAAAAAAGCCATTGATGCGGTTGCAAAAGAAAACGGTTACAAATACGCTTTAGACACTAGCACCGGTCTTGTTTTGTATAGCGAGCCTTCTGATGACATTATTGCATTGGTAATTAAAAAACTGGGAATTACTAATCCACAAGCTTTAACACCGCCAACACCGCCTAAAAAATAAAATTAAAACTTAAATGTAAAAGCCTCACCACGAGTATTCGGGGCGAGGCTTTTATATTTATATGCTCATTTTAAAATTAACAAAGTAGCAAATTAACAAAGTGCAGGGTAATACAAAAAAACCAATAGGAGTTTTTGATTCCGGTTATGGAGGACTTACTGTTTTAAAAGAAATTGTAAAACAAATCCCTGCATACGATTATATTTATTTAGGGGATAATGCCCGCGCCCCTTATGGTACACGATCATTCGATACAGTTTATGAATACACTCTGGAATGTGTTCAACAACTTTTTTCAATGGGTTGCGAGTTAGTTGTACTAGCCTGTAATACCGCATCCGCAAAAGCATTACGCACGATTCAACAAAAAGATCTTCCACGCATTGCTCCTCATAAAAGGGTATTAGGCGTCATCCGCCCTACCACCGAAATAGTTGGTAAATACTCTAAAACCGGACATATTGGTATATTGGGTACTACCGGTACAATTACCTCCAATTCTTATCCAATAGAAATTGAAAAATTTTATCCGCAGGTTACAGTAGTCCAGGAGGCTTGTCCAATGTGGGTTCCGCTAATAGAGAACAATGAGTTTGAAAATGAAGGAGCTGATTTTTTTATAAAAAAAAATGTAACCTCTCTTTTGTCAAAAGATAAAGATATTGACGTTATCATATTGGGATGCACTCACTATCCACTACTGACAAATAAAATAAAAAAACAGTTACCAGCACATATTATCCTTCTTTCGCAAGGCGAAATTGTCGCTAAAAGTTTGGCGGATTATTTAATACGTCATGCCGAAATAGAACAAAAATGCAGCAAAGGCGGCAACCTTGAGTTTTATACCACCGATACAACTGAAATTTTTGATAAAGCCGCTTTGTCCTTTTTTGGAAAAGCTGTGGAATCAAAACATTTGAGTTTGTAATTTTTTATTCAATGGTCCGGTAATTTTTACTGTTGTAAAATAATACGTAGTTATAAATTTTGTTTGTATTTTTAAGAATTCCTATTGAAAGGAATTATAATTTCTACCATTTCTAACATCTAATATTTTAATCAGAATGAAAAAAATTCAGGTAATTTTATTTTCGTTAATTGTACCAATAACTTTTGGCGCATACAGCCAAAACACTGAAATAACACAGGAAATAAGCACTCCCGTTCAGTCTGCAATTATATATTTATACGGGGCAGAGCTTTCTCATAGTAAACAAGTAACCTTAAGTCCGGGAAGAAATAAAATAGTTTTTGTTGGTTTATCGCCAAAACTTAATGCTAAAAGCATACAGGTAAATGCAAGTGGTAATGTAGCAATATTGGCTATTTCCGATGCCGTCAATTATATGGCAAACCAAAAAGAGGGCAGCAAAATAAAACAATTAAAAGATACCGCATCTACTTTAAGTGATGCCATTGCAGAAATTACTAACGACAAAGAAGCATACACAACGGAGAAAAATTTGCTATTGAAAAATGATGCAATGGGAGGTACAGAAAAAGGTGTTTCAATTGCCGAACTTAAATTAGCCGCTGATTTTTACAGAAGCCGAATAAAAGAGATTAATTCGGAACTTTCCAGATTAAATAAAAATGGTTCCAAGTTAAATGAGTCCTTGTCAAAAATCAATCAGCAATTAATGGAGCTAAATGCAAAAAACAGTCAGCCTTCTGATGAAATTTCTATTCTTCTGTCTACTCCGGTAAAAACGACTACCACCATTAATTTAAAATATATTGTTACTGATGCCGGATGGGCACCAAGCTATGACTTGCTTGCAGAAGATGTTAATCAGCCCATTGAATTAAAATACAGAGCCAAAGTATTTAATAATACCGGTGTGGATTGGAATGATATTAAAATTAAACTTTCCACTTCAGATCCCTCACAAAGTGCAGCTAAGCCTATATTATCAGCATGGAATTTGGATTATTATTCAGGGGCTAATTATAAAAAGAGTGGCTATAATTTTTCAAATTCCCCTGTTTCGCAATCAAACGAAGGTTATATGCAAAACAATGCTTTGTCTATACAGTCTTCGATGGATGGTGATCAAAAGGATTTTAAAGCCAATATTACCCAGCCTATAAAGTTTGAAGAAATACAGGTTTCAGAATTGAGCGCCGATTTTGATATAAAAATTAATTACTCCATTCCTGCTGATTCAAAGCCCTATATTGTTGATGTTACCGAGTATAAACTCCCTGCAACCTTTCAGCATTTTAGTGTGCCTAAATTGGTTCGCGATGCCTTTTTATTAGCGCGTATTACCGGTTGGGAAGATTTGGATTTAGTGGAGGGTCCGGCAAATGTATATTACGCGGGAATATATGTTGGTCAATCCTACATTTATACACGAAGTGTTGATGATACGCTTGATCTGTCGCTTGGACGAGACAATAAAGTATTGATTACACGAAGTAAAGTAAAAGAATATTGCAACAAAAAGTTCTTTGGAACTACAACCAAAGAAACATTCGCATACGAAATGGTTGTTAAGAACAACCGAAAAACCACTATCCAAATTGATATTCAGGATCAGTTACCTATATCAACTCAAAGCGATATAACTGTTGAATCCATTGAAACATCAAAAGCGGTATCTGATCCTAAAACAGGTATAGTAACGTGGTCGTATACGTTACAACCCGGCGAGGTAAAAAAAATAGCTCTTTCTTATTCTGTAAAGTATCCTAAAAATACCACTATTAATATGCAAAAAACGAAAACCCAGATGCGTGCGATGTTTTAACAAAACAGATAGCCAGATGTTTATTTAGCGGTTAAAACAATGCAAAAAAAAAATTATTATATATTACTTGGAGTAAGTAATTCTGCCAGTATTGAGGAGCTAAAAATTGCTTACCGTGCATTAGCTAAAAAATATCATCCCGATAAAAACCCTGGTAATAAAGCGGCAGAAGAGCATTTCAAAGAAATACAACAAGCATATACTGTTTTATCGAATTCGGAAAAACGCAAAAAATATGATTTGAAAATTTCGTATGGAAAAGGTTTTGCTCCACAAAAAAAGCACAACCCCAAAGCCGGAACTGCCTATCAAAACACACAACAATCGCAACAGCAGTCGCAACAGCAATCGCAACAGCAATTTTACGCTGCCAGAAAAGAGAAGGCACACAAACACGATAAAACCGAAAACTATCAAATCCCCGTAAGCATTGGTATTGCAATGCTATTGCTCTATTTTATTATTTCTTATTCTACCGATAATAAAACTGAACTCGCCGGTATTTCAAACGCTGAACTTCAAAACAAAAGAACTCAGACGCCTGATCCCAAAGAAGAGAATAACACCCCGGCAAAAGTTTATAGGTTCGACTCTCCTTACAATCTTTTTTTTGGTGAAGAAAAGGTAAATAAAGAAAGTAATAACAACATTATTATTCATAATAGTAATGAGTCCGAAGCCGTGGTATGCCTGGTGGAAAATAAAAAACCAATGAAGACGATTCGTAATCGGTATATGAATAAAGGGAATTTCTATAAAATGGAAAATATACCTGATGGCGATTATTATTTAAAAGTTTATTATGGCAACAATTGGGATAGCACAATAACGTTCCTACCGAAAACAGTAAAAGGTGGTTTCGTTAATGAAATTGGTTTCGCGGAATTAAAAATCGGGAAAAGTATTTTTAAAATGAAACAACAACAATCGGCCTCTGGTTATTCTTTTTCTTCTTATGAAATTGAGCTAAATCCCAGCCAAAAGAAGGATGTAAAAATAATTACCGCGGAACAGTTTTTTAGATGAGAGAATAAGACAGGAGGGGCTTCAATTCTGCAAATTGACTAGTTTATCGTAATTAAGTATTGTTATTTTACCTCCTGAAATTTCAATAAATTTTTCTTCTTTAAAATCGCTGAGCGTACGAATAACAGTTTCGGTAGCTGTTCCAACCAGGTTGGCTAGATCTTCTCTTGAAACCTTCATACTGAACTTCTGCTCCCCTTCTTTTTTATATTTGTCTGAAAGTTTAACAAGTGCTTCGGCAACTCTTTTTCTTACTGAATTGTATGCCAGCTTTACCAGTTGTTTTTCATTTTCACGAAGGTTATTGGATAGTATTTCAATAAATTTTCGCGAAACCTCCGCATTTTTATAAATGAGTTCGAAAAAATCTTCTTTCGGTATCATATAAATTTTAGATTCTTCAAAGGCAGTGGCGGTACTGGCGTGCTTTTCTCCCTGCAATAACGAAAGGTAACCAAAAAAATCGCCATCAGAATGCAATTCAGTAATAAGTTCTTTACCAAATTCATTTGTTTGACAGATTTTTACTTTGCCTTTACTAACAAAATAAATACCTTTGGGATAACTTCCTTCATTATAAATTTCATCTTTCTTTTTATAGATTCTCACATTATGCTCTTCCGAAAGTTTTTTTAATGAATCAACTCCTTTTGCCTGATTAATAAACTCATTAATACCTTCAATATTTTTAGTGAATTCTTTTTTCAGAATTTCATTTTTTTTGAGTCGGCTCTCAATAGCATTCAACAACTCTACATCGTCAAAAGGTTTAGTTAAATAGTCGTCTGCCCCCATCTCCATACCTTTCCTGAAATCACTACGTTCAGCCTTTGCCGTTAAAAAAATAAAAGGGATACTTGATGTTTCTTCATTTTTAGATAGCATGTGCAAGGTACCATGCCCGTCAAGTATAGGCATCATGATGTCACAAATAATAAGATCAGGCTTTTCTTTTTGAGCAAGCTCCACGCCTTCTTTCCCATTTTTTGCAGTAACAACAATGTATTGAGCCAATTTAAGAATCTCCTCCGTGTTTTCACGCACATCTTTGTTATCCTCAATCAAAAGAATTTTTTTCATCCGTATAATTTATTTTTTATCGCCAAAAGGTTTCAGACCAAGCGGCAAAATAACTACCGCTTGCTTGCCCTATTTATTATTATCGAATTATAATAGAGTTTGTATACGTTAAGAAACAATTTTATTTTTTAAACCTCTCCCCGTCCCTCTCCTTGAAAAAGGAGAGGGAGAGTTTGGAATCAGCCTTAACTTATATAAACTCTAATGTTATTTTTAATTTTCTTTACGATGTCTAGGTCCAAAGCAACTTGTTTTGCCTATTTTCTGCAAATCTAAGGGTTTAATGATGCAAAAAATCACGGTTTACTTTTTCCATTTTTTGTCTTTTTTTAATCTGCCGGGGGCAAATTTATGACTTTAATCATATATTTGCAAATTCTACTAACGCTACGTTCAAACCTGCTAGTTTTGATGTGCTATAACTATTGAATAAAATTCGTAAATAAAAGAATGATATAAATCACATTCAATTGTATTAATATCAGCCAAATTCGTACCCAAATAGAAAATATGAGTCCTGTTAAATTGATGTCCCCCGCAGGGTCATTTGAATCGTTACAAGCCGCTATTCAGGGTGGTGCCGATGCTGTTTATTTCGGTGTTGATCAATTAAATATGCGCGCCCGCTCGGGAAATAATTTTACTATTGAAGATCTGGAAAGAATCGTTAAAACATGTTCGGAGAAACGAGTAAAGACCTACCTGACCTTAAATACGATTATTTATGACCACGATATTTCTTTGATGAAAACCATTATTAAGGCTGCAAAAAAAAATCGGGTTGATGCAATCATAGCAAGCGATCAGTCCGTTTTAGGTTATGCAAAAAGCATAGGCATGCCTATTCATATATCCACACAGGCTAATGTGAGCAATATTGAAAGTGTATTGTTTTTCTCCGCTTTCGCTGATACAGTTGTGCTTGCCAGAGAATTGAGTTTGCGACAGGTTGCGGACATTGTAAAACAGATAAAACGGGCTGGTATCAAAGGTCCATCAGGAGAGTTGATGAAAATTGAAGTGTTTGCACATGGTGCATTATGTATGGCAATTTCCGGTAAGTGTTATCTTAGTTTGCATTCTCATAATGCTTCTGCAAACAGAGGTGCCTGTATTCAAAATTGCAGAAGAAATTATATTGTTAAAGATAAAGAAGAAGGAATAGAGTTGGAGATTGACAATGAATACATCATGTCCTCCAAAGATTTATGCACAATTGATTTTATGGATAAAATCATTGAATCGGGTGTTAATATTCTGAAAATTGAAGGAAGAGGTCGGCCCGCCGATTATGTATATACTACTACCAAATGCTATCGGGAGGCGATAGACTCTTATTATGAAAAAACATATTCTAAACACAAGATTGCTGAATGGAAAAAAGAATTGAAAACTGTTTTTAACAGGGATTTTTGGGATGGATATTATTTAGGAAAAAAAATGGGAGAATGGTCGGATGAATACGGTTCAAAAGCGACGAAAAGAAAAATATATGTGGGGAAAGGGATTAAATATTTTAGCAAACAAAATGTGGCGGAGTTTAAACTTGAATCTAATCAACTGACTATTGGGAATAACATATTAATTGTAGGACCTACAACAGGCGTCATCGAAGATAAAATTACTGAATTGAGAATTGAGAACACCCCTGTTGATTCAGTAAAAAAAGGAGATGTTTTTTCTTTCCCATTAGGGAAAAAAATCAGACCCTCCGACAAACTATTTAAAGTTATTGATGCCGAATGATACGGATTATTCAACTGCGGGATAAATGTATTGGATGCAATGCCTGTGTAGAAGCGGCGCACTCTCGCTGGAGAATGTCACGCAAAGATGGGAAGAGTGTTTTAATAGGATCCATTAAAAACAAACAAATTCATTCGGTAATTGTTGGTGACGATGAACGAGCAGAAAATTTAAAAGCTGCGAAAAATTGTCCGACAAAAGTTATTCAGATAATACAATTGTAAAAAAAATATATGGATAAAAAAATTCAATCTTTTATAGAAGGTCAAAAAAATTTAACTTTCTGCACAGCAGTAGAAAATATACCTCAATGTGCAAGTTGTTTTTATGCTTACCTACCTGAAGGAAATTTTATTGTGTTTAAATCAGATGAAAAAACAATACATATCAGCAACGCACTTATTAATGATAAAGTTGCCGGTACTATTATTCCCGATTTGGATAAAACAGGAACAATAAAGGGCATTCAGTTTACCGGAAATTTCATTGTTCCAAGGGAGGATTTACTCGAACAGGCGAAAAAAAAATATTATCTTAAATATCCATTTTCTCTCGTCATGCCGGGAGACTTATGGGTGGTAGAATTGCTGACAATTAAAATGACTGACAATACACTTGGATTTGGAAAAAAACTGAACTGGAAAAAACAGATAGTAAGCAATTAAGAAATTGACACTATCTTCAGCAACATCACTATTAAAAATGTAAAATAAATATATGTATTGGACCAAACTTACATCTGATAAAATAAAAAAAAGAGTAACAGACGCATTAAATAAAAATGTGAATTACCTGGAAACAGCCATATTAGGGACTCCCGCTACTTATCTTGACGCTGAAGTGTTTTACAACGATGCCCCATTTTTGAAGAATGCTCCTTATTTATCTACCCTTATCGCTAACCCTAACCATATTGGTTGTCATACTTTAAATGGCGCGGAAAAAATATTTAAAGGAACACAAGAATTAGAGAAGGAACTGATAAAACTCTGTGCCGAACAAATTTTTGGTGGAAAGGTTGATGCTCAGGATGGTTATATCGCTTCCGGCGGAACGGAAGCTAATATAGAAGCCCTGTGGATTTATAGAAACTATTTTATTGGCAAATACAAGGCACAGATAAATGAAATAGGGGTTATTTTTTCTCAAGACAGTCATTATTCCTTACCAAAAGGAGTAAATCTTTTGAATATTAATCCCATTGTAGTAAATGTGGATAAAAATAACAGGAATCTTTTGCTTTCTGACCTGAAGAAAAAAGTTGAATCGGCTTTAGCGAAAGGCATTAAATATTTTATCGTTAATATGAATTGTTCTACCACTATGTTTGGTTCAGTGGATGATATTGACAAAGTAACGGCATATCTGAATAAAACTAAAGTTGTTTATAAGCTCCATGTAGATGCTGCCTTTGGGGGATTTATCTATCCTTTCTCAAAACCGGAAAGTAGTTATACCTTTAAAAACCCGAACATTACTTCCTTTACTATTGACGCACACAAAATGTTGCAAACACCTTATGGAACAGGTATCTTCCTTATCCGAAAGGGGTATATACAGTACGTAAAAACTTCGGAAGCCCACTATGTACCGGGGGCGGATCACACTTTATGTGGAAGCCGTTCTGGGGCAAATGCTGTTGCTGTGTGGATGGTACTTCATAGTCATGGGTCGGAAGGATGGAAAACAAAAATGAAATCACTTGTGGATCGCACTACTGATGTCTGTTGCCAACTGGATGAACTCGGCATTCGTTATTACAGGAATAAACACATCAACATTATTGCTATCCACGCATCAGATATTTCAGTTGCCATTGCCGAAAAATATTTTTTGGTAGCGGATAGCCATGAGCAGGATCCTCAATGGTGGAAAATTGTTGTCATGCCTCATATCACAAGAGGAGCAATAGACTCTTTTATGCAGGATTTAAAATCAGAAAAAAACAATTAGTAAAACCCATTTTAAAAAAACCGGGGGAAACAATAGTGTAATGTTTATTACAAAATTGTACCGCCAATGCTTGCCCCCGGCACTTTTTTCTTTGCCGATTAGCAGGAGCTTACCTGCCCCCAATCATAAAATGTTTTTTATTTGTATGATTTTAATCATATCTTTGTATGATTAAAAGCTAAAATATTATTCAACATATCTATTCTATCCATGTTAATTACGGCAAATAAACAAAAGGAAGTAGGTTCATGTGACAAATGTGATTCTGCCCATAATTCTATTTTTTGTACTTTAAATAAATTAGAATTATCCGACCTTTCTGAAAGCAAGTCGCACATTTCTTATAAAAAAGGCCAGACAATTTTTTATGAGAGCAACCACCCGCATGGCTTGTACTGCATTTATTCCGGGAAAGTAAAAATTCATAAGTTAGGTCATGATGGGAAGGATCAAATTCTACGTCTTGCGAAAGCGGGGAATATTATAGGTTACCGCGCGCTTTTGAGTGATGATTATTACCATGCTTCTGCAACAGCAATAGAGAACTCGATAATTTGTTTTTTTCCGAAAAGGAATTATCAAACTCAGATTATTTCAAACCCAAACCTTTCCATGCAAATTATAAAGCTTTTATCTACTGATCTAAAATCAGCCGAGCAAAAAGCGATAAATATGGTTCAAAAGCAAGTGCGAGAGCGCATTGCGGAAACATTACTGATGTTAAAAGAGTTTTTCGGGCAGGATTCGGAAACTGCAACCATTAATATGGTACTTACACGTGAAAGTATTGGAAATATTGCCGGAACAACAACCGAAACAGCGATAAGAACATTATCAGACTTTCAAAAAAATAAAATCATAGAATTAATTGGAAAAAAAATAAAAATTTTGAATACCAAGGAGCTTATTAAAATTGCGAACCTTAATGAGTAATTTTTTTAGCTTTCAGCATGTGTTTCACAGGCAATCTATTCGGCACACTGAATGTTACTGTTAACGGACTTATTGCTCAGGTAATGTTGGCAGTTGGGCATCTTTCTTTCGATTCTTGTTTTCCCTTTTTAATCAATTGTCAAATTTAATGTTAATTCTATGTTTTTCAGCAAGCCTGCACGTTGAACGACGGTCATTAACGTGAGGCTAAGTGACGTGGCCGCTTTCGTAAAACGAAATTATAAAATTACAAGTGGCAAAAACCAAATAAAAAATAATTTTCTTCCGCTGTGAAAGGTTTTTGCCACGACCTATTTTGATTGCGAACTGAAATGATGAAGCTTACTATAAACGGCTATAACATTTAGGTGATGTTAGGCACCAGAGCGTTTCTTTCTTGCTATGAAATTCGTCTGTTGCAAAGTTAGTAGGAATGTGTGTCGGAAGTGCGGAAGGAAGAAAATTTTGTTTTTTTAGGGAGGACTTTTTCTCTTTTTTGGAAGGAAAGGTATAACTTATTTAAAAACTTTGGCAGTGTGTTAGCTGGAGCGGTTTTTAAATGTGCTTGCCCTGTGGGCTGTATATGACTTAAATTTTCATTTCCACTAAATGTCGTTACCAAACAGTCGTTACACAACGATCTTTACCCAACAGTCATTACCCAACGGTCGTTACCCAAGATCATTACTCAACAGTCGTTACCCAATGGTCGTTACCCGATGTTCTTAACCCAATGGTCTTAAAATAACGGTCGTTACACGATGGTTTTAATACACTTTACATTAAATCCATACTCCACAAAATATATGATCTAAAAAAAGAAAAACCGCTTTCTTTTTTTTATTGGCACCAACGATACATCGTATCCAAAATCCATTACATAATTGTAGGTGTATTTTGAATGTTCTTTAAGCGCCCCACCATAACAATTAAAATTCTTGGATAGAATATTTTTTCTATGCCCATGACTCGAAACTCCTTCATCAATCAATAGATCCATCACAATTTCCATTGGATCGTTACTGCCATAATCGCAATTTTCTCCATTCGGATTATATTTTGAGTTTACACTTTTAAATCTTTTGTCGTAATTATCATGTCCAACCTTTCCCATCTTCCCCATCGTTTCTGCATGTTTGGATGCAATTTCTGAAAGATCCTTTTGCGGAAGTAATGGTTCTGCCTTTTTTAAGCTGGATAATTCTTTCCATAAACTTTTAAAATAAGAAGATTTGGCAAGTTTCCTTGGAAATTCCCTAAGCGAATCATTTTGACAATATTCATTTAGATATGTATCTCTAAAAAGTTTAGGATTGATCCGGGCAAGATTGCAATAAAATAAAACGGCAGTATCAATATCGCTCAAGTACTCCAAACCGCGATATGTTGAGGCCGCCTTCAACTCATTTGTTGTCCATTTGTTGTATGGATAAATACTTTTGACTTTACTGTTTTGGCCATAGAAACATTGTGTAATAAGCAATAAAACTAATAACAATCGTAAATTTATATTTATTGTTTTTAATGGTTTCATGTTCTTTTGCGCTTTAAACTCATAACACACAATTAACCGACCCTTGCGTAACAAAGCGGTATTAATTTTGAAATACCTGTATTAAAAGTAAAGATAATTTTAACCTTCAAACGCTGTGCTTGCCTGTGGAGTGCAAATTTACTTTACTTTCCGTGCTTTTGTTTGTTTGTTAATGCTTTCTCCATTTGTTTTTCTGTCTTTTTTGGATGAAGTTGCTTGCCTTTTGCTTGGCGGCCTTCTTTTGTCCTGCCATCATATGTGCCGTCTGATTTTAATTTTTTCGCCATAATCTTTTTTATCTTTTTAAAATTTGTCCAAGTTCGTTTGCTAAACGCTCGTGTCTTGATTTTTGGTCTTCAATCATTTTTTTTACTGCTTCTTTTGTTTCCCATGATGTATCAGGATTATCGAGAAGTTGTTTTAAATCTTCAAATAATTTTTCCATAATTATTAATTTTAAATAGTACGGGCGAAGCCCACTCTGTGGTTAGTTACTGTGAAATTATGCAAGCGATTACCCACTTCTCAGGAATACCTTCAAAGTAGTAAAATGCTTCGCCATATTTATCCTTTAGTTTTAATATTTGTCCATCAATAAAATATAAGGCATTGCCGTATTTATCTTTTTGTCTTATTGTTAAACCATCAAAGAAATATAGTGCTTTACCATATTTATCTTTTTGTTTTATTAATTGTCCATCAAGAAAATACAAAGCGTTGCCATATTTATCTTTTTGTCTTATCGTTAAACCATCAAGAAAATAAAGGGTATTACCGTGTTTATCTTTTTGCTTAATAGTTTGGCCATCGACAAAAAAACAAGAAATACCAAACTTGTCTTTTCGCCTCACACCTTGAGCAAAAGCTGGTAATATAATTCCAAGGAGAAATAACAAGATTAATATTTTGCTCATTTTTACAATTTATTCTAATTTTTCTCTGAGTTTTTCTTCTAATAATAACATACTTTTTATTTTAATTCGTTCGATATCATTAATGAATCTACTTGAACCACCTGCTCTCCAATAGAGTTCTTTTTGGAAAATCCATTGAGTTGATTCTGTCATGTCAGGAACTAAACTTAGCTTAGTGCCTACTTCTTTCCAAAAAGTTGCAATTTCTTTTTCCGAATATTTTTGCGGTTTAATTTCCAAGTGTTCAACAGTTTTACTTATCGCATTTTCCAATGCTTTTAAAGCATTTATTATATTTCGTTTTTCAGAACCAGTGAAATTTTTGCTAATGGTTAAAATTTTATCAAACGAACTTAATGCGTATGCTATACCTCTTATTAGGCTGCTATATACAATTATCATTTTTTTGTTTTTAAATTATTATAAGTGAGGGCAAAGCCCCCACCTTTGTTTTTTATTTTGTTAGTGAAAATTGTTTTGTTGATTTTCCATTGTTAGCAGACCAGGTTCCAGTTGCTGTATTACCAGCGATAGTGAATTTAAAAACACCATCCCATTTATCGTCACCAGGCTCCTTTAATTCAAACGAATCTCCATTTTTGAAACCAGTCAAAGCTCTTTGATTATTTTTAACAACATTAAAGCCTGTAACTGAACCATCCTCATTTATGCTTTCAATATTTATTAATAGTTGGTCATTGCCGAAAGCTCCTTTCCATTCTCCAATTAGTGCATTGTTAATATCTGAAGCTAGAGGGGGTTCTTCAACTGATGTTATAACAGTGTCTTTTTGTACTTCAGTTACTGATGTGTTTTCAGTTTTAGGTAATTCGTTAACGACTTTTGTTGTAGTATCATAATTATTTGTATTTGTTCCAGCATTTAAAACTTCATTTGAAGAAGGTTTAGAAGCGAAAAGCACGAAATATAAAGTTATTCCAAATGCTAAAAGCAAAATAATAATAGGTAAACTCACTTGCCATGTTTTAAAAAACGAAGAGAAAAACCCAGGATGTTTGCCAATATTATTGCTTATTTTATCCTTTAGACTTGCGATTAATTTCACTTCAGGTGCTTCAATTTCATTATCTTCTTTCATCATTTTATTTAAATTCTGAATTGCAATGTCAGCTCTTTCTTTAGTAGAGAATACAGTTTCTTCTTTTGCTAATGGAGGTAATTCTTTAATAGAAAATAGATTAAATAGGGCTGCTTTTTCTTTGTTTGCAAACTCATTTAAATGCGATATTAAATCTACCAAAACTCTTTTTTCTGAATCTTCTATTGCACCATCTGCCTTGGCAACTCTTACAAGCAAATACAATTCATGCTTTTTATCTAGTTTTTCTTTGTATGATTTTGTTGCAAATGCTTTTTTAAAATTCCAACCAATAGCTTTGAAAACATTGGCAATATCGAATTTCTTAACAGATGTTGGGTCTGAATGAAAAATAACATCAAAATTATTATTTAAAACGGCAGCGCTAACCTTGTGCATTGTTCCTGAAAGGATATGATTGTATTCTAAAGTCGAAAGAGGTACAATGTCATAATACACATCTTCTGAAACAACTCTTGGATACTCATCACCTTTCGATAAAGCTGCATCACCTTCTATACTTTTACAAAAAACTTCCGAATTAGCGTCATATTTTTCAGTTATTGCACCATTAATGTCAGTATATACTGTTTGTGGTTTAACGCTTGCTTTGTTAAGATATTTAAATAAAACGCTTGGATTTTTCTGAATATTTTCAATTGTTTCATTGGTGTATTTATAAAATTCACCGCTCGTATTTCCCACTTCAATTTCTATATATACTATTTTTCCGATTTCGCCTGTTGCTTTACATGGTTTGCAATCAAC
>JAVHPE010000275.1:0-30113 GCA_036170475.1 Bacteroidia bacterium | reverse complement strand
TTTTTTCTGGAATGCAAGTCTTTTTATTGATTTATTATATTTTTCTCTTACTGCTGATAAGATTCCTGAAAATTTATTACATTGCATCTTAAATCGGCTGATAGTCGAAGAGTTTGTGTCCATAGGTGTATTGAAGTCTTTGCTAATTCTAAAGTACACATTTTGGGCACGAACTTTTTAAGGAATCTCTTTTTTAACACATTACACTTCATTTATTCCTATAATTCAATAGAAACAGGCAAGTGGTAAAATTTCTAAACGGTTTTTAAGGAAACTCCAGTTACTGCTCTAACTATTTCTTCGCAAAGAAAAAAACAGAACCTTCTTTTTTTTATTCCGTATAATCACGCTGAAGTAAATCAAATTCCTTTAAACAGCCTATAAAACTTGGCATACAATTTGACCATTATTTTTTGACTAATTCAATATAAAATGAAAAAGTATATTACAGTATCAGCAGTTTTAACGATATCCGGTTTGGCTTGTTTATCGTTTCAGAGTGACATAAGGGCGTTTCCGCAAATGGAGCAAAATACACCTGTTAAAGAACTTCCTGTACTTAAGAATGAAGCTTTTAAACGTGGCGAGTTATTATCTTTCAAAATGCATTATGGTATTATTGATGCGGGAGTTGCTTCTCTGGCAGTAACAGATGAAGTGCGGGATTTAGGCGGGCGTAAAACGTATCATATCATTGGCTTGGGGAGATCTCAGGGAGCATTCGACTGGTTTTTTAAAGTACGTGACCGTTATGAAACATATATTGATGAACAGGCAATTGTTCCCTGGCTATTTGTAAGGCGCATACAAGAAGGCAGTTATACCTGTAGTCAGGATTATATTTTTAATCACTACAGCGAAAAAGTAGATGTTGGGCAAAACCAGATTTACGATAGTGGCCCGAATATGCAAGATATGCTTTCTGCCTTTTATAATGCACGTACAATGGATCTGTCAAATGCTAAGCCCGGAGATGTATTTTGCATTAACACTTTTGTGGACAAAGAAATATTCCCGGTAAAAATAAAATTTATTGCCCGCGAAACAATAACAACAGATTTGGGAACTTTCAAATGTTTGAAATTTCGTCCAATTATACAAAAAGGACGTGTATTTAAACATGAAGAAGATTTGAATGTTTGGATTAGTGATGATAAAAACCATATTCCTATTATGGGTCAGGCTGATGTGTTGGTGGGTTCTATAAAAGCTGAGTTGACAGGCTATTCTGGACTTGCAAACCTGGTTGCAAAGGTGGAATAAAAAAAGCGTCCTATTTTATTAGCGAATTCATAATTTTTTGCGAGAGGTCATAAAATTCCAACCAAGCTTAATCTTTTGTTTTGTCAAAAAATCGACAATTCATGCTATTGCGTAATTCAATTATGCAAATAGAAAGAAGCCATTTAGAGAAACGGAAAATTAGCTTAAGGTGCTGATGTATCGTACCAAAGTGCGTTTTGCAATGGGAATGAAACTTTCGGTAAGGGGGTATTCTTTTTGGCTGCTTATAGCAAATACTGCTGGATTGGGCAATAAAGGCATTTCTTTTATAAGTTGTAATTTTATACTTTCGTACGTGTTAACATAGGAGTAGGCAAAGGAAGTTACATAGGAAGTGTGTATTCCGCGAAAATGCTCATCTGCCAGATCAAAAAAAGTAAGGTTGTATTGGTGTACTTCTGTTTCTTTTTGCTTGCCATCGCTAATAAACATATAACCTTCATTGGTATTTAAGGGGGTTAATCCAATAGGTTCTATTTGCATATTACTCTCCATGATGTTGTAAATTTCCTTTCCTTCCTTTAAACGCCCCTCCAATTGAGGGATCGAAAAATTGATAATGTTTTCTATTTCAGCTAACAGTTGATTATCTTTTTCTATCGACTCATAAATTAATTTTAATTTTTCCAAATCTATTTTCGAAACAAACTTCCCAAACGATTCACTAATCAGTTGTTTATTGTTTTTAATTGTAAGTAAATTGTTGTAATGGACAATTAAGTCACTTAAGGCGGGGTATAACTTTTCGTCTTTAAATTCTTGTTTTATGCTTTGCAAATATCCTAGCAATTCATATTTTTTATATTCAAAGTCAATCAGATTTTCGACTATCCAGTTTGGGCTAAGGGTTTTCATAACGTAATTTTTTCATATCAAACGCAAGTTAGATACAAAAGTTACTTAAATTCTTCGCTAAAACCTTTTCTGCTTATGGTTTTTTAGATTTTGCTGAACTTGTTTTCTTTTTCGGAGAGCTTGCTTTTTTTGCAGGAGCAACTTTATGTTTTACGGTATTTACTTTATGTGTTTTTTTAGGTGGCGGATCAGGATTTTTACCTTTTTGAAGCAAAATATTTTTTTCAATATCAAAAACGTTAATTGATTTATTAGTAAGATCCACTTCTTCTTCAAAATCTCTAAATCCGGGACTCGCAACAGTCAATATATATATTCCGGGATTGAGAGCAAAAAAATATCTGCCACTTTGAGGGTTTGCAATTTTCCCTTCCAGTTTTTTTCGTTTTTTTATATCCAGTATGGAAACAATGGCTTCAATATGTTTCTGCGAACTATCAGTTGTGGATACTATCCCTCTAATGATAGCGCTTTTGGGTTTTGTAAAATTTACTTTAGCTTTTTCTACTATTGTAACGGAGGAGTCTCCCACTTTTTGGAGCAAAATATTTTCTTCGGTTTCAAACACATAATCCGATTTATCATACACATTAATTTCCTGTTCAAAGTCAAGGTAATTTGGGCTTGTTACTTTTATTATATACTTACCCGGGTCAACGGAAAAAACATATCTTCCCGTTTTAGGATTTACATTTTTTGCATCTAACTCATTATTTGTTTTTGCATCTCTCAGGGAAACAAAAGCGTCAATATCTTTGTCTGCCCAATCAGTTGTTGATACGATACCTCTGATGATGGAGGGGCGGTTTTCAATGTCAGCAAACACTACTTTATAAATATCAAGGTCGCCGAACCCGCCGTTTATTACCGCGGAAATATAACCATCATGTTTATTATCAGCCAGACTAAATACCATATCATCATCGGGGGTATTAATAGGATAGCCAATATTTTCGGACGGTCCGAACGTTCGGGTTTCCGTATCAAATTTTGATTTAAAAATATCAAATCCTCCCATATTCGTATGTCCTTCAGAAGCAAAGTATAAAATGGAGTTTTTTTCGTCGTACATTGGAAAAGCTTCTTTGTATTTTGTATTTATTCGGGGTCCTAAATTGATAGGTGCTCCCCATGTTCCATTGGGAAGTTTATTAAACATGTATAAATCGGTTTCGCCCAAACCTCCAGGTCTGTTGCTTGAAATAAACAGCATGTTTTCATTTTCTGTAATACAACCTTCAAACTCACGGAATTCAGTATTGACGGGTTGCTGAAAGGTAACAGGCGGTTGTTGGTTTAATTCGAGTAATGGTACTGTAAAGATATCGCCTGTATTATTTTCATTGTCTTCAAAAATAATCATCTTTTTTCCATCAGGTGTAACATAAACACATTGTTCATCGGCAACAGAGTTAACCTCAGGTCCCATATTTTTAGCTTTTGTCCATTGACCATTTTTTACTTCCGAAACATAAATATCCGAAGAAAAATAACCTTGAGAATTTTTTGATTTTAGAGGGTTTTCATCTCTGCGCGAGGTAAAGTAGAGTTTCCCCTGATCTTGAGTAATAAAAGGATTATAATCAGGATATTTAGAATTAATTTCTTTTCCTAAATTTTCGAATGTTACATTTACAGGTCTTTTTACCAGTTCCTTGGCGTTTTCACAGTTTTCAATAAGGTGATCAACTATGCCATAAATACCTACCGTTGTTTTTTTCTGATAATCAATTTTTCCACTTTGCAGATCCTCATAATAATTTTCTATCAGTTCAGCTTTTTTAGATAAAATTATCGTTTGATAATCTATAAAAAAGCTAAGAGCCTCGTCAAATTTATAAGAATACATATATGCCTTCCCCAGATAAAAAAGCAGGTCATCCTTATATCTTTTATTGTTGTGAACAAATTCGAGGTAAGGAATGGCTTTTGATTTATCGTCATTTATATGGAGATAACAAACCCCGATATTATAATTAAGGGTAGTATCATTTGGATTGGTTTTATATTGTTCAAGATATTCAGCAAGGGCAAGGTTATAATTTTTAGTCGTATCCGAATCGTTTGCATTTCTATTTTCAATGGTTTGAGCATTTGAATAGGTACAAATCCCACTTATCACAACTATAATTATGTTTAAATAGAATTTAAGCATTTTCTATTTTAAGTTTTATTTGTTAATTTATGAGAAGCCTGGTAAATAATTTCTTAAAATATTATCCCGCCCAGCCCTCTCTATCCAAACTACGATATTGAATAGCTTCTGCCAGATGGTTTGTCTCAATTTTTTCATGTCCATCCAAATCAGCAATGGTGCGTGCTACCTTTAAAATTCTGTCATACGCACGGGCAGATAATCCTAATTTTTCCATTGCCGTTTTTAACAATTGATTTCCGGTTTCATCAATTTTGCAAATAGTACGTAATTGTTTTGAACTCATTTGTGCGTTGCAATGCACGCCATCGTTATTTATATACCGTTTCTCCTGTACTTCTCTGGCTTTTATAACCCGCTCCCGAACGCTAACACTTTTTTCAGATAAACGTTCAGCAGCAAGTTCGTTATACGATACAGGTGTTACTTCAACATGAATATCTATTCTATCTAATAAGGGTCCGGATATTTTGTTCAGGTATTTTTGTACGGTACCCGGTGGACAAACACAGTCTTTTTCAGGGTGGTTGTAATATCCGCAAGGACAAGGGTTCATAGCAGCCACCAGCATAAAACTTGCCGGATATTCTACCGAAAATTTAGCACGGGAAATAGTAACTACTCTATCCTCCAAGGGTTGGCGCATCACTTCCAAGACAGTTCGTTTAAATTCCGGTAGTTCATCTAAAAATAAAACACCGTTATGCGCTAAAGAAATTTCTCCCGGTTGTGGTATACTACCCCCACCAACCAGTGCTATATCAGAAATTGTATGATGTGGGGAACGAAAGGGGCGAGTGGAAACAAGTCCTACATTTTTCCCCATTTTCCCGGCAACACTATGAATCTTGGTAGTTTCAAGTGCTTCATGTATGTTCATCGGAGGTAAAATAGTAGGTAATCGTTTAGCGAGCATTGTTTTGCCTGCACCCGGAGGTCCGATTAATATTACATTATGTCCGCCTGCAGCGGCAATTTCCAGAGCGCGTTTGATATTTTCCTGCCCTTTTACATCAGCAAAATCAAATTCGTTTTCATTTAATTTCAAGAAAAATTCATCATGAGTATTTACGATTGTTTGTTCAAGTTTAATAGTTTCATTAAAAAAATCAATTACTTCTTTAATCGTTTCAACACCATATACTTCTAACCCACTAACAATAGCAGCTTCTTTAGCGTTTGGCTTTGGAAGTATGATACCTTTAAATTTTTCTTCATTTGCATTTATCGCAATTGGCAATACCCCTTTAATCGGTTGCAATCCGCCATCGAGTGAAAGCTCCCCCATGATAATATAATCGCTTACCTTATCGGATTTTATTTGTCCGGAAGCGGCTAAAATTCCAACGGCAATGGTTAAATCATATGCGGAGCCTTCTTTTCGTATATCGGCAGGAGCCATATTTATGACAATGCTTTTCCCCGGAATTTTAAAGCCATTATTTTTTAATGCGGCATCAATTCGTTGCTGACTTTCTTTAACAGCACTATCGGGCAGCCCCACCAAAAAAAAATTTATTCCCGGATTTATATTGGTCTCAACAGTAACAGTGGTAGCATTTATACCATATACTGCGCTGCCGTACGTTTTTACTAACATATAAAAAGAATTACAAAATTTCTAACTGAAAACAAATGTACAAAAGTAGAGCATATAAAAAGAATCTCTTTATTTTACTTTTCATGTATAGATTGTGGACAAGAATCATGGGGGAGCTTAATGATTATGCTTTGATTATTTTCATTAAAAAATTAATTTTCAAGAACAAAAAATGGAACCTGTTTCCGGATTCCATTTCCTAAAATAAAGGTAATTTTTTTTTAACAAAATTCACAATCCTATAAGGATGAAATAGTGTTTTTTTTAACTGCTATAATATGGTAAGCAATGTTATTCTCCTAGTGGCTATCCGCAGCAAATATTATTTCTGTATTACCAATTTTTGTTTTTTTGACCAATCAGCAGATTTGATCTCAACCATATAAATTCCCGTATTCAAATCTTTTACGGAAATTTGTTTTTGAATTTTTAGGAGCGTTTCCGTTCGGATTAATTTACCAATAATGTTGTAAATATTTAAAGTCAGGCTTGCATTATTTATGTTGTCGGTATTGAAAGTAACAATGTCAGAAGCAGGGTTAGGATATAAATTAAATGCAGTGTTTTCTGATGTCTGTTCTGATACAGAAGTAATAAGATTATCAAAGTTAATGTTATCAATATATAAAACCGAATTGCCAAATGGTCCATAAGGAGTACCACAAGTTGTGTCGTTATAGAATGCTGCTACGGTAATAGTTGCACTATCAGCAATAGTATATGCTGAAATGGGAATATTAAATGACGTCCAATTGGATACAGTTTGTGTGCATAAAAATTCAGCACAAGCAATCCATATACCATTCTGCCATAACATCAAACCAATTTGCATGGTATCATTATTTTGCGGGAAACATTTATAGTATCCACAAAGACTAGTTGGATGTCCAATTATTGGAAATGAAGGGTGACAAGAATTAATAGAACCTTCTCCTGTATATGCAAAACCAACTGAAGAGCAATTTGATAAAGGAATCTGGTTTTCCAATCTTATTGAATAATTTCCTACAGATATGGGGTAATGGTCTGATGATTTTGTAACAGGGTAAAATGTTCCTGAAGAACTAAAATTACAATCGAACCATCCTGTCGGGTCTTCGTAACTGCCAATTGTTGTCCAATTTTCAAATCCACTATTTGGGATTTGCGCATTTGTCTTAATTGTTATAGCAATTAAAACTGTCAAGATAATTGTAAGTTTTTTCATTCTATTTTTGTCTGTGTTTATTGTGCCGAGCCTCATATTTTAATTAATAACTCATGTTACGCACTAACTGCTCCAGAGGAGCATAATATTGGTAGAAAACATCAATTACCTCCGCCTTTTAGCTCCGTAGGAGCGCAATATTACGCCCCGATGGGGCTTACAGATGTTAGGGTGTTCAATTTCTACCAATATTCTGCCCCTCAGGGGCATTGCGTAACGTCAGTTAATAATTATTTGCCAACCTTACCTCTGTATTACCAGCTTTTGTTTTTTCGACCAATCAGCAGATTTGATTTCCACCATATAAATTCCTGTATTCAAATCTTTAACGGAAATTTGTTTCTGATTTTTTTGAAGTGTTTCCGTTCTTATTAATTCTCCTACTACAGAATAAATAGTTAAGGTCATTTCCGCATTGTTTACGTTGCCGATATTGAAAGTAACAATGTCAGAAGCAGGATTAGGATACAGCTTAAATTGAGAATCAGGTTTAGTATGATCTTTGATTCCGGTTACAACTGTAGTAGTGGCTTCAGGTAAAAGTTTTTGTGCTTCGGTTAAACCAACACTATCAGAAGCGATGCAGAAAAATTTATAATTGTGTCCGACAACTCCGTTAAAAATATCTGAGGTATTGTTAGTAAAGGCTTTCCACACAACAAAAGCACTGTCATTATCGGAAACAAAAATGTTATAATTCAATATTCCACAACCCTGATCAGTTCCTGACCAGTTAACAGTAAAACTACTATCTGCCTGAGTCGAATTTAATGAAGCAACTGAACTTACCGGTACTATGGCGTCTATTTTATTGTTGCAGATATTAGTATTCATTGGAGTATTAAAATCAAAAACAACACTTGCTTTGTTTGCAATAATGTCATCATGAACGACGGTACCTTTCAACTTGCAACTAAAAGCCACATTTCCTTCGCCTTCGGGATAGTTCACATTTGGAGGAAGAAAACCTAAATCAGGATCTTCGGTAAGTTCAAGAGTAATTCTGTCAAGTGAATGGAAGTCCCATGAAATAATACCGCTTAGTGTGTCAATAATTCCATGAGCCTGTACAATAATATTTTTTGTTGGATACATGTCAACCAATATCTGAAACTCTTTGGCATAATCCTGAATCTGTAAAGTAGTATCACCAAATGTAATTGTGTTGAAGCTGAATGTATTCAAATCAAATTTAGTAATATCCAATGTATCATATACAAATACTTCAAGTGCTGAAGCAGTTGCTGTATCTTTATTTTCAAAGTAGATGCGATAACTTTTGTTTCCCTGACTTGAAATATAATTGTCAGTAGCAAAGCCATGCGGACCAACAATTTCGTTAGGGTCAAATGACGTTACCCCTCTGCTGTCTTTTTTAGATTCTGATTTTTTTCGGAATTTACGCCAGCAGCCTTCTGCCGCATCAGAATTATCTTTCATGTCAATTACCATACCTGCCATTCCAATACCTAAGCCTACTGCCTGTCCCAAGCCTGGCATAAAGCTGGTAGCACACTGGGTAATGGAGCTTGCCCATGAAACCTTGTTCCAAATCCAACTTCCCCATGTATTGTCTGCATCTTCAGGTTGAATTGATTCCGGTGTGAGATGACCAATCGGGTCAACAATTTTATCTACTAAATTATAACAACCGGCACCCGGAATTAGCCCGATTACTCCTGTTGCATAATATTTCATTGCAGCAGCGGTAATACAGGCTCTTACTTCAACAGGCATAGGGTCGGCTTGTTTGCTGGTATAATCAATGTTTTCCCAAAATGGATCTAACATCCATGCCGACATTTTAAGGGTTCCGGCTCCGCTGAGTTTAACTTTTACTCTTACATCTCTTGAGGAGCCTGCATGAATAAAAGGGATATAGAATGGGTAAACACGCATAGGTATCCCCAAATATCCTGTCAGGCTGTCTGTAACATAATAAATAGCAACAGAATCGGCAATACGTGTATAATCAGGACCAAGGTCAATAACACCTTGTGGAAGGGTGAGTTTAGTATCAGGAAATTCTACCTCTAAACCAGGTAAGTTATTTACAACATATACCAGCACTGTTCCAACAGCATCTACATTTGCAGTATTTCCGTAATTAAGATTAAATGTCTGCCAGCGGTTTAATAAAAACCGGTCGCGGCCGGATAATGAAACCCATGGCTCGCTTCGTTCGCCAGTTGCAATAGTAAAATAAGCAGGCTTAGTCAATGTGCTGTCGTTAGGGGTTTCAACTATCACATCATAAAGACCAATCGTTTTGTTTTTCAGATTAAACCTTGCAAGCATTGATTCTCCTATAGCATCAGTTAAATAGGAGGTATCAGCAACAATATCACTTTGTCCGCTTAATCTGAGTTTTGCAATACTTGTATTTTTAAGCCCTGCACCAAAAATATATACTGAGACAACTCCCGAGTTGCCACCAAATTTTGGTTCAACATTTTCGATCATCGGATGGAAAGCTGTAATGCCAAGTTCTGTGGAGGAAAGCAGGTAATGACCATAAGAAGGTGCGTTATTGATTGTTACTGTATTGTTTGCCGAATCAACACTTACACCAACAGTAATTTTATTCCAGGTAAGTCCGGCATTAGGAGAAAAGAATACCTTAAGTGAGTCAACCGGATTACCATTCAGCGCATTTGTTTGATAATTTAATTTTAGAAAAGCTAATGAATCAGAAAAATTTTGTGTGTAATTTCTTAATCTCCACCAGCAATTTACTGCTCCGGAAACCGATGGATGCTGCTGATATCCATAATGGTCAATCGTTAATTTAGTCATTAAAACGCCCGCATTGCTCTTCATTGACGATTCATAAAAAGCCAGCGTATTTGGGATAGTATTGTCAATAGTTTGTGCTAAAGAAACCTTTCCGAAATTTAGTATTCTGGCAGGGTTAGAAATCGCTCTCAAAGAGAGTGAGGCAGTAGAATCCACAGTACACAGTGCATTCAAATTGGAAGTGAATGAAATATTGGGCATTATGTTGTCTCCAATCAGATGAATTGCATCATCTACTAAAATGAAAGCTTGAATTCCATTTGCATTACTTCCTGCAATTGTTCTTTGGTTGGTGCCGATCAGGTATAAATTTGAGATATTTAAAACGAGGTTATTTGTAAGATTACCTTTTACCTGCATATTTAATACATACCCACTCGGATGATTAAAAATGGAACCATTATTTATCAAATCTCCATTAACGAGAATCGTATTCGTATAACCGTATTGATTCATTAGTGTATCAATGATAGTAACTGAGTCGTTAAAGACATTGTTAGATTGTGAATATATGTTTCCGCCTAACGTATAATTTCCAAAAAACTTCATATTTTGAATTATCGAATTATCCAAAACTAACGTATCATTTGAAATGATTTTACCATTTGTTAATGTGTAAGAATTAGAAAATAATTTATAACCATTGGTGCGCAGGTTTGAATTGTTCATGTTCCATGTATTGCTTTCGAATACCACATTACTGCCAAGAATGATGTCACCAATAGAATCGGTAGTATTGAAAATACCTTCAAAGCGTTTGCCCGGCGTTTGTTGAATAATCTGATCGGCTGTTCTAATCAAATTTGTAGTGTTTAGTCTCCAGAATCCTTCATTGTCAATATTTCCGTTTATATCTAAAGATAAAATATATCCATTTGGATGATTCAGAATAGCGCCTTTATTAATGATGTTGCCATTTACCAGAATCGTATTAGTATATCCATATTCATTATACAGCGTGTCGAGAATAGTACAAACTCCGTTGAAGATATTACCTGATTGTGAAAAAATCTTTCCATCTAATTTATAATCGCCGGAGAATTTCATGGTTTGAATAACCGAATTATCAATAATCAGGGAGTCATTCGAAATGATTTTACCGTTAATAAAAGTATAGCCACCCGACATTAATTTATACCCATTGGTAATGAGTTTTGCATTGTTCATGTTCCAGATGCTGCTTTCGAGCATTACATCACTGCCAAGGAGGATATCACCAATAGAGTCAGTAGTATTAAAGAGCCCTTCAAAGCGTTTGCCCTGTGTTTGTTGAATAGTCTGATTTGTGGTTCCTGTCAAATTTGTAGTGTTCGGTTTCCAGAATCCTTCATTGTCAATATTTCCGTTTATATCCAGTAATAAAACATATCCATTTGGATGATTCAGAATAGCGCCTTTATTAATGATGTTGCCATTTACCAGAATCGTATTAGTATATCCATATTCATTATACAGCGTGTCGAGAATAGTACAAACTCCGTTGAAGATATTACCTGATTGTGAAAAAATCTTTCCATCTAATTTATAATCGCCGGAGAATTTCATGGTTTGAATAACCGAATTATCAATAATCAGGGAGTCATTCGAAATGATTTTACCGTTAATAAAAGTATAGCCACCCGACATTAATTTATACCCATTGGTAATGAGTTTTGCATTGTTCATGTTCCAGATGCTGCTTTCGAGCATTACATCACTGCCAAGGAGGATATCACCAATAGAGTCAGTAGTATTAAAGAGCCCTTCAAAGCGTTTGCCCTGTGTTTGTTGAATAGTCTGATTTGTGGTTCCTGTCAAATTTGTAGTGTTCGGTTTCCAGAATCCTTCATTGTCAATATTTCCGTTTATATCCAGTAATAAAACATATCCATTTGGATGATTCAGAATAGCGCCTTTATTAATGATGTTGCCATTTACCAGAATCGTATTAGTATATCCATATTCATTGTACAGCGTGTCGAGAATGGTACAAATTCCATTGAAGATATTGCCTGATCGAGAAAAAATCTTTCCATCTAATTTATAATCGCCGGAGAATTTCATGGTTTCAATAATTGAATTTTCAATCATCAGGCTATCATTTGAAAATATCGATCCATTTCTGATAAGATAATCAACTGTTTGCAACCTAAATCCGTTAGTCCGAAGGGTTGATTTATTCAAATTAAATGTACTTCCAAAAAGCCTTACATCACTGGTTAGAATAATATCTCCAATGGAATCACTCATATTCATCAAGCCCTGAAAAACGTTACCGACACCTTCCTGAATGTTTTGGTCAGCAGAACCGGATAGTGTTGTGGTGTTAATATTCCAAAATCCATTATTGGTAATATTCCCTTTAATATCCAATGAAAGTATGTAGCCATTCGGGTGATTCAGAATTGCACCCTTATTAATGATGTTGCCATTTACCAGAATTGTATTAGAATAGCCGTATGTATTATAGAGCGTATCGAGGATAGTACAAGTTCCGTTAAAGACATTGCCTGATCTGGAAAAAAATTTCCCATCTATTTTGTAATCGCCAAAAAAATTCAACGTTTCGATATCTGTATTTTCAAGCATCATAGAGTCACTCGAGGTTATTGAACCATTTTTTAACAAATAATCTACCGTTTGCAATTCAAATCCATTTGTCCTAAGATTTGCTCTATTCAAATTAAACGTATTTCCAAAAAGCCTGATATTGCTATTTAGAATAACATCGCCAATAGAATCAGACATGTTAATTGGTCCCTGTAAAATACTGCCAACACTTTCCTGAATGCTTTGGTTTGCGGTACCTGATAGTGTGGTGGAGTTGATATTCCAATACCCATTATTGGTAATATTCCCCTGAATATCCAGTGAAAGAACGTAGCCACTTGGGTGATTAAGAATTGATCCGTTATTTATTACAGACCCGACAACAGATACTGTTATACTATAACCATAAGTGTTATAGAGAGAGGCTCCGGAATTTACTGTCAGGTTAGTACATGCCACGTTGCCATCAACATAAACGTCTGAATTGATGATAACATCACTTCCTGATGTTGGAACAACCCCACCGCTCCATGTTGCGGTAGAACTCCAGTTTCCACCTGAACCCGAAGATGTTATTGTAAGGGCATTAATAGTTGATGCGCAGAATATTAAGAACAAAAAGGGGACAATTGTTCTCGTGATTTTCTTTTCAATAATAGTAACTATTTTCATGTTAGTTTTTCAGGTTAATTCTTCTAATTTTATTTTAGAACACAAAGGTAACTGAAAAGAGGATTTTAAAATATGAGGAAAGTATAATATATTTGGCTTCGGGGATTAATAATGAGAAAGTTATAATAAAAGAGGATGACCAGAAGAATGAGAGGATATCTGCTGGAAATGCTTATCATGGGTATAATTATTGTCTATTCCTTTCAACAATTAATTGAGGAGAAACAAGGAGGTGCAGAGGCAATATATTAGTTCTTCATGTTTTTTTCAATCACATGGTAGCCTCCACATAATGTATCAGTGAATGAATTATTTTAATATGTATTTCCTGTGCTCTGTCGGCATATTGGCTATGAGGAGCCCGGATTTCAATATCGCATAAAGTTGCCATTTTGCCACCGTTTTTCCCGGTTAAACCTATTACTGTCATTTCTTTTGTTTTGGCAGCATTAATGGCATTGATAATATTCATTGAGTTACCGCTGGTACTGATTGCCAGAAGTACATCTCCTTTATTTCCAATAGCTTCAATGTATCGTGAAAAAACTTTATCATAACCATAATCGTTGGCTACACAAGAAATATGCGAGGGATCGGAAATAGAAATAGCCGGTAAAGTCTTTCTATCTTCACGAAAGCGACCACTCAGCTCTTCGGCAAAATGCATGGCATCACACATTGAGCCACCATTGCCACAGGAAATTACTTTATTTCCTTTTTTAAATGTTTTGACTAACAATTTACCTGCTTTTTCAATGGCTTCAATATTCCCGGGCTCGGCAATAAATTGATCAAGAAGATGCCGGGCTTCTTTTAAATTGTTTTCAATACGAGATTTGCTCATGCTAATTAACTTTTGTTATTCATTGAAGAATAGAATTTTCGAGTTTTAGAATTAAAATCAACAAATCTAAAAATCAACAAATCTAAAATTATTTCATTCCTATATCAGAGATAAAATTAGCTTCTTTTGGCATAACATTTGAAATAATTACAGATAATTTATATATTTACCCAAATATTTTAATTAATTTGCAAGCGTAATTCTGTGGATATGAAAAAAATAATTATTACCCTCGCTTTATTTGTTAATGCAGTAGTAACCATTTATGCTCAGACACCTAAAAAAGGTGATGATGGATCCAATTGCTATTTGAAATGGGCGCAAAAATTTGAATCCCGTGGTGCCGAAGATGTAGCAGATGGTATTTATACAGATGTAATTATCACTTTTAGAAATGGAAGCGATGCCGAATGTTTTAATGGAAAGTGCGAGGTAAAAGAAGGTAACATAATTTCTATGTATACTAAACTCGAAGACGGAACTTATTCTCTTGTTAAGAAAAAATTGCGTTATGATTTTCCCGTTACCATTACCAATGGCATGTCTAAAACGGTATTAACTCTGGATGATGAGTTAATTAATGTTTTATTTGTAAAAAAGATTAAGCCTAAAAAGGCAGGGTTTCAAAAAGCACCTGATCCTTCGGATGATTAATTAGAGTCTGTCTATAATGTCCGATTTCTTCGTTATTCTTGTTTTAAAAATCAGTCATTTACAAAAGTAAACTCCTGATTTTCAAAACTACGAAAGCCTCGAACTCAAACATTATAGTTCAGACTCTCGACTATATGGACAGGCACTAATTATACCACCTAAAGAATTAAAACGCTTTTCTTCTTCAATGAGTAAAAAAGTAGTATTTAAAATTTATCTTTAAATAAATTTTAAATATTGTATGTATATACATACATTTGTGCTGTCGAATGAATTAATTTGTTCGTGGCATTAACATAAAATTTTAAAAATGAAAAAAACAATCACACTTAGCTTTATTGCAGCAACTGCGATAACAGCATTTGCATTTATACCGCCAATGCAAAAACGTTTAACAACATACACTATTGACACAAAAGCGACAACAGCAACCTGGATAGGTAAAAAAGTGGTGGGACAGCACGAAGGTAAAATCAGTATTTTAAAAGGATCGATAATTAACGATCACAATACAATTACCGGCGGGATTATAGAATTTGATATGAATTCAATTACCAACACAGATTTAACAGATAAAGAATCGAGTGCAAAATTGATAGGACATTTAAAATCGGATGATTTTTTTAGCGTGGCAAAAAATCCGACTTCAAAATTTGAAATTACAAAGGTAACAGCAAAGCCTTCATTAGTAGCCCCAACTGATTTTGATGTAATCGGGAAACTTACGATAAAAGGAATTACCAATGAAATTACCTTTCCTGCAAAAATAAAAATGGATGAAAAAACAATGGTAGTCATCGCTAAAATAATTGTGAACCGCACTAAATTTGAGATGAAATTTGGCTCAGCAAGTTTTTTTGAAAGCCTTGGGGATAAAGCTATCAGCGATGATTTTGAATTGAATGTAAATGTTGTGGCGGGAGTTGATGCAAAATAGCATGTGCCGTAAAAGCGAATGAAGAGAAATGTTATAATTCCTTAACGCTGTTTATGAATAAATTACAACTTAAATTTTTACCAATTTTTTTACTGATTGGAAACTCCCTGAAATAGAAACAAGGGAGTAAATCCCTTTAGCAAGTTGAGATATATCAATTTGTTTTTTGTTTGTTTCAATAATTACCCTTCCATTCAAATCCTTTATCAGAATAGTTTCAATTTGATCGCCTTCAATAGTTATAACATTGCTGCAAGGATTTGGATAGATATTGATATGAGGAGCATTTGTCAGTTCATTTATTCCAATTAATTGATTCAGTCTGTATTTTCTAAAAAACAACCAGATTTGTAAGGAAGCGGTAAAGTCCTCATTTGTAACCCCAATTATATAGGGAGAGCCCGGCCATGAATGAGCGCCATCAATAATTTTGTATAACTCACAGGAAGAACCGTATGTGCCGCCGCTATACACATAGTGTTCCGCAGTACACGCATCAGTTGTATTTATATCCGGAACCGCAGTAAATTGAGGGGAAGGATTACAATTATCATTTAATACCCAGAATTTAACCAACGTATCGATAGGAACCATGGTTGTATTGCCAATGTATGGAACAGTTCCGTCAGCTGTTCCACTGATTTGCATAACAGGAACGGGTCTGTTTGGCCAGCAATAATTATATTGAGTATAGAACATACTTCCTGAAACAGAGGCAATAGCGGCAATTTTATTACTTAAAGAACAGGCTAAGGCATGACTCATAAATCCGCCATTACTCATGCCACACGAATAAATGCAATTATGGTCAATCGCATAATTATTTTCTAAAATACCAATCAAATCAGAAATAAATTGAATATCATTTACTCCAGTATTGGATATTCCGGCATTCCAATAAGGTAGACCATTTAAGTTTGTTCCCTGAGGGTAAACTACTAAAAAGTTAGCTGTATCAGCTATCGGCATAAAGTTGGAATACAGTTGTTCGTTTGTCGCATTTGAAGTATAACCATGCAAATCAATCACTAATGGGCGTGGAGTATACCCAGTAAAAGTAGCCGGAATATACAATCGGTAAGTACGATAAATCCCTCCGGAAAGGACACTATCAACAACAGTGGTTTGTGCGGAAATGAACAGGCTTGTTGAAAACAACAAGCCTGTTAACATAATTTTTATTTTTGTCATTATCTCAATTAATTAGCTATTCAACATTACCGGCATTACCAGCATCAAAATATCTTCAGCGGCATTTTCTTTTTCAGTAGGTAATAATATTCCCGCGCGGTTAGGAGCACTCATTTCTAGATTTACATTTTCACAGTTTAAGTTGCTCAACATTTCCGCTAAAAATTTAGAATTAAATCCAATTTCCATATCCTCGCCAACATATTGACAGGTTAAACGTTCGCTTGCTTCGTTAGCAAAATCAAGGTCTTCGGCAGAAACATTTAATTCACTTCCAGCCATTTTTAAACGAACCTGATGCGTTGTTTTATTGGAAAAGATAGAAACTCGTCTGATTGAATTCAAAAATGAAACACGATCGACAGTTAATTTATTGGGATTTTCTTTTGGAATTACGGCTTCGTAATTAGGGTATTTACCATCAATCAATCGGCAAATTAAATTTGTGTTTTCAAACGAGAAAAAAGCATTTGTTTTATTGTATTCAATTTTCACATTTCCACTAATACTTGTCAATGTATTCTTTAACAGATTCAATGGTTTTTTGGGAATAATGAATGATGATGAAGTTTGTGCCTTCGCATCAGTTCTGCGGTAACGTACCAGTTTATGCGCATCGGTTGCTACAAATGTAATATCATCAGTTGATAATTGACAAAAAACGCCAGACATAACAGGGCGTAACTCATCATTACCTGCTGCAAATATTGTTTTGTTAATTGCGGAAGTCAAAACACTTGCATCCAATTCTAGTGATGAAGCGGAATCTATGCTTGGTATTTTTGGAAATTCATCGCCGTTATTACCGGTCAGTTTGTATTTACCATAATCCGAAATTATTTCGATTCCGAATTTTTTTTGATCAACACTAAATGTCAAAGGCTGGTCAGCAAATGTTTTCAACGTCTCCAATAATAATTTTGCGGGAACAGCCACATTGCCAATATCTTTGGACTCTACACTAATAACAATGCTCATGGTAGTTTCCAAATCTGATGCCGATATCTTTAGCTGGTTTTTATCTATTTCAAATAAAAAATTATCCAAAATAGGTAAGGCATTATTTGAATTAAGCACACCACCAATGGCTTGCAATTGTCTTAATAATGAAGTGCTGGAAACAATAAATTTCATATCGATATATTTAAATTATATTTATTTTATTAAGTCAAAAATTTGTTGAACAAATATAGCGTATTTAAATAAATAAAAAACCGACATCCTGTTTTTAGTATTAACCGACTTTTTAACAAAAAAAAGCCTGCTTATCAAGCGCTTTCCCCCTTATTTAGTTGATAAAAACGGTTATGCCTTGGGCTTGCTTTTCAATTTGTTGTTTGCCGGGTTTATTTGTTGGGTTTTCTTTTGAAAATAAGCAGCTGTGGGCCATGTTTTACCAAATAAGTAATACTGCACCATTACAAAATCTTTTCCATTATCAAGGAGCGCATTTAGACGTTCCGGATCAACTGGTAAAAGTTTGCCATCTTCGCCCGCAATTTGTTTCTGGTTATAACGGGCATAGAACATCACTTTATTGGTCTTTCCTTTATTATCAGTAACTGTCAAACAATTTATCGGTTGTGATTTTATGACAGAATCTATTTGTGCCTGCCTTAAGTCTATCTCAAAACTTTCAAAATTTAACTGCTGAAAGTAAGACAAATACTGCTTTACAGCCAAAGTATCCAGATTAGCTAAGAGCCGGTTATCAGAAAGTTTTTTTATCTGATAATTATTGTTGCCTATCACTGATAGTTCATAATTGTTTTCTGGGCTGGAAGGTGCTTCTACAATAACTGATTTTATATCTGAAGGGACATATCGAAAAACAGTCCGATCTCTCCAACCTCTTTCTTCAACAAAATACCGGGTGGTTAAGTACCCTTCGAACCCCGGGATATAGGTAACAAAAGCTTTTGCTGAAGGTTTCATTGTTTCAAGATCGATTAAAATCATATAAGTCCCAGTTTGATCGGGTGTTTCAGTTCCTACATAATATGCTTTTGTAAGTTTATTATTCTGATAAATTTCACATTTAACAGCCTTTGCCGCCAAACGTTTTGTAACATTATCCTGAGCATTTTTTCCAATAGGTTCTTTAACATCAATTTTTTTTATCGTATTAAGCAATGTTTTAATAGCATCCGGACGGACAGAATACTTTCCATTAACGATCCAGGATTCTGATGGTTTACGCTCTAGGGTGATAGAATTGCCGTTTTTATCGGCTAAAAATATTTTGGTAATAGATGCCGTGTCCGGAACAGCAAAATCGCGTAATGTTTCTTTTATCGTACCATCGTGTTTATTTATTACAAACCAAAAGGAGATAGAAGATAATATGATTACCAGAATAATTGCAAGCCTGTTTTTTTTCATGGTTATAAAGGGTTACGGATAAACGAATGGTCACGAATTTACTGGTTACTACTAACGAATTTTACTAATTTAATGGTTACCAATAACGAATGTAACTAATTTACCAAACTGTGTTTGCTGTTTTAATCGGCTAAATATGCACCTTTTTTGTACTTGTTTTTATTGATGCCAGGGTCTTTTCCTGCGTTACCATTACTGTTTAATTTTTTTTCTTTTAATTTTTTTAGAAGATGTTTCAATCTGGTTTTGGTTCAATGTGGTTTTAGCATTTAGTGCAGTTACTACTTTTTTGCCAGTTTTAGCTTCTAATTCTTTGAGCGCCACTTTAGCTACATTGCCACCTTGTTTTGCTATTTTTTTGCTTTCTTCAAAGGTTTCTGGGTTCACTGCTTGCGAAATATCTTTGGTAGAAGCTTCTGCAAGCATATTCAAAATCAATTCGGTGTTAGTCATATTGTCCCTCAGGTTTTCTTTTTTCAATCCTTTCAGGGTTTTATATTCTTTGGTGGTTTTGCCAGCCCAGGCTTTTGTAATAATATCGGTAAGTGTGGCAAACTGTAGGCCGGCTTTCAATCCTCTGTTGTTCCATTCATCTGTTAGTTCTTTGCGTATTTCAATGCTTTTGAGGCGTTGGTTTATCCAGTTTTCAGAATAACCTAATTGTAAATATTGCTCTAAAGCACGATCAATGGTCAATTCGGGGTCTTGCATTTCGTCCAATCTTTCTGAAGCTACTTTTGCAAGCCAAATTTTAAAAGGTTCCGCTTTGGGTGATGGGATAGATTGTATTAATCTGAAAAGCTGTTCGGTATCAGCTACATCGGTTACCCGCATTTTACCATCAGGAGCTTGCATTTTCAAACCGTTACAATTTGTAACGGTTTCGTTTCCCTCATCTTTTAACCTCTTTTTCATCACACGCCAATACACTTGCGGGTTCGGACTATCGGTTAAAATTGCAATCACATCTACAATTGATAAATACCATTTCTCTTGCTCTCCATCCCAAATGGTTCTTACTCTTTTTTCTTCAAATATTTTTATTGAATCTTGTTTTTTCATTTTTTTATCCTGAATTAACAGTGCTTGCAAGTCGAACTGCGTTTAAGTCCTAATATTATTAGTAACCGTTATTTAGCGTATTTACGTTTTCGGATAATGTTATGTATCATTCCAAATAAAAACAGTACAAACAGTGGCAAGCATGTATTAATGATTTGCCATTTCAACCGTTCGTTTTTCACCTTTTTCTTATCGAGTAAACGCAGCGTTAATTCACGGGAACGAACACTTATCAGTCCTGAATCATCGCAAAGATAATTAACACAATTTAAAATAAAATTTTTGTTTCCATACGTTTGCCGGGTGTAAATATCGTAACCTAAAGGATATGGTTTTTTTGCAGAATACTGAATTTCATTGCGAATAATATCACCATCGGAAATAACTATCATTTTTGTATTTACACCATTTGCCTTAAAACCAATAGCACTATCATTTGCTATTTGTGGAGATACCCTGTTTTTATATACCGATTCGAATTTCCCTTCCAATAAAACAGCTACCGACCGATATGAATCTCTGAACTGGTTTTCATCGGGGCGAATATTTACCATTCGCAAATCAACACGTACAGGGGCATTAAGTGTTTTAGAATATTTTGAAGAGTGAAGAAGAATTGTTTTTGTAATTCCTGCAGCCTCCACAGTATCTATGCTTGATCCGAAATCGATTTTTATAACGTCCAGATTTTTTACAATTGGATGACTGCTGGTGGCCATCATCAATGGAGAAAACATCCATTGTTTTAATTCAAACTTTGGCTGCTGCCCCCGTAAAGCCGTATTTACAGGTATTCCAGATGACTGCAAATCCAAAATCAAATTAGGATTAATTCGTACACCATATTTAAAAAACAAATCATCTAATTTCAAATCATAAGGAAGAGCAAGTGTTGCTCCTGATTTCCGGAGGCTGTCAATGCTGGTATATAAAGGGTCAATTGCCCAAAGTATTTTGCCTCCATTCATTACAAACTGATCGATAATGAATTTATCCTTTTCAGAGAAAGCGGTATCAGGCTTGGAAATGATGATGGCCGATAGTCCTTGAAGTGCTTTTAGTTGTTCGTTAATTTTTACCCGTTTTAATAAATAAAATTCTCCCAAAGAATTTTTAATATCATTCAGCGAAAGTGTATCCAGCTCTCCATGCCCCTCAATAAAGCCAATTTCAGGCTTAAGTACTGTTGTTAAATTTCGGATGCAACTGGCAAACTCATATTCTAACGCCTGAATGGAATTATTTAACTGCGCTTCGGGTGCCTGACCCATTTGTGTTTTTAAAAGTTGCCAAGGCAATTCATGACCTTTATAGGATATAATGGCACCCGGAAATATAATTTGTTGAGAGGTTCCGCTTTCTTCTTTTACTTCCAGGTTGGTTGGCTGCAATCCTTTATCGTAAAGTTGTTTGTATATTTCGTTCTGCTGTTTTTTATCTGAATTTTTAGATGGGTTGATAAACTGATATTCAATATTGTCATTGGAATAGGCCCTAAACTCATCCAGCATTTCTTTTGTTTCATTACGCAAACGTTTGAATCCTGCTGGAAAATCACCTTCCAGATAGACTTTCACATACACAACATCATTCAGTTGCCCTAATATTTTTTTTGTGGCATCGGATAAGGTATAGCGTTTTTCAGAGGTAAGATCAAAACGATGAAATACAAACGAACCGACAAAGTTCAGCAGTATCACAATGATGATAGCTAAACTCAATGAAAGTATGTCTCGTTTTTTATTCATAACATAATTAGTTCAATCATCTTGTAGCACAAAATTTATCTCGTTCCCGTTGCGTTTGAGTCTCCAGCCTTCGCAAATATTTCGACAGGCTCAATATGACTCGCGCACGGTCAGTCTGAGCTTGTCGAAGACCTTGGGCAGGTATTTCATTCGTCATTTGTAATCCTACCACTTCCTGCTTTCAAGTACCGTGCGTGTTCCGAATATAAAAAGCGCAATCAAACTCAAAAAATAGATGATGTCACGTGTATCTATTACACCACGACTCATTGAAATATAATGGGAATTAATTCCCAAAGCGAAAATAATATTGTCGATTTTACCAAATAGTGCAAATGAACCCAGGTAATCAAAACCTGAATAAATAAAGAAACAAAGAAACAAAGCAAGAATGAATGATACCACCTGATTATCAGTAATTGCTGAAGCAAAAATACCAATGGAGACAAATGCCGCACCAAGGAATAATAATCCAATATAGGAGCCCCACATCCCACCTGTATCAATGTTTCCAACCGGACTGCCCAATTTATGAATGGAATAATAATATATTAGGGTAGGAAGTAATGAAAACAACACCAGTATAAAACCGGCAAGATATTTTGCTAAAATAATTTGTAAATCAGTTAGAGGGCGGGTCAATAATAATTCAATGGTACCCGACTTTTTTTCATCGGCAAAAGAGCGCATTGTAATGGCAGGTATCAAAAATAAAAATACCCAGGGAGCAAGAATAAAAAGCGCATCAATATTGGCATAGCCGTTATCCAACAAATTCGAGTCGGTTTGTAAAACCCACATAAACAAACCAATAACCAATAAAAAAACCGTGATGGTAATATAACCAATTAGAGAACTTAAAAAACTGCGTATTTCTTTTTTTAGGAGTGTGAACATAAATCGGACGCTAAAATACTATTTAAAAAGTAATGTTGGAGATGTTTTTTTGTTCCCATTCAGCATTCTTTTCAGACGATGATTATATTGCAATTAATGGTTAATTTTGACGAAAAGTAAAAGTACAAACACAGGAGTGCTTTTTAGGTATATAAATATGTTAAAAAGTGTTAAGTAAAAATATGAGAGTTTTAAAATTTGGCGGAACCTCTGTTGGTTCTGCAGAGCGTATGCAGGAGCTTGTTCATTTAATTAATGACGGGATACCTAAAATTGTAGTATTATCAGCCATGAGCGGCACAACAAATAGTTTGGTTGAAATAGCAAACACATTGTATGCAAAAGAACATGATAAAACCAAACAGTTGATTGATGTTTTAGAGCTGAGGTATTACGATGTCATCAAGCAGTTATACTCTGGTTCATCCGCATTAACTAAAAGTAAAGAATTGCTCAGTTCGCATTTTAATTATTTGCGTTCATTTGCAATGGATCTATGTACTGTAAATGAAGAGCGTGCAATACTTGCGCAAGGCGAATTGATATCAACGGCTCTCTTTCAGTATTATCTGGAAGAAATAAATATTGATTCGATTTTACTTCCTGCCTTAAATTTTATGCGCATTGATGAGAACGAAGAGCCGGATATGAAATATATTGAAACAAATATAAAATCTGAACTTGCAAAATATCCGGACAAAAAATTATTCATTACACAAGGTTATATTTGTAGAAATGCGTTTGGCGAAATTGATAATTTAAAACGGGGAGGCAGCGATTATTCAGCAACCATAATTGGTGCGGCTATTCAGTCGGATGAAATACAAATATGGACTGACATTGACGGTATGCACAATAACGATCCGCGTATTGTAGAAAAAACACATCCTATTGCAGAGCTTTCCTTTGATGAAGCCGCAGAGTTAGCTTATTTCGGAGCTAAAATTTTACATCCTACATGTATTCTGCCTGCTCAAATGCGCAACATCCCTGTTCGCTTATTAAACACAATGCAACCCAAAGCAAAAGGCACTGTCATCACTTCAAAAATTTCAGAAGACAGTATTAAAGCGGTAGCAGCTAAAGATGGGATTACAGCAATAAAAATAAAATCAGGTCGGATGCTTTTGGCGTATGGTTTTTTACGCTCTGTTTTTGAAATTTTTGAGCGTTACAAAACGCCTATTGATATGATAACTACTTCCGAAGTAGCTGTTTCGTTAACAATTGACAACACCCAAAATATTGAAGCTATTAAAAAAGAATTGAAGGAGTTTTGCACTGTTGAAGTGGATACTGATTTAACCATCGTTTGCATTGTTGGAAGCTTTACAGCTGAAAAACAGGGTTATGCCTTACGTATTTTTGAGGCACTAAAAAATATCCCCATTCGTATGATCTCCTATGGTGGCAGCGAAAATAATGTTTCTATTTTGGTAGATACTAAATTGAAAAAAGATACGCTGGTGGCGTTAAACAATGGATTGTTTTAAATAAACACACTCACGTACACTCTTAGACAGGCTCAGAGTGACGATGCGTGTGGTCATATTGAGCCTGTCGAAATATGTGCGAAGTTATGTTCAATCAGGAAATTATAAATAAATTCAAAACCATTCAAACACCCTTTTACTACTATGATGTAGAAGTGTTAAAACAAACGCTTCAAAAATTAAAACAGGAATCGGATAAATATGGATTTATTGTTCATTATGCATTGAAAGCAAATGCGAATAATCATATTTTGGATATTATTAAATCATTTGACCTTGGCGCTGATTGTGTAAGTGGCAACGAGGTAAAAAAAGCGGTTGAGTGTAAATTTAAGTCCGAACACATTGTATTTGCTGGTGTTGGAAAAAGTGATGCGGAAATTAATTATGCCTTAGATCATGACATTTTTTGTTTTAATTGTGAAAGTTTACAAGAGTTGGAAGTAATCAATGAACTGGCTATTGCGAAAAACAAAAGTGCCCGTATCGCTTTACGGGTTAATCCGAATGTGAATGCACACACACATAAATACATTACCACAGGTTTGGAAGAAAATAAATTCGGAATCAATCTGTGGGAGCTAGAAACAGTAGTGAAGGCGTTGAAAGAATTAAAAAATCTCCAGCTCATCGGATTACACTTTCATATTGGTTCCCAAATAATCAATTTGAACTCCTTCAAATCATTATGTTTGCGTGTGAACGAAATTCAGAATTGGTTTGCAATTCGTCAGCTATTTATTGAAAACATTAATGTTGGCGGTGGTTTTGGAGTTAATTATCATGAGCCGGATGCAAATCTCTTTCCTGATTTTGCATCCTATTTCAAATTATTCAATGATTTTTTAGAATTACGTCCCAATCAAAAAGTCCATTTTGAATTAGGCAGATCCATTACAGCACAATGTGGAACACTTATTTCAAAGGTGCTTTACATCAAAAAAGGAGTGAATACAAAATTCGCCATTTTAGATGCAGGAATGACAGAATTGCTACGTCCGGCTTTGTATCAGGCATATCATAAGATAGAGAACTTAACAAAAGGGAAGCAAGAAACAAGATGCAAGATGCAAGATGCAAGAAACAAGATGCAAGGTGCAAGGTCTCAAATCTCAGATCTCAAACCTCAAATCTTCAAATATGATGTAGTAGGTCCGATCTGCGAAAGCTCCGATTGTTTTGGCAAAGCGGTAAGTTTACCTGAAACTAAACGAGGAGATATAGTGGCAATACGGACAACCGGAGCTTATGGGGAGGTAATGAGTTCCGGGTATAATTTAAGAGACAAAGCGATAGCGATTTATTCGGATGAAGTTTAAATAACCGGTTTTTTCCGATTAATTTTCATAGAGGAGAATTAATTTAAAAGCTATCTTCGAAATTTAACACGTAACTGAAGTTTAGTAAATTTCTTTTCATTCACTTATCAGGCTATGATAAACTTCCAAACCGAAGGCATAAAATTAAAATTAAAAAACAAAACACTTCTGAAACAGTGGATAAAATCTACTGTTGCGAAGAAGAAACGTAAGACTGGTGAAATTACATTTATTTTTTGTTCAGATGAATATTTAATAAATATCAATAAACAATATCTCAATCACGATACGTTTACTGATATCATCACATTTGATTATTCAAAAGAAGACCTTAAACAAAATTCCCTTTCAAAAGGGGACAGGGGGATAAGCGGGGATATTTTTATTAGTATTGATCGGGTAAAAGAAAATGCAATGAAGTATTCAAAATCTTTTGAAAATGAATTGCAACGGGTAATTATCCATGGCGTTTTGCATTTATTAGGTTATACCGACAAGAGCAAATCATCAAAGGAAGAAATGACTAAACAGGAGGATAGTTGTCTGAAAAGGCTTTTAAAGATATAGAACCAATCAACAAATAGATTGCTATACAAATTTGAAAATGAAAAAGCCCATTCCTCATGTAGGAATGGGCTTTTCACTAATCTATTCTTTTGTTTACTGAATAATTAATTTTTGAACTTTAACACCAGCATCAGTATTTAGTTTGATGTAATAAAGACCTTTAGCTAAACTTTCTAAATTAATTTGTTTATTATAAATTGGAGAAGCATTTTTATCCAGAACATTAAATACTTCTTTCCCCTGAATATCAAATACACTAATCATCAACTCTTTGAAGCTGGCATTGTTTGTTGTGATAGTAAACAGACCAGTAGTTGGGTTTGGGTAAATTGAAACATCCCCTATCGTATTTTCATTAATTCCGGAAATTAATGCAATATTAACTAAATAATCTTCAGTTTCTCCCCAGGAATATGTTCCACAAGAATCTACTGATGAAGAATAGTCCGTTTCTGAACAAACAACCCTCATCAATGTATTTCCTAATGCTAAGCCTGCTGGAACAGTAAATGTTCCTGTTTGTGTATGCGCACCGGATACCGTATCTGAGGCATACACAGTTTCGCCCGCATCAGCAAAAGATCCATTTCGGTTATAGTCAATAAATATTTTAAAGGCATTGGGATATGGGGTGGTACCACAAGTTCCAATTGTTACAGAGAAAGGAATGGCAGCATTTAGCCCGATATCTGGAGCTGCTACTAAGGTGGTATAGTCTGAATATTTCTTCAATACAGAACCAGGACCACCGATAGAATTGCAGTCTGACCAATTACTTAACATTCCTACAGTAACATTAAATATATCCTCATCTATCGCACTTGTTGCTGTTGAATTACAATAACAATCAAGAAACGGAGTCAGAAGTACACCTGTAGAATTTGATGTAACTGATGAGCCACCGCTGCATGTTACAATACAATGGTAATAAGTTGTTGCTGTTTGAGATGTAGTATATGTTGGAGTGGTACCTGCGATATTTGTATAAATTCCACCAGATGTCGGGGATGATTGCCATTGAAAAGTAAGCCCTGTAACACCAGCGGAATAGCCTGTCAATATTAGGTCAAAATTTGTGCCACTACAAGCGCTATCGTTAGTGGCGGAGGCTGTACCAGCGATAATTGTTCCAGAACAAGTAGTGCCAGCCCCAATCGTTACTAAATAATCTTCTGTTTCTCCAAAGGTATATGCTAAACAAGCATCCGCACCGGTTAATGGGGTACTATATCTTATTCTGACACGCATCATTGTGGCGCCTACAGTAGCAGTTCCAGAAATTAAAATGTTAGAAGTAATTGGTCCACCGGTACTGCTACTACCTAACGCGGTAAATTCACTTGTTTCAAACGTTCCATTTTGATTATAATCTATCCACACCGCAACATATTCAGTATAACCGGAACCAATCGTCACAGAAATAGGATAACTCACAGCCTGATTCAATGTAGCTGTTGGTGTAGTGTATGTCCCATAACCATCGGTAGAACATGTGGTAGTACTATTAATTGTGCCAATCGTTACATTTGTAATTACATCACTACTCGAACAATCAGTTATATCTGGTGTGCAATAGCAATTTAGAAAGGAATTCATCGGTATGGTTACAATAGTAGACGTTGCCGGAGAACCACCACAGGTTACAATACACTGATAATATGTTGTGGCTGTTTGTGTTGTCGCATAGGTAGGAGTCGTCGCATTTAATATGTTTGAATAAGGTCCGCCAATCGAAGATGCTGATTGCCATTGGAAAGTAAGCCCTGTTACACCGGAAGAATAACCGGTTAATTCAAGGTTAAAGTTTACTCCGATGCAAGCTCCTGTTGGACCAGAAGCGATGCCTGGTGTTGGTGCCCCGGAACATGCGGTACCTGCTCCGATAGTGATTACATAATCTTCCGCTTCTCCCGAATACATGTCCGTACAAGCATCTGTTGCGCCATTTGGGCTTCCTGAACTACGTGTTCTTACTCTCATTCCTGTTTGACCCGGTGTAGCATTGCTGGGGATTAAAATATTAATTGTACTTGTAGAAGAAACAAGAGCATTCGTTGCAATTTGATTCCATTCAGAGGCTTCGAAAGTTCCATTTTGATTATAGTCAATCCAAACAGATATGATAGCAGAGTCTGAAGCATCAATACTTACTGACAAGGGATAAGATACCGCCTGATTAACTGTTGTTGTTGCTGTACCTACTGGTACTGAGGTATAATAATTCGGTGAGTTTTCACAAGCTGCTGATGTACGGTTTAATGTATTGAATGTAACATTTGTAATACACGCTTCTCCACCACTAACGGGAGTACATTGCGCATTCATAAAATTAAACAAGACGGAAGTGGCAAATAAAGTAAGTACTGTTTTTTTCATTTTTTTTTGCGTTTTTAGTTTTGTGTTCTATTTCGGGCACAAAAGTACGTTATTTTTTTTACCCCAAAAAATGAACTTTTCAACACGCCATCAGAGGCAGTACTTATATTTTAAAGCCATTCTTATTTTGTCCACATTTTATCCATGTACAAGACTATTCAATAAATGCGTAATTTGCAAGGCAATTTCTGATTAAGAATTTGTATTTCGATAGCCCGTAAACAAACTCGGATAGCCCGTTAGAAATGTCAGATAAAAATTTTACAATATATAAGTCATCTGCCGGTTCCGGCAAAACTTTCACATTAGTGAAAGAATATCTTGCATTGGCATTGAATGATGAATCTATTTCACCAAAGGCATATCGCCACATTTTAGCCGTTACTTTCACTAATAAGGCTGCCGCCGAAATGAAAGAGCGTATTATTAAAGCCCTGAAAGAACTTTCGCAAGAGGATTACGCGACACTTTCAGGAGGAACGAAAACACTATTGGATGAATTGAAAAAGCATAAAAAATTAAATGTCCCTCAACAACTGGATGATATCGTCATCCGCAAACGTGCTAATAATGTGCTTACTGAAGTATTACACAATTACTCCGATTTTGCGATTGGAACCATCGACAGCTTTGTACATAAGATAGTACGCACTTTCGCATTTGATCTTAAAATACCAATGAGCTTTGAATTGGAAATGGATGATGATAAACTCCTTACGCAAGCCATTGATTTATTGATCGCCAGGATTGGGACCGATCAAACCTTAACTAAAGCTTTGGTAGAATTTACTGAAAATAAAACGGATGATGAAAAAAGCTGGCATATCGAAAATGATTTAAAATATTTCGCTAAAAATTTATTGACTGAAGATGGCGCTGTACATATAGAAAAATTGAGACAATTAAGTGTTGATGATTTTTTTAAAATAAAAGATACCATCCAGTCAGAAATAAAAAAATTTGAAGTATTCATCAATAAATGTGGAAAAGAAGGATTAAAAATTATTGCGGATTCAGGAATTGAACATGATAAATTTGCCGGAGGAGCCAATGGAATTGGTAAGTATTTTACTTATCTGGCTGAATCCCGTTTTGAAAAATTAACTCCATCCAATACTATTCAAAAAAACATTGATGACGATAAGTGGTATGCAGGCAAAGCAACTACGGCAGAAAAAGCGGGTATTGATGCAATTAAAAATACATTAACAAAAGTATATAATGAGGCTTTGGATTTTATCCAAACCAACTTGCAGGAGTTAACATTATTCAGGTTGATAAATACAACAATTTATTCATTGGCCGTCTTGAATGAAATTGAAAAACTACTGAATGAATATAAAGCTCAGAATAATATTTTACATATTTCTGAATTTAATAAACTGATTGCCAAAATTGTATTGAACGAGCCTATTCCTTTTATTTATGAGCGTTTGGGAGAGAGGTATAATAATTATCTGATTGATGAATTTCAGGATACTTCTGTTCTGCAATTTCAAAACTTATTGCCATTAATTGATAATTCATTGGCAAGCGGACATTTCA
>JAVHPE010000274.1:0-1593 GCA_036170475.1 Bacteroidia bacterium | reverse complement strand
TTTCGCATCAACGATGCGGAGCATAAAGGCTGTCTGAAAATAGGTGAAGCAACTTTCGACAATGAGAATATATGGGGACTTGAACCCAACTCGAAAATCAAAATAACTTATTAAAAGAAATATATGAAAGCTAACGAAACAAGAGTGGACAAATTTTTAGCAACAAATGAGACTACGTTTGCGATACCAGTTTATCAAAGAAATTATGACTGGACACTTCTTCAATGTAAACAACTGCTTCACGATATAATTGAGACAGGAAAAAACGACAAAACAAATGCTCATTTCATTGGTAGCATTGTATATGTTCATGATGACATTTATACGGCATCAGGTCTTACAGAGCTTACTATTATTGATGGTCAGCAAAGATTGACTACACTAACTTTGATTTATATCGCTTTGTATAAACTTGCCAAGGAACTCGACAACCAAATGTTGGTTAATAGAATTCATAAAACGTATCTGATTAATGAATTTGCACCTGACGCTGAAAAACTAAAACTGAAACCTACCGAGAATAATAAAGAAGCGTTAAGATATATTTTGAACTCGACAGATTTAGAGGAGTTTAAAGGATATTCAAAAATCATTGAAAATTTTGACTATTTTAAAACGTCAATAACTCCAGACAATTTTGAAACTGTTCAAAGAGGACTTTCTAAATTAATTTTTGTTGATATTGCGCTGGACAGACAGAAGGACAATCCACAAAGAATATTTGAGAGCCTTAATTCTACTGGACTTGAACTATCTCAGGCAGACTTAATTAGGAATTATATTCTTATGGGTCTTTCGAGGAATAGCCAAGACAAAATTTATAAAAGCTACTGGGAAGTAATTGAGAAAAATGCAAAAGACGAAACTTTAAACAAAACTCGTGTATCTGAATTTATCAGAGATTTTCTTACACTTAAAAATAAAGAAATACCAAATAAAGGAGATGTTTATTCAAAATTTAAAGAAAAATATCCAACAACTACAATTGAAAACTTAGAAATTGTTCTTGAAGAGTTGAAATCATTAGTGAAGTATTACAACAAGCTGACAAATCCAAAAAATGAATCTGACAGAGATATTCGAATACAGTTAGAATACATTAATCGACTCGAAATTAATGTTGCGTTCCCGTTTCTTATGAAAGTTTATGAAGATTATTCATTGAATGTGATAGATAAGAAAATTTTTATTTCATTATTAAACGTTGTTCAGTCCTATACATTTAGAAGGTTTATTCTTGGACTGCCGACAAATGCATTAAATAAAATTTTCATGGGTTTGTATGATAAAGTTGAATTAGATAATTATTTATTCTCAATTCAAAAATCATTATTGCAAAGGTCAGGTGCACAGCGATTTCCAAGAAATGGAGAAACTGTTACTGCATTAAAAGAAAAGGATGTGTATAACATTAAATCAAAAAACCGTATTTACTTACTTGAAAGATTAGAAAACTTTCAGAACTTAGAACCTGTGATTATTGAAGGCAATTCGGACATTACGATAGAACATATATTTCCTCAAAATCCTGATGCAAAATGGAAAATTGAATTAGGAACAGAAGAATACAATTTTATTAAAGAAAACTACCTT
>JAVHPE010000273.1:0-1603 GCA_036170475.1 Bacteroidia bacterium | reverse complement strand
TCTTTAGTTTCTGGTGCATTTGCCGTTAAGGCATAACGCAACACGTCTTGTTTATCCGGAAAATCTTCTAAATATTCGTGCAACCAAACCGCCCAATTTTTGGATGTTGAAATCTTTTCACCTTCGAGGTTTAAAAATTCGTTTGCCGGAACATTATCTGGTAAAATATAAGAACCTTCGGCTTTGAGCATTGCCGGAAAAATGATACAATGAAAAACAATATTGTCTTTTCCGATAAAGTGAACCAATTTGGTGTCATCGCTTTTCCAATAAGGTTCCCAATCTTTTCCCGCGCGTTTAGCCCATTCTTTTGTTGACGAAATATAACCGATGGGCGCATCAAACCACACATAAAGCACTTTGCCTTCGGCTCCTTTTACAGGTACAGGAATGCCCCAATCTAAATCGCGTGTAACGGCACGCGGGCGCAAGCCATCGTCTAACCAAGATTTTACCTGACCTAAAACGTTGGTTTTCCAATCGTTTTTATGACCTTTTACAATCCAATCGCGCAACCAAGTTTCGTATTGTTCTAAAGGCAAATACCAATGTTTGGTCGCTTTTAAACTCGGTGTATTGCCTGTAATAGCCGATTTTGGATTAATTAAATCGGTAGCGTTAAGGCTTGAACCACACTTTTCGCATTGGTCGCCGTAAGAGTTTTCGTTGCCACATTTTGGGCAAGTGCCAATTACAAAGCGGTCAGCTAAAAATTGCTTGGCTTCGGCATCGTAAAGTTGTTCGGAGGTTTCTTCAATAAATTTGCCCGCGTCATACAGTTTTTTAAAAAAACCGGAAGCTGTTTCGTGATGAATTGCCGATGAGGTTCGAGAATAATTATCGAATGAAATGCCAAAATCTTCAAAAGATTTTTTAATAATAGCATGATATTTATCTACTATTTCTTGAGGTGTTACGCCTTCTTTTTTTGCGCGAATAGTAATGGGAACGCCGTGCTCATCAGATCCACAAATAAAAGCCACATCTTTACCATTTAAACGCAAATAGCGTGCATAGATATCAGCCGGCACATAAACTCCTGCCAAATGTCCAATATGAACAGGTCCGTTGGTATAAGGTAATGCCGCCGTTAATGTATATCTTTTTATAGTTTGAGAGGTATTTTTTTGCTCAGCCATTTCATTTTTTTTTGATTAAACCGCCTAGATTGCGTCATAGGTTTAATAAGTTTACAAAAGTATGGATTTGATTTTAGAAATCGTAAATTGTAAAAAGAGTTTTTGTATTTTGCAGTACCAAATCAAACAAACAATGATTATACCACCAAATTTAGAAAAAGGAGATTTAATTGCCATTGTGGCTCCGGCAGGTTTTTTAAAATCTGATGAATCGCTTAAAGAAGGTATTGCTTTAGCTGAATCGTGGGGATTACAAGTGAAACTTGGAACACATATCTTCAATAAACAAGGTCATTTTGCAGGTGCTGATGAAGACCGATTGTCGGATTTGCAAGCAGCTTTAAATGACCCATCCCTGAAGGCTATTTGGTGCGCGCGCGGTGGTTATGGCACGAATCGGATTATCGACAAATTAGATTTTACCGAATTTAAAAAACATCCCAAATGGGTAATTGGTTATTCTG
>JAVHPE010000272.1:25099-30251 GCA_036170475.1 Bacteroidia bacterium | reverse complement strand
GTTGTACAGCTAACAGTGCCGCTTTGCTGGTAACAATTAATAATGTAACCGGTGGTACTATTACTGCCGCACAAACGATTTGCAGCGGTGGAGATCCTGCTAATCTGACATTTAGTTCTGCCTCAACAGGTTCTGGAACATTGTCTTATCAGTGGCAAACAGGCACTGATGGAAGTACTTTTCCAACCAATGTGGGAGGGAATGCCACAAGCTATGATCCCCCTTCAGGACTGGCGACTACCACCTATTACAGATGTGTAACAACAAGCACATTGAATAGTATCATCTGTACGGCAATCAGTAATGTGATAATAGTAACAATTAATGATGTTACCGGAGGAACAATTGCTTCAGCAGAAACGATATGTAGCGGAGGCGATCCTTCTAATTTGACGTTTAGTTCCGCATCAACAGGTTCTGGAACATTATCATATCAATGGCAAAGCGGTACCGATGGCAGTACATTCCCTGCAAATATAGATACCCTCGCTTCCTATGATCCTCCGTCTGGTCTCGCCACCACCACTTATTACAGATGTGTAACTACGAGTACTATAGGTGTAATCTCCTGCTCTGCTATCAGTAATGTGATACAAGTAACAGTAAACCCAACACCAACAGCAACATTAAGCAGTTCGCCCACGCCACCTGCAATTTGCAGTGGAACAGCTTTTAGTTATGCTCCGGCAAGTTCAACATCGGGTGTATTATTTTCATGGACAAGAGCTGTTGTAACAGGTATTAGTCAAGCATCAAATAGTGGTATGGATGATCCGAACGAAGTGCTTTCCAATACAACTTCTGATACTATAAATGTTACTTATGTTTATACATTGGCTATTAACGGCTGTCCAAATCCAACAACTTTCAATGTAGTGGTTACGGTAAAACCATTACCATCCATAAATAGTAATTTATTACCTCCCGCAATTTGTAGTGGTACCACGTTTAACTATAATCCAACAAGTGCGACAGCAGGTACTACTTTTGCATGGTCAAGAGCTGCGGTTGCTGGTATCAGCAATTCAACAAATAATGGCTTTCTCAATCCGGGTGAAGCGCTTATCAATGTTACAGCGGATTCTATAGCTGTTACGTATGTTTATACATTAACAGCTAATGGCTGTACAAATCCAACAGATTATTATGTAGTTGTTGGCGTGGATCCAACCCCAACATTAACCAGTACACCAACTCCTTCCGGAATATGTACTGGAACCATTTTTTCGTACAATCCAACAAGTGCGACGCCTGGTGTATCTTTCTCATGGACAAGAGCGGTAGTAACAGGTATTAGTAACGGTGCGGATAGTGCTGTATTCAATCCGAATGAAACACTTGTGAATACCACTGTGATGCCTGTAAATGTTACTTATATTTATTCATTGATAGCTAATGGCTGTGCAAACCCAACCGATTCAGCGGTAGTGGTTACAGTATATCCATTACCATCTTTAAGCAGTACATTGTCGCCACCTGCAATTTGTAGTGGCAGCCTTTTAAGTTATACTCCGACAAGTGCAACAGCAGGTGTCGTTTTTAATTGGGAAAGACCTGTAGTAGCTGGTATTAGTAATAATTGGAGTACAGGAACAGGTATTCCGAATGAGACGCTGGAAAATACAACATTAGCACCTGTTAACGTCACTTATACGTATACTTTATCCGCTAACGGATGCACAAATGTAGATACATTTAATGTTGTTGTACCAATATATGCGATGCCTTCAGTAATTATCACAAATCCATCAGCAGTATGCTCCCCTGCTACAGTTGATCTTACTTCATCAGCAATTACAACAGGCTCGACATCCGGTTTGACTTATGCATACTATTCAGACTCAGGTGCGACAATAGCATACACAACACCATCAGTTGCGGATAGCGGTATCTATTATGTTGTGGGTGTATTATCCGGAGGCTGCTCTGATACTGCAGCGGTAGCGGTAACAGTAAATCCAACACCGACTGTAACTACAACAAACCCACTCCCGGAATGTTCCCCTGCCATAGTTGATCTTACTTCATCAGCAATTACAGCAGGCTCAACATCCGGTTTAACGTATACCTACTTTACAGATGCCGGAGCGACAATAGCATACACTACACCGTCAACAGCGGATAGCGGTACTTATTATCTTGTTGGTATATTGTCAGGTGGTTGTTCTGATACTGCGGCAGTATTGGTAACAATAAATTCTTTACCAATTGCGGATGCAGGAATTGATGTTCCTATTTGTTTCGGCGATACAGCTACACTTTCCGGGTCAGGAGGTGTTTCCTATTTATGGACTGACGGGACAAATTATGATTCTACAGCAACCACACTAGTAACGCCTGCCGCAACAGCTACATACTCGCTTACCGTTACGAATAGTGCAGGGTGTAGCGCTTCTGATAACGCAGTAGTATCAGTTACTTTAAGTAAAGATATTTATGGGCATGTTTCCTATTCAGCGGGAAGTGTTACAAGTGGTTCTGTTGTCATTCTAAGGTATTTACCATTTCAAACTCGTTTTGATACCACCGCAATTGTGCCATTAGATGGTTCCGGTAATTTTATCCTTACCGACATTAATCACGGAAATTATTTAATTAAAGTATTTGCGGATCCAATAATTTATGCCCCACTGATTGATACCTATTATGGTGGAGCTTTCCTTTGGAACGATACCGCAGTTATTGTTTTTAATCATGGTTGTGATTCTAACGATACCTTATCTGAAATTACAATGGCAGAAGAAATAGGCATTGGAAGTGGTCCGGGATTTATCTCCGGAGAAATTATTGAAGGAGTAAGTTTTGGAAGGGCTGCTGGCGAGCCTATTGACGGAGTTGATGTTAAACTTGGTAAAAATCCGGGAGGATCCATTATGGCTACAACCATAACGGATATACTTGGTACTTTCTCTTTTACAGGAGTCCCTTTGGGTAATTATACTATTTACGTTGATATACCCGGACTTGGCATGGACTCATCCTATACACTCACCTTAGACTCTACAAATAATCAGTTTGTGAATGAGAATTATATAGCTGATTCGAATAGTGTTTTCATCAATCCAAGCACAAATGTAGGAATCAATAATCCTATTATTGTTGCCGCTTCTGGAAATAATTTAAAAGTGTATCCAAACCCGGTATTAGGGAATACCACCATTGAATACAGCCTTGCTGAACAAGGAAAAATAAATCTTGATGTTTATAACGTACTTGGAGTAAAAATAAAATCACTGGTACATTTAATTCAACCGACCGGAAATTATAAATATAATTTTAACCCTCAAAACAATAATTTGGATTCAGGAATATATTTTATAACTTTATCGATTGATGGAAAAATCTCAACACAACGAATTGTGGTAATGGAATAAAATCAAAGAGATACAAAGGCAGATGTTTAACAGAAACAAAAGAACCCCTGTTTATCCTGATAATTAAGAGAAAGTTTGGAAAAATATACACTTTAAAATCAAATCGCATGGAAAAGTCTACCTCAAAAATTAAAAAAATTGTAGAAACAAAAACTGTTATATTTTCTTTTTTTATTTCTATTCTTTTTCTTTTCTCAACATTAAATTCTTTTGCGCAAGTAACTGTAAGCGCTGGCGCAAACAAAACAATCTGTGTTGGATCAAATGCCACAATTGGTGGTTCTCCAACAGTTTCAGGAGGGACTCCTCCTTATAGCTTTTTCTGGTCTCCTACTGTAGGCTTGAGTAATCCATCCATGGCAAATCCGGTGGCAACACCAACTGCTACTACCACATATTCAGTAACTGTTTATGATTTATATGGTGCCTCCGCCTCTTCTACTGCGACAGTAACTATTAATTCTGTTACGGGTGGTGGCATTTCTTCCAGCCAATTTTCGATAAGTTGTGGTGTAGATCCTGATCCATTTACAGAAACAACAGCATCTTCAGGTTTAGGCACTCTCGCATACGAGTGGAAAAAAAGCACAGATGGCTATATCTCTACTATAGGGACATCAACAACCTATGATGTTCCGGGTGGAATTTTTGCTTCTACCACCTATCGGCGCATTACAACCAGTTTACTGGGTGGTGTGACATGTTTATCTCCCAGCAATGATATCTATTTAAATGTCAATACTAGTTTGACAGCTTCTGCGGGACCCGGCATAGTTTATATCTGTGATGGTTCAAGTACAACTATTGGGGGTTTACCAACAGCTGGTTGTGGAATTCCCCCGTACAGTTATATTTGGTATCCTGCAGATTCTTTGAATAGTAATACCATTGCAAACCCAACTGCTCACCCACGACAAAATACTAATTACGATGTAACTGTTACGGATGTCCAAGGTAATACAGCCATGTCTTCAATAATGGTAACTGTCTATGCTCTTCCAATTGTATCTGTCCCTGCAAATATCATTGTCTGTGCCGGTGATAGCGTTGCCCCAACTTATTTTACCACCAATCCGGGAGATGTCAATATTGTTTGGGCAAACTCTAATACAGCAATTGGTCTCAGTGATGCAAACGGAGTGGTAAATGTGCCCTCTTTTACTGCTATCAATAATAGTACAAGTACTATTGTTGATACTATTAGTGTATATGCGTATGCTAATATTGATTGCCCCGGACCAACAATTACCTTTACAATTACTGTAATTCCTATACCAACAATAACCAGCACTTCTTCGGCTTCACGTTGTGGCGCTGGAATCGTTACTCTTGGAGCAGCAGCAAGTGATGGAATAATACACTGGTGGAATGCCTCAACAGGGGGGACAGATCTCGGGCAAGGTACAACCTTTTCGCCAAACATTTCAACTACTACAAGCTATTATGTAAATTCCACAAACGGATGTGTAACTCCTTCACGTACAGCCATTACAGCAACGATAAAACCATTACCAAATGCCAATGCCGGAGCAGATGTAACAATTTGTTTGGGTAGCTCTGCAACTCTTACCGCAGCAAGTGGCGGGAGTTCCTATACATGGTATAATGGAAGCAGTACAATATCTGCATTACAATCTACTACAGTTAATCCATTGACAACAACACCATATTCTGTGGTGGTAACGGGTAGTAACGGTTGCCAAAAAGCAGATACCGTAATTGTAACGGTAAATGCGGTACCAACAATAACAGGGAATACACCGGCATCACGTTGTGGC
>JAVHPE010000272.1:24629-24999 GCA_036170475.1 Bacteroidia bacterium | reverse complement strand
CCTATTATGTTGATGCCACAAATAGTGGATGTACAACAGCAACACGAACATCCATACTTGCAACGGTAAATGCGGTACCAACAATAACAGGGAATACACCGGCATCACGTTGTGGCGCTGGCACAGTAGTTTTGGGAGCAACAGCAAGTGCTGGTACCATAAACTGGTATGCAGCCTCAACAGGTGGTTCCTCCTTAGGAACAGGAACATCCTATACTACTCCCAGTATTTCAGCCAATACCACCTATTATGTTGATGCCACAAATAGTGGATGTACAACAGCAACACGAACATCCATTACAGCAGCGGTAAATGCAACACCAACATTACTAACAACAAATCCGGCAGCGGTATGTTCGCCATTAACAGC
>JAVHPE010000272.1:21078-24529 GCA_036170475.1 Bacteroidia bacterium | reverse complement strand
TCAGCTACTTTACCGATGCTGGAGCAACATTAGTTTACGCTACTCCAACAGTAGCGGATGGCGGAACTTATTATATTGTAGGTGTAACATCCGCAAGTTGTTCAGATACCACAGCGGTAACGGTAACGGTAAATACAACACCAACATTACTAACAACAAATCCGGCAGCGGTATGTTCGCCATTAACAGCGGATCTTACATTAGCAGCCATAACCACAGGTTCGACGGTTGGTTTAACTTTCAGCTACTTTACCGATGCTGGAGCAACATTAGTTTACGCTACTCCAACAGTAGCAGATAGTGGAACTTATTATATTGTAGGTGTAACATCCGGAAGTTGTTCAGATACCACAGCAGTAACGGTAACGGTTAACCCTGTACCAACAGCAGATGCAGGGATTGACATTCCTATATGTGTGGGAGATACAGCAACTCTTCTAGGTTCAGGAGGAATATCGTATTTGTGGACTGATGGAACAAATTATGATTCTACGTCAACACTACTGGGATATCCTATAGCGACAACAACATACACTCTGACAGTTACTAATAGCGCAGGGTGTAATGCTTCTGATACGGCTTTAGTATCGGTTACCTCAAGTAAAGATATTTATGGTCATGTTGGATATTCGGGTGGAAGTGTTACAAGTGGTTGGGTTGTAATATTAAAATATTTACCTTTTCAAACTCGTTTTGATAGCATACAGGAAGTCCCTCTTAACTCATCTGGAGATTATCATTTTACAAGTATTAATCACGGAAATTATTTAGTTAAAGTATTTGCTGATACTATAATTTATGCTCCCCTTATTGCTACCTACTATGGAAACGCTTTTCTGTGGAACGATCCGGCAGTTATTGTTTTTAATCATGATTGTGATGCGAACGATACTTTACCAGAAATTACAATGACAGAAGAAATAGGCATAGGCAGCGGACCGGGATTAATAACCGGACAGATTATTGAAGGCATTAGTTTTGGAAGAGCACTAGGAGAGCCCATTGACGGGGTAGATGTTAAACTTGGTAAAAATCCGGGAGGTTCCATCATGGCAACAACTACTACAGATACAACAGGCATCTATACTTTTTCCGGAGTGCCTTATGGTAATTATACTATTTATGTTGATATACCGGGACTTGGCAGAGATTCGTCCTATACACTTGTCGTAGATTCTGCAAATAATCAGTATTTGAATGAGGATTATATAGCAGACTCAAATAGTGTTTACATCAATCTAAACACAAATGTAGGAATCAATAATCCTATTACTGTTACTGGTTCCGAAAATAAATTCAAGGTGTATCCAAACCCTGTGATAGGAAATACCATTATTGAATACAGCCTTGCTGAGCAAGGAAAAATAAACCTTGATGTTTATAACGTACTTGGAGTAAAAATAAAATCACTGGTACATTTAATTCAACCGACCGGAAATTATAAATATAATTTTAACCCTCAAAACAATAATTTGGATTCAGGAATATATTTTATAACTTTGGCGATTGATGGAAAAATCTCAACACAACGAATTGTGGTAATGGAATAAAATAATGTAGTAAAAACCGAAAGATTTTTCAATATCTTTAGTAAAAATCTTAAACAGTTAAAAACGATAAAAAACAAGTAAGTAGAATAACTGGTATTATTTCGCTCCTATAGAGTTAGGAGCCGGTAATTTTAGTTACCAAGGAAAAATAAATTATTTAACTAAAAACAATATGAAAAAAGTACTTTACCTCTTATTTTTTGCGACTAGTTTAAATATTAATGCACAGGTTACCCCTTTTGCGATAAGCCCTGGTGGAAACCAAATCTTTTGTGCAGGAGATAGCGTAACATTAAGTATTCCGCCACAATCAAGCGCATCCTATCAATGGAAAAAAAATCCTGCTTGGAACAGTATAGGATTATCAGGTTTCTCAAGCGGTTCCTCAAGTTATACTTCCCTTGTCATTGATAATGCCGGCAACCCTTGTATAGCATTTCGGGATGGGGCAAATGCCAATAAAGTTACCGTTATGCAATTTGATGGTAGCTCATGGGTAACAGTTGGCTCGCCGGGCTTTTCTGTGGGGGCTGTAAATTTTACATCGCTTGCTATTGATGCCAGCGGAGCCCTTTACGTAGCCTATCAGGATTCGGCATATTCCAATAAAACCAACATGATGAAATTTATTGGGAGTAATTGGTCAGCCGTAGGTAACCCTTCAGGTTTTTCAGTTGGTTTGGCAACTGACATTTCACTTGCCATAGACACCAGCGGAATTCCATTCGTGTCATACCGGGATGGGGCAAATTTTAATAAAGTTTCTGTCATGAAATATTCCGGCACTTGGACTCCGGTTGGAACTCCGGGTTTTTCACCAAATTCAGTACTTTCCACTTCCATTGCTATTGATGCCAATGGTCAACCTATTGTAGCTTATAAGGATTCTGCAAATTCCAATAAAGCGACTGTTATGCAATTTACCGGAACCTCATGGGTTCCTCTTGGTATTGTTGGATTTACTTCATCTTCTGTAGATTACCTTTCACTTGCTGTTTCGAGCGATGGAACTCCATACCTGGCATATCAGGATGCAGGAAATGCCTTTAAAACTTCTGTGATGAAATTTCTTACCACCAATTGGGTACCGGTTGGTTTAGCCGGCTTCTCGGCTGGCGGAGCAAACTTCATCTCCCTTGCAATTGACAAAAGCGGTACGCCGTACATCGCATATCAGGATATGGGAACTTCTCAAAAATCTACCGTAAAAAAATTTGTTGGCGGTGCATGGAAAACAGTTGGAGTTGACGGGTTTTCATCTGGTGGAATAAATTACACCTCCCTTGCTCTAGATAGAAAGGGTAACCCATTCATAGCATATCAGGATGGAGCGAATTTATATAAAACTACTGTGATGAAATTTGATGGCATCAATGTGGGAATCAACAGCACTTTTTATGTTGCTAAAACAGTGGGTACCTATATGGCAAGTACCTACGTAAACGGAGAAGGTTCCTGGTCACTTAATATGGATACCGTTACAGTTAATCCAATACCGAGTATAAACATTCTTGGGGCAAACACGATTTGCTTGGGAAGTAGCATTCAATTGCAGGCAAGTGGCGCATCATCTTATGTATGGGCTCCCGGTACCGGTTTAGACTGTACTAGTTGTGATAGTGTAATGGCAAACCCAGCATCCAGCACTACCTATTCCATAACCGGAACAAGTTTTGAAGGCTGTGTAGCCACTATCACTTTTCCCATAACGGTTGATACATTACCAATTGTAGAGGCTGGTTTAAACGTTTCTATTTGTGCAGGGCAAAGCACTACGCTTACTGCCAGCGGTGCTACCACATATCTATGGTCAACAGGTTCATCCGTAAACCCTCAAATAATAACGCCAACAGCCACGGCAAGCTATTATGTTACCGGGACAAGCAATAATTGCAGTTCCA
>JAVHPE010000272.1:20657-20978 GCA_036170475.1 Bacteroidia bacterium | reverse complement strand
TTCTATTTGTATTGGACAAAGTGCTACACTTACAGCAAGTGGCGCTGCCACGTATCTATGGTCAACAGGTTCATCCGTAAATCCTCAAATAGTAAATCCAACAGCCACGGCAAGCTATTATGTTACCGGGACAAGCAATAATTGCAGTTCCACTGATACGCTGCTTGTAACGGTTGACACAATCCCAATTGTAGAAGCTGGTTTAAACGTTTCTATTTGTATTGGACAAAGTGCTACACTTACAGCAAGTGGCGCTGCCACGTATTTGTGGTCAACAGGTTCTACAGTAAACCCTCAAACCGTAAGTCCAATAGTTACGAC
>JAVHPE010000272.1:0-20557 GCA_036170475.1 Bacteroidia bacterium | reverse complement strand
AAAGTGCTACACTTACAGCAAGTGGCGCAACCACGTATCTGTGGTCAACAGGTTCTACAGTAAACCCTCAAACCGTAAGTCCAATAGTTACGACAAGCTATTATGTTACCGGGACAAGCAATAATTGCGGTTCCAATGATACGCTGCTTGTAACGGTTGACACAATCCCAATTGTAGATGCCGGCTTAAACGATTCAATTTGTGCGGGACAAAGTGCTACACTTACAGCAAGTGGCGCAACCACGTATCTGTGGTCAACAGGTTCATCCGTAAATCCTCAAACAGTAAGTCCAATAGTTACGACAAGTTATTATGTTACCGGGACAAGCAATAATTGCAGTTCCAATGATACGATGCTTGTAACGGTTGACACAATTCCAATTGTAGATGCCGGCTTAAACGATTCAATTTGTGTGGGACAAAGTATCACGCTCACTGCCACAGGCGCTACCACGTATCTATGGTCGACAGGTGCAACATCAAGTTCAATAGCTGAAAGCCCAAGCACAAATTCTACTTATTTTGTTACTGGCACCACCAATAATTGCAGTGCCAACGATTCCATTCAGATAACCGTAAATCTTTTACCAACAGCTGATGCAGGGATTGACATTCCTATTTGTGTGGGAGATACAGCAACTCTACTAGGTTCCGGAGGAATATCGTATTTATGGACTCCCGGTTCAAATACTACATCAACACTATTGGTAAATCCTACAGCGACAACAACATATACTCTGACAGTTACTAATAGCGCAGGTTGTAATGCCTCTGATATGGCTTTAGTATCGGTTACACCAAGTAAAGATATAATTGGTCATGTTGGATATTCAGGTGGAAATGTTAACAATGGTTCGGTTGTTATATTAAAATATTTGCCATTTCAAACCCGTTTTGATACCGTTCAGGTTGTACAACTTACTTCTTCAGGTAATTTCAGCTTTACCAGTATTAGTCACGGAAATTATTTAATTAAAGTATTTGCGGATACAACAGCCTTTCCTGCTCTCATTGCTACTTACTATGGCGGAGCTTTCTTGTGGAATGATACCGCGGTTATTGTTTTTAATCATGATTGCGACGCGAACGATACCTTACCAGAAATTACAATGGCAGAAGAAATAGGCATAGGCAGCGGACCGGGATTAATAACCGGACAGATTATTGAAGGCATTAGTTTTGGAAGAGCACTAGGAGGGCCCATTGACGGGGTAGATGTTAAACTTGGTAAAAATCCGGGAGGTTCCATTATGGCAACAACTGCTACAAGTTCAACAGGCATCTATACTTTTGCCGGAGTGCCCTATGGTAATTATACTATTTATGTTGATATACCCGGACTTGGCAGAGATTCGTCCTATACTCTTACTATAGATTCCACAAATAACCAGTATTTGAATGAAAATTATATAGCAGATTCAAATAGTGTTTACATCAATCCAAACACAAATGTAGGAATCAATAATCCTATTACTGTTTCTGGTTCAGAAAATAAATTTAAAGTGTATCCAAACCCGGTAATAGGCAATACTGTTATTGAATACAGTCTTGTGGAGGAAGGGAAAATAACGCTTGATGTTTATAACGTACTTGGTATAAAAATAAAATCATTAGTAAATTCAAATCAGCCGGCAGGTAATTTCAAATATAATTTAAACCCACGATACAATAGTTTGAATACAGGAATATATTTTATAACATTAACCATTGATGGGAAAACCACCACAAAAAGAATTGTTGTAATGGAATAAAATTATTGTGTCATTTCGCTAATGTGCTAATTTGAAAATAGAATATTTAATTTTCAGGTTAGCACATTTTTTTATAATTTTACTAAGAATTGATCCATACGAAGATTGAATAAATTCAGAATAATATTTCTAATAATATTTCTCCATACGAGCATATTTTATTCCTTTGCTCAAAATTATAATTTCCGCAATTTTACCGTTGAAGATGGCTTAGCCCAATCACAAGTATTATCTATGTGTCAGGATAGGAATGGGAATATTTGGTTTGGAACAAATCGAGGGGGAGCCAGCAGATATGACGGTAATAAGTTTACTACATTCAATGAGAATGATAGTTTAATTAATAACGTTGTATATTCTATTACCGAACTAAAAAATGGGAAACTCCTGTTTGGAACAGGTGGCGGCTTAAGTGTTTTATCCGGGAAAACCGTAACCAATTATACTGATAAAAATGGATTACCCCATAATCGTGTATTTAGTACAATTCAGGATAGTAAGGGTACCGTTTGGGTTGGAACAGGCAAAGGAATTTGCCAATTATCAGGCAATAAAATTATCCCGTTTAAGGAGGACACATTGCTTAATAAAGCGGACATTTTTTCAATGTATGCCGATAAAGCAAATAATATTTGGTTTGGGACAATGTCCTACGGGCTTATAAAATATAATTTAAGTACGAAAAAATTTAATTATTTTAATCCGTCCAATGGTTTGCCAGGTAATTTCATTTGGTCTATTAATGAAGACATTCAAGGCAATATCTATGTTGGAACAAGCCCCGGGTTAAGTAAAATAACACTCCTCGGGAAAATAGAACCGATAATTATCAGTGGAGTAGAAAATAATAACTTTAGGGATATTATTGTCGATAATAAAAATAATTTATGGTTCGTAACACCCAAAGGCATCTATAAATATGATCAACACACCTTTAAGTTTTATGACGAAAAAAATGGATTACCAGGTAACAGTGTTTACTGCGCATTAGAGGATCGGGAGGGAAATATCTGGTTTGGAATACACGGTTTTGGTGTGTCAAAATTTGCTGGGGAGGCTTTTGCATCGTACAGCATAAAAGATAGTTTACCAGGAGACAACATTAATTCAATCTTTCAGGATTCTAAAAAAAATGTATGGTTAGGAATTAAAGGATTCGGTGTTTCCAGAATGAGAAACGATAAAATAACAAATTATAAATTAGGTGAAAAAGATTTAAAAAATTCAAAAAACTCCAATGCTTTAGTTGATATACAAGTGATCTGCGAAGACAATAATGGCAATATGTACTTTGGAGATCTTTATAAGGGACTGAGCATTTTTAATGGCACATCATTTCATTATTTTGATAATTCAAATGGATTGCCCGGTAATAATATTTATGCAATCATCAAAGATAATAATGGGATTATTTGGATTGGAACAGACAATGGATTATGCTTTTTAAAGGATGGTAAAATTGAAGTAATTGAAGCTGTAAAGAAATTTAAAATAAAAAATGGAACCATTCCCATTTATTCCATTTTTGAAGATAATAGTCATAACCTATGGTTGGCAACAGAAGATGGTGTGTTAAAGTATAATCGTGAAACTCTTGTAAAGTATAATAAAAGTCATGGTTTTACAGATAAGCGAGTAATTTCAACCACACAGGATAAGCAGGGAAATATCTGGTTTGGTACTTTTGACGGGGTGTTCCGATATAATGGAATAAATTTTAAAAAAATTGATCAAAACGACGGACTGGCTTCAAACAGTGTCTATTTTATTGAGTTTGATATGACTAATCATTTGTGGGTAGCTACCACAAAGGGGATAGATAGAATTGATGTGCATATTTTCAATTCAAGCAATAAAATTGAAATCAGGCATTTTGATAAAGATGATGGATTAAGAGGAGTGGAATATAATAGAAATGCAAAATTTAAAGACAGCGAAGAAAATTTATGGTTTGGAACAATAAAAGGGGTTACTGTTTATAACCCTCATTTTGCCAAAATTAATAGTCAGGAAGCGTTAACACGAATTACAGGAATACGTTTATTTTTTCAGAATGCGGAAAAGGAACTTAGCGGCTATTCAAAGGGCATAGACAGCAGTTCCAACCTTCCCGCTAATTTAGTTTTACCCTATAATAAAAATCACATTACTTTCGATTTTATTGGAGTTTGTCTTACAGATCCTAACAAAGTAAAATATCAGTTTAAGCTGGAGGGATTGGATAATGACTGGTTCCCGCCTACCTCGAAAACAGAAGCCACTTATTCATCCTTACCTAAAGGAGAATATACTTTTCATTTAAAATCAATGAATAATGATGGTTTATGGAACAAAAAAGAAGTAACCTATACATTTTATGTTCTTCCCCCCTGGTATGAAACATGGTGGTTTCGGACACTTGTTGTTTTACTGATTTTTGGTTCGGTTGTTGGCTTTTTTTATTACCGGACAGCTTCTTTACGCAAACGCCAAAAGCAATTGGAAGAGACTGTTGTTGAAAGAACCGCTGAAGTTGTTTTACAAAAAGATGAAGCGGAAAAACAAAAAGACATAGCGGACAGCCATCGTATCATTGCTGAAGAAATGCGTGAAAGTGCCGAGAATCAAAAACATATTGTTGAAAAAAAACAAAAAGAGATTGTTGATTCAATTACTTATGCAAAACGTATACAAACAGCTTTGCTTACCAGCAATGAGTACATTGAAAATAACCTGCGAGCAGAACATTTTATTTTGTTTAAGCCGAAGGATATTGTCAGTGGTGATTTTTACTGGGCATTAAGCATTGCACGTATTCCAGCCTGGGATTTAGGAACCAATAAGATAACATTGCCTAATACAATCGTCAGACAAAATACTTTTTACATCATTACTGCTGATTGTACCGGACACGGGGTTCCCGGAGCGTTTATGAGTATGTTAAATATTTCCTTCCTGAACGAAAACATTGTAGACCATGCGATACGTTTGCCGCATGAGATACTTAATGAGCAGAGAAAAGAAATTATTGAGGCTCTTAATCCTGTTGGAAGTACTGAAGAATCAAAGGATGGCATGGATTGCGTTCTTTGTGTTTATGATTTTGATAAGATGCTTTTGCATTTTGCCGCAGCCAACAGCTCTTTATGGTTAGTGCGTAATGGAGAACTCATAGAATATAAGGGCGATAAAATGCCTGTAGGAAAACACACTGATGAGGTGCCCTCATTCACTTTGCAAACAATAGAACTGAAAAAAGGGGATATTATTTATACTTCTACAGATGGTTTTGCCGACCAGTTTGGTACGAATGGTAAAAAGCTGATGAAGAAAAAATTCAAAGTGGAATTACTTAAAATTCATAAGCTGTCTATGAAAGATCAGAAACAATACCTGGATCGTTTTTTTGAAACCTGGAAAGGAAACTTAGAGCAAGTTGATGATGTGTGTGTTATAGGGGTTAGTATTTAAAAAAATCTTAAACTCCGGCGTTTCAGAAAGTATATGGTATTTAGTAATTTCCAATGGATAGGAGCACTAATGTACACGCTTCAGTAGTCTCAATTTTATTCTTTTGTAGTAACCGCTCAAATTCAGGATTTTCCGTTCCGGGATTAAAAATCACACGTTTAGGTTTTAAGCCGATGATATAATCATACCAAAACGCTTGATTTTTTTGCCCAACATAAAGCGATACTGTATCAACATTATCAATATTGATCTTTGTAGTAATTATGTTTATTCCATTTATTGTACCCTCTTTAATTCCAATAGGAATAACTTCATGATTGTGTTTTTTTAAAGCCATTGTAGCTTTATAGGAATATCTTTCAGGGTTGTCAGAAGCACCAATTACAACAGTTTTTTTCATTCTGGAAAATAATTTAATAATTTTAAAATTAGGTAGAAATCAGCATTCGTCTAAACATCAGCACATCAACACATCAGCACATCAGCACATCAGCACATCGATAAATCAGCACATCATTTAATCCACCTCCATATAATCTAAATCTTTACCATAACTTTCCTCCAGAAAGAAAACGGCTACCAGAGCAAATACAATAACAATGGCACCAACAATAGCTGCCGATTGAAGTATTCCCATTCCCTCTGTCATATATTTCCACCAGAAAATGACAGGTACCGTTGCTCCTCTCACAAAATTCGGAACAGTAGTAGTAACCGTAGATCGTAGATTAGTACCAAATTGCTCAGAAGCTACAGTAATAAAAACAGCCCAATAGCCTTGAGCAATACCTAAAAGGAAGATAATAAAATAAAATAGTTCAGCGGAAATTCCCTTAGCGGAAAAATATCCAATACTCAGAAAGCCAAGAACGATTATAGCAATCCAAAGCGCTTTTTTTCTGGATTTTAATTTTTGACTGATGAATCCGGTTATAATACTACCCATTGCCGCTCCCACGTAATGAAACATTATCGCTTTGCCCGGGCTGATAGGAACCGCTATCCCGAGGGCTTCACCAAATTCTTTTGAAAAGGTTACCAGAATGCCAATCGTAAACCAAACAGGAATCCCGACAAAAATGCAACTGATGTATTTATAAAAACGTTTCCAGTTTTTAAACAAACTCAGGAAATCTCCACGTTTTGCGGAAGATTGTTTTAATTTGTCAAACATACCTGATTCATGAACGTAGAGACGCAGTCCGAGTAGTAATAATCCAAGTACTCCTCCAACCCAATAGGCTTCTCTCCAGCCCCATTTTGAAACCAAAAAAGCCAATGCGGCTCCAATAATTCCAATACCACTTACAATGCTGGTACCCCAACCACGGGTTTCTTTTGTCATTACTTCAGATACTAATGTGATTCCAATACCAAGCTCTCCGGCTAATCCGAACCCGGCAATAATTCTAAGACAAGCATATTGATTCAGATTTTGAATAAATCCGTTTGCTATATTAGCCAGTGAATAAAGTAAAATAGTGAGAAATAAGGTTGACAATCGTCCTTTTTTATCACCTAAAATCCCCCATACAATTCCTCCAAGTAACATGCCTATCATTTGCATATTAATAAGGTAAATACCAGAGTCCTTAATTTGATTAACCGGAACGCCTATTTCCTGCAAGCTTGGCACCCTGACAATACTGAAGAGAATTAAATCATAGATATCAACAAAATATCCAAGAGCGGCTATTATTACCACTATGTTGAATGGATTACTACTATTATGTTTAAGCATAAAAATATTTTTTGAGCGGTTAAATGTAATAATAAAAAAGTTCTTTGTAAAACCAGATAAATAATTATTCTGGGTAAACGCTTTTGAAATTTTCTATCAGATTTGGGCAGTTCTCCCCCTTTGCGTATTTATCCCATAAGATTTTGCCATATTGGAATAAAAAAACACGAATTTTTATAAAAATTGAATATTTTAATAGTATTGGGGAAAGAATTCTAAATTTCAAAAAGTAGAAATCTTAAAAGATCGAATTTGCAAAAAAAATATCGTTACCTTTAAAATATCTGATTTACAGTTAATTATAAACAAATTTTGTGCTTTATATTACTGATTAAAATTTTTAAAGTGAGCAAAGACCATTGAAAATTTGGATTGCAATTACTAAAAAATGTTAAATTTTATAAAAAAAGTTATAAACAATCCTATGTTAATATAGTTTTTTTATACCTTTGTCGACGAATAGCGATAATTAATCATTATTAATCATAAAATAAAAGTTTAATCTTAAATAAAAAAAAAATGAACAGCACGTTAAACGAAAAATCAGAAAAAATCAAAAACAGTATTAAAGGTACTGCGGAGAAATCAAAAGAGACGATAAGAGAAATTATTGACTCAAACACAAAGTACATCGGAGAAGCTTTGAATTCTAACAAAAAAATTGTTGACTCAATAAAAGAAAAATTGAATCAGCAAGAAATAGAAGACTCTGTGACCGACACATTAAAAAGCACTTTTGGGAAATCAGTAGAGCTTGCAGAAGATGCTCTTGATAGTATTATCAATTCATACACCAGACAAATGGAAATGAATGTTGATTTTAACACAAAATTAGTGGATGCACTTAAAGAATCTAACAGCACTCATCCAGAAAAAGTGTTAGATTTAATTCGCGAAAATTTCGAGGCATCACACGAGTTAACTATCAGAAATACAAAAGAAATACTTGATTTCTATAATAAACATACAAATCTTGCTGTGAATTTCAACCAAAAATTCGGAGAAAGTATTAATGCTCAAATTGAGTCTCTGTTTAACCTACAGAACAAAGGGTTGAACAAATTTACAAACTGGGCATCAGAATGGTGGAAACAGGAAGATAATAAAAGATCTCTTTAAATTAGAAAGTTTCATCCAATCAATTCTTCGATACTTTTAAAATCATCAGGGCTAAAGTCCCGGGTAAAAAAAACTACCGAACCATTGTCCAATAAAAACCGAATTAACACGAGAATAAATCCATCTTTTTTATTCGTGTTAATTTGGTTTTTTTTATGTTAGAATTACATTTCATAATTTTTTTCAATTAATTGTGAAACGTAATTATAAAGTTATACATACCGTCTGTTAGTAAGATATTTTTCTTACCTTTGCAAACAATTAATCCAAAAAAAATCAACGAAAAATGGCAACACAAAAATTTACAGAAACAGCGGAAACATTCAAAAAGAATGTAAGCGACACTATGAAATGGTTACAGGATACAACTGCAACAATCATTGAAACACAAAACAAACAAATGAAATCGGCAAGCGAAATGTATAGCAAAGCTATCAACATGACACTTGAAGGTATGAATAAGGATAATTTCAACAGTTCTTTTGGAATGTCAGAAACGATGATGGAAATTTTCAAAAAAAATATTGAAACAATTTCTAATATGTCAAAAGCTACTATGAAAACAGCTATGGAGTTTGGCAAACAAACTGGCGCAGATGCGTTTTCAAAAGATAAAATCGCGACAATAGTTGAATCTTACAAAAAGCAGGTAGAAGAGATTACCGCTTTAAATAAAAAATCTTTCGACAGTATCACTAAGCAATACGATGCGGCAAAAGCATCATTTGCTCCAATGGCAGAAAAATTTAAGAAAGAATTTGACGCAACAATGGGAACATCTAAAGCAAAGATTCAGGAAATCATTGATTCATATTCCAAAATCACTAAACCATCCATTGAAGCGAACAAAGAGATGTTCAGCAAACTCAACAAACAAATGGGCGCCAGTGTTAGCGACAACCTAAAACTTTGGTCAGATTTCATGAGTGCATATACTACTAAAAATTCCGAAGCAAAAAATATTACCGATTTATTTAAAACAAATATTTTTAACGGTAGCAACGGGACTCACAAAAAACAAGAATCAGCTTCAACAAAGTAATAAAGAAAAAATGCAATTTAACTTTTGCAATTAAATTAGTTAATTTTACAATTAAGCGGTGGGCAATGACTGTTTTCGCAATAGCCATTTCCAACTGCAAAAATTGTTAGTGTTTTGAAAAAATTACAGAAAAAACAACCAATAAAAAATATTCCGATGAACGCAACATTAAACGAAAAAGCAGAAAAAATTAAAAATAATATTAAAAATACTGCTGAAAAATCGAAAGAGACAATAAGAGAAATAATTGTTTCAAACACAAAACACATTAGTGAAGCCTTAGATTCCAATAAAAAAATTGTTGACTCGATTAAAGAAAAATTGGGTCAGCAAGAAATAGAAGATTCAGTTACTGACACGCTAAAAAGCTCTTTTAAAAAATCAGTAGAACTTGCTGAAGGAGCCCTTGACAGCATAATCAATTCATACACCCGGCAAATGGAAATGAATGTAGATTTTAATACAAAGTTAGTAGATGCTATCAAAGAGTCAGATAATAAACAACCTGAGAAAGTATTGAAATTAATTCATGAAAATTTTGAAGCATCACACCAATTGACCATCAGAAATACAAAAGAGATTCTTGATTTTTATAATAAGCATACTAACCTTGCGGTTAATTTCAACCAAAAATTCGGGGAAAGCATCAATGCCCATATTGAGTCGCTCTATAATATCCAGAACAAAGGCTTAAATAAATTTACAAATTGGGCTTCGGATTGGTGGAAACAGGAAAATAAAAAAGAAACGGTTTAATTGTTAATAGATGGTGTTATTCATAAAATTGAATAACACTATTTTTTTTATTGGTACAAAAGGGTACAGAGCCATTAATTATTTTTATGTTATCAATCAGAGTCCTAAAATGAAAATTTTATTTTTAACATCTTTAGTTATTTTTATTTCCTGTTTTTCTTCCTTTGGGCAGCTGCAATTGAAAGAAGCAAAGCTTGGCAAAGGCATTGAAAATAGGGTTCTGACAGAAGAGTCATCCACTTTTCCTTTAAATTCAAAAGTTTACATGTGGATGAAATTTTCAGGCGGAACCGGAAACATTACTATTAATTGGAAAAATGGAACCCATACTCATAGTAACAGCTTAACTGTTGGTGGCGACCCATGGAGAACATGGGCATTTGCTACCGCTTATTACGCCGGAGAATGGACCGTTTCCGTTACAGATGATAAAGGTGCACCTTTGAAGGAATTAACTTTTACGGTTCAGTAAACTGAACAAAAAAATGTTGAAAAATAATCTATTGTAATACCTGTTTAATTTTAATAAATAATTCTTAACAAACTAAAAAACAAAAAACATGCTTATCAATTACACATCAACAACCAAAAAAAATTTTTTATGGTTCATCAGCACAATCACATTGTGTTTTTTTACTTTTTCGAATAGCGCTTATGCTCAAAAAAAACCACCACCAGACAAACTACTCGCCAACAAAATATATACAATAGAGTTGGCCGCCCAAGGTAAAAAAGCCGGAGATCCTGAAGCCGACGAAATTACTTTTAAATCGGATAAGTTTACATCAAAATTAATGAAGACCAATGAAAAATTTGCGCCTGCCGCTTATACCGCGGAGCTTGACACATCCGATGCCGCTAATAAGGTAATTACTTTTGAATGTGAAAGCAAAAACCCGGATACAGAACTTTTAAAATGGACAGGCACAATAACCGGAGAAGATATTGAAGGTACCGCTGTTTGGACTAATAAAAAAGGTAAAACAAAAAAGGAATATACTTTTTCCGGTACGTTAAAGGGAAAGAAACAGAAATAATATCAATTTGAAAATGTGTAATTAGAGTCTGTCTATAATGTCCGATTTCTTCGTTATTCTTGTTTTAAAAATCAGTCATTTACAAATGTAAACTCTTGATTTTCAAAACTACGAAAGCCTCGAACTCGAACATTATAGTTCAGACTCTCGACTCTATGGACAGACACTAATTAACATATTTTCAAATTACCAAATGAGTACAGCAGCAAAAAAAATTATACGAAATGTAAAAATTTCAGGTACTGGTTCGTATACGCCCTTTCGTGTATACACCAATGAGTATCTCGAAACCATGGTAGATACCAAGGCTCATTGGATATTTGAACATCTGGGTATTAAACAAAGACGAATTGCGGCAAAAGGAGAAACAACTTCTGATTTGGGAGCAATTGCTGCTCTTGAAGCTATTTCCAATGCCAAGCTGAAACCACAGGATATTGATTTAATAATAGTCGCCACTACTACGCCTGATATGAAGGCTCCCTCCGCTGCTTGTTTTATTCAGGAAAAAATAGGAGCATTTAATGCCGGCGCCTTCGACGTGGTGGCAGTATGTACAGGTTTTTTATATGCTATTAGTTTGGCTACGGATTGTTTAAGCAATGGAAATTATAAACATATTCTTGTAGTAGGTGCTGATACTTTTTCAACAATAACAGACTGGACACGCAGAGATGCCGTGTTTTTTGGCGATGGTGCAGGAGCGGTTGTTCTTTCCCGAAGAGAGGATAAAAAAGGATTTGTGATTTCAAAACTTGGCGCTGACGGGCGTGGCAAAATGATTTGGCACATCCCGGCAGGAGGATCCCTAAATCCTATCAATGAAACCACCGCACAGGATAGATTACAATATTGGCAAATGGATGGAAATGGAATTTATAAGTTCGCCATACGAGTATTACCTAAGGTTATTAAAGAAGTGTTGACTGATTCCGGATTAAAAGCGGAAGATATCAAATACATGATACCTCATCAACCAAGTATTGGAATTCTCAAAAAAACAGCGGAGATTTTGGATTTTGATTTTAAAAAAGTATTAACCAACATGGATAAATACGGAAATACTTCTGCCGCTACTATTCCGATATTATTGGACGAAACTAATAAGGCAGGAAAGTTAAATTCAGGAGATTATGTTTTATTTGCCGCTGTTGGATCCGGTATGGCCTGGGGGGCGATGATTCTTAAATGGTAAATTTGTAAATAATTAATAAGTAATGGATAATCGGTTTTGTTTATGAAAACATTGAGGAAGAATAAAGTTGAGAAGAGTAAAGTTGAGAAGAGTAAAATCAAAAAATCTGTAAAACCAAAGAAATCTTCTGCGAAAAACACTAGTGATGAAAAGTTTATGAAAAAAGTGGAAAAGAATATTGCTGTGAAAAGTAAAATAAAAAATTCTGAAAAATCGAAAATACCTTCTACGAAAGACATTAATAATGATGAAAACAGGAAGAAAAGTTCGAGCATGGAAGTCAAAATCGAAAATACAAAAAAAAACAATATGGAAGAATTAACAGAAAGTATTACGAAAGCGAGTAGAAAAATTATCTCCAACTACTTTAAAAACCAGTCGGGTAGCGAACATGATAATAGGGATATTATGCAAACGTTTAATGAGTTCAGTACAAAATTAATGGCTGAACCTAAAGAAATGGAAAAGGTTCAAGAACTTTATAAAGGTTTTTTTGCCAGCCAGCAGGAATTGTGGAAACGTATTACAGATCGTCAATCAAAACCAGGGGAATACCTGCCGGTTATTAAGCCTGCGGATGGCGATAAACGCTTTAAAGCTCCAGAGTGGGATGAAGCTCCTTATTACTTTGATTTTGTTAAACAAAGTTATCTTTTGGTTTCTCAATTAATGAAACAGATTATCGCGACTTCTGAAATAGACGAAAAAACAAAGAACAAGTTAAATTTTTATTCCAATCAATATATCGATGCTTTTTCACCTTCCAATTTTATCGCTACTAATCCGGAAGTAATTAAATTAGCCCAGGAAACAAACGGACAGAGTTTAATTGATGGATTTAAAAATCTGATGGACGATATTGATAAAGGGAAAATCAGTCAAACCGATACTTCAGCGTTTGAGGTTGGGCGCAACCTTGCGATTACTCCCGGATCAGTTATTTATGAAAATGAATTAATTCAACTTATTCAATACACACCTACTACCAAAACAGTTGGTGAAATTCCATTAGTGATTATTCCTCCTTGGATTAACAAGTATTATATTCTTGATTTACGTCCTGAAAATTCTTTCGCTAAATTTGTTGTTGATCAGGGTGTTACCACCTTTATTATCTCTTGGAAAAACCCTACTTCCGAATTGGGGAATACTACTTTTGATGATTATGTTGAAAAAGCCGCATTGAAAGCAATTGAAATAGCCTTAGCAGTAACAAAATCAAAAAAAGTAAACACAATTGGCTATTGTTTAGGTGGAACTTTATTAGGAACTACCCTTGCAATTTTAGCTGCCAGAACAAATAAATCAAAAGTTGCCGGTACTGCAGTAGAGGAAAATCCGGTTAATTCCGCGACATTTCTTGCCGCAATGATTGACTTTTCTGATGTTGGTCCTATGGGCGATGTAATTGACAATGCATTGATAAAAAAAATGGAACGTGGAGAACTTTTAGAAAAAGGGCTAATGTATGGTCATGACATGGAAAAAGCATTTAACCTAATCAGAGCAAATGATTTGGTTTGGAGCTTTGTTGTAAATAATTATTTAAAGGGAAAAACACCCACCCCTTTTGATGCATTTTTTTGGACAAATGATAATACAAATCTTCCCGGGAAAATGTATCTGTATTATCTGAAAAATATGGTTTTTGAAAATAAATTAAGCAGAAAAAACGCATTAAGAATTTGTAATACTCCAATTGATATTGCAAAAATTGAGATTCCTGTAACGGTAATTGCCATGCAGGAAGATCATATATCGCCACCTCAAACAAATTATACCACAACCGAACTGGTGAGCGGACCGGTTGAATTTATATTGGGTGGTTCAGGTCACGTTATGGGTGTTGCAAACCCACCATCAAAAAAGAAATATGGTTACCATCTTGACGGTAAACTTCAGGAAGGATTTGATGTTTGGAAAGAAACAGCTAAATTTCATGAGGGTAGCTGGTGGACAGCATGGGTTGCGGGTCTTATCAAAAAATCAGGGAAACAAATTCCTGCATTAAAAAGTTTAGGAAATACTAAATATAAAGTCATAGAACCGGCTCCTGGCAGATATGTAAAAGAAAAAGCCAGTACTCATGAAGAGGAATAGTTGTGAATTATCCTCTTAATCCATATCTTATCAGGTCAGTCGGGTTTATAAAAATCAGGCTGACCTAATGAGATTTTTTTTGTACTCTCCTCCAAATTTATTTTTTGTTGATTTACGCTTCACATAAAATTTAATCTCGTAAATTCCTCGTTGTTCTGTTTTGAGGGGAATTCTTCAACGTATTTCAAAAATGTCTGACATGATTTTTATGAGCAGCTCATTGTTCATAAACTTTAGTAAAGTTTCGAAATAGTACTTTTATTATTTTTACATTTGAGGCTATTATTGAGTTTTATCTATATAATTTTAAATATATAGATGCCCCATAAATAAACTCAATTCAAAAAACGCCAATTAATAAAGGTGTTCACGTTTTTTAAACATAAGTTTGGGGTAACAATTATTAATTATTTAATTATTATATTAATTATGAGAGAAAAAAATAACAAAGTAGCTTTAGTAACAGGTGGTACCGGCGGAATGGGTACTGCTATCTGCGAAAGATTATATAAAGATGGATATACCGTAGTTGCCAATTACAAAGATTTTACCAGAGCTATGAAATGGAGGGAGGAAGCTAAGAGTTGGAGGGATGATTTGCTTAAAATGGGTTTTGATTTAAAAATTGTTGAAGGAGATATTGCAAATTACAAATCTGCCGAAAAAATGATGAAGCAGATTGCGGATGAAATCGGACCTGTTGATGTTTTGGTAAATAACGCAGGTATCACAAGGGATGCGCCACTTTATAAAATGACTCCCCAACAATGGTATGAAGTTATTGATACTAATTTAAGCAGTGTATTTGTTTGTTCACGACTTGTTATTGAAGGAATGATAGCGAAAGGCTGGGGACGAATTATTACTATTTCCTCAGTTAACGGGCAAAAAGGCGCTTATGGACAATGTAATTATGCCGCAACCAAAGCAGGTATGTATGGCTTTACTAAATCGTTGGCTTTAGAAGTAGCTAAAAAAGGAATAACCGTAAATACCGTTTCTCCCGGATACACAGGCACTCCTATGGTAATGAAAATAAACCCGGAAATACTCGCTAAAATTGTTGCTCAGGTACCTCAGGGACGCTTATGTACGCCTCCTGAAATTGCCGGAGCGGTAGCTTATTTAGCTTCCGAAGAAGGACGTTATATTACTGGTGCTAATATTGCCATTAATGGCGGATTGCACATGTTTTAAAGAAAAATTTAATAGGTATATACGTTTAGGTCGCACATAAATTTATTGATAATAGAGTGGTTCAAGGCAAAATCAAAAATAAACAGTGGGTAATGTGATTTTCGTCCCATTATTAAAAAAAAATAAAATTTATTTTTTGACGTGAACTCTTTAAAATCAATTATTTCAGCCTAATTTGACTTATGCGACCTAAACGTATATACCTATATTTTTTAATTGGTGACATCGGTTCTCATAAATTCATGACCGGGCACTAATCTGATTGTGTTTTTATCGAACTGTAGCGTGTCTTTTTGCTTTTTCGTAATGATAATACCTTCTTTCATTTTAAAAAAGTGCATCGCTTCAAGCAATCCGTTAATTTCTCTGTCCTTATTTTCATTATGAACGTTTTCACACACCTGAATAAGCATCTGGCACTTGTTTTTTTCAAACACGACAAAATCACATTCTCCTTTTTCTCTGAAATAAAAAAGTGAAAAAGGTTTTTGCCGTAAAAAAAGATATACAGCATTTTCGAGCAACCTTCCTTTGTCTTGGGTAAAGCTGAGAGAGTTGGCATTTACCAATCCGTTATCAATAGCATATACTTTTCTGGGGTTAACGGCAATATTTTTCGCCGACCAACTAAATTTGTGTAAAAAAAATAAAATATAAGTATCTTCCAGCCAGGAAAGGTAGTCTGATACAGTATTGGCAGAACCAACAGAAAAAGTTTTGCGTAAATTATTATAAGTACATTCTTTACCGATATTAGAAATTAAGAATAACGTAATTTCCATTAATGTTTTCGAGTTCCTTATTCCATAACGAACTGCTATATCCCTGAGCACAATATCTTTTATAAGGGTTTGTAAAATCTCCTGATTTTCATCTTTGAGGAATTCAGGAACCCCCCCTATTTGAATGTATTGTTCAAAGCTATTTTCAGTATTTTTCAATTTCTTATATTCCAAAAACTCAGCATAGGAAAACGGGAATAATTCATGTCGCAAATGTCTGCCGGTAAGTCTGGTTCCTAATTCCTTACTTAACAAAGATGCATTTGAACCTGCAATAAAAACTTTCTCGCCTCTATCATGTAGCTGTCTTACAAAAATCTCCCAGGAAGGAACATTTTGAATTTCATCAAAAAAGTAAGCAGCTTTTTTTCTACCAATAATCTCATCCAATTTTTTGAAATCGTTTATTTCGAAATTATACACACGTGAATCTTCGAAATTAAAATAAGCAATATCCTTTTTATACTGCCGCATCAATTGTTTCATCAGTGTGCTTTTTCCGCACCTGCGGATTCCTGATATAACCTCAATATGTTTACTCTTAGGCTGTATTTTGTTTAAATAGCTTCGTTTTGTAAAAAGCTTGCTTGTTTTTACTTCCGCCTGCTGTAGGTTATAAGCATCTTCAATTTCTGATTTTAGTACCATACTTTATATCTTGTTTTGTATGAACCAAAAATACAAAAGTTTACATTACAAAAATACAAAAGTTTATATTATTAATGTAAACTTATGCAACAATCTTTATTAAACGCCCGGATGAATTTTAACCAACAGCTCTGCGGTCGAATATCCGTTTGATTATTAAATTAAAAGTTCCTAAACAGGTAATTTCTTAAAAAAAAGAAAAAATAATGCATCAGAAATTAATTGGTACAAACAGCACTATTGTATTACGATAGTTTTTGATGTTACCGAATAAGCACTGAAATAGCCTAAAGCACCATTGCTTATATTAGAAGTGGGGTTGGCAGGTGAAGAAGAATTCATACCGCCACCGCTGGATTGATTAAAAGTTCTAAAATAGTTATATACACCTTTGTCTATACTTTGTAATTGAACGTTAGCGGTGTCACCAATTTCAAGTTTAAGATCTCTGTTTCCTCTCATCCTCTCGTCCATTATTTCTCCGTCTCTCAGTTGGTCTGATGAAACGGAAAAAGTTTTTACTTCAATCCCGTTTATTGTTTCAATAAAACGGTAATAGTTTTCTATTACGGCTGGGTCGGTATAGATAGCAATAACGGATATGTTTATTTCACCAGGTCCACCACCAAACCCGGTAGAAATATGTTCAACTAGTGTATCAATACTCACTGGGGAAGGCATATTGGCAGATGCCTGATAACTCTTTCCCTCAGCAGTAACAGTAATTGAGTATGTTCTTCCAACCACACCTTGAAGTGTATTTGTTTTATATATACCAGGCGATGTTTCGGTTAGAATATCCGAATTACCGGCATTGTCAGCAATCGTAACAGAAGCGCCTGTAACTTGTGGGAACGTATTTGCCTCACTAAAATTTACTGTTTTACTAAGTTGAACCGTATAGGGTCCAGGCTGATTAGAAATATTTCCTTCAATGATTATGACAGGCGCAGCTGAATTCAAATTAATATCAATTACTTTTTGGCAAGATGATAAAGACAATATACCTATTGAAATTGCTATATAAATTCCTATTATTTTTTTGTAGTTCATCGTATTAAAATTTAAAATTGTAAGTGACAGAAGGAATCCAACGGAATAATGATGTTTGTACCGCTTGTGTTTTTGTAGGATCATTGGGGTCTTGCTGGAATGTTATCGTGTAAGCATTTTCCCTTCCATAAACATTGTAAACAGAGAAGTTCCAGCTGGATTCAAACTTTTCTGTTTTTTTAGCCTGATAGGTTGCGCCAATATCCATACGGTGATAGGTAGGCATACGGTATCCATTTCGTTCGGTATAATAATATTGAACCTGTCCGGATACCATGTATTTTCCACTTGGGAATGTTACCGCATTGCCGGTATAATATACCCATGTAGCGGAGATAGTCCATTTTTTTGTTAATTCGTATATTGCAACAATCGCTATGTCATGCGTTCTGTCCTGCTTTGCTACATACCAACTTCCATTATTAATACCATCAATTTTTTTCTCAGTTCTTGATAAAGTATAACCAATCCAACCATTTAATTTGCCATATTTTTTCTTTAGAAAAAATTCAATACCATAAGCACGACCTTTTCCGAAAAGTAATTGTGATTCCACATTTTCATTAAAATTTAGTTGGGCAAAATTTTTGTAATCAATCTGATTCTGCATATTTTTATAATAAATCTCCGAGGAAAATTCAAATGTATTTTCTTTGAAATTTCTAAAATAACCTAAGGAAATCTGATCGCATAGTTCAGGTTTTACATTGTTACTGCTGGGAATCCAGAGATCGGTAGGATTTCCGGAAGTTGAATTGGAAAGCAAATGGAGGTTTTGCTCGTTTCTGTTATAAGCTGCTTTCACAGAACTTTTTTCATTGATTATAAAACTTGTACTGATGCGAGGTTGCAAGCTATAATATGTTTTCACAAATTGTCCTGATGTATAATTAATTGTATCAATTGCCTCGCCGTTTGTATTATAGTTACTAATGTTTCCAGGTCCAATCAAACTAAATGAATTTAATCTGAGTCCATATTCAAAATTTAATTTCTCCGTAAGTTTAATTTCATCAGATGCGTAAAGTGCATTTTCCAAGGCGTATTTATTGGGAAGGTTTAATTTGCCTATCGGGGAGTTGCTTGTAACGGTAATAGCACCCGGAATAATTTTGTGATAGGTTGAATTGAATCCAAATTTTAATTTGTTACGTGTAGTTGCAAAATATTGAAAATCCTGCTTTATGCTATAATCCTGGATTCTTGAGATAATATCTATTTGAGTACCTCCGAAATTTACATTGATTTTATAATCATAATTAGTGAAAATCAAAGATGTATTTGAAAATAATTTTTCACTGAACAGATGATTCCACCGAAAGGTTCCTGTGGCATTTCCCCAGTTGATACCCAGAGTAGTCCCCAAGCCAAGTACATCTTTTCCAAAATAACCGGATAAAAAAATTCGATTTTTATCATTAATCCGGTAATTGACTTTTGCATTTACATCATAGAAAAATAATCTTGCCTGTCGGGCTAAACTATCACTCGAAAGTTTCAGAAACAAGTCAGCATAGGTACGTCTGGCAGAAATGATAAACGAACCTTTATCTTTTACAATTGGTCCTTCAATATTCAGGCGTGATGAAATCAATCCGACCCCACCGTTTACAACAAAACTTTTACTGTTGCCGTCATTCATCTTAATATCAAGTACTGAGGCTAATCGTCCGCCGAAATCAGCCGGTTGACTGCCTTTGTAAAGAGTTACGTCTTTAATGGCATCAGAATTAAAAACAGAGAAAAATCCCATTAAGTGTGAAGCATTATAAACAGTGGCTTCATCAAGCAAAATCAGATTTTGATCGGCACTTCCTCCACGAACATAAAAGCCGCTATTCCCTTCTCCTGCTGATTTTACACCTGGCAACAACTGAAGTGTTTTTAACACATCTTTTTCTCCAAACAACACAGGAATGTTTTTTATTTGTTGAATGTCCAGTTTTTCAACTCCCATCTGGTTTTTGGTAATATTCTCATCCTTTCTTTCTTCGGTAACAACAATCTCTTCGAGGTTGTGTTGTTTTTCAGATAGTATAAAATCGAGTTTTGTATTTTGGGTTAATGCAACCTGTGTTACTTTTGCTTCATAGCCCAAAAATTGAGATGAAACTGTATAATTGCCTTCAGGGAGAGTGATTGAAAAGAATCCATACGCATTTGTACTTACACCGGTGGCTGTGAGTTCTTTTATAACAACTGTTGCACCAATAAGCTCCTCACCGGTTTTACCATCTTTTACATATCCGCTGATGGTAAATTTATTTTTAGTGGGAGATGTTTGTGCGGTTAGAAATATACTATTGGAAAAGAGTAAGAAGATTGTTGTTACTATTTTGAATTTATTCCTAATTGATTTTTGTTTCATTTCACCTTTATTTACTGATGTTTTACTTTGGGTGCAAAACTATGGAAACATTTTTCATTTTCAAAGTTTCCGAGGTGTTAATTTTTTATAACATTTTAAACCCATCCCCCTCATATAAATCAGCTTCGGTTAATAATCCCGGATCAATCATATCGGCTTTGAAATGTGGACGCAAGGCTCTAATCCATCTTTTTGCACGTTCGGATAGTTTAAAATCATCCGACATCAAACGTCCCCTCATTACCAGGATTCCTAAGTCAGCGCCTTCATACAGGTAGCCATCTTTTTGAGTTATTTGCAGGAAAAATGCTTCATTAT
>JAVHPE010000271.1:0-1616 GCA_036170475.1 Bacteroidia bacterium | reverse complement strand
TAACCATATCTAATTCTCAACTCTTAATTCTTAATTCTTAATTCTTAATTCTTAATTCTTAATTCTTAACTCTTAACTTTCAACTCTTAGCTCAATTATTTGCATTCTTTTTTATCGACAAAAAAAGCCCTTTTGTGGAGGTGATTTCAGACTTCATCCAACAAAACTCAATTTATTAACAATCAGCAAGTTAGTTGCAGTGTTTTAAGTAAGATCAATTGAAAAATAAAATTGCTTTTATACTTTTGTTGGAGTATCTTTGTATCCGTTTTAATAACCGTTTTAATATCTAAAGAAAAAAATGAGACAGCTAAAAATAACCAAATCAATTACCAACCGTGAGAGTGCTTCTTTGGATAAATATCTTCAGGAAATTGGTCGTGAGGAGTTGATTACAGCCGATGAAGAAGTTATTTTAGCGAAAAAAATAAGAGACGGCGATCAGTCAGCTTTGGAGAAATTAACGAAAGCAAATTTGCGTTTTGTTGTTTCTGTTGCAAAACAATATCAAAATCAGGGTTTAAGCCTTCCCGATTTAATTAATGAGGGTAATTTAGGTTTGATTAAAGCTGCAAAACGTTTTGATGAAACCCGTGGATTTAAATTTATTTCGTATGCAGTTTGGTGGATTCGTCAATCTATTTTACAGGCTTTAGCTGAACAGTCCCGCATTGTACGTTTACCTTTAAATCAGGTAGGGTCACTCAATAAAATCAATAAAGCATTTTCTAAATTAGAGCAGCAATATGAGCGTGAGCCAAGTGCTGAAGAATTATCGATTATACTTGAACTTCCTCAGGATAAAGTAGCAGACACAATGCGTGTGTCGGGGCGTCACGTATCGATGGATGCTCCGTTTGTAAATGGTGAAGAAAATAGTTTGTTGGATGTATTGGTAAATCACGATTCCCCACGTGCCGATAATGAATTGATGAATGAATCATTACAACGTGAAATTGAACGCTCACTTTCTACTTTGACAGACAGAGAGCGAGATGTAGTGAAATTATTTTTTGGTATTGGCATCAACCATGGTTTAACATTAGAAGAAATCGGCGCAAAATTCGATTTAACCCGAGAACGTGTCCGCCAGATAAAAGAAAAAGCCATTCGGAGGTTGCGTCACAATTCGCGTAGCAAATTATTGAAAACATATTTAGGATAACATAATAATCCAAAAAACAATGATAACCGCACAAACATCTTTGAAAATGATAAAAAATTTCAATGATGTTTGTGCGGTTATTTTTTTTGAAAAAAACATAAATTATTAATTACAAATTATCAATTTTAAACTTTTATCTACTAACTTTTAACTTTTAACTTTTAACTCTTAACTCTTAACTCTTAACTCTTAACTCTTAACTCTTAACTCTTAACTCTTATCCCCATGACATCAAACACATTAAATCCTGTAAAAGGGAAAGCAAAAGACTCCTACGAAACGGAGCTAAATGAATGGATTGAAGACGAAAAAGCAGCTATCAATCTGATGGAGATTGTTGGCAAACTTTGGTTTGAAAAATCAATTGAATTAATCCTGTTCAGAAATCAATTGGTTGATAGAAATGCCAGTGAAATAATGAAACTGCATCTTTATTATTCAAAAGACATTG
>JAVHPE010000270.1:0-8179 GCA_036170475.1 Bacteroidia bacterium | reverse complement strand
CCCAGACTGAATGAACGTATTTAATCATCATATTGTTTTTGATTTTGGGGTTAAAAGTAACTAAAATAATAATACCATAAAAAGGTGGTTTTAAAAGTTTGTGGCAACTTAAAATTATCTATAAAAAAAGCCTGCTACCAAAATGATAGCAGGCTTTAATAACTTAAAAATTTGTATTAATCACCAAAAGTATATCTCAAGGTAAATTGAGCTTGCCAAACGTCAAAAACAGATGCGTTTTTAGCAAAAGTCTTATCGGCTAATACCCTAACACCAGCATCATTAACATAAGTATTCATTTGGAATTGAGGAATATTATCTATACCTGTTGTTCTGTAATTTAAGATTACTGGCGCAACAGCTCTTTGTGAAATACCCCAATTTTTGTTAATCATATTGGTAAAATTCAAGACGTCTGCTCTAAATTGGAAACTATTTGATTTGCCCCAAAGTTTTACTGAAAAATCTTGAGTTACCGTTAAATCAATACGATTTAACATCGGTAATACGTTTCCATTTCTTTCGGCATATTTACCTCTTCTCGAAGATAAATAAGGATCTTGATCTATAAAAGCATCATAGGCAGCTTGTTGTTGTGCGGCAGTATAAACCGTTGGCACACCACTATTTGTAACAGTAAGTGTTTGGAAAGCAATTTCAGAAGCCGAATTTGGCACAAAAATTAAATCGTTGTTATTAATTCTGTCGCCGTTCATATCTCCTCCATAAGTATAAGAGAAGTTTCCGACTTTTTGACCAATATAACCAAGGTTTACGGCTGTAGCAGATTTTACTTTTCCTTTACCGTATTGAATTTTATATCCAAAAATACCTACAATTCTGTCGGGTATATTATTATCAGAATTTGCTAAAGGCAAATCGTTATTTCCATTAACAGAACGTGCACCAGTCCAAGAACCAGAGGCAATTGAGCCAGCAGACATCAAATCTCTTGCCGTAGAAGTTGTATAGGCTAATGAACCCCAAATACCGTTTTTATAAGGATAATCTAATTTAAAAGTAGCAGAACTATAAAAACCTTTATTGGTATTTTCTAACACAATGGCATTAGAAACATTGTCGTTAATTCTAACGCCGCTATCATTACGCGCATATCTTGGTCGGCCATCTGTACCAGCAAAGGTACCCACAGGTGCATCTAAATTAGCGTTAAAATAATTTATGGCATTGGTATTTGAAGAATAAATAAACTCAGCAGTTCCTACAAATCCATAAGGTAATTTTTGGTCAACAGCAATGTTAGTTTTCCAAACTTGAGGAAATTTGAAATTTTTGTCGGTAAACGCCAAATCAAAAGTAGAAGGAAGTGTTGGTACTGCAGGAATAAAGTAGTCATTAGGATTTGGTGTAAAACCAAAACCACCTGCTGCTATAGCGCCACCACTCACGTCGATAAATCCAGTTAATACGCCGTTGTTACCAACTGCATTAGAAATAAATACATAAGGAGGTCTTCCGGTAAAGATACCTGAGCCTCCACGAACTTGGGTTTTACCTTCTCCTTTTACATCCCAGTTAAATCCGAATCTAGGTTCGAATAAGGTTTGGGTTTTTGGCATCACTTTAGTGTTGTATTTTTTACCATCAAGAAAAGTTAATCCATTAATAGCTGGGTTTTCAAGAGATGTATTGGTAAAAGATACCGTAGAAGTTCTCAATCCATAAGTAATTTTTAAATTGTCATTCGCTTTATATTCGTCTTGTACATACATATCGAATTTAGTTGATTTTGCAATTTGTAAAGGTTCTGCAGCACCTGGCAGTGCAGAATATCTAAATTGAAAACGTGCAGGAAGGTGAACTGTTGAAGGGGCAAAACCATTAGCCGCAGATTCATTGGCAGCTGCATAAAAATCAGCTAAAGAATTAAAGATATAAGCGCCGTTTGAAGCTGGGAAAAACAAGTTATTAGATTTGAATTTTTCGAAATTGATACCAAATACAAGCGTGTGTTTATCCATGTATTTTGTTAAATTATCGGTAAAATGCAAGGTGTTATAATCTAGTTTATTTCCTGGTGTAAATGGGTCTAAGCCAAGCGCAATAAAGGTTGAAGCGCCTTCTTTAATGTCAATAGTTGGAAATGTAGCACCTTGTTGACCACGGTTTTCAATTTGTTTGTCATATCCAAAAATAAAGTTATTGTGAAGTTTTTCGGAAAACTTAGTGTTTAATTCCAATACGATAGAACGCGTGTTATCCATAATAGTATAACCATCATTTTGAAAAGCCATTGAATTTGAATTATCTCTTCTGCTACCGTTACCTGCCGAAGAAGAGTTTGAGGTCATTTGGTCTGCTTCAGAATCGTGATGAACATAACGAACACTCATTTTATTATTGTCATTAATATTCCAGTCCATTTTCATCAAGAATTTTTTTGATGTTGTAGCTGAATTAAAGTTTTCCCAAGGACCCGTGGTATAGTTAAACTTTTGTTGCATAAAATCGGATAAATCCTGCATTTGTTGATAAGTTGGTCTAGAAACTTGCGATCCAGCATTTGGTGAACCCGTAGAGGTCCAATTGGTTGCAGGACTTATATTATCAACTTTTTCAAAGTTTCCAAAAAAGAATAATTTGTCTTTAATAATCGGCGTACCTACTCTAAAACCAGTTACTTTTTCTTCGAATGTAGATGGTGTAATTTTTACGCTTCCGGCATTTCTACCAACAAAAGCTTTTTGATTATTTCTAGATGAGTGATAAACAGAACCCTGCACTTCGTTTGTACCACTTCTAGTTACAGCATTAATTTCTGAACCAATAAATCCTGACTGGCGCACGTCAAAAGGGGCAATACTCACTTGAAGTTCTTCGATAGCATCTAATGAAATAGCTGTAGAACCTGTTCTACCACCTGCTTGTGTATCAGAACCTAAGCCAAAACCATTGTTAAAAACAGAACCGTCAATAGTAAAGTTATTCAAACGAGAATCTTGACCGCCAAAGCTACTTCCGTTACCGTTTGCATTGTATTTTGTGATTGAATTTATAGAGCGAGAACCCGTTATTGGCACCATATTGATTTCTCTATTTGAAAATTGTTGTGCAGCGCCCGTTCTTTGTTTTGAAAAAACAGGATTTTTTGTTGCCGTAACAACAACTTCGTCTAATGCCGAAGCTTCTTCTAGTAGGACAACATTTAGGGTAATTCCCGCACCCAATGAAGCTCTTAAATCATTTGTAACAAATGTTTTAAAGCCGACATAACTTACACGCACCGTGTAAGGACCTCCCGGACGAATAGCTGGAATTCCAAATCCACCAACTTCGTTGGTCATAGCAAAATACTTTGAACCAGAAGGGGTGTGAATAACCTCAACGGTTGCACCTGCAAGTTCTTCACCTTTTTCGGTTTTAACTGAACCGTTAATAGACGAAGATGTTACCTGAGCTACGGAATAAAAGCCACATAATAACATCACTAAAAAAGTAATTTTTTTCATTTTGTTCATTTTTAATATTTAGTTTAAATTAAGTTGCAAAAATGGTACATAATTTCCAAATCAACTTTAGGGAATTGTTAAGAAATTTTGACCAATTTTGTCGCTAAAATAATGATTATTTAATTTGGTTTTACAGAAACGCAAATTTTATTTTTGGAGCTAAAGATCGATTAAATATAAATGCCCCATTTATCTAAACAAAAAAACCACGCCAAAGCGTGGTTTTAAGAAACTTGTAAAGCTTTAAAATATTTAATTATTTCTTACATAAACACCATTTGAAAGAATGTAATTAATAGTAATGTTGTGCGAAGATCCGTCATAAACATAAATAGTTACGCTAAATTTCTGACCTTCGGCCATACCTGGATTATTATGTAATAACAATGTCGAAATTGCGGCATCAATTTGTGTTGCTGTCCAGTTAAAAGTACTGATATTATGATAAGTATTTAAATTGGCAACAGCTGATTCAAATCCAGAAACCCCCGTAAATGCATTGACTATAAACGTATAATCGGCAGGGAGTAATTCATACTTAATCGTATTATCAGGAACCCAAGTTGTACCATCATGGCCAAACTGTAAGGTGGTATCGATGGTTGTTAAAGCACCAGACCAAGCGCCATTGCTAAAGGTAAACAAATTACCTCTAGTTTGTGTGCCACCTGAATAATATTTATAAATTACAATCAGGTTATCTCCTTCTTTTGCATAAGGGTATTTAATTCCTAAAAATGTAGCTATATAACCATCTGGAGGCATAGTACTATCAAAATTATTGTATTTACCAGGTTGCCCAGAAGCGGTACCCATTGAATCATAATCAGCTACGGTTAATGGATATACGCCAGTTGATAAAGCCCAAACTCCATTGGAATACTTATAATAAGTTTCTATTGAAGTTGTTTCACCTTCTACACCAGGAGTTTTGATAACTAAGTTATCTAATTCCCAAGTAGCAGCTGTTGAAGTTGCAGATTGAGATTCATATTTAAATGCAACATGAATTTTTGATCCTTCGTAAGCAGCTAGATCATATTCCTCGGTTGTTACCATTATATAATCATTACCTGTAGGAAGAGTCGTAAAATTAATAACATCCCAATTAGCAGTTGCTGGGTTTCCTGCATAATCTTTAGAAATCATAATTTTAAGATATTCCCAATGACCATTTACAAATTTGGCTGTTTGTTTTACTTGGAACTTCAAATTAGTTTGTGATGTTAAATTAATTTCAGGAGAAATTAACCAATCTTCATTATCTTGTGCACCACCTGAATATCCTGCCATTTTAGCTCCAAAATTAGTTCCTGCCCAAACTTGATTGCCAACAACACTAATAGTTTCAAAAGCACCTAATGTTCCATCCATAAAACTGGTTTCAAAATAATTAGAAAAGCCAATAACTGGTTCGGTAACATATTTTTTGTATTTAACTAAAAGTTGCTCTCCTTCGGTTGGATTGCTAATTTTGCTAGCTAAAATACCTGGAATTGAATTTGCTGGACTTTCAGTTGGATAAAATCCAATAGCATTATCACTAGCACTAGGATAATCGGAATTAGCTAGTGTATAGGTAGTTGCGCCTGTAAAATCAGAGACACCAGGTGCAGTACCAACATATAATTTAAAACCAGCCAAAACTGCAGATCCTTTACCCCAAACGGGATATTTGCTTGTAAAGAAACCTGGCAACATGGTTTTAGCATCATTTAAAGAACTAAAAGAACCATGACTTAAGTGTAAGGCAGTATAATCTGCACTCGTAAGTGTATATTGTGCGTCGCCTACGATGACTTGTTCTTGAGCGTCTATTGCTGTATTGATATCAGTCATAGGTTGACATCCTGTGAATAACAGACTCAAACCAGCAAATAAATAAATTAACTTTTTCATTATCTATATTTTTTAAAATTTAATTTTTGCACTAACATTGAACGTTCTTCCAAATCCGTACCATACCAAAGCGGTATCGGCATTATTGGCACTACCATCTACAGCATCAGCAATATATTCGGTATTAAATACATTGTTAATTCTCGCAATAATTGTTGCATCAAAACTTCCGAATTTAAAACCATATCTTAACCCAGCGTCAGCAGTTCCATATGAAGGAACTTTCCATGGCTGAGGTGTTTCTGGGACTGTTCTGCTATCGGGGTTATAATCAGCATATAGATCGGCAAAATAATTGATGTCTAATGTGAAAAATGTTTTTTTCATCATTTCGTAATCAAATCCTAATGCAGCTGTAGTTTGAGCGGCATCTGATACTCTTAATCCTTTAATATACAAATTGTACGTTCTAACAGGTTGTTGGTTTTCGTCAACTACCTGAGCGTTTTCTATGTTGTTGTTCCATTTCCAGTTTCCTAGAGATAACATACCGGTCATTTTTAATTTAGTTGAGGGTCTGTAATTAAAATCAAACTCAATACCTTTATGAAGTGCATTCACGCCAAGTAAGTTAGCAAAATAAGTTACGCCACCACTTTGGAAAGTACGTGTAAAAGTTCTGTCGTTCCACTCTGTTCTGTAAACATTGACATTGGCAGCAAATTTTTCACCTCTAAATCCGTAGCCTATTTCAGTGCTAAATATTTTTTGATTTGGGGCGTTTTTATTGATGTGTTCATTATCAAAACCTTGGAAAACAGCATCAAATCCTGCCGCTTTTTCAAAGTAGCCAATATTGGCAAAGAAGTTGGTTTTTGCGCTAACATTTATATTAGCACCACCCTTTAAGCCGTATCCGGTAAAGTTATATTTATCTGTTTTTTGCAAAGGATCGCTATCTAAGTAGTTAAAAAAGTCAACTCTTTGATAAGAAGTATTAGATAAAGATGCCGATACAAATGTTGATACTTTTTCTTTATTGTATTCAAATTGTGTGAATAAACCTTGCCATCCCACTTTACCATCATCATAATAACTGTATTTGTCACCTACTTTTAATAAAGCATTAGGGTGATTAACATCATGTGCTCCACGAGAAGTACCTCCGTTTACAAACGTAGCTCCCAATAAATCGGTTACTTCGGTAAAGTGATGTCCGGTATAATTTCTTAAATCAATACCAACAATCATATCTAAATGTTCATTTAAAGAGTTTTTGTAAGTAGATAATAATCCATACCAAGAGTGGTCATTTCTTGAAGCTCTTAACCAAGATACTGCGCCAAGAGTAGATTGCGCTCTATTAATATCTACAATATTGTCTAAATCCATAGGTTGATCGTAACCGCCTAATCTCACATTGAATAAACTAGCGTTACCGCCTTGTCCACCACCACCTCCGGTTCCCCAAGAAGCATAAAGTGCTGTAGATAAATCTGATTTGCTATTAATTGTCCAATAATGGTTTAAAGAAGATTGTGATTTGTGATAGAAATTATCTTCAACGCTTACAACTTGTCCGTTTTTGTAACCCCAATCCGAATTAAATCTTCGACCACTTTGGGCGTTTCTATAGTCGGCAATTGTATGTCTGTTTTGTCTTTGTCCGTGACGTTGCGGTGCGCCAAAAGTTGTAAACGAAATTTTATTATTATCGTTAATTTGTTTAGAAATATTCAAAAAATAGTTATAACCGTCAAATTGGGTTCCATCTACATAACCATCACCTTTAGTTCTAGCAGCTGAAGCGGTTATTGCTAAACCATTATCTAATAAGCCTGTAGAAATAGTTGCCCCGTATTTTTGATAGCCATCATTTCCGATAGCAGAGTTAACCAAACCTCCCATTGCAATATCGGTGGTTTTTGATAAAATATTTACAGTACCACCTATTGAGGGTACGGCAACTTTAGAAGCCCCTAAACCTCTTTGTGTTTGCATGGCGCTTGTAACATCGGCCAAACCAGCCCAGTTACTCCAATATACCCAACCGTTTTCCATATCATTAACAGGAACGCCATTGATCATCACGGCAACATTGGCTGAGCCAAAACCTCTTAAGTTTAAACGACCGTCACCAAATCCACCACCCGATTTTGTAGCATAAACTCCGGGAGTTGATTTTAAAATTTCAGGAAATTCTTGAGTTCCCAATTTATTTTCGATATCGATAGATTTAATGGTAGATACCGCTACCGGTGTTTTTCTATCAATAGCAAAAGAAGTGGCAGTTACTACAATTTCTGAAAGCGACTCTGAGTTCGTTTCAAGCAAAATTGTGCCTAAGTCTTTGGTGCCACTAGCCACATTAAAAGAAACATTTCTTGTAGTGTAACCTAAAAAAGATACTTCTAGAGTACCTTTTGCAGTTTTTACATCTAGTGTAAATTTTCCGTCAAAATCGGTTGTTGTTCCTACCGAAGTCCCTTTAACAATAACGCTTGCCCCTGGCAATACTCCGTTGTCGTCTTTTACTACTCCTGTAAGCTTTCCTTGTGAAAACATTGCTGTTGAGGCCACCATGATGATAGCAACTAACAGCCATTTAGTAATTTTTTTCATGTTAATTTAGTTTAAGTTTGGTAGAAAAAAGACAAAAAAACCTATAGCAACTTTAGGGAGTTGTAACAAATTATTTGGTCAATTTTAGTGCTAATTTATAAAATATCTAAAAAACCAAAGCTCATTGTTTAAAAGTTTATCTCAATTGTTAACTTTTAACGATTCACTTTTTTACTGTTAATTTTTTAAATAATTTTTAGCCAATTCTTTACCTAATTCAACACCAAACTGATCAAAACTAAAAATAT
>JAVHPE010000269.1:0-30633 GCA_036170475.1 Bacteroidia bacterium | reverse complement strand
CTACTGACCCACTTTGTATGGGGGAATTGATTCTGCTGCGATTTTATTTATAGTAGCAAATTATATTTTTAATCCCCCTGTCCCCCTTTGAAAGGGGGAATTAATTTTGCAAATATTCGCTAAACGATGTTATCAATTTAAATAAATTTTCAAATTCATTCAAAGGTAATGTTTCTGCTCTGTCGTAAATATCATGATACGCTTTTATTCCACCCATGGAATAAATAAAAAATGCTTTTACTCCTTTTTCTGAAAAAAAATAATGATCGCTATTGGCTGCTTTCCCACGTATTTTTACATCTTTGATAAAATGGTTTTCGGTATTGATTTGTTTAAAAGCATCGAATTCTTTTTTGAAAACCGAACCATTTACCACGGTAATTCCATCTTCTCCGGTTCCCATAATATCCATATTTAATAAAAAACGAATATTATTAATTGGAAATAAGGGATTTTCGGTAAAATATTTTGAGCCAAGTATACCAACCTCTTCTCCACAAAAAGCGATAAATGCGATGGAATATTTAGATTTATGTTCGGGCATCGAATAATATTTTGCAAGATTAAGCAACATGGCGCAACCACTGGCATTATCATTAGCTCCCGGGAAATAAACATCTGTACCCATTTGTCCTAAATGATCATAGTGTGCGGAAAAAACAATAAATGAATCGGGATATTCAGAGCCTTTAAAATAACCTATTATGTTTTGAGACGGATAGTTGGGAATAATTTTGCTCTCAATTACAAAACTTATCTCTTTTGGATTTGAAATGGATGTTCTCAGTACTTCTATTAATGGATAATCATTTACCGACTGGGCAATACTCCATGTTAATTTATCTTTCAGCGCCACTATCGCTTTTGCTTTGCACCCATTTCCAAGTAAATCATGCAACTGATCTGTTTGCTTTCCTGTGTCATTTACTACTATAATTTTATCGCTAAAATCCTTCTTCAGAAATTTTTTAAACCGTTTTTTATTTTGTACAAGTTCATCAGCAGCAATAATAACAGGGTATCTGCCTTTTGCGGAAGGAGAATGAGAGTAAACGATAAAATCTTTTCCCGGGATTAATTTTTTATTATCCGCTTCTAGTGAAATTTCCCCGGGGAATATATTAACCGGGAAACTAAACTTCTGGTAATAATCCTCGGTAAATGATTTTAATCCGAACATTTGAAACTGAGTACGGATATAATTTGCGGCAATTTTTTCTCCATCATTTACGTAGCCTCGCCCATGCATACTTTCCGAAGCTAATGTATCTACAATCTTTCTGGCGTATTGATAAACTTCTCCTTTGTTTTCCTGGGCGGAAAGGGTTGAAATGAGAAGCAATAAAACAAAAAGAACAGTAATTTCCCTTAATGTTGAAAAATTTTTTTTGAACCGGAAATTATTCATGAATATTTATTTTGTCAGTAGAATTTTCACAACGCTTTTTTGATTAAATTTGCTGTGCATTAACAGTCAATAAAAATACATTAAAAATGCGAATTCAAAAATAATGTATTTCAACCGTTTTTTACAATTTATTCAAAACATGTTCCTCGAAAACACAATTCATCCGCATAATCGTAAAGGCTCCATTGAAGTGATTTGCGGCTCCATGTTTTCCGGAAAAACAGAGGAACTGATACGCAGACTAAAGCGCGCACAATTTGCAAAACAAAAAGTTGAAATTTTCAAACCCGCTATTGACACTCGCTATGATGATGTTAAAGTTGTTTCACATGATAGCAATTCCATTCATTCAACTCCCGTTCCTTCCTCCGCAAATATTTTATTGCTTGCAAGTGATGTACAAGTTGTAGGTATTGACGAAGCGCAATTTTTTGATGAGGGGCTGACTGCGGTTTGTAACCAGCTTGCTGATAGTGGTGTCAGAGTGATTGTTGCCGGGTTGGATATGGATTATCTGGGAAAACCATTCGGACCAATGCCGGCATTATTGGCTATCGCAGAATATGTTACTAAGGTTCATGCAATATGTATGCGATGTGGAAATTTAGCAAACCATTCGCACCGGATGACCAATGAATCTGCATTAGTATTACTGGGAGAAACAAATAATTATGAACCACTTTGCAGGGATTGTTTTGTTGAGGCGAGACAGGTCACTAATTGATATGAATTTACCGCTTTTTGTTGCTGATACCGTTCTATAACGAATTTTTTTTAAAATGAATCACAGCATTTCAACAATCTCTTCCGTAATTAAAGCAAGCCTTAGCGGCAATGGCAATACAAATACGGGTATCAAAAATTTATTGATTGACAGCCGCAATCTTAGCAATGCCGAAACATCCTTATTTTTTGCCATTAAAGGGGAACATCATGATGGTCATGCCTACCTGTTTGATTTATATGAAAAAGGTGTTCGCCATTTTGTAGTTTCCTCATTGCCGCAAAATCAACACATTTTTAATGATTCCATCTTTTTGTTGGTAACAGATACATTGTTGGCTTTACAAGCGCTCTGCACTTTTCATCGTAAGCAATTTAAAATTCCGGTAATTGGTATTACCGGAAGTAATGGAAAAACCATTATTAAAGAATGGCTGTATCAGCTGATGCGTGAAGATAAAAACATTGTACGCAGCCCCAAAAGTTTTAACTCACAGGTAGGTGTTCCTCTTTCGGTTTGGCAAATGACCGAAGAAAATAATCTGGGAATTTTTGAAGCCGGTATTTCCAAAACACAGGAAATGAATTTGCTGGAAAAGATAATACAGCCCACGATAGGACTGATAACAAATATCGGGCAGGCGCATGATGAAAATTTTGAAAATCAAAATCAAAAAGTGAATGAAAAACTGAAACTTTTCATTCATTCAGAAGTCTTAATTTATTGCAAAGATTATTTGCTCGTACATAATGAAATTACTGTAAATAAAGCATTCCGCGAACTAAAAGTATTCACATGGTCGCGCAAACTGCGTGCCGATCTTTTAATTGGACGTATTACCAAAAGTTCCGCGGATACTGAGATTCAAGGCGTTTACAAAAATGATTTCGTTCAGATAACTATTCCTTTTACGGATGAAGCAAGCATAGAAAACGCGATACATTGCTGGGCAATGTTACTTTATCTTGGTTATGAAAACACATTGATTGCTGAACGTATGCGATTTTTGAGCCCGATAGCCATGCGATTGGAATTAAAAGAAGGAATTAACAATTGCTCGATTATCAATGACAGTTATAATTCCGATTTAGGTTCTTTAGCAATAGCGTTGGACTTTTTAAACCAGCAAAAACAACATCCAAAGAAAACACTTATTCTTTCCGATATCCTTCAAAGCGGCCGCAATGAAGAAACACTTTATAAAGAAGTAGCGGAATTAATTCATAAAAAAGGAATATCACGGTTAATTGGGATAGGTAAAGGTATTTCCAATCAGGCAAAACAATTTAATGTAGAAAAAACATTTTATAAATCCACTGAAGACTTTTTGAAACAGTTCAATAATTCGTTTTTTCGTGAAGAAACTATTTTATTAAAAGGGGCACGGGCATTCGGTTTTGAAGCCATCAGTAAAATTATTCAACAAAAAGCGCATGAAACGGTTTTGGAAATTAATTTGAATGCCATAGTGCATAACCTAAATTATTTTCGTTCAAAAATAAAATCGGATACCAAAATCATGGCAATGGTAAAAGCGTTTTCTTATGGGAGTGGAAGCTTTGAAATTGCCAATATACTTCAGTTTCACCGTGTCGGTTTTTTAGCTGTCGCGTATGCTGATGAAGGAATTGAGTTGCGAAAAGCAGGAATTACTATGCCTATTATGGTAATGAATCCTGAAGAACAAAGTTATGATGCCATGATTCAATACAATCTGGAACCCGAAATTTATAGTTTCCGTGTATTTAACCTGTTCGAAGAAACCTTAAAACGCAGTGAACATGATCACACCCATCCTGTTCCTATACACATAAAGCTGGATACAGGAATGCACCGCTTAGGTTTTGATGAAGCCGAAGTAAACGAATTGATTGTTCGTATTAAAAACAATAAATACCTGATGATAAAATCTGTTTTTTCGCATCTGGCAGCGGCTGATGAAGCGGAGCACGATGATTTTACCAGAAACCAGATAAAAAAATTCAATGAAATGAGTGAAAAAATAAGATCGCATTTCACTTATCCAATTATGAAACACTTATTAAACTCTGCCGGCATTACCCGTTTTCCTGAAGCTCAATTTGATATGGTAAGGCTGGGTATTGGATTGTACGGCATAGGAGTGAATGTTCAGGAACAAACACAACTACAAAATGTAAGCACATTAAAAACAAGTATTTCACAGATAAAAAACATTCCGGCAAACGAAACCATAGGTTATAGCCGGAGAGGACTTGCTATACGCGATATGCAAATTGCTACTGTACCAATAGGTTATGCTGATGGATTAAGTCGCAAACTAAGTGGCGGGAAAGGGAAAATGTTTGTGAAAGGTAAGCTCGCCCCAATCATTGGTAATGTTTGCATGGATATGTGTATGATTGACATAACCGATATTAACGCCAACGAAAATGATGAAGTTATTGTTTTTGGGGAAGCCTACCCAATAACTGAAGTTGCAAAAGATGTTGGGACAATACCTTACGAAATATTAACAAGCGTTTCCAGAAGAGTGAAGAGGGTATATTTTCAGGAGTAAGTTTAATAAGCCCTCAAAAACAAATGAATTAACAATACGGCGCTAAAAAATAAGCTTTATAATTTGTTTTTGTAAGATCAGAATATTATCTTTCCTATCAGAAACTAAAAAATAAGCGCCCATGAGAATATTAGCTACTCTTTTTCTGCCTTTGTTATCAGGTATAATATCTGTAGGAACACCAACAACCATTAAATTAGTAAACACAAATTCAGCTATCACGGTTAAATTTATACCGGGTGAATTTATTTTAAAAAATGTTGTTACACCACAAGGCGAAGCTCAAATTATTTCACTTGATAAAGGCACTCCGATGCTTCTGGCAGGTGCACCGGATCTGCAAAAACTGACAGCGTCCGTTATAATACCGGATAAAGCGGAAATGCAACTCAACATTGTGTCGAGCAGTTATTATGATGTGCCCAATATAACCATTGCGCCATCCAAAGGTAACTTGAAAAGAAATATTAACCCCGCCGATATTCCCTATACTTATGGCGGTGTATATGCTGAGGATAATTTTTTTCCCTCCTCCATCGGAACATTAAATGCTCCCTATATTTTAAGAGATTACAGGGGACAAACAATAAGCGTTTGCCCTTTTCAGTATAACCCTCAAACAAAAGTATTACGGGTTTATACCGATATTGTTGTCGCTATTGTTTTGAAAAATACTACTGAAGGTCAAAATCAATTAGTAAGAATTAATTCAAAAAAAACTACCGATAAAGAATTTATAGCCATTTATCAACGGCAGTTTATTAATTACAGTTCTCTTCAGCAGGATCGTTCGGTCATGTACACTCCTGTTTCGGAAGTCGGCTCTATGTTGGTTATTTGTAATGACGCATTTAGCACAGACATCCAGCCGTTTGTTACCTGGAAAAATGTAAAAGGAATTGCTACAGAATTAGTTCTGACATCCGTAGCCGGCTCAGATGCTGCGACAATTAAATCTTACATTACTAATTACTATTCTACTCATCCGAATTTAAAATACGTATTACTTGTTGGTGATGCCGCTCAGGTGCCATCGTCTTCTACTTCGGCGGGGGATTCTGATAATGACTATGGCTACATCAGCGGAAGCGATTCCTATCCGGAACTTTTTATTGGTCGTTTTTCAGCCACCACCTCCGCACAGGTACAAACAATGGTTAACCGTACAATTGCCTATGAAAAAACACCCCAGGCATCCGGTACATGGTATAAAAAAGGGACTACTATTGGCTCAGACCAAGGTCCGGGTGATGATGGTGAATATGACTATGCGCATCAGCAAATCATTCGTAATAAGTTATTAGCCTACACTTATAACAGTGTAAGTGAAAATTATGATGGATCACAAGGAGATGTAGATCTTGCCGGAGACCCAGGTCCATCAGATATTGCAACAGAAGTAAATAATGGTGTTGGAATTATTACGTATACCGGACATGGTGCGGATTATGAATTTGTAACTTCCGGTTTTTCTACAACCGATGTTCACGCATTAACAAATACAGTGAAGCACCCTTTCATTTGGTCCGTTGCTTGTGTTAATGGTGATTTTGTTAATGTTGGCGAATGTTTTGCCGAGGCTTGGTTAAGAGCAGGTACTCCAAGTCAGCCTAAAGGCGCATTGGCAGTATTAATGTCTACTATTAACCAAAGCTGGGATCCTCCAATGGAAGGGCAGGATGCAATGGTTGATATTTTGGTAGAAAGTATGTCGGGTAATACTCCTCGTTCGTTCGGCGGCATTTCTATGAATGGTTGTATGCAAATGAATGATACTTATTCATCAGGTGGAAGTGAAATGACAGATACCTGGACTGATTTTGGCGACCCTTCGGTAATGGTATTTACTGATACCCCTGCTCCGATGGTTACTACGCATATCGCCACTACACCTATCGGTACAACATCAATTACTATAAATAATAATGTGAATGGCGCTTTGGTTTGTTTATCAAAGAGTGGAATTATTTTAGGAACAGGCTACTCTAATGGCACTTCGGTGGTCATAACAATACCTGCCGCTGTGGCGGGAGTTATTGATGTTACTGCAACAGCATTTAATAAAATGCCTTATTTTGGTATTATTAATGTGAGCGGAACTACCGCTATTACAGAAAACCAAAATAATCTTTTGTTTTCAGTCTACCCAATCCCTGCAAGCAATATGTTAGATGTTTCTTTTGTGTTAATGAAAACTGAAAAAATAAAACTGGCATTGTATAACAACATCGGTCAGCAAATGATGAATATTACCAACGAGGAGACTGCCGGAGGAGTATTTAATAAAACAATTGATATTTCCACATTGGCAGCAGGAATTTATTTTTGCAAATTAGAAACCGGTAATACAATTACTACAAAACTTGTTGTTGTTCAGAAATAGGGAACAAATTTTTATTGACATAAGTTGATTTGAGAAAAAACAATTCTCTTTCCATGGCTTGTTTATAGTTGTTTTATTTTAAAAAGAAAGAATGAATATCAACGAAAATCTATTCCGACCATTCTGTGAAATAAAAAGCAATAGTCGGATATTCATCATAATCATATTCTCCTTTTTTATTTCTACCCAAAGTTTCAGTCAGACTTTTCCGAATAACAATGGTCAGTTTGATGACATTTCCGAACTTACCACACCCGCCACTATTCCTTTTATTATGCCGGATTCAACGGTGTTAATGACAGATGTTTTTCTTCCAATTGTCAGAGATCACTTATTAGTGAATGTAGATCCGGATGGGCCCGGTGGTATTCCTCCTCAGCAGGTAGAGTTGATACATATTGGCACTCAGCTGGTAATTTATGATTCCCTCAATGGGCAGCCCAATCCTAATATATATCAACTGCCTATGATATTTTCACGTACCCCATACAGCAAAGGCGATCAGACACAACAAGGTGGTTTATTGGGCTTATTGGGTTATGGTTTTGCTATGCAGGATATGCGGGGACGATACACTTCAAAAGGCGTTTATCTGCCTCTTTACAGCGATGGCTGGAGCAAGGATCCCTATCATCCGAATTATAAACATGTGCTGGATGTTACTCCATTAAGCGATCCTAAAAACGGCAACAAACATGAAGATGGTTATAACAGCATACAATTTATTTTAAATAATCTCAAAAAAAGTTTTGACCTGAATAATGATGGTATTATTGATACTGTTGATAATATGTTCAATGGAAGAATAGGTACGTTTGGCGCTTCTGCACTGGGTTACAATCAATATCAGGAAGCGGCGGCACATAAAATTGATCCTACTCAGCCCGGCTTGAAATGTTTGCTTCCGATAGTTGGTCCCGGCGAATTTTTTAAAAGTACAGGATTTCACAATGGTGTTTTCAGAGACCGATTGGTTACCGGTTGGCTCAAAGGGCAGATATTTACCGGTACTGATGCGTATAATGAATTTCAGGACTCAACACAGGTTGCAAATGACAATGATGTACAAAATGAAATACACAGCTCTTTTGATTATGGACTGCCCAATAAATTTGTTGCCGCTAACAATACCATTGACCATTTTTCGGCATACCGTTATTATGATTTGAATGGCAATTTAGGTCCTGCGGGGTATTATCCTAATTCCAGTGGGAGAAAAGACATGGATGCAAGCAGAGCCATGGTAAATTCAAGCGGAGAAGGCGATTTGAATGGCACAACAAGCAGGTATACGAATATGGAGGTACCCATTTATAACCTCACCGGTTGGTGGGATATATTCATTGACGGACAAATAGAATCAAGAAATTATGTGGAAAAATATGTAAGTAATACATACGGAAATAAAAATCTGCAAAAAATGGTAATCGGTCCCTGGGCTCATCAAACCATTGGTTCCAGAGAAACAGGTGATATGAAAGGCGTAAACCAGTATCCCGCAAATGTACTGGATGGCGTAGGTGCTGAAATATCGACAGATTCGGCGATGTCTATCTCTAAACTTCTGAAATCCGATTTTGTTACCTGGTATCGTTATAACCTTAATTACAACCCAAATCAATATATTGGTGATCCTAAGTTTATGATACCCGAAAGCCACAGATGGCAATCAATGGTAGGCGGATTTGCATACGTAAGAGTGCCTTCCAAAAATTTCAAAATGACATTTTACCAGTTCCTGAATTATATGAACGGAACGGATAGCTTAAAGAATCTTGAATATCAATATGTTCTTGGCTCTGATACTATCAACGGAAATATTATTACCGGCACTGCCAATGTTCCTCCAACAGGGCAATCCATGATGTCAGGATTGGACCCCGTTCATATTGATCCCGTTCCATTTAAAGATTATGCGACAACTCCTAATGTGCGTTTTTATGTGGTGGGACCCGTTAATGACGGAGTCGCGGAAAACAGTGCTGTTGGAAATTATTGGTTCTCGGCAAATACTTTTCCTATTACCACCAATATTACTAAACAGAAAATGTATCTGCATAATAATGCGACACTTGATTATGCCGCACCAACAGCTGATGAAGGGTTTAAAATTTACGTTCACGATCCCGATAATCCTATCCTTACTGCCGGTGGAGGCAACATGATTGAACAAATACCTAATAGCAATGATGTTACACAAGGACAGGTAGATTTAGCAAGTACACCGTATGCTGAGTATACCATGAACCGACCAGGGGTAGTTAGTTTTACAAGCGATGTTATTCAGGACTCCTTAAGCATCATCGGATTTCCGGTTGCCACCCTATACGCAAAATCAAATCCGGCTGGCGCCAGCAGTGGGCCTACCGATACCGATTTTATGATTCGTGTTTTGGATGTATATCCTGATGGAAGAGAACTGTTTGTTGTAGAAGGAGCGGTAAATGCAAGAGCCAGACTATATGCGAAGAATCTGGTTGAAAATCCTGAGCTGGATGAAGACTATCCTTTTGCCAATGATCTTACGCCTTTTACCAATATTAATATAAATGAGATATATGAATATAAGTTCAAATGTTTTCCAATAGGTTATACGTTTGGGAAAAAACATAAAATTAAAATTTTGATCAGCAGCAGCAACTTTACACGTTTCCAGGTAAATCCTAATATCCCTATTGCTGATGGAGAATTTTTTAGAAGAAAACCGGGTGATGGACAAGGCACCAATAAAACCCCTGATGGATCTTTTATGATGCCAAGGATTGCTGTACAGCGAATTGCATTTTCTTCTCAATACCCTACAAACATTGAGCTTCCGGTTTATCAGTGGAGTCCTGTTTCGGGGATTGCTGAAAATAACCATCAAACAGCGATGGATGTTTTGGTTTATCCAAATCCAGCCATAGGAATTGTAACAATTTATCTTTCTAAAAATGCGGAATACAAAGTTACTTTGTTTGATATCAGCGGAAAGCGGATGTATCAGTCTAAATCCGTTGGTGATATGATAAAGATAGATACAGAATTATTTCCTACCGGGCTTTATTTTGTTGAAGTGATCGACAATAAGACAGCGGAAAAAGTAACCAGTAAATTGGTAATTACGAAATAGTTATATAAATCAATTCGTGGCACAGCCTCGATATATTCAGTGCGGTCATATCACTTGGCACCCATGTTAGATGTTGGCGCTCTCTATTAAACTCACAGTTTCCTCTGGAGTCAGGACAGCAAGGTCGCTATTTTTAAAGTCTTTAGTGTCTCTTGTCACAATAGCTGTCGTTTTTTTATTTGAGATGGCAGTGTAGTATTGAATTGCATCTTCAAAATCCCTGAAGTCCGAGTATAAGGAAGATTTTATTATTGATTTTGTAACATCAATGGTTTCGGTCATCGATTCTAATTCACGTAATATTGTAATCATTTCTTTATGACTGGTCACTTTTTTTACAACGTAATAAATATTGCTGTATGAAAGTGACGAAATAAATATTTTGACTTTACCTTTTTCGCTAAAATCAAATAATTTAGCCGCAGCTTTTGAAAATGGTTTTCGGTCGGCTATAAAATCGATAATAACATTTGTGTCTAAAAAAATAGCTGTCATTTAGAATATTTTTTAATTAATTCGTCCGCTAAAGTTTTTTTATAGTCAAAGTCCTTTGGCAATTTTATTGTTCCCTTTAATTTTTTTACTCTTGGAGATAAATCTTCTTCATTAGAAGTTTTGGCAGTCAAAGTTTTCAGATAACTTTCAATAAGGTCTGATAAGCTTCTGCCTTTTTTATGAGCATAGGTTTTAGCAACTTTGATTACGTCTTGCTCAATTGTTAATGTCAGTTTGGTTGTCATTGCACGTGTCTTTATAATTACAAATATACGTATTTGTTTTCGGTTTTCAAAATTTGGGAAAGATACAATTACCATAGAAGCAGCTTGTCCTTTGCCTTTAGCCATCCAAAGGGTTAGCAATAAAATTTCAACCCTCTCTCAATGAAAAAAAATTAATTTCATCCCAAACCCAATGATTATAAGTCCTGAAATTTTATTCAGCACTTTTAAAAAGGAAGGTTTTACATATTTTTTCAGATGAAATGCGGAATATCCCTTTAAGCAGTCAGTAGATAGGGTAACGATTAAGCCGGTAATAAACTGTATCAAAACAAGGTTTTTATCATTGTGGTAGGTACTAAAAGCCAACATCATTGCACCAAACCAAAAAAACAGGATGGTAGGATTAAGACTGTTAATCATAAAACCTTTAATAAAAAGTTTATTCAGGTTTTTTTTTGAATCCTCTGTTTGCTCTGTAATTACAGGTTCTTTAATCAAATTTCGCAACCCAAAATAAATCAGAACAGCGCCTCCGATATAATATAGGATTTCTAAATGTTTTAATTCTGAAATGGAGCCGAGCGCGACATATAACAGCAAAAATATTGTAATAGTATCACTCAGGAAAACACCAAATGCAAGATAAAAAACAGATTTTAATGTGTTTGTTATTCCCAGATTAATAAGCATAAAAAAGATAGGTCCGCAAAAAGTGCTTAAAATTAAACCCATTATTATTCCGTTGAAAACAGCTTCAAACATAATGATGAAAAAAAATTAATAAAAAAACTGTCTCCCGCTTTTTTACAATAACAATAGGTTGATAATAGATTGTCATTTTTATAGGAAACCGAAGATCAACCTTCTTCTGTATTTAAAATTACCTTACCAATGTTACAATCCCTTTGTATTTGTGTTTTATCATTTTAAAATCAGTAACTTTAAAAACATACACATAAACATCTGACTGAGCAATTTCGGTCCCGTGATTTGCTTTACCATCCCAGGGCTTATTAATATCAGTAGAGCTATAAATAAGATTTCCCCACCGATCAAAAATAGTCATTTCAAATTCTTTGATAAAAACCCCTTTACCTGTAAAGCCATCATTTACACCATCTCCATCAGGTGTAAATGCATTGGGAATGTAAAATAAAAAGTCCGGGTCAATAATGATAGTTTCATACGTTGTATCAATACAATTGTATTGAGTAGTTGTTATTAATGTGATGGTATAAGTGCCGGTATCGGAATAGGCATGAGGCCCCGGATTAAAGTCCGAAGATGTATCCAGCACCAGTGATTGCGGATCACCGAAATTCCAAGTCCAAAAATTTGCTCCTGTTGATAAATCTGAAATTGAAATAACAGGATCAGTAATAACTGCAGTCTGTGGATGAACCGTAAAACTCGCATCAGGAGCCGGATATACCACTATGTAATTATTTTTTGTTAATGAGCTGACACAGCCGCTATCAGAAGTGACCGCTAAAGTAACAGTGAAAAAGTTTGGAGCATATAGAGAGTCATTGGTATAACAATGATCAAACGTTTGTGAATTATTTATAGTGCTTCCATCACCTACATTCCATGCCCATTGTACATTTAAGCCCGTAAGAATTGTAGAAAAATTTTGGAAAGAAATACATAAAGGTTCGCATCCTAAAGTATCACTTGCTTTAAAACTCACATCCGGATTAGGATTGACAACTACTGGTTTTGTAATAGAATCTATACATCCCGAATTGGAAACAACAACTAAAGCTAAATTATACGAATTTGCAGAAGCATACAAATGACCGCCCGGGACGGATTGATTAGTATTAACCGAACTGCCATCACCAAAATTCCAGACATACGATTGTATTGTTTCATTGGGCGGAATAGTTGATAAATCATTAACCTGAACGCTGGTTCCTTCGCAAACATTGGCAGTAGAAAACTGTGCAATAGGATTTGGATTTACAGTAATGTAATTATTTTTAGAAAGAGTGCTAATACACCCACTGTCGGAAGTAACCGTTAATGTTACCATGTAAGAGAGTGGCGATGAATTATTAGTATAACAATGAGTTGGATTTTCAATAGTACTTGTCGCAGTTCCATCGCCAAAACCCCATAACCATTGTATATTATTTCCTGTATTTAGAGTAGATAAATCCTGGAAAGAAACACATAACAACTCACAACCAACAGTATCGTTTGCTGCGAAATTTATTGTTGGATTAGGATTAACCACAATTACGCGAATGACAGAATCGGAACAGCCGAAATTGGAAACAGTTAAAAGTTGAACTGCATACGAGCTATCAGCAGTAAAAAGGTGTGAAGGATTTTGAGTACTGTTTGATGCACTGCCATCACCAAAGTTCCAGGTATACGATTGTATTGTATCGGGAGGATTAATAGTTGACAAATCAGTAAAGACTGCATTGCTGCCATCACACACATTCGTAGTTAAAAATTGCACTGAGGGCAATGGATGAACCACAACATTGAATACTGCGCTATCCAAACAATTAGTACTGTTTTTTACAATAACAAAATACGTTGTTGTTGAAGAAGGCGCTATTTTAATTGCTGTTGAGGTAGCTCCTGTGTTCCACAAATAGGCGCCTCCGCCTGATGCAGTGAGAATTGTACTATCACCCATGCAAATACCTGAAATCCCTGTTATTGATGCTATTGGTAAAGAGTCTACTGTTATTTTTAAACTATCAATGTTCAAACAATTATTAATATCGATACCTGTAACATAGTATTGTGCAGTAACCAAAGGGCTTGCCGTAACACTTGCTCCTAAAGTGGTGTCTAAACCAACACCAGGAAACCATGAATATGTAGCAGCTCCGCTGACATTTAGCTGAAGGGAGTTTCCAATGCAAATTGATGAATCAGGACTAAGCAGCAGATTGGGCAATGGATGAACCACTATATTTATTTGTGCGGTATCCTTACAGTTATTATAATCTGAGATCACCTGATAAGTAATATCCGCTGTTGGTGCAGCAATAACGATTTTTGCCGTATCGCTGCTTAAGGTAGATGCAGGAGACCATAAATAATTTGACTGTCCGTTTGCAACCAACGTTAAGGTATCACCTTTACAGATACTGTCTTTGCTTGCAGTTATTATTAAATCGTCTATAGGTTCATACCATTGGATTACAACTAATCCATTACCCCCTTTTGAACCAACATACATATTACCTGTACCAATACCGGGGTTCGCGGAACTTACCCATGGTTTATAATGTATATCATTAATATTAGGCGGGTTCATATACATTAATGGGAAAGCGTTCCAATTGCCGTAATCTGCTGAAGATAGCGACAATCCGCTCGTTACAGAACTATGCAGAGAGCTGGTTCCTCCTTCACCCCCATAATATATTCCATTACCCGAAAGTCTTAATGTCATTAACCCACCGTTATAACCCCCCCCGCCACCACCACCAATTTTCGCGCCTCCATTTTCGCCTTGCATATTGGAACTTCCACCACCAAAAACAATATCGCCTCCTTGTCCACCTGAAGTACAGTAGGCATTTGGGGCAGCTCTTTCTGCACCGCCACCACCACCAGCTAAAAGTAAGGCTCTTGCCTGATCTGTTTGATTTACAAAAGCAATACCGGTAAAGAAGCCGGATAATCCACCACCAAAACCACCATAATTCAGAGAAGAAAAAGAACCACCAAAACCGTATGATGTCACATCCGTATTCCCATCGCAAACTCCACCTTCACCAACCATTACAGAAAATATAGTGGCAGGGGTTACGGCTAAATTACCTGCAACATAAGCACCTGCTCCACCACCGGCATTTTGTGAATTGTAGGAAGAACCGCCGCCACCGGCACCCCAAGCTTTTATTTTTATTGATGTTACTCCGGCAGGTACTGTAAAATGCTGATCGTTTCCTGTATATTTTATTGCAATGCCTTTGTTAAAACCCGGCTCCGGAATTACTGTTTGCCAGGCAATAGAATCATAACCGCATTTGTAACATTGCTGCAATGTAGCTAAATCGGGATCTGCACAATCTATTAAACCATCACCATCATCATCAATACCGTTATCCGGAATTTCAGGTTGATAAACAGTAACTAATATTTCAGCGGTATCAGTACACCCAAAAGAATTTGTTTTTATGACCTGATACATTCCAGAATCAATCATTTGTGCATTTGTTATAACTGGATTTTGCAGCGTACTTGTAAAACCATTTGGTCCAGACCAAACAATACCGCTTAACGTATCCGTAGATAAATTTATTGAACTTCCGATCGCTACCGGACTATTGGAATTGGCTATTGCAACCGGAGCCGGGGAGATAGCAACATTCATACTTACCGTATCGGAACAGCCATTAATGGTTGTGGTTATTAATGTAACAGTATCTGTTCCTGAACTTCCGTAATAATGATTCGGATTTTGCAAACTGCTGGTTGGGGTATTGTCTCCAAACATCCACAAATTAGCGGTAATTGACGTTGATGTGTCAGCAGTTGATGTATTTGTAAAGTAGGTAGCCTCTCCAAAACAGGCATTACTATTAGTGAAAGCAGCTATTGGATTATAATAAACTTTTACAGTTTTAGTGATTGTATCGACACAGCCAAAACTATTACTAACAATTAAATCAGCGCTATAATTGCCGGGGCCGGGATACAAATGTGATGGACTTGTAGTATTATTTACCGGACTTCCGTCTCCGAAATCCCATGTCCAGGTGGTTAGAGTTCCTGATGAAGTAGTTGAGCTGTCTGTGAACTGTGTGACATTGCCATTACAAATTATTGTATTACCGAAAAGCGATACAGGTTGAGGTCTATAAAATATCCCCAGGTTATCAATACTATCGCCATTTTCAGCGTAGCTTAAATTTGCAATATCATTACCTCCACCTTTTCCATTTAATGTAAATGAATTATTAAAAACAATTGGAGGTATGCAATATGGATATATGATTGAACCCTGTCCACCGCCACCACCTGCTCCTACCATACTCGAATAGGTGCAATCTCCACCTTTTCCGCCGTTTGCTGTTACCGTCAAACAACCTGAATTAACAATATCAAAAACAGGACAATCAATTTTAATGCTCCCACCTGCTCCACCGCCACCTCCGCCATCAATTGAAGATGGAATATTATTTGAATTTCCATTTGCGGTTATTTGAATTCCGCTGCAAACGAATGGTGTTTTAATTTTATTGGCTTTTATTATAATAATTCCTCCTCCGGACACACCGTCAGTTGCGGAATATGTATCGTGTTGACCACCACCACCGCCACCACCCAAATATAATCGGATCGCATTAATATTAATATAGGATAATAAAGCTATTCCACCTTTTCCTCCAACTCCGGCGGGAGCATTGAAGCAACCATAACCAGGTCCCCCTTCTCCTCCTTTGGTAAACCCACCACCGCCACCACCGCCCGCATTATATTCATTTCCACCACCACCACCATTCAGTATTTTACCTCTTGCATTATTCCATTGTGGAGCGGTATTCTTATATATACCTTCTCCTTTACCACCGTAATAACGAGGGATATCCTTGAAAATAAATTCATCGCATCCATTGGTCCAGTCGCCATAAATAGCTGACTTGGGACCACCTCTAAAACCAATACCATCCGCATTGATATTATTGTTCAAATTAAGTGTTCCGTTTACTTCAAACGCAATGACTCCTCCTATATTCCCATCCCAGACCAACCCCTTAATATCAGCAGATGTTGTATAATTAGGACTGCCTAATGTAGGATAACTTATTAGCTGTACACTGCTGTTAGCTCCAATATTATAAGTGTTTGTAAAGCTTGCGCTGATAGTTATTGAGGTAACAACTCCCGCTGTTTCGGTATGCGAAAGTATAGTCGCAACTTCATATAATCCGGCACTTTTTATTGTACTTATATCTCCAAATGTTACTGAATTACTTGTATCTCCAATAACATTATCCTGCATTTGTATGACGATAATTTTTTCGCCATCCTCAAATGTGTCATACGTTTCATTAACATTACTTACGTTTATTGTATTGCCCGTAATACCAGTTGCCTGAGCATATCCATTTACAATAACCTGTGCTGCACTTTGTTTAAAAAATGTAAGCAGAAGAATAAAACAGATAACACGAAAATTGAATTTCATATCACAAAAAATAGATAATAATATCGTACCGAAATTAAAAGAAGAGAGTTTACCTCAGCAATGAAACAATACCCTTGTAGCTATGTTTACGGCTTTTCAAATCAGTAACCACCATAGAATAGATGTATACATCAGCCTGAACAATTTCATTACTCTTGTTTGCTCTTCCGTCCCAAGGTTTATTAATATCATCTGAAATGAAAATCATATTTCCCCAGCGATCAAAGATTCTCATCTCATATTTACTCATAAAAAGTCCTTTACCGGAGAAGGTATCATTTAATCCATCCCCATCCGGCGAAAACGCCTCAGGGATGTAGAATACAAAGTCTGCTTCAACAGTAACCGCTTTATATGCTGTATCAAAACAATTATATTGTGTGGATGTAATTAGTGTTATTACGTAGGTACCTGAGTCGACATAAGAATGAGGATCAGGGTTATGTATAGTTGAAGTGTTTAGATCCCCAAAATTCCAATTCCAAAAATTAGTTCCTGTAGATAAATCTGTAATCGTAATAACAGGATCAGCCATAGTTGTTGTTTGCGGCTGAACTGTGAAATTCGCAACAGGGTTGGAATATACAGTGATATAATTGTTTTTAGTTAAAGTGCTTACACAACCGCTATCAGAAGTAACTGTTAAGATAATGTTAAATGATTTAGGCGCATATACCGAGTCATTGGAGTAACAATGATCGAAAGATTGCATATTATTTGTTGGACTTCCATCACCAGCATTCCATACCCACTGTACGTTTGAACCGGGAAGAAGAATAGTAGATGAATTTTGGAAAGATACACACAACGGTTCGCACCCAACAGTATCGATCGCTGTAAAAGCAACAACAGGTTTTGGATTTACAATACTTATTTTAGTAATGGAATCACGACACCCGAAATAGGAAATAGTTAACAATTGAACATTATATGAACCCACAGCAGCATAAGGATGGGAGGTATTTTGAGTTGTATCAAGCGGACTGCCATCACCAAAATTCCATGTCCAGAATTGTATCGTATCAGTGGATGTTATGGTTGACAAATCTGCGAATTGGGTGGTGGATCCAGCACAAACATTTACTGAACTGAATTCCGCATTAGGCAGAGGATGAACCACCACACTTTTTATCATGGTGTTTTTACATCCCATATCTGTCGTGACAATCAGAGAAACGAGATAGGTACCTGAATTTGTGTAGAGATGTGTAATGTCTTGAGAATTCCCAGTGGGGCTGCTATCAGCGAAATCCCATAACCAATCGGCAATATTACCACTAGAGACTACCGACAAGTCATTAAAATTCATTGCTTGATTTAAACAAACATTAGCAAAACTAAAATCAGCTGCAGGCATCGGATAAATAAGTACAGAATCAATGTATGTATTGCTTACACAGCCGTTCTTAACAAATGTAAAAGTAACAGTTTGATAACCTGTTGTTGAAAAAACAATTCCAGTTGGATCTTGCATAGTAGAAGTGGAAGGCGATGCATTTGATCCGAAAGTCCAAAGAAAAGAGGAATTGGATAAAAAATTTCCTCCCGCGTTAAAGCTGAAAGAGTTTCCTGTAAGGCATTGCCCTGCCGGAGGAGTGAATGTAGAAATAGGAATAGGATTAACTATTATTGAATCTGCTGTTAATGGCGAAACACATCCATTTTGATCCACAACCAGAGTTATACCATTGGTTCCCGCGGATGACCAGTTAACATCGTAGGGACCCTGACCGGAGCCGGAAACAACAGTTCCTCCACCCAAATTCCAGGTATAAGTGTCTCCAGACGCTCCGTTTCCAGTATACGTTATTGTTGAATTTGCTCCAATACAAACAGGAGAAGTAGTTGTGAATGTTGATGTAGGAGGAGCAGAAATCGTCACGGGAACAACTGTTGGTCCGGCCAGGACTCCGCAGTCTGTTATTTCCAAAGAAACATTAAATGTTCCGGGATTTGCAAACGTATGACTTGGGCTTTGATCTGAACTCAAAGGAGTGCCATCACCAAAATCCCAACTGTAAATTGCGGTGTTTGCAGCTGTACCCGTGTATGTGAAAGTTATAGCATTTCCTGCACATGCCGGAGAACTAATGGTAAAGGTCAAGGTAGGAACAATTGTTGTCGGGCAAAAAGTAAAAAGAATTTTATAATTATGAGCAGCTGAGGGACCGCTATCATCGAATTTATAAATTGTTTCCCAGCCATTACTTCCGCTTGGAGCCTGCACTAAATTACAAATATTGGAACATAAAGTTACTGAGGATGTTTCATCCATACAGGCGGTAACATCCGTAAGGGTAAATGGTGTGCTCCAATTTCCCCAAGGGGTACCGTTCACAGATAATACATCACCAGAGCAACTTGAGTGCTGACCGGGGTTAGAACCACCCTGATGTACCCACCACATTTGATTTCCCTGAACATGCAAAAAATCTATGACATCAATACAGGCATGTACATCGTAAGAAATACATTGAGAAAAACAAAAATCTCTCCCCCCTCCGCCTCCAAAGAAGAAAAACAAAAATAAAATATCTCTCCCCAGCCCTCTCCACAAGAGAGGGAGTTGGTTCCTGCCAGTTTTATCTTTTCTCTTTTTCATAGATCCTTTTTTCTATTCTCTTTTTGTTTTTTTTAAGAAACTCACCTGTTGCCCCTCTCCTGTGGAGAGGGATTAATGGAGAGGTATTATCTTACCAATGTAACAATGCCTTTGTAATTATGTTTTTTCTTTTGAAAATCTGTAACTTTAAATGAATAAATATAAACATCCCGTTGTGCAATTTCAGTTCCATGGTTTGCTTTGCCATCCCATTGTTTATTAATATCATCGGAATAGAAAATCAGATTTCCCCAACGATCAAAGATACTCATTTCGTAGTCAGTAATAAAAATACCTTTCCCAAAAAAGAAGTCGTTTACCCCATCATCATTAGGTGTAAAGGCATTCGGTATATAAAATAAAAAATCCGGTTCAATAACAATGGTTTGAAGCATGGTATCCGCACAATTGTATTGAGTGGATGTAATTAATGTGATGATGTAAATGCCGGTATCCGGATAGGTATGTGATGGGGGATTAAAAAGTGAAGAGGTATCAGCATCTCCAAAATTCCAGTTCCAGAAATTACCGCCTGTTGTTAAATTTGTAATTGAAATAACCGGGTCAGTAATGGTTGTTGTTTGTGGCTGAACCGTAAAACTTGCATTAGGATTAGGATATACGGTAATAAAATTATTTTTAGATAAAGTGCTGACACATCCGCTATCCGAAGTAACTGTTAATGTAACATTAAAAGAATTAGGTAAATAAACAGAATCATTGTGGTAACAATGAACAGGATTCAGCAAAATGCTTGATGCGTTGCCATCGCCAAAATTCCATATTCTGCTTGCATTAAAACCTGTTGCAATAGTGGATAAATTTTGAAAATTAACGCACAATGGTTCACAACCAATAGTATCAGGAGTTGAAAAAATCACAACAGGGTTGGGGTTTACTACACTTATTTTACTGATTGAATCCTCACAACCAAAGCTGGAAATAACCACGAGCTGAACTGTATCTGAACCCACTGCTGCATATAAGTGTGAAGGATTTTGATTACTGCTTAATGGACTGCCATCGCCAAAATTCCATGTCCAGGATTGCAATGTATCTGTTGTTGGAATAGTTGATAAATCATAAAACTGTGTAATGTTTCCTTCACAAACATTTGTAGCGCTGAATTGTGCATCCGGTACTGGATGTACCACCACAGTTTTTATCATCGTGTCTTTACAACCATTATTGGTGGTTATAATCAAAGAAACAGTATAAGGACCGGCGTTTGCAAAAATATGTGTTGGATTGGGATTAAAATTTGGTGTGGTGCCATCACCAAAATTCCAGGTTCTGCTTGTTATGCTGCCACTTGGTACTGTTGATAAATCAGTGAATGTTGTGGTCTGGTATAAACATACGTTGTCAAAATTAAAATCAGCAACTGGCAGAGGAAATACTGTAATGGAATCTTTCAAGGTATCTGAACAACCCAGATTGGAGGAATACGCAATCAAGGTAACCTCATAGTTCCCTGGAGCAGCGTATAACACCCCTAACCCCGCTAAAGGCGGGGTCAGGGTTAACAAAGGTGAACCATCCCCAAAATCCCATGACCAGCTTGCTATGCTGCCCATAATAGGATTAACAGATGTGTTAGTAAATAGCGCAGAATCATATAAACAGGTATTGTTTACTGTGAATGCAGATGTTGGTCTGTCAAAGACATTTACCGTATGTGTAATTGCATTTGTACAGCTATCGATAGTTGTAACAATTAAAGTAACAGTATATGTTCCCGCACTGGAATAATAATGATTTGGATTTTGTAAGCTACTTGTGGTACTTCCATCTCCAAATATCCATAAATACTTAGTAATTGAAGTGGAGTTATCAACAGAAGAAGTATTGGTAAAATGCATGGTATCTCCTAAACAAACATCATTAAAAGTAAAACCTGCAACCGGATTATAATACACTTTGACAGGTTTTGTAATAGTATCCTTACATCCAAAGCTGTTCATTACAATTAAAGTAACAGTATGATTTCCGGCATTGGCATATAAGTGGGAAGGGCTTGTTGTACTATTCAACGGACTGCCATCACCAAAGTTCCATGACCATGTACTCATGGTTCCCAAAGTTGTGGTGGAACTGTCAGTGAATTGTGTGGTATTGGTATGACAAACACTTGAATTACTGAAATTCGCAACAGGGTTTGGATGAACAATTACTGTTTTTGTAATAGAATCAGAGCAACCGAAATTGGAGACAACTATCAATTTTACTGAATAAGAACCTGAAACGAAATAAAGGTGTGAAAAACTTTGGTTATTGTTAAGAGGGCTACCATCACCCAAATCCCAGATGTAGGATTGTATAGTATCCGTTAACGGGATGGAAGAAAAATTATTGAAATATACAGGATTATTGTCGCATACATCTAAGGCATTAAAATATACACTGGGTAAAGGATGCACCACTACATTTTTTGTTATCGTGTCTTTACAACCGTTGTTAGTGGTTACTATTAAGATAACAGTGTATGTGCCCGGATTGGAATAATTATGTACAGGAAGTTGGGTAGTCCCCATGGATGTGCTATCACCAAAGTCCCAAGACCAACTTGCGATAGAACCACTTGCAATAAATGACATGTCATAAAAATTCATAGAGGTATTTAAACAAACATCGGTAAAACCAAAATTGGCAACAGGAGTAGGAGGCACTATAATTGCAGTCTGCTGGGTGTCCGGACAACCAAGATTAGAAGAAACAGTAATCAATGTAATCGGGTAATTCCCTGAATTTGAAAAAATATGGCTTGGGCTCCAAACGGTGGTGTTCAAAGGAGAACCATCACCAAAATTCCATGACCAGCTTGCTATACTACCCATTGTTGGGCTGGTTGAGGTATTAACAAAATGCGCAGAATCATATAGACAAATGTCATTGAAGCTGAATACCGAAGCAGGGGGATCAAAAGTCTTCACCACAGCGGCTGAAGTATCAGAACATCCGTCCGCTGTAGTTGCTATCATAGTAACTGTATCTGTTCCCGCATTGGAATAATAATGAGCTGGATTTAATAAATTATTTGTCGCACTTCCATCGCCAAATACCCATGAATAGGAAGAAATAGAAGTATAGTTATCAACAGAAGAAGTATTTACAAAATGCATGGAATCTTTAAAACAGACATCACTATAAGTAAAACCGGCAATAGGATTAAAATAAACAGGAACGGACTTTGAGGCCGTATCAGCACAGCCAAAACTATTGTTTACAATTAAAGTAACAGTATAGTTTCCTTCATTGGCATAAAGATGAGAAGGACTTGGAGTATTATTCAGAGGGCTTGCATCATCAAAATTCCATAACCAGGAGCTAAGGGTTCCTAAGGCGGTAGTGGAACTATCAGTAAATTGGGTAGAATTAAGATGACAAACACTGGTATTATTGAAATTCGAAATTGGGTTAGGATGAACAATTACTGTTTTAGTAATAGAATCGGGACAACCAAAATTAGAAATAACTAATAATTGAACCGCATAAGATGCTGCTGCAGAATATAGATGAGATGTATTTTGATTATTGTTAAGCGAACTACCATCGGCAAAATCCCATGTCCAGGATTGTATGGTATCCGTTGAGATGATGTTTGACGAATCTGTAAATTGAACACTGGTTCCATCACAAACATTTGCTGTAGTAAATTGAACATTAGGAAGAGGGTGTACCACCACACTTTTCGTAATCGTATCTTTACAACTATGGTTGGTTGCAACAATTAAGGAAACAGTATATGTTCCGGGGGTTGTATACGTATGACTCGGATTCTGAATTGGGTTTAAAGGTGTACTATCACCAAAGTCCCATGACCAACTTACAATACTATCAATAGCGAAGGTAGATGAATCACTAAAATTCATTGTCTGATTTAAACAAACATTGGTAAAAAATAATTTAGCTGTTGGTTTAGGATACGTTCTGACATTTACTGTATCAATATGAAAACAACCGGAAGAATCTGTTACCTTGAGAGCGTATGTAGTATTAGTCAGCAAACAAGCTGTGGGATTAGCCAATAGGGAATTATTCAATCCGGTTATCGGAGACCATAAATAGGTATAAGGAGGAACTCCTCCGGTTGCTGATGGTGCCCCGCCAATAGCAATGCAGGAGGCAGGACATATTGATACATCATCTCCTGCGTGGGCTTTCAAAGCGTTTTTAACAATCAAAATATTTGTTGCTGCCTGTGAAAAAGCCCATGCTGGTTCGGCAGTATATTGGGTAGAGCTTGGAGAGGGGACATTTTGAGCAACCGCAATAAGGAACAAAGTATCCGGACATGGCAGAACAATATTTTGAGTCCAAGCTGTTCCATAACCGCTCAATGTTGTTAAAAGCTGCCATGGCTTTGTAATTGGTTTTATATAAATTCGGATTGCCTGTCCGTTACCTGTACCCGTCAATGTAAAGGATCTTGCTACAAAATGCGATGTGTCAGTGCTTGGACCTTTGTATGAGGAAGAACTGTTAACCCCGGGCGCAGGGCTTATTGCAGGAGTTGAAGTAAAAGGACCATCAATTCTTACTCTGCCTGCTCCACCACTACCGCCTTGCCCACCGGTTCCTATGCCACCTACACCTCCAGTTACTGATATAGCTCCTGTTCCAGTGGAATTGAGTTTTCCGCTGAGTAGGACTGTTCCTCCCGATCCCCCACCTCCGCCTCTGTATCCGGTTGCACCCAATACTCCATTTCCACCATTGGAATTAACTTGTCCGGATGATTGTAACCCTGCAGAGTAATAAGCATGTAAGGATAAGGCGCCACCACCACCGCCGCCACCGCCACGCGTAGTTCCTGGTCCTGCAACACCACCACTTGCACCGCCACCACCGGCAAAAGGAGTTAACTCGGCGTTACCATTCGCTTTTCCCTGCGAACCTGCCGCATAGGCTGTTCCATCTGAAGCATTACCTCCACCGGCATATGCTGACCAGCCGCTGCCACCACCATATCCACCTGGTCCTGTGCTATTAACGCCACTACTGCCAAATGGATGACCTGTTCCTCCCGCACCATCATCTGCATCATGGCATACAGCACTTCCTTCGCCTCCCGGCACCCCATTTAAACTCTTTCCCCCGCAGCCCAGACAATTGCTTCCTGAACCCGTTCCTGCTCCAGGAGCTTCAGAACAACATGCTTTCTCTGTACCACCTCCTGTAAAGCCGGACCCTGCTATATTAGGTCCTCCGGCGCAAGTAGAGTTATTTGTCCATGATTCAGTTCCACCACCACCACCACCGGGACCTCCATCAGGATTCTGACTACCAGGAGCATTCACGGAAACAGAGGCTCCGTTATCTATAAAAACAGTTCCCCTGCTGATAACATGTATTGGCAAGAAACCCTGATTCCCGGCTGTTGTTGGATCGCAATCGGCAGTACTGACAGTTACATTTGCCCCACTGTTCAGCACAAAATTATCTACTATCATGGCTCCTCTGCGGGAACGTATACCTCCTGAACCACCACCGCCAAGATTAACAGCACCGGAAGTTATAATTGCAGGCTGTGGCTGAACAATGTAAAAAATATCAGTATTGGAAAAACTGGAATTATTCAATACCACTTGCAAAGGAATCTGATAAGCGGCTGAAAGAAGCTGCCAGTTATTGGAATTGGGATTTATCCCCGGCATTACAAATACTTGTGTAGATATCATTTTGCCATTCCAACTTACACAAACTGGTCCGATTTTAATTTTGTTCGTATCAGCGCTATTGGCGCAGACAACACGAACTATATCTCCCGCATTATTAGCATAAATTCCATCCGCGCCAAAATTTCCATTTTGATTGTATGTACCAATAATTTCAATATAGGTAGTCTGCCCCGAAGACCCTATATCTGGGATGGTGTAGGAAATCGTTTGTGCACCTGCGCGACTTACTATTATTAAGATGAAGAAAAACAAAATACCTCTCCCCAGCCCTCTCTCCCTCCAATGTCGGGATAAACTCCGGAGAGGGAGTTGGTTCTTGCCAATTTTATCTTTTATCTTTTTCATAGATCCTTTTACCTCAGCAACGTTACAATCCCTTTATAGTTATGCTTTCCTTTCTTAAAATCAGTCACTTTAAATGAATAAATGTAAACATCTTCCTGTGCGATTTCTGTCCCGTGGTTGGCTTTGCCATCCCATTGTTTATTAATATCATCAGAATAGAAAATCAAATTTCCCCAACGATCAAATATACTCATTTCATAATCAGTAATAAAAATCCCTTTACCGTAGAAGGTGTCATTTACCCCATCGTCATTGGGTGTAAAGGCATTTGGTATATAAAATAAAAAATCCGGTTCTATAACAATCGTTTGATACATTGTGTCTGCGCAATCATATTGAGTGGATGTAATTAATGTAATGATGTAAATGCCGGTATCCGGGTAAGTATGTGACGATGGATTAAAAACAGAAGAAGTATCGGCATCTCCAAAATTCCAGTTCCAGAAATTACCGCCTGTTGTTAAATTTGTTATTGAAATAACGGGGTCGGTAATGGTTGTTGTTTGTGGCTGAACTGTAAAGTACGCATTCGGATTAGGATATACCGTGATATAATTATTTTTAGATTTCATTGTAATACAGCCACTATCCGAGGTAACGGTTAAAGTAACATTGAAATAATTCGGCGAATAAACGGAATCGTTGCTGTAACAATGAACAGGGATCAGCGAATTACTTGTAGGACTACCATCGCCAAAATTCCAAATGCTAGAGGCATTAAACCCAGTTGCAATAGTTGATAAATTTTGAAAACTAACACACAAAGGTTCACAACCTATCGTATCCTGTGTCATAAAATTCACAACTGGATTTGGATTAATAATACTTATTTTACTGATTGAATCCATACAACCAAAATTAGAAACAACAACTAAATGAACCGTGTCAGAACCCGCTGTAGCATATAGATGTGATGTGTTTTGGCTACTGTCCGATGGGGTTCCATCGCCAAAATTCCATGTCCAGAATTGAATTGTGTCTGTTGGAAGGATGTTTGATAAATCATTGAATTGAATACTGCTTCCATCACAAACATTAGATGCGCTATATTGCGCAATTGGTAAGGGATGCGCTACCACACTTTTTGTTATCGAGTCAATACAACTATTGTTTGTTGCAACTATTAAAGAAACAATATATGTTCCCGGGGTTGAGTAGGTGTAAATTGGATTCTGAAGAGTAACTATTGGACTGCCATCACCAAAATCCCACGACCAGCTTACTATACTGCCATTGGAAACAGTTGATGAATCGTTGAAATTTATCGCTTGATTTAAACATACATCGGAAAAACTAAAATTGGCAACAGGCACAGGAAATACAGTAATTGAGTCTTTTAACGTATCTGAACAACCGAGATTGGATGAATATGTAATTAAGGTAACCTGATAATTCCCGGGAGAAGCGTACAACACCCCTAACCCCGCTAAAGGCGGGGTCTGGGTAAGCAAAGGAGAACCATCACCAAAATCCCATGACCAGCTTGCTATGCTGCCCATGATAGGATTAACAGAAGTATTAGTAAATACCGCGGAATCAACTAAACAGGTATTGCTGAATATAAATGCGGAGGTAGGAGAATCAAATGCTTTTACAATTGCGCTGTTTGCATTGGAACATCCGTCAGTAGTAGTTGTTATTAATGTAACTGTAAATGTTCCTGCTCCTGAATAATAATGACTTGGATTTTGCAAACTATTTGTAGGTCCGTTATCGCCAAACACCCACAAATAACCAGCTATTGAGGTAGAGGTGTCAACAGATGAAGCATTGATAAAATACATGGAATCTCCAAAGCATACATTACTATTAGTGAAATCCGCTATAGGATTAAAATATACCTGAACTGGTTTTGTAATAGTATCCCCACATCCAAAACTATTGTCAACAATTAAAGTAACATTGTAAATTCCCGCATTGGCATATAGGAAGGAAGGACTTTGGGTATTATTAAGAGGGCTCCCATCGCCAAAGTCCCATGACCAGTTGCTAATGCTCCCAAAAGTAGTAGTGGAACTATCTGTAAATTGTGTAGCATTAGTATGGCAAACACTGGTATTATTAAAATTCGCAACAGGATTAGGATGAACGAGAACTGTTTTAGTAATGGAATCGGAACAACCGAAATCAGAAATAACCAACAATTGAACGGTATAGGATCCAGCAGCCGAATAAGGATGTGAAGCGTTTTGGTTATTATAAACAGGAGTTCCATCACCAAAATTCCAATCCCAGGTTTGTATCATATCAGGAGTTGATATTATTGATGAATCTAAAAATTGAACGCTGGCTCCATCACAAACATTTGCAGTACTATACTGAGCATCTGGCAGAGGGTGGACTATCACAGTTTTTACAACAGTATCCTTACATCCATTGTTAGTTGTTACCATTAAAGAAACAGTGTATGTGCCCGGATTTGCATAATTATGTATAGGAAGTTGGGTAGTCCCCATGGGGGTACCATCACCAAAATCCCATGACCAGCTTGCGATAGAACCACTTGCAATAAATGACATGTCATAAAAACTCATGGATGTATTTAAACAAACATCCGTAAAACCAAAGTTGGCAATAGGCATAGGGAATACAGTAACTGTGTCTTTTAGTGTATCGGAACAACCAAGATTGGAAGAATAAGTAATTATGGTAACCTGATAGTTCCCGGAAGCCGCATACAACACCCCTAACCCCGCTAAAGGCGGGGTCTGGGTAATTGAAGGAGAACCATTACCAAAATCCCAAGACCAACTTGCAGTACTTCCCATTGTTGGGTTTTGAGATGTGTTTGTAAACAGTATCGAATCTGCTGAACAATTATTGCTGAATGTGAAAGCAGAAACGGGTGCATCGAATACATTTACAACAGCAGTAGCTGTATCAGAACATCCGCATGTAACAATTAAGGTAACGGTATAAGTACCTGGATTGGAATAATAATGCGCAGGATTTTTCAGATTACTTGTCGGGCTGCCATCACCAAAATTCCACTGGTAAACATCATTTAATGAAGATGTGTCAACTATGGAAGTGTTTGTAAAATAGACTGAATCCTTATAACAAACATCGGCTGTTGAAAAACCGGCTATTGGAATGGAAAATGCTCTGATTTTATGAATTACAGTATCGTTTTCACACCTGAAAACAATTAGTTTAACATCATAATTACCGGCTGCACTAAAGGTGTGGGTAATGTTTTGTAGAGAAGAAGTATCATTTGAACCTGAACCGGGATCACCAAAATCCCACATCAAAGAATCGATAGCGCCATCATAGTATGCAACGAAATCAATCGGGAAAGAAACACAGGTATCAGTATAGGTGGCATAAGAATACGTTGTAGGCATTGGAACATCAGAAAATCCGGAAAAATACCCGGCGTATCCAGCCGCACCACTGGCGCCAAAAATACCAGCCGCAACACCACTTGTCGAAGTTATTTTTATATTCCCCGTAAGCCCAAGAATTTTGTAAGTTACCCAAGGGGCTGATAATACAGGTACTGCACCTGTTTGGGTCACACCGTTTATTTTAAGGGTTGCACCTTGTTTGGTAAAAACCATAACACCACCGGTATAGGATGTTGCGCCAATCTTATCTACAAAAGGTATCTGATCGATGGTATCCTGCAAATAACAATTGTAGGGTGGAATAAAATTCAAACCACCTGTTGCATAAGAGGTTGATCCCGCCAATGCCTGATACATATATGCCGGTTCCGAAGTGTGTATGTGCATATTTCGGTGGGGAGAACCCTGATAATTTGAATTCGGAACAAGATAATACTGACCTGCATTTATAGTTGCGATGGGAACAGCATTGCCATTAATAAAAATTCCGGTATTGTTATAATGAGCTATTACAATAGGCTCCTCCATATCCGAATTGCCATTCCCTTCAATCAGAATATAGTTTTTGCCAACCTTTTCAATAGGAACACTTTGGTCTATTCCGATATCCTGACTTCCGTTATTAGCGATAGTTCCAAGCATATTTCCATTGTTCAGAATAATAGGTTTATCAGCTTGTACTAAAGCACCGATGAACCCGCTGAGATTCGCGGCAGTATTTGTATATCCCGAAATAACATAACATTCCCCCTGATTTAATATCACAGTAATGGAGGGTGTTGAAACATAAGGTACACCGGCAAACAAAACACCTGAATTGTAGCCACTAATGGTAACAGTAGTATTTGAATCCCTTGCCATAATCCCTGCAGTAAAATCCCTTGTTCCAGCATCAAGTACCTGTGGAAATCCCCCCACCCTGAATGTGGTTCCCAATGCCGCAGTACCTTTGGCTGTCAGGCAATCTGCCTGAGAACCGGACTGAACTCTTAAATTGGCATAAAAGACTTCGTTTGCTGTAAATAGTAAACCACTACGCGTTAGCACTTTATTAAGACTATCAATAGGAACAAACACGGGACTTCCGGAAGTCTGTCCATTTCCAACTGTATATTTAAAAGGGTTTGCATTATCAATGGAAGGAGTTGCCAGAATATTACCAGCACCATCTTTTATAGTTACTACAAAAGAGTTTGTTTTAGGAGTTGATAAATATACGTAATGATCATTTACCTGGGCATTATCCCTTGAATGCAAAGGTGGAATCCAATGGACAGTATCCAGCTGGGCAAATGAAAAAAAGGGAAATACCGACAATAAAAATACAAGAGCAATTATACAGTTGAAATACTTTTTTTTCATAAAACAAATTCTATTCATCTGTTTTGGGCGATGTTCTATCACGAACAAACATTATCCCCTCAAATATATAACAAATTTAGGTGTTCTAAACAAAAGAAGGATGTGAAATTTACTGGAAACGTTGCACGAAGAAGAAACTAAAATTTTGCTCCACAGCACAAAAAATGTCGAAAACCAAAATTTACTATAGAGAAGCATGGCATACAATATAATTAGAATTTATTTTACCTTCCTTCTTT
>JAVHPE010000268.1:0-8252 GCA_036170475.1 Bacteroidia bacterium | reverse complement strand
ATGAACTGATATAATTAAATCTTATGATTGAGGATAATAATGATACTGAGAAAAAGAATTTGATCGTAGATTTAGCATTCCGGTTTTCATTAGATATTGTAGTTTATACGGAACAATTAGAGGAGCAAAAAAAATATAATTTATCAAATCAATTATTCCGAAGCGGAACAGGTATCGGAGCTAATATCAATGAATCACAACACGCCGAGAGCAAGGCGGATTTTGTTCATAAGCTTAAAATATCCGCTAAGGAAGCGGAAGAAACAAAATACTAGTTACTTCTATGCCAACATTCAAAAAATTACCCCAATTGTGATAATCTTCTAAAGCAAATTGAAAGTATCATAAAAGTTCTGAGTAAAATAATTTCTTCAACAAAAAATCACTACATTAATACATGAAAAAATCAGCACATCAGCACATCATCTAATCAGCACATCATTTAGTATTAGCACATCAACTAATCAGCACATCCTTTGAAATTAAGCGTAATCATTGTCAATTACAACGTACAGCACTTTCTGGAGCAGTGCTTACATTCCGTGCTTAAAGCGGCAAAGAATGTCAGCACCGAAATTTTTGTGGTGGATAATAATTCTGTGGATGGTTCTATAGCAATGCTGAAGGCCCGCTTTGCCAATACCGGAGTTCAATTAATAGAAAACAAAAAGAACACCGGATTTTCTTATGCCAATAATCAGGCAATAAAAATTTCAAAAGGAGAATACATATTGCTGTTGAATCCTGACACCGTTGTTGAAGAAGATACCTTCGAAAAAATTATCGCTTTCATGGATTCAAATCCCGATGCCGGAGGCTTAGGCGTGAAAATGCTGGATGGAAGAGCAAGATTTTTACCCGAATCTAAACGTGGTTTGCCGACTCCCGCAGTGGCATTTTATAAAATGATTGGACTATCTAAAATTTTTCCTAAATCAAAAATAGTTGGGAAATATCATCTGGGCTTTTTAGATGAAGATAAAATTCATGAAGTAGATATTCTTGCCGGCGCTTTTATGTTATTGCGCAAAACCACATTGGATAAAGTTGGTTTGCTGGATGAAACATTTTTTATGTATGGCGAAGATATAGATTTATCCTACCGGATTATTTTAGGCGGTTACAAAAATTACTATTTCCCCGAAACACGCATCATCCATTATAAGGGGGAAAGCACCAAGAAAAGCAGTGTGAACTATGTAATAGTTTTTTACAAAGCAATGTTAATTTTTGCACAAAAACATTTTTCACAAAACAACGCGAAATTATTTTCCATCCTCATCAATATTGCGATATACCTGCGTGCAGGAGTTGCAATAAGCATACGATTTATAAAATCCATCGCATTACCTGCTTTTGATTTTACAATAATTATGATAGGATTATTGTTTATTAAAAATCAATACGGGAAAAATATTAAATTTATTGAAGGAGGCTCCTATTCTGATTCTCTCGTTGCTGTAGCTTTCACATCCTACATTCTCATCTGGATGTTCACTATTTTCCTTAGCGGCGGATATGACAAACCTATACGATTATTCCAAATTTTACGTGGAGTAATCATAGGAACAGGAATAATTTTAATTGGATATTCTTTATTACCGGAAGCGTATCGCTTTTCACGTGCATTAATTTTATTGGGAATGGGATGGGTATTATTATCCTATTTAATTTCGAGATTAATGCTGCATACTTCAGGTTTAAAATCATTCAACCTGAATCCTGATAAAAGCAACCGAATCGCAATCATTGGTAAACAAGAAGAGTTTGAACGTGTAAACGAATTGCTTAAACAAACAAGTATCAACACCAGTTTTCTTGGTTTTATAAGCGCTGATGATACCGGGACTAATCATATTAATTATGTCGGTAATATCAACCAGATAGAAGAAGTAATCGCGATTTATAAGATAAATGAAGTCATATTTTGTTCCCGTGATATTTCATCCCAGGAGATTATTGATTATATGCACACACTCGTTTCCGCCGATGTGGACTTTAAAATTGCTCCTCCCGAGAGCCTCTCTATCATTGGAAGTAACTCTATTGACACTGCCGGTGATTTGTATATTATTGATGTAAATTCTATCAGCAAACCGAAAAACAAACGCAGTAAACGTTTGTTTGATATACTTTTAAGTTTGTTATTTATTGCAATCTCCCCAATTTTAATTTTATTTCAAAACAATAAAATTGGTTTTCTGAAAAATAGTTTCATAGTGCTATTCAACTTTAAATCATGGGTAGGTTATGGAAATGATGCGCACGAGCATTTACCTAAATTAAAATCCTCGGTTCTCTCTCCTACTGACGCCCTAAAAAAAGTCAGCATAAATTCAGATCTACGAAATCGTTTGCATTTGGCATACTCCAAAGATTATAAAGTTGAAAATGATTTGAATATTGTTTGGAAGTGCGTGAAGATGCTAGGAAATCATGTTTAATTTTTCACTACTTTTATTGTTTGCGGTTTTTCTTCAACGGTTTGAATAAATAGCCCCGAGGCAGAGCCTCGAGGAATTCACCAGATTAAAACGAGTTAGCCTTAATTGCAATACTCATCGGCAATAGAAATCGCCTGAGAAATAATTGCTAATCCTTCATCAATCTGGTCTTTAGTAATACATAAAGGAGGAGCAATAAAAATATAATTCCATCTCACGAAAGTGTACATACCGAGTTCCTTTATTTTGGCAGCAACTTTATTCATAATAACCATTTCATCGGGTTTAGCATTGAATGGAGCCATAGGTTCTTTGGTAGTTCTGTTTTTCACCAACTCAATACAACCAAATAAACCGGTGTTTCTGAAATCTCCAATGGATTTGTGTTTAAGCTTCATTTCTTCCATTCTGCTATCAACGTATTTACCCATTGCAGCAGCGTTTGCAATCATATTTTCGTCTTCATAAATTTTCAACACTTCCAATGCTGCGGCGCAAGCTACTGCATGAGCAGAATAGGTAAGCCCTAACATCAAAGGTTTATCATCATAATAAGCAGCAATTTTATCACTTACTATTAATGCGCCAAAAGGGATATAACCGGCTGTAATGCCTTTAGCGGTCGCGATCATATCAGGTATTACTCCGTGATTATCGATACCAAACCATTTTCCCGTCCTGCCAAAGCCGCTCATTACTTCATCCACAATTAACAGAATACCATGCTTATCACAAATAGCTCTTAGTTTTCTAAAATAATCTTTCGGGTATTTAATGCAACCGCTACTACCGCTTTCACCCTCCATCATAATTGCAGCAACATTCCCGGGTCCTTCAAATTCTATCACTCTTTCAATATGGCTTACGCACTCATATTTACAGTCGCCAAATTTTTGACCAAAAGGGCACCGATAACAATAAGGATCTTCAACATGAACAAAATTAGGTAATTGCTGGCTGTCAACGGGAATTTTTCTTGGATCTCCTCCAGCACTTAAAGCGCCTGATGAAGCGCCATGGTAAGAACGATAACGGGTAATAATTTTATGTCGTCCTGAATATAATCTCGCCAGTTTAATTGCATTTTCGTTAGCTGAAGCGCCACATACAGTATAAAAAACTTTACTCATTCCTTCGGGAGTTATGGAGGCTAATTTCTTCCCTAAATCGCCACGTACTTTTGTAATACAGCCGGGAGTAACATAACTAACCTCCTGCATTTGTTTAACAACGGCATCCGTTACACGTTGATTGCCATGACCTATATTTACATTCATCAAACCACTTGAAAAATCAATATAGCGTTTGCCATCGTAATCATACAGATATACCCCTTTCGCACTTTTTACAGCAATAGGCGAAAGCCCTTTTTGTTTACTCCAGGAAAATAAAGTATAATCCAAGCTGTTTTGAAGTACTTTTTCAGATTCTGTCAATGCTTTTACTTTTGTTTTTGCGCTCATAATTTTTTTTAATTAACTATTAATAATTAAGAATTCACAATTAAGAATTCACAATTGTCAATTCTCAATTATCAATTCATTTTAAATTTCCTTAGCTCATCCAATTAGTCTTTGCTTCTGCATTCCATTTGGTAGTAGTTTTTTTCAATTTTGTCCAGAACTCAATGGAGCTTTTGCCGGTTAAATCGCCTGCTCCAAATTTTGAATCGTTCCAACCGCCGAAAGAAAAAGGTTCTCTTGGTACGGGAACTCCTATATTAACTCCAATCATGCCGGCACTAGCACGATCAATAACATAACGTGCCATTCCGCCACTTTGCGTAAAAACAGCGGCTGCATTGCCATAAGGGCTTGCATTTTCAATCGCGAGAGCTTCATCCACATTTTTTACTCTAAGGATAGAAATTACCGGTCCGAAAATTTCTTCTTTAGCAACACTCATTGCAGGGGTTACAAAATCAATGACAGTAGGTCCGACATAAAAACCATTTTCTTTTCCTTTAACAACGCAGTTTCTGCCATCGAGCAAAATTTTAGCTCCTTGTTTTTCTGCTTCGGTAATATAATTTTCAATTCGTTTTTTTGCAGCTAGTGAAATAACAGGACCGAGGTTATCTCCCGGTATTATTTTTTTTGCTTCCACACAAATCTGAGCGATGATGCTATCCACATTCCCCACAGCAATCATAGCCGAGGCAGCCATACAACGTTGTCCGGCACAGCCCGACATGGATGCGGCAACATTGGATGCAGTCATGGATGGATGAGCATCAGGCAACACTATCAAATGATTTTTGGCACCACCTAAAGCCAAGGCTCTTTTGTAATTTGATGTGGCTCTTGCATACACAATTTTTGCAACTTTAGTAGATCCAACAAATGAAACAGCTTCTATTCCAGGATGATCACAGATAGCTTCCACAATTTCACGATCGCCATTTACAATATTTAACACACCATTAGGTAACCCTGCTTCTTTTAAAAGTTCAACAATCCTTAAGCAACTTAAAGGTACCGCCTCTGATGGCTTTAAAATCATAGTATTTCCCAGAGCGATAGCATTTGGAATGGTCCAGTTTGGAACCATGCTTGGGAAGTTGAAAGGAACAATGCAGGCCACAACACCAACAGGTACACGGTCAGTACGGCATTCAACACCTTTGCTAACTTCTAATACTTCACCACCAATCAATTGAGGAAGCGAACAAGCAAATTCAGTTAATTCGATACTTTTTTCAACTTCCGCTTTTGCTTCATCTAATGTTTTTCCATTTTCTTCCTGCACCAATTGTGATAATTCAAACATGTGTTTTTCCAACAATGTTTTATATCTGAAAAACACCTGAACACGCTCTTTAATTGGAGTTTTAGACCATGTTTCAAACGCTTTTTTTGCAACAATCACTGCTTGGTTTAAATCTTCTTTTGATGAAAGAGGAACTTTTGAGATTATACTTCCATCAATCGGAGATATTACATCAAGGTATTTATTAGTGGTAGTAGGAACCAATTTTCCTCCCACATAATTTTTTATTTCAGGGTATTTCATAGTTAGTGTTGGCATGTCTGTTTATTTTAGTAGAAATTAGTATTCTTGCAAAATTAAAATATTTTTTGAGATTTAACTCCTAAATTATAGATTGTTTTGGAGAGAAAAAATTACTATTTTTCACTCTGTGCAGCTATCCATCCGGTAGTCCATGCATTTTGAAAATTGAAACCACCGGTTATGCCATCTACATCCATAATTTCACCTGCGAAATAAAGATTAGGAATCAATTTACTTTGCATGGTTGAGAAATCAATTTCTTTGAGACTGATACCGCCACAAGTAACAAACTCTTCTTTGAAAGTAGTTTTGCCCTGCACTTTGTATTCATCCCTGATAATAATGCTGATGAAAATATTTGAACTTTTTTTTGGTAAATCAGCCCAACGGGTAGTTTCTGTAATTGCAGCTTTATTTACAAAATATTCCCAAAGGCGTTTTGGTAATTCAAGAGGACAATTATTTATTACCAGTTTTGCAGGGTTTTCAGCACGTTGATTCGCAAACTCAATGCGTAATTTTTCTTCGTTATATTGGGGTAACCAATTTATTAAAACTGTAAAATTATAGTTCAAATCGCTTAACATTCGAGCGCCCCGGGCGGATGCTTTCAATATAGCAGGTCCACTCATTCCCCAATGGGTTATTAATAATGGTCCTTCCGTTTCTAATTTGTGTTCTCCTATCCGAACTTTTGCATGAGGAACTGAAACACCCATCAATTGGGTAATTGGATTATTTGGAATATTAAATGTAAATAAAGAGGGAACAGGTTTAATGATAGTATGTCCTAATTTTTTTAGCCAGTCATAAGCTGCATCTTTTGAATTTCCGCCAGTGGCAATAATTAATTTATCACATTCAAATGTATCGCCATCCTTGGCTTTTAATGTAAATGAATTATTCCCATTTTTTAGAATTTCTGTTATCTCTACATTCAATTTTATTTTTACTCCTGCTTTTTCAGCTTCCTGCATCAGGCAATTAACGATGGTTTCGGACTTATCTGTATCAGGGAACATTCTGCCATCGGCTTCTGTTTTAAGTTCGACTCCCCGTTGTTCAAACCATTTTATGGTATCTTTTACAGAGAATCGACTAAAGGCATTACGCAACTCTTTTTCTCCACGAGGATAATTTTTTATGAGCAAAGAATTATCAAAACAGGCGTTTGTAAGATTACAGCGTCCGCCCCCTGAAACAAGAACTTTTGAAAGTAGCTTTGAGCTTTTTTCTAATATAGTTACACTGCAATTAGCGGGAAGTTGTGCAGAATTAATGGCTGCGAAAAATCCGGCTGCGCCGCCACCAATAATTATTATTTGATTTGAATTCAAGTTCTTTTAAATTAATTACCCCTAACAGGGTTTGGAACCCTGTCAGGGGATCTGCAACCACTATGTTTTTCAAAAAGTATTATTAATAACCCCTAACAGGGTTTGGAACCCTGTCAGGGGAAAGCTTCCAATGTATTTTTCAAAGAGTATTATTATCAAAAAACATTTTACAATTCATCATCTTCATATAAACTCAACCTGTTTTTAAGCGCGGTAATTTCATTCTGCATATCATTTACCCGATTTAATAAATGAGTGATGGCGTCAATGCCTTCTATATTAATATCCAGGTCGTAATAAAGTCGTAAAATTTTCTCTAATTTTTGAAGCTGGTTAATGTCAATATAGGATGATTCCTTAATTGTTGTGACCTCTACCAATCCGAACTCCTGTAATGAACTGATAAACGAAATTTCAATCTGGTGATTTGTACAAAATTCTTCTGTAGAAATTAAATGTCCGGTTTTCATGGCTTTAAATTTTAAAAATTAAGATTTCGACAATTCAGTAAATAACACTTTTTGTTTTTCAGTTAAATTAGTTGGAATTTTAACTACATAGGTTATAAATAAATCTCCAAATTGTCCTTCATTTTTATAAACAGGAAATCCTTTACCTTTTAACTTTACTTTAGTTCCGTTTTGTGTTTCGGGTGGAACTTTCAATTTTACCTTGCCGCTTAAAGTATCAACAGTAATTTCACCACCTAAAACGGCTATGTATAGGTCCAAATCAACTGTTGAATAAATATTATTTCCTTCACGTTTAAATTTAGAATCGCTAGGGATTGAAAATTTAATATATAAATCGCCCGCAGGACCGCCATTCACTCCCGGACCACCATGTCCTGCAATTTTTATTGTTTGCCCATTTTCAATACCGGCAGGGATAGTAATTCGAATATTTTTACCATTTACGGTTAATGTCTGTTGTTGGGTTTGATAAGCATCAATCAAATTAAGTTGCACTTCGGCATTAAAATCCTGCCCCCTGAATTTTGACTGTCGCCCTCCCCTGCCGCCGCCTTTAGCGCCACCAAACATTGAATTGAAAATATCAGAAAAGTCTTCAGTCCCAGTTCCTCCACCGAAATATTGCTCTCCTCCACCCTGATTAGTTGATTGTCTTTGCGATTGCTGAGCCTTTTCATACTCCTCACCGTGTTTCCAATCCTTACCGTATTTATCGTATTTCTTACGGGTTTCAGGATCACTCAACACTTCATTCGCCTCATTAATTTGTTGGAATTGTTTATTAGCCTCTTTATTATTGGGGTTTAGATCGGGATGGTACTTCCTTGCTAACTGACGGTAGGCTTTTTTTATATCATCGATGGATGCATTTTTATCAATGCCTAAAATTTTATAATAATCAAGAAATTCCATAATTTTAAATTTGCTTAAATGTAGTAAAATTTCGGAATTTTTTTTTAATTTTTTCCATTAGAGTTTATATAAGT
>JAVHPE010000267.1:0-30728 GCA_036170475.1 Bacteroidia bacterium | reverse complement strand
CGTGCCGAACCAAAGATTTCCGCTTTTGTCTTCCAATATACTCCAAACAGTATTATTGCTTAAGCCTTCTTTATCGGTAAAATGAGTAAAGGATTTCCCATCATACTTGCTTACTCCACCGCCATACGTGCCGAACCAAAGATTTCCGCTTTTGTCTTGCAGCATACAACCTATTGCACTATGCTTTAAGCCTTGTAGTTTACTAAAGGACGAAAAGGATTGTGGGTTGTTATCATTTATATGCGGGTCTTTAGCAATGGTAACTTCGGGTATGCCTGCTAATTTTGGTGTATCAAGGGCAGGTACTGTTTTTGGGAGCAGGAAAGTATCTGTGCCGGGAGTGCAAATAGTTAAAAGTTTTGAGTTAATAGTTATGAGTTTTGGGGTGCCTGCTATATGTATATTGGTGTTTGTTAATACAACCTTTGGTTTGCCTACAGGTATTTTTTTTAGTTTTTTTTCATCAACCAAAATTACTTTTGGTACAGCCATACTGTCTTTGGGCACTATGTAGCCATGTGCTTCTACTACCTTCGGTAAAAAGGTATTGCCGGTGGTTTGGTTCTGTTGCCGGGTGCAGGAGAAAAGGAATAGCCCGCTTATCAAAAAAGCGGTTGGGATAATGATTTTGCGTAGATGTTTTTTTGTTGCCAAACTTTGCGTTATCATTTTAAATTGTAATCAAATGTATTAAATTATTTGTTAAATGATAAAAAGGGATGTACGACAAATTTCCCTTATTTAGACCTTCAAGGTTTTAAAAACCTTGAAGGTCTTGCTGTTGGCTTTTGCGGGCGTGGCAAAAGCATATTGTCAAATAAAAAAAAGCTGTTCCAAAATCTCAGAACAGCTTTTAAAATTTATTCAAAATTAAAATCTACAAAAACTCATTCGCTAAATTTGCGAGTTCTGATCGTTCCCCCTTTTCAAGGGTAAATTGCATATAAACGTTGGTTTTGCCCACTGGTTTCCAGCCTTAAATAAATTTCATGAAAGCAAAAAACGATGTAAGAAATTATTTTATCTATCTTTGAACAACATTTATCACCATGCTTACTAAACAGGACATATTAAAATTTTTACTCGATAATAAAGAATATCTGCAAAAACATTTTCACCTTACAAAAATAGGCGTGTTTGGTTCGTTTGCAAGAAACGAGCAAAAAGAAGATAGCGATATTGACTTGTTGATTGAAAGAACTCCCAATGCAAAAAATATATTTGACTCAGATTGGGAATTAAATGAACTGATGAAAAAACAGTTTAACAGAGAAATTGATATTTGCGAAGAGAAATATATAAAATCTTATTTCAAGAAATACATTTTAAAAGATGCCATCTATATTTGAACGTGACGAAGCTCTTTTGTTGTTGATGCTCGAAATTGTTGAGAAAATTGAAAGCTTCAATAGTTCAATTCAATCATTGGAAGAATTTGAAAAGGATGTAAAAGTTTATGATGCATCTATGATGAACTTTATTGTGATTGGCGAATTGGTTGTAAAACCGAATTGGTTGTAAAACTAAGTCCTGATTTTCTTGAAAAGCACAACGATATTGAATGGTATAAAATCAAATCTTTCAGAAATTTTGCAGCTCATGATTACTTTGGTATAAACCCAAAAATAGTATGGGACATCATTCAAAATAAACTACCCGGCCTGAAAATAAAACTAAAGGAAGTTACAGGAAAGTAAAATCCTGTGTTGGGCAAAGCGTCCCACAGAGTCCGATTTAACAAGGCTTCCAGCCTTAAAAAAATTTGCACAAATTAAGATAGCAAATATAGCATGGAGATACGACCTACAAAAACTCATTCGCTAAATTTGCCAGTTCCGATCGTTCCCCTTTTTCAAGAGTAACATGTGCATATAAACGTTGATCTTTCAGCTTATCAATCAAGTACGACAAGCCATTACTTTGCGTATCTAAATAGGGAGTATCAATTTGATAAATATCACCTGTAAAAATCATTTTTGTGTTTTCGCCTGCACGTGAAATAATCGTTTTTACTTCGTGAGGTGTGAGGTTTTGTGCCTCATCAACAATAAAAAAAACATTTGATAAACTACGCCCTCTGATATAGGCTAAGGGACAAACAACCAACTTCTCACTTTCCACCATTTCAGTAATTTGTTTGAACTCACGGTCTTTTTCGCTAAACAGTCCTTTAATAAATTTCAGGTTATCCCAAAGTGGCTCCATGTATGGATTTAACTTTGATTTAATATCTCCGGGCAGGTAACCAATATCTTTATTACTTAAAGGAACCACAGGGCGCGCTAAATAAATCTGATGAAAATTTCTGCGTTGTTCCAATGCGCCGGCTAATGATAATAATGTTTTTCCTGTTCCGGCAACGCCTTGAAGGGTCGCTAATTTAACCTCAGGATTAAGTATCGCATCCAAAGCAAAAGCTTGTTCAGCATTTTGCGGCGAAATACCAAAAGCGCTTACTTTTTTTATACGCTCTATTGTGTCTTTTGTAGGACTATACGTTGCAAGTACCGATTTAGCGGCATTTTTCAGGATAAAAAAATGATTTGGCGCAGGCTTCTGTTTTTTTAGTAAGGCGGAAGTTTCGCAAAATCCTTTCTCATAAATTTCATTGATAATGTTGATTGGAACTTTTTCAATCTCGCTGCAACCGGTATAAAGCTCACTTACATCTTTTATTTTTCCGGTTTCATAATCTTCGGCGTTCAAATTAAGCGATTTCGCTTTAATACGCAGATTTATATCTTTGGTAACCATTATCACTTTACGGTTAGGATATTGTTCCGAAACATAAAGGGCGGTATTTAAAATGCGGTGATCCGCTTTTTTCTCACCAAAAATCTGTTCCGCGTCAATTTTTGATCCCTGATGCATCTCAATCTTTATCAATCCATGACCTTTACCATTGATAGCAATCCAGTCCTGCAAAGTATTGCCAACTGAAATTTTATCTATATAGCGAGAAAACTCACGGGCAGCAAAATTTTTGGTATCGTTCCCCTTTTTGAAATTATCTAATTCTTCTAAAACAGTTATTGGTATTACTACATCATGCTCCTGAAAGCTTTTAGCAGCCATGTGATCATAAATAATTACGGATGTATCAAGAACGAAAATTTTTTTTTCTTTTACCATTTTTATCATTGTTTAAAATATTTGGATAAAACTATAAAAACAAAAACCATCTTTTTAGGGTATATGATAAAGTAATGAACATAAAATTGTTTAAAGCATATCAAGCGCACATAACTTTTCGCACATTATCTACGAAATACTAATGAATACGAATTTACGAAGCCCATGTTAATTCGTATTCATTAGTAAAATTCGTTATCGCAAATACACTAAGTTTTTTCGGAACCCTGATTTTTTTGGGTACAATTCCGCATGTAGCCCTTGCACAAAAAAATGGTTTAAAGCAATGACTTTCCTTAGTTATTTTTTTATCAATTTTTTGTTGCTTTGCGATTATTATTTTACAGACACCTTTTACACCTACAAAAAAGCATTTATTTTACAAATAATTGTTTTGTATATAAAAATAAATACCTAAGATTGTACCCGGTTAATAAATATACTTAACTTAAATGTTTATGCCCGCAACACTTGCTAGTTCTCCCATCGATTTTTTCCCTATCGCGTTAATGTTTTTTGTCGCTTTGGCTGTTGTTATAGCCCTTTTGATTGTAACCCACTGGCTGGGACCTAAAAGAAAAACAAAAATTAAAGACGATACATTTGAGTGCGGCATCGAAGTTCAGGGAAATGCCCGTGTTCCGTTTTCTGTTAAATATTTCCTAGTAGCAATTTTATTTGTGTTGTTTGATGTGGAAGTTATTTTTATGTATCCATGGGCTGTAAATTTTAAAAGTTTGGGATTACTTGGGTTTATTGAAATGCTGACATTTGTTGCATTTCTTTTAGTTGGGTTTTATTACATTATAAAAAAGGGTGCATTAAAGTGGGAATGATTTTCTACGAAATACGAATAAAAACGAATTTACGAATCTACGCTTGGTAAATTTAACAGAATAAAAAATAGAGCTTTGCGCCTCTGCGTCTTTACGGTAAAAAAAATGACTGAAATAGTAAAATCAAAAATAAATATTGTTCAAGCTCCTGATGGAATTAATGGACCCGGGTTTTTTGTAACCATGCTGGATAAAGCGGTTGGTTTAGGGCGCATGAATTCACTTTGGCCCCTGCCTTTTGCTACCTCTTGCTGTGGAATCGAATTCATGGCAACAGCCGCAGCAACATACGATTTAGGTCGCTTTGGTGCTGAGCGTTTGAGCTTTTCTCCCCGTCAGGCAGATTTGTTAATGGTAATGGGCACTATCTCTAAAAAAATGATCCCTGTTGTACGTCAGGTGTATCAGCAAATGGCAGAACCCAGATGGGTTTTAGCTATGGGGGCATGCGCTTGCAGCGGTGGAATATTTGATACCTACAGTGTTTTACAAGGGATCGACAAAATAATTCCGGTGGATGTTTATATTCCCGGTTGCCCTCCTCGTCCTGAACAGGTTATTGATGGGATAATTCAAATTCAAAAACTTGCGGTCTCAGAAACTACCAGACGAAGAAATCAACCTGAATACAAAGCATTGATGGAAAAATACGGAATGGAATAGCATGGATAATCAAGCATTATTAAACACCGTTCAGGAGAAATTAAAAGCACAATTTGGCGAAGGACTTATTTCGTCTGAAATGGTAGCGGATTACCCTGTATTTACGCTTAACCGCGATGTTATTTGCGATGTTGTTCATTTCCTTTATAATGACAACGACTTATCTTTTCAATATCTTACCACCTTGGCAGGTTTGCATTATCCTGATAACAAAGGGAAAGAATTGGGCGTAATGTATCAATTACACAGTCTGACAAAAAATTTCCGAATCCGGTTAAAAGTATTTTTTAGTATTAATGATCCTAATGTTCCTTCCATTACCCCTGTTTTTCTCGGAGCCAACTGGATGGAACGATTGGAATTCGATTTTTTCGGAATCATCTTTAAAGGACATCCCAATTTAAAACGTATTGTAAATGTAGATGATATGAATTATCATCCTATGCGTAAAGAATATCCCTTAGAAGATGCTACACGCGAAGATAAAGACGATAAAATGTTTGGACGATAAAGGAATTCCTTTCTTCTGATATAGAAGAAGATGAGGTTAAAAAATTGAAGAATGAGTGTTAAAAATAAAATAGAAAAGACTAAAAAGGGCAACCTTCCAACTCCAATTTCAGTTCCGGAAGTAAAAGATGAGAAAGAGTACACTACACTCAATCTCGGACCAACACATCCTGCAACACATGGTATTTTTCAAAACGTGTTGAAAATGGATGGTGAAATAATTATTGAGGCTGAATCAACCGTTGGATATATTCACCGTGCATTTGAAAAAATCGCGGAACACAAAAATTACTATCAGATAACAACTCTTACTGACCGCTTGAATTACTGTTCCTCACCAATCAATAACATGGGTTGGCACATGGCAGTAGAAAAATTATTTAATATCGAAGTTCCAAAACGTGCACAATATTTACGTGTCATCATTATGGAATTGTCCCGCATTGCCGACCACCTGATTTGTAATAGCGTTATTGGTGTTGATACCGGCGCTTTAACAGTTTATTTCTATATCTTCAGTTTACGTGAACGTATTTATGAAATATTCGAGGAAATTTGTGGTGCTCGCTTAACAACCAATATCGGTCGTATTGGTGGTCTGGAACGTGATTTTTCTCCAAAAGCCTGGGCTACCCTTGATGTGTTTATGAAAGAACTTCCTCCGGCATTGAAGGAATTTGAAAACCTCTTGGTTCGTAATCGTATTTTTATGGATCGCACCATAGGCTGCGGTCCAATATCCGCAGAAAAGGCATTGCAATATAGTTTTTCGGGTCCGAATCTTCGCGCAACAGGAATAGACTATGATGTACGTGTCATGAACCCGTATTCATCTTATGAAGAATTTGATTTTATTGTTCCCGTTGGTACAAATGGTGATACTTATGATCGCTTCATGGTTCGTGAAGAAGAAATGTGGCAAAGTTTGAGTATCATACAACAAGCCATAGTAAAATTGAAAAAAGAACCCGCAGGCATTTTTCATGCCGATGTCCCTGATTTTTACCTTCCTCCTAAAGAACAGGTTTATAATAACATGGAAGCGTTAATTTATCACTTTAAGATTGTAATGGGGGAAACAAATATTCCTAAAGGAGAGATATACCACGCAGTTGAAGGCGGAAACGGAGAGCTTGGTTTTTATATTATCAGCGAGGGAGGTCGTTCGCCATACCGTGTACACATGCGCAGACCATGCTTTATTTATTATCAGGCATATACCGAAATGATAAAAGGAGCATTTTTATCAGACGCTATTCTTACCATGAGTAGCATGAATGTGATTGCAGGAGAGTTGGACGCTTAATACCTCTCCCCTTAATCCCCTCTCCAAAAGAGAGGGGGCGACAGGTAAGAAAATAAAATATAAAGAATAACATTCTACTTCTCCCTCTCCTTTGGAGAGGGTCGGGGTAAGGTCAAAAGGTTAGAAATGTCAAAACAAATTAAATTTAACGAAGAAACGCTTACCTTGATAAATAATATTATCAAGCGTTATCCTGAAGGTAAACAGAAATCAGCTCTTTTGCCGGTTTTGCATATTGCACAAGCCGAATTTGATGGATGGCTTAGTGCGGAAACAATGGACTATGTTGCCTCTATACTAAAAATAAAACCGATTGAGGTGTATGAAGTCGCATCATTCTATTCGATGTACAACTTAAAACCGGTAGGCAAATGTGTATTGGAAGTTTGTCGCACTTCCTCTTGTTGGTCGCGTGGTTCAGATGATATTATTGAATATTTGAGTAAAAAATTAGGAATTAAATTGGGCGAAACAACCGAAGACGGAATGTTTACAATAAAAGCTGTGGAATGCCTAGGTAGTTGCGGTGGTGCACCCATGTTGCAATGTGGCGCGTCTTTTCACGAAAATTTAACCCTTGAAAAGGTAGATACATTAGTTGAAAATTATCGCGCAGAAAAGAAACAAAAAAGTTATACCGATTTAGATTATAAAAATACAAAATAAAAAACCTCTCCCCTTAATCCCCTCTCCACAAGAGAGGGGGCAATGGGTAAGATTATTAAAAAAAATTCATCATTGATTAGTACTAAAGTCATATAATTAAACAAATCAAAAGTCCTCTCTTGTGGAGAGGATTTAGGAGAGGTATGGGTAAAAAAATATTATTAGAACACGTTAATGTTCCCGGCATCAATACCTTGGATGTATATCGTCAGCATGGCGGTTATGCTTCTGTAGAAAAAGCCCTTAAAACAATGACTCCTGAAGCGATTGTTGATGAGGTAAAAAAATCGGGATTGAAAGGGCGCGGCGGAGCGGGTTTCCCTACGGGGATGAAATGGAGTTTCCTTGCAAAGCCCGAAGGTGTTGAGCGTTATCTTGTTGTTAATGCGGATGAATCTGAACCGGGAACATTCAAGGATAGGTATTTAATGGAAAAAATTCCTCATATTTTAATTGAGGGAATGATAACATCAAGTTTTGCATTGGGAGCAAAAACGTCGTGCATTTACATTCGTGGAGAATATTTTTACGTTTCCCGTATTTTGGAAACAGCTATCGAAGAAGCTTACGCAGCTGGTTTTTTAGGAAAAAATATTTTAGGAACCAATTACTCTCTCGATATTTTTGTTCAGGTTGGCGCCGGAGCATACATTTGTGGCGAAGAAACTGCCTTGCTTGAATCCCTTGAAGGTAAGCGGGGCAACCCTCGTTTAAAACCTCCCTTCCCTGCTATAGCCGGATTGTATGGTTGTCCTACTGTGGTAAATAATGTAGAAACAATTTCAAATGTGCCATACATTGTAATGAATGGTGGAGAGGATTACGCGAAAATAGGAACCGGAAAAAGTACAGGAACTAAACTAATTTCCGCCTCCGGACATATCAATAAACCTGGGGTTTACGAAATTGAATTGGGAATACCCGTTAAAGAGTTTATTTATTCTAATGAATATTGCGGTGGTATTATCAATGGAAGGGAATTAAAAGCTGTTATTGCCGGAGGCTCTTCTGTACCTATTCTTCCTGCAGGATTAATATTAAAAACAGATAAAGGCGAATCCCGTTTAATGAGTTACGAATCCTTAAGCGATGGTGGCTTTGCAACAGGCACAATGCTTGGTTCCGGCGGATTTATGGTGTATGATGAAACTACCAGTATCGTCAGAAATTTGTACACTCTGGTTCGTTTTTACCATCACGAAAGTTGTGGACAATGCTCTCCTTGCAGAGAAGGCACCGGATGGATGGAAAAAATTCTTCACCGTATTGTTGAAGGAAATGGTAAACATGGCGATACTGATTTACTTTGGGATATTCAACGCAAAATAGAAGGTAATACAATTTGTCCTTTGGGAGATGCGGCCGCATGGCCTGTAGCAAGTGCTATTCGGCATTTTCGTGCAGAATTTGAAGAATACATCAATCATTACGAAAGAGTAAAAAAGGTTAAACATTTACAGGAATTTTATTTAAAAGATGCCTAAAGTAACAATAGACGGACAAAGCATAGAGGTACCGGAAGGAACAACCATCCTGCAAGCTGCACGTATGATTGGTGGAGCTAATGTGCCACCAACAATGTGTTATCATTCAAAATTAAAAACCAGCGGAGGGTATTGCCGTACTTGTATTGTAAAGGTTTCCAAAGGTTCTGATAAAGATCCCCGCCCAATGCCTAAGCTTGTTCCTTCTTGCCGTACAACAGTTATGGATGGTATGGAAGTGCAAAACAATACTTCCCCAGAAGTGTTGGCGGCACGTAGAGGTGTTGTTGAATTTTTATTAATCAATCATCCCTTGGATTGCCCTATATGCGATCAGGCTGGAGAATGCCATTTGCAGGATTTGGGTTACGAAAATGGCTCTGAAAAAACACGCTACGATTTTCCAAGAAGAAAATTCAATATGATTGATATTGGTCCGAATATCAAAATGCACATGACTCGTTGCATTATGTGTTTCCGTTGCGTTAAAACTGCCGATCAGCTTACTGATAACCGTGTTCATGGAATGCTTAACCGGGGCGATGCCTCTGAAATCAGTACTTACATTGAGAAAGCTATTGTTAACGATTTCTCGGGAAACATGATTGATGCTTGTCCTGTTGGAGCTTTGACGGATAAAACATTCCGTTTCAAAAGCCGTGTGTGGTTTACAAAACCAATGAATGCGCACCGTGATTGCAAAAAATGTTCCGGAAAAGTTACGCTATGGGAAAAAGGAGAGGAAGTATTACGTGTTACTGCCCGTAAAGATAAATGGGGCGAAGCGGAAGAATGGATTTGTAATGAATGTCGTTTTGAGAAAAAAGATATTAAAGACTGGGTAATTGAAGGTCCCCGGCATATTGATCCACACTCGGTAATATCGGTAAATCATTATGAAAATGTTGTCGCGAAATTGAAAATAGATATCGCTAAGCAACAAAAACAAATGCGATAAGAAATAAATAGATTTATGACTTTAGAATATATAATTTATAAGCTGATTTTGGTGGTAATTGTATTTGCAATTACCATGGTAATAGCCATGTATAGCACGTATGCTGAACGGAAAGTTGCTGGTTTTTTACAGGATCGACTTGGACCAAACAGAGCTGGCTGGTTCGGAATTCTTCAGCCGGTTGCTGATGCGGTAAAGCTGTTTATGAAAGAAGAAACAATCCCCAGCGTTTCCAACAAAACTTTATTTATTGTAGGTCCTGCATTAAGTTTACTTACCGCTTGTATGACGGGTGTGGTAATCCCATGGGGTACATCCATTACACTTTTTGGTGGAAACTATCCTTTACAAATTGCCGATGTAAACATAGGAATTCTTTATATTTTTGGTGTGGTATCTATTGGGCTTTACGGCATTATGATTGGTGGTTGGGCTTCCAACAACAAATATTCATTGCTTGGAGCCATCCGCGCCTCTTCACAAATGATTAGTTATGAAGTAGCGATGGGCTTGTCAATCATAGCGTTAATCATGACTACAGGAACATTAAGTGTTGGGCAAATAGCTGCGCAACAAACAGGTTGGCACTGGAATATACTTGTTCAACCATTAGGCTGTTTAATTTTTATTATTTGTGCATTTGCTGAAACCAACCGTGCTCCTTTCGATTTACCTGAATGTGAGCAAGAGTTAGTGGGAGGTTATCATACCGAATACAGTTCAATGAAAATGGGCTTTTATCTTTTTGCTGAGTATATTAATATGTTTGTTTCCGCAACCGTAATCTCTACATTTTATTTTGGTGGTTACAACATGCCATTCATAGGGCGGTTTGTGCACGACCCTAATATATTGGCTCTATGTGGTGTCGCATTTTTATTCGCGAAAATATTTTTTGGCATCTTTTTCTTTATGTGGATTCGCTGGACATTACCACGCTTCCGCTATGATCAATTGATGAATTTAGGTTGGAAAATATTAATTCCATTGTCGATATTAAATATAGTATTGACGGGTGCATGGATGATGCGTCACGAAATTATGGGTCTGTTTTAGTCTCATCAGCCTTGCTGAATGGCGGGAAGATTGAGGAGTTTAAATAAAAAAGAGTAATTAACTATTAAGATTAACAAACACCTCTCTCTTTTGGAGAGGATCGGAGGGGCTTCTATGCAATTAACAAATAGGTCGAAAGTTGTTGTTAAAAAAGAGATGTCTTTGTATGAAAAGGTTTATTTACCGGCTATTATTTCTGGTATGATGATCACAATTTCTCATTTTTTTAGAAAAAAACCAACAATTCAATATCCAGAACAAAAACGTGAATTCAGCGGAATCTATCGTGGTCAACATGTTTTAAAACGTGATAAAAATGGTGCCGAACGTTGCACGGCATGTGGTTTATGCGCAATTGCATGTCCGGCAGAGGCAATTACAATGACTGCCGCCGAACGCAAAAAGGGAGATGAAAAATTGTATCGTGAAGAAAAATATGCGGCAACTTATGAAATCAACATGTTACGTTGCATTTTCTGTGGCGATTGCGAAGAAGCTTGCCCGAAAGAAGCTATTTTCCTGACTGACAGAACAGCAAAACCCGAATACAACCGCAAATCTTTTATTTACAGAAAAGATATTTTGTTAGAAGGTGTAGAATCTGAAAAACGAATTGATGTTACCAGACGACAAACAGAAGCTGTCCTTAAGTTTAAGGAATTCAGAGAATTTGATCATAACAGATAAAAGACCTTACCCTGTAATCCTTTCTCCACAAGAGAGGTGCAATAAGTGAGAAATGTAAAAAAAAAAACATGATTACTACTTATTTATTTTATTTTCTATCGTTCCTTGCTATTATGTTTGCAATGATGGTAGTGCTTTCGAAAAACCCTGTACATAGTGTTTTGTATTTAGTATTGACTTTTTTTACAATTGCCGGACATTATGTATTGTTGAATGCCCAATTTTTAGCGGTTGTTCATATCATTGTGTATGCTGGTGCAATTATGGTGCTCTTCCTTTTTGTGATTATGCTTTTGAATTTGAACAAAGAAACTGAGCCACACAAAGGACCATGGTTGAAATTTTCAGCCGCAATAGCCTCGGGTTTATTGTTAGTGGTGTTGGTTGGGTCATTAAAGGGAGCAGAAACCATTATTTCAACAAACGCATTCAACCCTAATATTGGATTAATTGAAAATCTGGGACAAATTTTGTTTCATGATTTTTTATTGCCTTTTGAAGTATCATCCATATTACTGTTAGTGGCAATGGTTGGTGCGGTTATGTTAGGTAAAAAAAGTATAAAGTAGATGTGCTGATGACTGATTTGCTGATGACAATTATTCGATAAATTATTAAATAAAAATAAGATTTTATGATTGGAATCAAAATCTAAAATCTAATATCTAATATCTAAAAATGAGCGCGATTCAAGTAATTCCGATTAACTGGTATCTGTTTTTAAGTACTGTACTTTTCACTATTGGTGTGTTGGGTGTGCTTTTTAGGAGAAACGCAATTATCATTTTTATGTCAGTTGAATTAATGTTGAATGCTATAAACCTTTTATTGGTCGCATTTTCCAGTTATTTATCTGATGGTAAAGGACAAGTGTTTGTGTTTTTTATCATGGCGGTAGCCGCTGCCGAAGTTGCTGTTGGCTTGGCTATTTTAATGATGGTGTATAGAAACACAAAATCAACGGACATAAATATTTTGAATAAATTAAAATGGTAAAAAAGCACAATGAAAATATAGCAAACATAGGTGTCTCGGTACTTAATACCTGATACTTAATACCTGATACTTAATACATTTAAAATTTATGATAAATTTAGTTTGGTTAGTTCCACTTCTTCCATTAATCGGTTTTGCGATTCTTGGTTTGTTTGGAAAAAAATTGTCGAAAGCGTTAATTTCTTTCATAGGCTGCGGTTCTGTTTTTGGTACATTCGTAATTGCCGTAGGGATATTTATTACATTAATTGGTCAAACAGAAAAATCGGTTACCATCGACCTATTCAATTGGATTAGTGCCGGCAAACTTTCTATTCCATTTTCCTTTTTAATTGATCCTTTGTCGTCTTTATTCTTATTAATTATTACCGGTGTTGGCTTTTTAATTCATGTTTATTCTGTTGGGTACATGGGAAACGATGATGGCTACGCACGTTTCTTTTCATATATGAATTTGTTCGTTTTCTTTATGTTATTATTGGTGTTGGGCTCTAATTACGTAATCATGTATGTAGGCTGGGAAGGTGTTGGTCTGTGTTCTTATTTGTTGATTGGTTTTTGGTTTAAAAATACAGCGTTCAACAATGCCGCAAAAAAAGCGTTCATTATGAACCGCATAGGCGACTTAGGTTTTTTATTGGGAATAATATTAATTTTTGTAACCTTCGGAAGCCTTGGATATCACGATGTATTTATGATAGCTAAAAATTTCAGTTCAGGCAATCCTGTATTAACAGCCATTACTTTATTATTATTTGTTGGAGCCATAGGTAAAAGCGCTCAGCTTCCTTTATACACCTGGTTACCGGATGCAATGGCGGGTCCAACTCCCGTATCGGCATTGATACACGCCGCGACAATGGTTACTGCAGGTATCTATATGATTGCCCGTTCAAACATATTATATACATTATCCCCAATATCATTGGAAGTGGTTGCTATTGTGGGTGTGTGTACCGCTTTGTTTGCGGCAACCATTGGTCTGGCACAAAATGATATTAAAAAAGTGCTGGCTTATTCTACCGTTTCTCAATTAGGTTATATGTTCCTTGCTTTAGGCGTAGGGGCATACACAGGTGCCGTGTTTCATGTAATGACACACGCATTCTTCAAAGCGTTATTATTTTTGGGTGCAGGTAGCGTAATCCATGCGATGAGTGGCGGACAAGATATTCGACAAATGGGCGGATTGAAAAAAGCCTTACCAATTACAAGTCTTACATTTTTATTGGGCACCCTGGCAATTGTTGGTTTCCCTGGCTTTTCAGGTTTCTTTTCAAAAGATGAAATATTAGCAAGCGCCTATGAACACAACAAATTATTATGGTTTTTCGGTGTGTTAACTGCCGCTATGACTACCTTCTATATGTTCCGTTTGTATTTCCTGACATTTACAGGAGATTTCAGAGGAACTAAACACCAGTCGGATCACCTGCATGAATCGCCTAAAAGTATGACCATTCCTCTTATGGTTTTGGCAGTGCTTTCTGTTATCGGTGGTTTTGTGGGTATTCCGAAAGCATTAGGCGGAACGCATTTTCTGGAAGAGTTTTTAAAACCTGTTTTTATGGATTCTTCTTTTCGCATCATACCTAATTTATCCCATGAAACGGAATATCTCCTAATGGGGGTGGCAATAGCTGTAATGGCACTCGCATTATGGTATGCACACAAAGTATATGTAAAAAATAAAATCTTACCGGCTGACGAAGGAGAACAACTGCAACCAATACACCAATTAGTGTATAAAAAATATTTTGTTGATGAGTTATACGATAATGCGATTACACAACCTTTAAATTTTATTTCTAACGGATTACACAAAGTAATAGATAATCAATTGGTGGATGGTATTGTGAATAGCATTGGAACAGCTGTAAACTGGACAAGCAGTAAAATTCGCCTTGCACAAACCGGGAATATTGGATTCTATGTTTTTGTAATGGTAATAGGCATTGTGCTTATTTTGTTTACGAGAATAATGTAATGGTTCAACGAATTACGAATTTATGCGAATTTACGAAATAAAAAATGCCGATACTCTACATTATTGCCGGACCAAATGGTGCAGGGAAAACCACAACAGCTCAAAAATTCTTACCAAAGGATTTGAAGGTAGTTGAGTTTGTAATTGCCGATAATATTTAACCCTGAAAAGCATAAAATAATATTTAAAAATGACAAAAAAAGAAGGACATAAATTGCTTGATAAAATTATTGTGGCAATGAAATCAGCCATAGCTGAAGTATATGAGAATGCCCGCAAAAATGGAACAGAATTAGTTGTTTCTACAAAACCGGGAGTGGTCGAAACAATAAAAGTAAAGTAATGTTTATGAATTTACGAACCTGTGTTTGCAACATCAGCACATTGCTTAATTGAAAAATTGTTAAATTATTAAAATTGCTTACTGCTTAATTGCCTACTGTATAATTGCTAAATTGTTGAATTGATATGATTACAATACTCCTGATATTTTTCCCTTTGCTTGCGGCATTAATGCTGTTATTTGTAAAAGGCGAACAAGTTAAAAAGATTGCCTTGGGTGCAGCTGTTATAGAATTCGCGGTTGCTGTTTTTGCCTGTATGGAATTTCAACACAATGCCAATGTTCAATTTGAAGCAAATATTCCCTGGATTTCTTCTCTGGGAATTTCTTTCCGGGTGGGTATGGATGGCATTTCTTTGTTAATGGTCTTGCTTACCACATTTCTCGTCCCCATAATTATTCTTACCTCATTTAAAAATAATTATAAAAATCCTTCCATTTTTTATTCGTTAATCCTGTCGATGCAAATGGCGCTTGTAGGCGTATTTGTATCGCTTGACGGATTTCTGTTTTATATCTTTTGGGAATTATCATTAATACCCATCTATTTTATTTGTTTATTATGGGGCGGAGAAGATCGGGCAAGAATCACTTTCAAATTTTTTGTTTATACCTTATCAGGTAGTTTGCTGATGTTGCTTGGCTTAATCTATTTATATCAGCATACCCAAGGAACTCATTCATTCAATATTGAAGCTCTTTATCTAGCGGGAAGAAGTTTAGATGCTACCCATCAGGGTTACGTGTTCATTGCCATGTTTATGGCTTTTGCTATTAAAATGCCAATATTTCCTTTTCACACCTGGCAGCCCGACACTTATACTGTTGCTCCCGCAACCGGGACTATGATGCTTGCCGGTATCATGCTGAAAATGGGTACCTATGGTTTAGTACGTTGGTTGTTACCCCTTGTGCCTTTGGGCGTTCAGCAATGGGGACATGTGGCTATCATACTCTCGGTAATCGGCATTGTATATGCATCTTGTATCGCACTTGCACAAAAAGATTTTAAACGACTTATCGCTTATTCATCTATCGCCCACGTAGGCTTGATTTCAGCAGGTATTTTAGCTGTTAATGTACAAGGTGTACAAGGTGGAATGATGCAGATGTTGACTCACGGGGTTAATATTGTTGGTTTGTTTTTTATTGTTGACATCATCCAGCAACGCACCGGCAAAAGAGACCTGGACTCTTTGGGAGGAATAAAAAATGTAAATCCGCAATTCGCGGCAATGTTCATAATCATATTATTAGGCAGTGTTGCTTTACCTTTAACAAATGGTTTTATAGGAGAGTTTTTATTGCTGAACGGACTTTATCAATATGGCGCCTGGATGGCAGCTTTTGCCGGATTAAGCATTATTTTAGGCGCTGTATACATGTTGCGCAGCTACCAATCAATCATGTTGGGCGAAACCAATAGTATCACTTCCGCATTCGCTCCTTTATCAGGAAACGAAAAAACAGTATTGTTGATTCTGTGCGCTGCCGTCATCGCTTTTGGAGTATATCCAAAGCCTTTGTTAGATATTTCGGAACCGGCTGTCGTGAAATTGGTTGAAAGTATTAAAAGCCTTACCCCTTAATCCACTCTCAAAAAGAGAGGAAACAACAGGTAAGTTATATTTAAAATAAATTATAAACGAAATACGTAAAACCTTTCTTTAGGGGAGGTTGGAGGGGCTCTATGAAAGCATTAATTTTACTTTCTTCATTAGGTGTTGTGGCACTACTTGCTGAAATTTTCAGTTTTAAAAAACTGTTGTATCCTTTTGTTTTAATAGGATTAATTGTCACTTTTATTGTAAACGCACTTGACTGGAATTTAGCGCAGAATACTTTTTTCGGAATGGTGCAATACGATAATTATGCGGTCGCATTTACTTCCGTAATTATAGTCACAGCTTTTCTGTGGTTTCTGATGGCAGGAAATTATTTTAAAGAAGAAACAAGCCTTACTGATCACTTTGCCTTAATTTTATTTGCCTTAGTAGGTACTGTTATCATGGTTTCCTATACCAATATGACCATGTTGTTTTTGGGTATCGAAATTCTTTCTATCTCCATGTATATTTTAGCCGGGAGCAAAAAAGACGATTTAGGATCCAATGAGTCGGCATTCAAATATTTGATTATGGGATCATTTGCCACCGGTTTTTTATTATTTGGAATCACTTTAATATACGGTGCGACAGGCTCTTTCGATTTAATGGAAATTAAAAATTTTATTACCTCTCATCAAGGTACTGTTCCTGCTATATTTTATGCAGGTGTATTGCTGATGTTGATTGGTTTATCCTTTAAGGTATCAGCTGCGCCATTTCATTTTTGGGCTCCGGATGTTTATCAGGGAGCGCCAACGCCTATTACCGCGTTTATGGTAACGATAGTGAAAACAGCCGCTTTTGCTGCCTTCTTACGTTTATTCTCCACAACTTTTACAAGTGTTACTGATACCTGGGTGAATATTATCTGGGTTATGGCAGCATTAACCATGCTAGTTGGAAACATAACAGCGGTAATGCAGACAAGTACAAAACGACTGTTAGCATACTCCAGTGTGGCACATGCAGGTTATATGCTGTTAGCTGTATTGGCTGTAAACGGCTATTCCAGCGGAGCAATTTTATTTTACGCCACCGCTTATTCCATTGGTTCCATCGGCACATTCTGCATTTTAAATATCGTTACTAATGCAAGAGGGAACGATAGCTTGGATTCATTTAACGGCTTAGGAAAATCAAATCCTTTATTAGCAATGGTCATGACCATCGCATTATTATCTTTGGCCGGCATCCCTCCAACGGCAGGGTTTTTCGCGAAATATTATATTTTTACTGCAGCCTTTCAAAGTGGATTTACAGGAATTGTGTTGATTGCAATTGTTGCTTCATTGGTTGGTGTATATTATTATTTCAGAATAATTATTGCAATGTATTTTAAAGAAAATACTACAGAGCCAATTCCGGTAGAATTCAATCACAAAATATTGTTGGTTGTTGTTGCAATAACAATAATTGCTTTGGGTTTATTCCCTGATTTCATTATTCGATTGCTGTAAGAGTATAGAAGAATTAAAGGGGTTTCCCGTGTTTCAATTCTTTTATACATTAAGCCTGCCATCCTAAAATATATCCTTTTATAAGTCCAACACAATTCGTAAATTGGTTTTTAGTATTTGTGTTTGGTCTTTAGTAAGGTGTCCAATTTTTTTGATAAGCCTTTTGTTGTCAATTGCTCTGACCTGATCTACTAAAACATCACATAATTTGTCGAGTTGTCCCTTTTTTAAATGGACTCTTAACAATTCTATTTCGGATTTTACATTTGTGGTTATTGGGCAAATCAAAGTTGATAAATGAACTTCATTTAAAAGGTTGGTCTGAATTATCACTACAGGTCTTGTTTTACCCGGTTGTGTCCCGGCACTTGGGTTAAGGTTTGCTAACCAAATGTCGTATTGCCTAATATTCATCCATTAATTTTTCAAATTCATGTAAAACGTCCATTGAATCTTTGCTCGTCAGCTTTGATTCTTTTGCCAGTTGTTTTTTTAAAAATCGTCTTTTATTAAATAGATTATAAATGCTAACAGCCTCGTTTATGTAGCGATTCCTGGCTAATTTTAGTTTTGATGTGATTTCTTCAGCTTCGTCAAAAATTTTGTCGTCAAGCTTTAATGATAAAGTTTTCATTTAGTTGTTTTAACAAAGGTATATATTAAAAGTATATACTCCAATTATTTTTTCAACCTAGATTTTTTTATTACCTGTTTTTTATAAGAAAGCCCTGAATTGCATTATCTGGGTGTACTACAAAATGCAAAGTTAACATGATTTTGTTGAAAATCTATCTATCAGGACTGTCATATATATTTTTAATGCAGCCGAACACTATTTTGCTATTTGTATGTTTACAAATGGCAACCTAACGACTTTTGCTTTTAAATTTTTATCTCTTACCTTTATAAATATCTCTGCTCCTTCTTTGGCAAAAACGTTTTCAACATATCCCATCCCTATTCCTTTTTGTAAAGTAGGAGATTGGGTTCCTGAAGTAACCTTGCCTATATCCAATCCATTGATATCCTCTATTAAATAATCATGACGGGGGATACCACGATCAACCATTTCAAATCCAACTAGTTTTTTTTCTATTCCTCTCTCTTTTTGACCTTTAAGAATTGCGGAAGCATTAAATGGTTTTGAGAATTTAGTTATCCAACTCAAACCTGCTTCAAGCGGTGTTGTTTTATCATTGATATCATTACCATATAAACAATATCCCATTTCCAGTCTCAGGGTATCGCGTGCTCCTAAACCAATGGGTTTTATTCCAAATGCTTTTCCGGCACTGAAAATGGCATTCCAAATTTTAACTGCATCGTTGTTTGGGAAATAAATTTCAAATCCCCCTGCCCCTGTATACCCCGTTGCGGAAATAATCACCTTGCTGACTCCTGCAAATTCTCCCGTTTTAAATGAATAATAAGGAATATCGGTAAGATTGATGGAAGTGAGTTGTTGAAGAACATCAATTGCTTTAGGGCCTTGTATTGCGAGAAGGGAGGTGTCATCAGAAATATTGCGCATTTTCACTCCGGCCATTTGGTTGGCTCTAATCCAGTTCCAGTCTTTATCGATATTGGAAGCATTTACCACCAGCATATATTCCTCTATGTTCATTCTATAAACGAGTAAATCATCCACAATACCACCATTTTTATTTGTCATGCAAGAATATTGTACTTTCCCGTCTGCAAGTTTGGACGCATCATTGGTGGTTATTTTCTGAATAAGATTCAACGCATGTGGTCCGCTGAGCATAAACTCTCCCATATGGGAAACATCAAAAACACCAACTGCTTTCCTTACCGTTTCATGTTCTGCATTAATTCCTTCATATTGTACAGGCATATTGTATCCCGCAAATGGAACTATTTTAGCTCCAAGCTGTTTATGTATTTCCGTTAATGCTGTGTTTTTCATTTTTTATATTTTTTTAATATTAATGGGTCTTCGACATTGTTAGTGGAGTTTAAAATTTCTGATTAGTACCATGCCCTGTAAGGGCTAACGCTTGGTAATAAACAACCTCGCCCCCATGAGTTTTGTCCCGTTAGGGACAATCCTTCATCGCTGGAGTCCATTCGGAAGAGGGTAGTCCCTAACGGGACATAACATATCAGGCAAGTTCTTTTTACCAAGCGGTAGTCCCTTCGGGACAAAGAATTAAAGGGTTAGATAAAATCAGTTGATAACGGCATTTTTCATTTTCCACTGTTTTTATCGAAGAACCTTAATTACTTTCCCGGATAATTTATTATCGTAATCGTTTAAAATATTCATTGCCTGTATTATATTCCTTCTTTCAATCTCGCTAAGTTGTCCTCTCTTCATTTCGCCTAATGCTGTTAATAACTTGTCAACAATACGGAGTATAAAAATAACATGAGTGCCATTTTTTATCAAAATCTGTATTCGATTATCAATAAGTTGTTCCACTGAAAGTTCGTCCGGTGAATTAATTACTTGTTTAATAATGGTTTCTCGGTAATGTTTCATTCCTATCTCTATTTAATTTTCTTTTTGGCATCAAGAGTAATTCCATAAACTATTTTATTAATCAAAATTTTTCGCGCTAGTTTTACATTAACGCACTCTTGGTCAGATAAGTTCTTGTGAGCAAGCATAAGAAATGCAATGTCAAGCCTCCTGATAGAAATGCTTATCAGGTAATCCTCCATATTGTCTTTTTCCATTTCCAGAATAAAAGTGTTAATCATAGATTCTACTGATTTTGCATCTTTTGCATTTTTAATCTTTTTTACTTGTGTTTCTATTACCATTGGTTTGAAATTTAATTTTTTTCTTTCTTAGTTCACCGAAGGGATGAATTTTTTTGTGTCAAAAAAATTGTCATTGGGTTTCAAAACAAATGAATTACCTACAACATTGTTTCTTCTATCATGTATTAACATGTAATTATCAACACTGTTTCTTGTTAATTTGTAAGTTAAACTGCTTCCAAATATTTCTTCAAGGTTTGCCTTTAATTCTTTAAACTCAGTTTCTTGTTCCGGATTATTAGCCATTTTGTTAAAGAATAATACGCCCTGCTCTGACAATAAGCGATCTAATTGTTTTAAAAATCGTTTCTCATGAAAACATTGAGGTACCTGATCATCAATATATATATCAACAATAATAACATCAAATTTTTTACCATGTGTTTGCACATAGTCGTATGCATCGTCACATATAAGTTCCAGATTTTTAAACCGGTTAAGGTTAAAATATTTGCGTGCCAGATGAATCACTATCTGATCCTTTTCAATTCCAGTAATTTTACACCCTTTACAGTATTTCTCTGCCAATAGCGAAGCTACGCTGCCTGCACCAAATCCAAGGATAAGAACATTTTTAACCTCTCTTGCTTTCAGATTAAAATGATGAAAGGTTTTGTCGAAAATTTTATGCAATGAGCCGTATGAATAATTTACTTTAGCTGTATCCAGCATATATTTCCCATTCTCAAGGTTCACTTCAAGGTAAGGAGAAACGATACCCGTGCACTGTTCAATCATAATGGGACAGAAATAACTGGTAATCTTTTTAAGTAGGTTAATCATTGTGTTTTATTTTTTCGGCATTTCAACTTTAAGAATTGGGAACAAATAATTTTTTTGTTTACCTGCTTTTATTTTGAATCCTATAACTACCCAAATATCATTAATACCTCCATTAGACGATATCCTTAGTTTACCTATGCAATCAATACATAATCTTAAATTCAAAATTTGAAACTTGTTCATTAGTAACTTTCTTAAATTAAACAACAATTAATACTTCAGTAGTAATTATTTATAGACCATGTATTGTGATTACCTCAAATCTAAATAGCCCCAAATTTCCAGTTTAGCTTTAATCTCCGACCATTCAACCTGCTAATTATTTAGTTTATATGTGACGATTATAAACTTGTTTTTTTCCAGAATTTCAAGAGTCCATTGTATAATGAGTATTGTAATTCATAGCTGGAAGGAATTTCTTTTAAGGCACCACAATAGGTTACCAAACGGGTTCCCTGTGGGGCAAGGGAAAATTGATCATTAACGTAAATACTGTACAAATCATAAAGATCAATACTTGCATTAACTGTTTCATCAATTATTGCCGATCTATCAATGTTTTCATAAAAAGAATTAAAAAAGTAAAACGCATCATACTCTTTGAAATTTATGGAAGTGATATTGGCGTGAATGTAATTTACATTTTGAATACTGTAGAAGATGGAAAGTTTTTTTGATAATTCAACCAAGCTATAACGTTGCTCAACTCCAGTAAAATACCCATTTGTATGGGATGCTCCAATCATACAAAATTTCCCCGGACCTGAACCTATATCTAAAACCTTTGTTCCCGGCTTCCCAACTAAAAAATCAGCTGCAACCTTTGAAATTTGAACCGATGTCCAGTGCCTAAATGCAAGTTTCCTAACCCATTCAGGATAGATGGTGTTAAATTCATCATCATCCACATATTTTTTCAATTTGATGTGTTCAAAAATCATTGTGCTGCTATGTCTTTATTAATGCTCTATACTGTGTCGTAGAAAGAAGTTCTTTTAATTCATCGGGGTTTTTAACACTAATTATTATTACCCAATGTCTATATGGTTCGTGGTTAAAAAGAGTTGGATCCAGAAAAACATTCATGTTAACAGAAAGAATAGTTCCAGAAACCGGCATGACCATATTTTTACTTTTACTTTTAATTTTGCGAATACTTTTTTCATAAACAATTCCACAAACCTCCCCCTTTTTTAAGGATATGCCATCTCTAACATCAACCAAATCAAACATTCCAACCTGTTTTATAAAATGATTAGTAAATCCTACATAGATATTATTTTCAAATTCTTTTATCCAGAGATGTTCTTTTGAATAGGTATGTTCATCGGGTAAGTAAGTCATGTGTTAAGTGTTTTTAAACTGTTGATGAAATTTCGATAGCCATCTGAGGTGTAACATTTTATTAGATTATCGACCAGATTTTTTTTCGCAGATAGCAGGACAATCCAATAGTGGTATGGAGCCGTGTTTAATCTTTCGGGAAGATTTTCATTGTCTGGATTAACTATTAATATCCGCCCTTCAAAGGGCATAAAAAGACTCATAGTTTTATTTGAACCATAAATAATTCCAAATAACTCTCCTTTTTTTTTCTTACTTCCGTTTCGTTGCAATTCAATGGAATCAATTCGTCCAAGAGCCTTTTGACCGAAATCTGTTATTCCAACATAAGCATCTTGTCTGCCCACTTCACATAACCATAAATGATTGCTTGTGTAATGAAGATTTACAGGAATGAACATAATTATAATTATTTGTTTCCAATTATTTGTTTTTCTTCGATGCCAATTAGTTTTTTGTATTCGGCAGCGTATAGCAATTCGGAAGATTCAGCAGTTTTTTGAATTTTTATTTTTATCAACCATCCTTCACCATAAGGGTCTTTATTGACTAGTTCTGGATTGGAAACAATTTTTGGATTGACCTCGACAATTTCTCCGCTCATCGGCAGAAACAGGTCGGATACGGTTTTAACAGCTTCCACCGTTCCAAATACCTGATGTTGATTTATTTTTTCGCCTAAGGTTTCTATCTCCACATATACAATATCGCCTAGTTCTTTTTGGGCAAAATCGGTAATGCCAACATAGGCATAATCATCCTCAGAACGCATCCATTCATGGTCTTTGGTGTAAAGCAAACCTTCCGGGAATTTCATAGTTTTTATTTTAAATGTTAGTTATGTCAAATTCTATACTTTTTTAAGTTGAAATACCAGTAAAATCAGGTTTTATTCGCACAACAAAGCCAGTATTGAGTATGATATATATTCCAATTTTGCCACAGATTTTACGGATTCTCACAGATAATATTTTCAGCGTAAATCTGTGAAATCTGTGCAAATAATTCAGGAAAATAATTTATACATATTCTTTAGTTTATTAATTGGCATGAGCAGCTTCTAATTTTTCCAAGCGAAGTTTTTGTTCTTCGAGTTGTAATTTTTGCGCTTCTATTTGTTGTTTTTGTAATTCATTTTGTTGCTTTTGTGCTTCAATCATTACTTGTTGCTCTTGTATGGCTTTTACCATTGGCGACAGTAAATCGTTGTAACGCACTCCGTACATACCTGTATCATCTTTTGAGATAATGCCGTTGTCGGCTGCGCCAGATGTTTTTAATGCTTCTTCCAGATCCTGAGCGATGAAACCGTATTCACGTTTTTTGCTTTCGTTGTTAATGCGGATATAGGATACAGGTAATAACTTAGAAATAAAATCCAAACCAAGGTTGGAGGGCTGAATATCCGATTTCCAACGTTTATCAGAGGTCGTAGTCCATGCTATCTGTGTGGTTGCTAAAGTAACGTTTACATCTCCTATTCTTACCTGATTGCTAGCTGTTGCAACAGCCACCCTTGCATCGTGACCAAGTGCTGTATTATTGGATCCTGTGGTGATATTGAAGCCAGCACCCATTCCAATGGCAGTATTCATGTTCCCTGTAGAGTTATCAAGTGCATCTATTCCGAAAGCTGCATTGTAGTCTCCTGCGATGTTATAATAAAGCGCACCTTCACCGCTGGCAGTATTCATGGATCCTGTGGTGTTAGAATAAAGCGCAATGTTACCGATGGCAGTATTGGAATAACCTGTGGTGTTGGAATAAAGCGCATTCATTCCGCTGGCGGTATTGTAAAAACCTGTGGTGTTGGAATAGAGAACCTGGTAGCCATTGGCTGTGTTACCATTTCCTGTTATGTTGTTATAAAGAGCACTTTCTCCATTGGCAGTATTATAACTCGCAGTGGTGTTGGCATACAGAGCCTTGTATCCATTTGCAGAGTTGGAACTTCCGGAGCCATTGGAATAAAGAGCGCTATATCCATTGGCAGTATTATTATTTCCTATGTCGTTGGAATAAAGAGCTAACTGCCCCATGGCTGAGTTATAATTTCCGATTGTGTTGCCATAAAGAGCACTAACTCCAATGGCTGTGTTAGAATATCCAGTGGTATTGGAATGAAGTGCTGATCCACCATTAGCTGTGTTAGAAACTCCAGTTGTATTGTTAATAAGGGCATTGTCTCCCATGGCGGTGTTTGAACTTCCTGTGGTGTTGGAATAAAGAGCCAAATATCCATTGGCAGTGTTGGAATATCCAGTTGTGTTGGAATAAAGGGCAGAATATCCCTCAGCGGTGTTTTCAACACCTGATGTGTTGGAATAAAGTGCTTTCACTCCACATCCTGAATTATAATCACCAGTAGAATTAGTAAAAAGAGCCCCCATTCCATTGGCAGTGTTATTAGCTCCTGTAGTGTTTAAAGCAAGTGCCAGATAACCATTGGCGGTGTTATTGTTTCCTAATGTGTTGGAAGTAAGTGCCTGATTTCCATTGGCGGTGTTGTAACTTCCTATGGTGTTGCCTTGAAGAGCTTTATATCCATTGGCAGTGTTATAAGTTCCGGTTGTATTAGCCCCTCCTGCATTATATCCCCAAAAAGTATTGTATAGTATAGGGTCTATCCTGCCTGCCTTTTGGTTATTTACTCTTATATTAAAAGGGATATTATCCGTGGTGCCAATAAAGTGAGTCCCGTCCACCGTTCCCCCATTTCCTGTTGTTTCCCAAGCTGTTCCTGAAAAAGTTCCGGTAGCGCCAATTGTTCCGGTAGCGCCCGTTGTACCATTAATACCTTGAAGTCCAGGTGTACCATTAGTTCCCGTTGCACCAATAGATCCGGTAGCCCCTGTTGCACCAAATGAACCATTATTACCTGTTGCCCCAATTGAACCCGTTACACCTTGAATACCCTGAAGTCCGGGAGTTCCATTTGCGCTGAACAAGGCATAAGGCACACTCAATAATTCGGAGGTTCCTGAAATTGTATAAGTCGTGCCACCGGTTGGGTCAGTTTCTGTTTTAATAAAATAAGGACCCGCAGCCCAATTAATAGCGGCAAATGTGCCACTTACAACTGTTCCGCTTCCTATTTCGAGGCTTGCTAAACCGTTGGCATTGGTACTTGTGGTTTGAGTTTCTACATATACGGGTGATCCAGCAGCAGAACCTTGTAAAATACTAATCTGCATACCGATAGTACTTGTTGTAATAAGTGCATTGCTACTATTACGGATTACAGCCTGATAGCTCATTTTTTGAGGTGCCTGCGCAAAAGAATTGAAAGTTAAAAGTTGGAAGTTAAAAGTTAATACCGTTGTGATAAATAGAATTACTTTTTTCATTTGTTTTAGTTTTTAATGATTTTAAATGTTTTTACTTCTTTTTTGTTGTTATATATTTTTAAAAAATAGTTCGCTGCCGCATAATTTATCATTGAAATGGTTGTTGAACCATCGGTTACCTTTTGTGTTTCTAAAAGTTTTCCGCTGATGTCATATAGCTGAAAGCTCAACATTGAAATTTCGTAGTTGTTGACGTTTAGCGTTAGAAAATCAGTTGTTGGATTTGGATAAGCAGAAAAACTCAGGTTTATACTTAAAGCATCCGCTAAGCCGGTTACCACTTGAATTTCGTAAGGTTGCTGCACCCCTTGTGCTGCCGATCCATTTGACCCTGTGTTGGTGTTGTAGCTAACCTGCCCAACGGAGTAGCTTACAGAGCCGCCACTCCCCGAAGCATTATTGCCTGTAGCTGTTGTTGCTTGCTGCGCTTGTGCTGTTGATAGTCCAATGCCTAACAAGATTAAAGTACTTAATTTTTTTTTTTGCATTTTTCTGTTTTTTTTATTGCTTTGATTCCTTGTTTCAAAATTATACAATTATGATACTTCCATTATAATGCGATTTTTTTAGTTATATTTATACTTCTTAGTTTTTTCAAATTTTATAATTTCCTGTTTGCCTGTCCGCAATTTTACTGATGGGATATTGTCAGCTAAATTCTTTTATGCTTCAATCAAGTCTTTTTTTTGTTTTTGTTTTTTTGTAAAATGGTTGACGATTTCCCGGCTTGATCTTTTTTTGAAAAGATTCCATTCATTGCCCATTCCAGCTTATCGTGTCTAAAAAAAAGTTTGTATAACCCTTTACTTTCAGGGAAATCATACACCCATTTTTGATCATTGCTATCCTGACAGAGCTCACCGATAAAGTTATTTCCCAATAAGGTTCTGACTTCATCAGTAGACATGTCCTTGCGCAACCGTATCAATTCAGAACCTTTAAAAACAATAAAATCAGTTGTTAATGCCATTTGATGTATTTTTTTATAATAATAGAAGCATTATGACCACCAAATCCAAATGTGTTGCTTAATGCTGCATTCACAATTCGTTTTTGAGCTTTGTGAAATGTAAAATTCAATTTGTTATCTAACTCAGGATCGTCATTAAAGTGGTTGATGGTAGGGGGAATAATATCATTTTTTACTGCCAGTACACATGCAATAGCTTCTATGGCTCCAGCCGCACCCAATAAGTGTCCGGTCATTGATTTAGTAGAACTTATATTTAATTTATAAGCGTGTTCTCCAAATACTTTGAGAATAGCTTTTATTTCAGAAATATCTCCAAGCCTTGTTGATGTGCCATGAACATTAACATAATCAATCTGATTATTTGCCATTTGTGCGTCTTGTAAAGCATTGCGCATTACATTTATTGCACCTAATCCTTCCGGGTGTGGTGCTGTAATATGATTTGCATCAGCTGCCAAACCGCTGCCTGCAACTTCGGCATAAATCCTGGCACCGCGTTTTAAAGCATGTTCCAATTCTTCTAAAATTAAACATCCGGCTCCTTCACCAAGTATAAAACCATCACGATCTATATCAAATGGACGAGATGCTGTTTCGGGAGAATCATTACGTGTTGAAAGCGCGTGCATTGCGTTAAAGCCACCGATACCAGCCTCGCAAATTGCTGCTTCCGAACCTCCCGCAACAATAATATCTGCTTTACCTAACTGAATTTGAAGTGCCGCATCAATGATAGAATTAGTAGATGATGCACAAGCGGAAACCGTAGTATAATTTGGTCCACGCATACCGAGCAAAATGGAAATATGGCCGGAACAAATATCAGCAATCATTTTAGGAATGAAAAAGGGATTAAAACGAGGAGTTCCATTACCTTTTGCAAAATCAAAACATTCCTGCTGAAATGTTTGTAAGCCACCAATTCCTGTACCCCAAATAACCCCTGCTCTATCTGGATCAAAAGCACTTTCTCCATCTAATCCGGCATCACGGAATGCCTGGATAGCAGAACATACGCCAAATTGAGAAAAGGGATCCATCTTACGGGCTTCTTTACGATCTAAATAATCTTCAACATTAAATCCTTTCACTTCACAAGCAAATCGTGTTTTGAACTTTGACGCATCAAAACGAGTAATTGGCGCTCCTCCACTAACACCAGCGATAAGGTTGCTCCAATAGTCTGCAACATTATTACCGAGTGGTGTAATTGCACCAAGACCAGTAATTACAACACGTTTTAATTTCATAACATTAATTGGGGTTAGCCGTTTTTGAATTTGGTCCAAGTTCTTTCGTTTGTATTTATTTTTAGTTTATTCATTTCTTATCATTTCTCAGTATTTAGGCTGAGCTCAATAAATCTTTCATTCTGTTTTTACCAGACTCTTTATTGGGATACTTACCGATCTTGAGAACTAGATCTGCTAAACGCTGCGAATAGCCGGACTCATTATCATACCAACCAATTACTTTTACCATATTCCCAATTACTGAAGTTAGCTCAGGGTCAAATACACAAGAATGAGTATTCCCGACAATGTCAATGGAAACTATTGGTGCATCCAGATACTCCACAATTCCTTTTAATCTGCCTTCTGCTTCTGATTTAAAGGCATTATTTATGTCCTCAACTGTTGGATTTAATTTTAAAAAGCAGGTAATATCCGTAAGCGATCCATTGGGAACGGGAACTCTTATTCCTCCACCTCCTATTTTCCCCTCCAGTTTTGGGAAAATTTTGGTTATAGCTTTAGCAGCTCCTGTGGACGTTGGAATTATTGATAAAGCGGCCGATCGAGCCCTTCTTAAATCTTTATGAGGAGCATCGTGCAATCGTTGATCTCCAGTATAACTATGGACGGTGGTTATAAAAGCTTTTTTTATTCCCCAATTTTTTCTCAGTACATGGATCATAGGGGCTGCGCAGTTGGTGGTACACGAAGCATTAGATATAATTTTATCTTGTTCGGAAAGAATCTGGTCATTAATTCCAAGAACAATTGTTTTAATGCTATCGTCTTTGGGTGGAGCAGAAATAATTACTTTTTTAGCTCCGGCAAGCAAATGCTTAGAAGCACTTACATGATCTAAAAAATGCCCTGTTGCTTCGATCACAATATCAACCCCCAGTTCTTTCCATCTTAATTTTGAAGGATCTAGTTCTGAAAAAACATCAATAATTTTTTCGTCGATAATTATTGTATTTTCTGTTCTTGAAACAGTTCCTTGATACTGACCATGAACAGAGTCGTATTTAAAAAGATGTGCTAAAGTTTGTGTGTCAGTTAAATCATTAATAGCAATGATCTCTATTTCTTGCATTTTAAGCATCGCACGGGCAGATGTCCGACCGATTCTTCCAAAACCATTAATTGCAACTTTTATTTTACTCATAATTGTAGTCCAGATTCATGGGATAAATCACCCTTACAGGAAATAAACTTTATATAAGGGGAGAAAGCGGAACAAAGGTATCGAGTGTATTTCTAATCTCTCTTGACATTGGTAAGTGAATAAAGTTGATTTAAGTCAACTTTTGTTTTGCTCAAATCGAAGCCAAAGTCGCGTGGGGAGAGCAATATGACAAAGATTTTACTTTTAAACAAATTTTGTTCTTATTTTTGCATACCTTGTACTGTATGATACCATCATTTCCAATAGACAAATTTCATTTCAATAGTGATTCCATTTTAGAGGGATTGCCTGAAAATGATATGGAAGCATTGAAATCCAAAATGGTTTCTTATAAATTTAAAAAAGGGAAAATGATATTTAGCGAAGGAACATACCCTTCTGGAATTTTTTACCTTAAGACAGGGAAAGTAAAAAAGTTTAAAACAGATCAGAATGGCAGAGAACATATAATTTATATTTGTAACGGTGGGGAGCTATTGGGCTATCCAGCTTTACTTTGTGAAGAACCCTATTCCGATTCAGCAACAACTCTTGAAGATGCTGTATTGGAATTTATTCCAAAAGATGCTTTTTTAAAAATACTGGTACAATCTCCTATACTCTCCACAAGATTATTGAAAAACTTAAGTCATGAATTTGCTGTGTTGGAAAACAGTATTGTTAACTTTGCTCACAAATCTGTACGTGAACGACTTGCTTTGAGCTTGCTTATTCTCAAGGAAAAATTCAGGGACAAAAACAATCCCAATGCATCTGTTGAAATTACGCTTTCTCGTGAAGACCTTTCTAATGTAACTGGTACTGTTGTTGAAACCCTTGTCCGGCTCCTCCATGATTTCAAAGATGAAGGCTTAATTGAAACAGAAGGCAGGAAGATCAGAATTTTGGATGCTAAAAAGTTAGTGAAGGTGGCGAATTTTTATTAAGATAACACTAATGCATATCTGGGGGCATACCAGCAAATTTACCCCGATTTTTCATTCTACAAAGATATAAAATATTGGGATGGATAGACGCCTATGCCTATCAGAAAAATCTCCTTCATAGATATTTTGACTCACAGTTTAAAACAGATATCCATACTCAGAAACCTTTGTTATTAAAGGAATATATGGCTAATCAGGTTATACTTGCAAAGGCTACGTAATAATTTATTCTGAAATCAATTTGACAGGGTGTACGACAAATTTCCCTAATACCACCCCTTTGGGGTTTTACAAAACCAACCTTTATTTATTCTATAATAATAACAGCCCGGAGTTTATCCTGACAAAGGAAGGGGGCTTTGTATCTATTACTTAGTAAATCCCGAAGGGATGAAATGATTATAGCACTATAATAATAACAGCCCGGAGTTTATCCTGACAAAGGAAGGGGGCTTTGTATCC
>JAVHPE010000266.1:0-8314 GCA_036170475.1 Bacteroidia bacterium | reverse complement strand
TATAACCGATTACTCTTTATTTATCAATACTTTTAAGTTAAAAGACAGACACTAACTAGTCTTAATACGCAGTGGTCTAAATATAAATTTCTACCCAACACTGATGTTCAGGTTAGGTAATTCTACTTGCAATTTTACTGTTGCTTTTAATGCTTTGAAAACTCTCATTAAAGTGTCAATGGTGGCATTACTTGCATTACTTTCAAGTCTTGAAATTTGGGCCTTTTGCACACCAATAAGTTTACCCAATTCTCCTTGTGTCAGTTTGCGTTCTTTACGTGTCTCTTTAATGGCTTTCCCGATTAAGTCCATTTGTAATTCGTACTCAAACTTATCTCTGTCGGGTGTACCAACTTTTCCAATAAGTTTATCTTGAACTTGGTCTAATGTGTATGTTTTCATTTTTTTTTCTTTTTTAATTTTTCTTTTTCCTCAAAATACTTTTTCATTAACTGTTTTGCTTTTTGAATTTCTTTTTCCGGTACATCACTACGTTTTTTTATGAACCCGTGAGTCGAAATAACAAATGAGTTTTCGGAATCCGTCTTGTCCCAAAATGCAAGCAAACGATAATGTAACCCATGATAAAGCGTTCTAAATTCCCAAATTTCGTCTTTCAGCTTTTTGAAAAGTTCTGGGTCGCGTTCTGATTGAGACTTACGAATATTATAAAGAATTTTTTCGTAATGCTTTCTGTCAAGGTCGCTCAGAAATTCAAATGCTTCGTCTAAAAATATAATGTCAAAAAAGTTGTCCATTCATTTGTTGGTTATTGTACAAAGGTAAGCAAATGTTTCGTTAAACAGAAACTTTCTAAAAAAATTAATAAATTCAAATTCGCTGAAGTGTTCTTTTTTTTCTCTTTACAATTACGCCCAACATTGGCTATACAATATGGCCGTTTACAGCCAGTTTCATCATTTGAGTTCGCAATGAAAATTGGTCGTGGCAAAAACCTTTCACAGCGGAAGAAAATTATTTTTTATTTGTTTTTGCCACTTGTAATTTTATAATTTTGTTTACGAAGGCGGCTGCATCATTTAGCTAGCCGTTGGGGGCAATAAAATCAAAAAAAATATCTTTGTCTTCGACAATTATAATTTTTGCTAATTGAATTTTTTATAAAGTATAAAAGTGCCATGAATCCATTAACAGAATTGAAAGAAGGACTTGAAATTTTGGAACCGTTTTTAATGCGACAGAATTTTGTTTTTGACAATTACGAAAACGAAAAAAGTCCTACCGGACTATTTTCAGTGGCAACATACAAAAACAAGCAAAAAAAATTCAGCATTAAATATCGCACTTCTATTCGACAAGTTATTTACCAATTTGACAATTCAAAAGTGTGCCATGATTTTTATCTTGACAAGCTTGGACTTGCCGACAAGATGCAACTTATAGACTTTCAACCCGACAATGAACTTTTATCATTTAAGCATATATTAGACGACTTTGAATTTTTGGTTGAAGATTTTTTTGACGGTAAATGCGTCAAACTACAAGAGTTTTCAAAACTTGAAGAGAATGTTATATTTACTCATAACGCAAAACTTCGTGAAGCATACAATTTCAAATATGATACACTTAGAATTGATTCTGCACGACAATTATTCAATAAGAAAGATTTCAAAAAAAGTATGGAAATTTATAATACAGTTGAGCGTAAAAGCAGGTTTAACGACCTTGACAATAAAATAATTGCATACTGCGTGCGATACATTTGATATGCAAAAAACTATATTTAAACAGACTTCTGTGTGTTACGAACTATGGGTAATTGGACTTCAATGTGTTACGAACTACGGGTAATTGGACTTCTGCGGGTTACGAATGACTTTACAGTTTTGATAAATTAACCAAATTATTATTTGATTTTTAGAACTTAAATTGTTACCTTTACGTAGTAAAGGTTGTAAAAATCTTATTATGAAAACAATAAAAGAAAACAAAAGAAATACCGCTATTCCTGGGCATCCAATGACTGAAATGGAGTTTAGGGATTTTATAAAAGTTGGTGAAAATGGTCCGTTTATGTCATCTAGTGAATTTAAAAAGAAATTCGATGTATGGAGAAAAGGATTAGAAAAGTAGTTTATTCACCTGCCTATTATAAAGATTTTCAAAGCATTTATCAATACGGAAAAGAAACGTTTGGAAAAATGTTTGCTGATTTATTTATTGAAGAAATGAATCATATGACCGAGGGTTTGTCTTTCCAATTTAACCTTCATCCCGAATGTCGTTTTATACCAACCCAAAGCAAAAAATATCGGAATATCTCTTAGGTAAGTACCTTGTTATTTACCGTATAACTCCTCATAATATTGAGGTTATTAGGGCATTTCACTCTAGCCAAAGTGTAAAAAAAATAAAAACAGCCAGAAGTGTAAAGATTAAAAAGGGGATGTCTCCTCTATCCCTGTAATGAACTTGATGTTGCGAACTGTGGTGCGCCACGAAGTGTGCGTCTAATAATAAACCTAAGTAGATGAAAGAACTACTCAACCCAATTATCCGTTCAGGTTGAAGCTGTTGTGATAGCAATGGAGGAAACGAAATTGTTAAAGCTCACAATACGCGCGATTAATAAGCTGTATCAGAAACAAGCCTCGTTACGTAAAATAGTAGTGGTCAATCAGTCACAGGAGACGAAACCTGCCATCTTACTCTATAACAACGGAGATATAACAGAGTAAGGGCTACTCGGGGTAATGTGATGTTGCGTGTTAATCAAAGGTTGCGCATAAACGTGGGAGACCCTAATTCAAAGTGAACCAAGCTAAGAAAAGGGAGTCGGATATGTTCGTAGTAGTGTTGAAACCCGAAAAGGTAAAAGCGGGAGGAGCGAAGGGACATTACTGTAAATCAAATTTTTCAATAACAAACCCAAGACAGAATTGATGTTTAGAAGTCAACAAAGCGTTGAAGCAGAGAAACAAGGCATCCTATTCAAAAAGAAGAGGTATGAAATGACAACTGCCGAAAGAGTAGGAATGTTACAGGAGAAATTATATTGCAAAGCCAAGCAAGAGCGGGACTATAAATTTTATGTATTGTATGACAAAATGTTCATACCGTTTATGCTGCAAGAGGCTTACAAGAAGGTAAAAGCAAAGGGAGGTTCTCCCGGAATAGACGGACAAGATTTCAAAGCCATAGAAGAATATGGACTTGAAAAATTTCTGAACGAATTAGGGGAAGACCTTCGTAAGCGCACCTACAAGCCCCAGGCAGTAAAACGAGTATGGATAGAAAAAGCCAATGGAGGTAAACGCCCATTGGGTATCCCCATCATAAGAGATAGGGTTGCAGCACCTCTAAAACAAAAGCAATTGACAGAATAAGAAAACAGTTGCCATCAAGAAAAAATAAAAAAATCAAATCCAAAGCCGCACCTTACAATCCATTGAAATGCCAATGTTGTAAAAAAGAAACGATGATACTCTTGCTGAATTTTGACCAACGCGGACCACCAACACAATGGCAAGCACGAACTAAACTACTAATCCAAAACTTAAATATGAATTAAATTTGCTGCTAAACAGCGGTGTGGCTTCGCATTGTCTATTGCTTAGGAAAAAACAAAAAACAATATTTCTTGAACAGAAATCTTCAAACAATGTTCAAAAAAGGAGGAAAAGCGATTTGTATTTCTCTAATACAAACCTCTGAAAAAATAAAAGCGACCTGATTAACAAGACGCTTTCCCCATAACTTTATATCCCCCTACGCACAAGTGGTTCCGTGCAACATCGGTTTCATTGTTCGCCCTGCGGGCGCAACGAAACCTTAACTGTTGGCTGCTGGCGGATTTTCTTTTGAAACACTTGTCTTTCGGTCGTTTTACAGTCATTGTCGTTTTACTTTTCTTCCGTTGGCTTGAGTGGGCATGCCAATGAGTAGGACTGCGAAGGGAGCATTTTCATTTTCCTTTTTTCAGTTCCTTGTTTTTCTTTGCTTCTGGTAAATAATTGTCGGTTGATACAACTTTTTTTCCTGTTCTGCTTTCAAGTTCTCGTCTTGCGTTTCCTGCAACAGCCCCACCTTGTTTAGCTGCTTTTTGATTTTGTATAAACCCTTTTGGATTCTGTGTTTTTACAATTTCAGTTGTAGAAGCCTCTCCAAGCATTGAAAAAATCAATTCAAGATCGGTCATGTGATCACGTAGGTTCTGGCTTTTTAGTCCTTTTACTTTTTTATACTCGGAAGGTGTCAAGCCGAAAGTTGCTTTTGAAATTTCCGATGTAAGTATGGAATATTCTATTTGTTCCTTTACGCCCCTGTTTTTCCATTCTTCCGTTAATTCCTCACGTATTGCAATGCTCCGCATACGCTTTTCAATCCAGTCGTCTGGGTAGCCCTTAAGTTTGTAAAGTTCTCTTGTACGCTGTGTTGCCAATTCAGGATTTTCGATTTCATCTAATCTGTCTGATCCAACTTGTGCTAACCAAAGTTTAAACGGCTCTGCTTTTGGCGATGGAACAGATTGTATGATACGCAAAAGTCCTTTTGCATTGGCACAACCCATTTGTTGTTTGCCTCCACGGGTTTCTACCCAAAGGGTGGGTACAAATTGTACCCACCCTTTGGCAAGCTCTTCGTCTCGCTGACGCATGCGTTTGATGTATTGCTTTGGGTCTTTGCTATCGGTCAGAACCAAAATAACATCTTCCACTACGAAATACCATTTTTCGTCCACTTCATTCCAAACCGTTCTTATATGTTTGCTCTCGAATAATTTAATGCTGCTCATTTTCTTTTGTTTTCAAATTCAAAAATACTCAATTTTAATGATTTGAGAAACTCGAAAAAATTTATGCCTCTGTATTTGTAGATTTGTAGGATAGATAACAAAATTAAATGGTTTTCAATATTTTTTTTGTTAGACTTGTTCTTGTTTTTTTCCTCTTGTAAAACCCTCTGGTCGTAAAGTTTTCCGCTCGTAAAACTCTTCGGTCGTAAAGTTCTCCGCTTGTAAAAACCCTCCGGTCGTAGAGTTCTCCGCTCGTAAAACCCGCTGGTCGTATAATTCTCCGCTTGTAAAACCCTTTGGTCGTGCAGTTCTCCGCTCGTAAAACCCGTTGGTTGTAAAGTTCTCCGGTCGCAAAACGCACTGGTTGTAAAGTTCTCCGGTCGTAAAACTCTCCGTTCTATACAAAATGAAAAGTCTTTCGGTAAATATTTTAAAAAGTCCTCGAAAGATTGTCTGTCCTGTCAGTCAGTTTAATGGGTTTTCTGATTTCCTACGCTTGCAGCCAACGGTCAAATATGCGATGCCGTGCATTGGGCTTTTGAGCGTGTCGGCTAAGGTATTGCATATTTTATGTTGCACTAAACCACGCTTCGCATGGAGCTTGCGAAACTTAACCATACCAAAGATATAAAAATAAATTAGTTGTAGTAATTTCCTTTATGGAAATAACAAACACAACTCAAAACAGCGATGTAGTTACATTGCTGTCCAAAGCATGCGCAGAAGTGCATGGCTTTGAAGAAATGTATCGTAGGCTTGAACGCAGGATGCATACGCAAAGGCGAAGCGATAGTACCAAGAAAAATTATTCTCGACATCTTGCCGGCGCAACGAAACCTTAACTGTTAGCCACAGGGGAAATTTTCTTTCGTGTAAAATTCTGTCCACCGGTCGTGACACCCACCGGTCGTGGCACCCAGCAACAGTAACATATTTTTGTAAAACTAAAATTGTCCCGCTAAAACATTTTGTCCACCGGTCGTAACACCCACCGGTCGTGACACCCACCGGTCGTGACACCCAGCAACAGTAACATATTTTTGTAAAACTAAAATAGTCCCGTTAAAACATTTTGTCCACCGGTCGTAACACCCACCGGTCGTGGCACCCAGCATTCATTCATTCAGTCAAGCCTAAAATCCTTAGTGAAGTTAGTGAAACATCCATCATTATTGGCAACATTTCTTCGATAGTCCATTCTGTTGGTTTTGCATGGGCAAACTGTAGTTTGCTGATGTTAGCCTGTCAATTCTGTTTAATGAACCTCCATCGTGTTTCAAAGTTGTCTCTGTTCCGTCTGGTCGCTTTATCGTTATTGGCTCGGTAAGAAAATTAGAACCTTGTAAAAACAATATATAAGGGAAATGCTTTTCATCAATCATTATGTTCCTTACTTCATTTATGTTTTTGTGAGAACGCTCAATAGCATTTCCTGCTAACATAAATTCTTGGTCGTTATTTTTGCCAACTAAAAGTCCCTTGCTGATATTTTCGATGTCTTTTCCTTGATGTTTTGCTTCACAGACTAATACTATACGCCATTTGCCGTCTTTGTCTTTAACCTCAATAATTCCACCATCTGGTCTTATTTCTGCTTTTCCAACAAATATTGTTACTCCCAATCGGGAATCAACCGAATTTAGTTTTTCATTTATTTCTTTTTTTTGTAAGGATTTTCTAAAACGAAATTCAAGTTTTGGAAAATCTTTCTTTAAGGTTTCAAAAACGACTTTTGAAAAATCGTTTACTGATGTGTCGTGCTTTTGAGCACTTTCACCGAATATTTCCTTTGGTCCTTGACCTCTTACTTTTTCTGTTCTTAGTCGGTCTGTTTGCTTTTTCTTCATTTATAATTCTGTATTGATATATTTAGATGTCTATTAATTTTCATATCAATAACCTTATGTTCTTGTAACCTTTTGTTCTTGATTAAAATTCTAAAATATGGACATTTGCCATTGATTGATAAATCCTTATCATCATTTCCTTTTCTAAATTTAACTAATTCAAATTGTTCAGGATTGAATTTATGTAAAAAGGTAATTGGAACTCCCATAACACCATTGTAGTCCATTGGTATATCTTTGGTTTTATTTACATTAATTGCATCATAATTATCAAATTTAGGATATTCACTTTCGTTTCCGTAATATGTTTTAGAAAGAACAATATCTTCGTGTCGTTTAGATGTGTCTAAATTTGTTAACCACAAACAATTATTTGGTGAAATTATTCTATCACCAGAACTATCAATACGAGTCTCTGTTCCGTAAAGTTCGTAGTGGTCGGGAACTATAAAACCTGAAATACCTCTACCCATATGTATACCTAACCAAGCCCTGTTTTCTTTGATTAATTTAAAGATTTCCTTGTAAGTTATTGCATTAATATTTCCAATTATTAAAAATTTTTTTTCATATTTTACTAATTGTTCAACATATTCCCTAAATAATGAAAAAGGTGGGTTAGTTACTACAATATCGGATTGTTTCAAAAGTTCAATAGATTCTTGACTACGAAAATCACCATCACCTTTGAGCGGTTTAATGCCAATTTCTTCAGCATCAGGAATTTTGTTACCATTTTTGTCGCCTGTGTATTCAAGAAATACTGCATTTTTAGATTCTTCTTGAATGAATAAATCTTTTTCTTGATTTTTATAACAAGTTGTTATTAGTTTTTTTAATCCTAATTTTTCAAAATTGTAAGCAAAATATTTAAAAAAATTACTATTTCTGGGGTCGTCACAATTACAAAAAATCACCTTATTTTTAAAGTGTCTTGTACTGAAATAGGTTGACACTTTTTTTAGTTAAAAATTTGTCAAATTATGGTTGTTTTAGATTTTACTTTGGGCGAGTTTTTTTAGGCATATTGAACTCTAAAAATATCAATGGACTACCAAATTGGTACCCCATTGATTTTACATTTTTGTCGTTCTTCAAGTGTATCCCTTGCAAGTTGCTCTCCAGCAGAGCTTGGTTTCGTTTAACTTGATGATTCAAAAGTATATTATTTATTACTATCATGATTATTTAATTTCACTTTATTGTATTTTTTGCGACCACCCCATTTCGTCATTTTAAACCTGCCTACTGCGTGTGCCTGTTCTGGTGTCATCATTTGGCAACTATAATGTGGCCGGAATGTATTATAGGTTTCGATGGCTTGTTTTATTTCCTTTACTGCTTGTAAATGATTTACAAAACCTTCACCAATATCGAATTCATCTTTAAGTATTCCGTTTACCCGCTCTGCTATTGCGTTTTCGTATGGGTCGTATACTTCGGTCATACTTGGCCTAATTTTATTGTGTTTTAAAACTGCGATATAATCCCCGTCGCAGTATTGCAATCCTCTATCTGAATGATGTATAAGTTTTCGATTTTTAAATTTTCGCGACTTGATTGCCATCTCTAATGCTTTTAAAGGGCCCTCTGTTTTCAGATTGTCAGCTAAATGATAACCTACAATTTGTTTAGAATAATAATCTGTTATCAGAGATACTGGAGTTTCCTTAAAAACCGTTTAGAAATTTTACCACTTGCCTGTTTCTAT
>JAVHPE010000265.1:0-1671 GCA_036170475.1 Bacteroidia bacterium | reverse complement strand
TTGGGTTATAGCTGTTGGGTTACGACCGCTTTGTAAAAACCATAATGTAACGACCATTATTTTAAGCCCATTGTATTTTGACCATTGGGTTATAGCTACTGGGTTACGACCGCTTTGTAAAAACCACTTGTAACGACCGTTATTTTAAGCCCATTGTATTGCGACCAATGGGTTATAACTGTTGGGTTACGACCGTTTTGTAAAAACCATAATGTAACGACCGTTATTTTAAGTCCATTGTATTTCGACCAATGGGTTACAACTGTTGGGTTACGCCCGCTTTGTAAAAACCATCATGTAACGACCGTTATTTTAAGACCATTGTATTTCGACCAATGTGTTATAGCCGTTGGGTTACGACTGTTGTGTATTTAGATTTAGTGGTAATTAAAATTTATGTTTAATAAACACCCCACAGGGCAAGCACATTTAAAAACCGTACCAGCTAACACACTTCCAAAGTTTTTAAATAAGCTTTCCCTTTCCTACCGAAAAAAGGAAAAAATCCTCCCTAAAAAAAACAAAATTTTCTTCCCTCCGCACATTCGACACACATTCCTGCTAACTTTGCAACAGACGCATTTCATAGCAAGAAAAAAAAGAACGCCCTGGTGTATAACATAAAATATGCTATACCTTTGCCGACACGCTCAAAAGCCTAATGCACGGCATCGCATATTTGACCGTTGGGCGCAAGTTTTCAAAAAATATCCTGAATTCAAAAGACAAGTATAATAAGAAATATATTTGACGACTATGTACTTGAAAAACGACTGATTTTGACTATATTTGTATCAGAAAATAAATAGACCAGACAAATTAAAATGAAGACCGTGGACCTAAATATTAACTTAATTGAAACTTACTTTGGACTACTAAAAAATTTAAGTGCCGACAGTAAATTGGAACTTATCGCCAGACTTTCAAACTCAATGAAAACCACCAAGCGGACAAAAGACGATTCGTTGAAATCGCTTTATGGAGCATTTGTTTCCAAACAATCCGCAGACGACCTTATTGACGACATTAGAAAAGCACGAACTTTTAACCGAAAAAGAGCAGAATTTTGAAAAAATACCTCCTTGACACAAATATTTGCATCTACTTTTTGAAAGGGCAATTTAACCTTCATCAAAAAATAGAAGATGCAGGAATAGTGAATTGTTTCGTTTCTGAAATTACAATTGCCGAACTCAAATACGGAGTTGAAAACAGTAACCAAATTGCGAAGAACCGAGAAACGCTTGAAAAGTTTCAAAACAAGTTTACAATACTTCCAATTTATACAGCTTTGGACATTTACGCAAAAGAAAAAGCCCGACTCAAAAAGAAAGGAAAAATGTTAGATGATTTTGACTTGTTAATCGGTGCGACCGCTATTTCCAACAACTTGATTATAGCAACAAGAAATGTGAGCGACTTCGACCGCTTGGACGGAATTAAAATTGACGACTGGACTTCATAGGGAAAGAACCACAGCCGCTACATTACCTAAATGATATAGCCGCTTATAGTGAAAGAGAATTATAAATAAACGGACAATTACCGAAAGTGCATTACTTGTTAAACGGACTTCATAACGTGACAGCAGGCGTGGAAACGAGGAGTTAGATCGAAACTTACTTTAATGTTATGAGGATTACCAATGCTTTCAAGCGATTTTTTTTGCGA
>JAVHPE010000264.1:0-1673 GCA_036170475.1 Bacteroidia bacterium | reverse complement strand
AAGGCGCTGTGCCGCCTGTAACTGTTGATGAAACCGTACCATCTGAGCCACCAAAACAACTTACCGCTGTGGATGATACTGATACTGATACCGCTGCCAGTGGCTGAGTAATGGTAAAAGCTTGTGTTTTCACACAACTATTGGTATCTGTAACCTGTATGGTATAGGTTGTTGCAGAAAGATTTGTAATGCTTGTTCCCAATATACCACTCGGCAGCCATTGATAAGTATAACCCGGAGTACCTCCTGTGGCTATAGCAGATGCTGTTCCGTTACTATTGCCAAAACAACTCACAGCACTTGTTGTAATAGAAATTAATGTTGGAGGAGGTTGTGTAATTTCAGGACTAGTTGTTGCAAGCGATTTACATCCATTTGCCCCAGTAACGGTTACAGTATAAGTACCTGCAGTCAAACCAGTTGCGATTGAATCCATACCACCAGAAGGCATCCAGGAGTAGGTAAAAGGACCAATACCTCCAGTAGTGCCAACATGAGCAGATCCTGTTGAGCCCCCATAACAACCTACATTGACTACTGAAAAAATACTTACTATTGGCGCAGTATTTTCATTTACATTTCCGAAATGAGATGCAGTACAGCCCGTAAAATCAGTTACCATGACAGAATATGCTCCAGCCAATAAGCTACCAGCAATAGCATCCGTTCCGCCAGAAGGTGACCAAGAGTATGAATATGGAGAATTTCCACCGGATACTGAAACGGAAATTTGTCCGTTAGGATTACCACAGTCTGAGTTGATGCTTGTGGTAGTGAGTATTATTTGAGGTGGTTGGCTTACCGTAACGGAATTTGTTGCGGTACATCCCTTTGAATCAGTGGCTGTTATTGTGTATGTACCTACAGCAAGATTTGGAACATTAGATCCTGTTATATTTCCAGGCATACAGGAATATGTATATGGCAAAGTTCCACCAGAAGCCAGAGAAGATATTGAACCATTTGTTCCACCATAACAACTCACAGGTGCCGGAGAACCGGAAACTGAAAGTGGAGCAAGCGGTTGAGTAATCGTAACAGAATTTGTAACAGTACATCCCTTCGAATCAGTTATAGTAACAGTATAGGTTCCAACGGGTAAATTTGTTCTTGATGCAGTAGTTGAACCTCCTGATGCCCATAAATAGGAATAGTTTGGTGTTCCTCCCAAAGGGTTTGCTGTAATATAACCATCATTCCCTGAGTAACAACTTACATTTGTTTGTGATGTAAAACTTACAGCTACCGGGGCAGGTTCAGTAATTATTGCCGTTGTGTTTGCTGTGCAGCCTTTCGAATCGGTTACTGTTAAAGTATAAGTTCCTGTTGCTAAATTGGATATGGTACTAGTTGTAAATGCCCCAGATTGCCACAAATAGGTATATCCCGGTGTACCTCCTGCCGGAATAGCTGTTGCTGAGCCATTATTCATGTAATTACAAGATTCATTGATTTTTGATGTGCCCGCTGAAAGCACCGTAGGTTGTGTGATAGTAACTGCATTTGTAGAAGTACAACCTTTCGAATCGGTAATTGTTACTGTATAGATCCCTGCTGATAAATTTATTTTGTTTGCTGTAGTTGATCCTCCGGAAGCCCATAAATAGGTATAACCAGCTGTCCCTCCCGTAGGACTTGCTGTTACTGAACCATCGTTACCACCAAAACAACTT
>JAVHPE010000263.1:0-8418 GCA_036170475.1 Bacteroidia bacterium | reverse complement strand
GTATGTCAATAATTTAAATTGTTAATTATTATCTTATAAGCTAACGAAATTAAAATACCTGTTACTTGATACTTGCTACTTAATACTTTTTTATCGCCACAAAATTAACATTTAAGTATTCATAAGTAAGCTAATTTTTTCAAGAATGGATTATGGAAAGAAGTATTTTTGATGAAAAATCAAACTATTATGATAAAAATAGGAATATTAGGCGCAGGTCATTTAGGCAAAATTCACATCCGGCTTTTAAAAGAAATAGACAAATATGAAGTTATCGGCTTTTATGATGAAGATCCCGCTACGGCTGAACTAGCAACAAAAGAATTTGGAATTAAAGCCTTCGATTCTATTGCGGCACTTTTAGAAGAAGTGGATGCAGTAGACGTTGTTACACCTACAATTACGCACTATAATTGTGCCTCTAAATCCATAAAAAAATCAAAACATGTTTTTATTGAAAAACCTGTCACTAATACAATTGAAGAAGCTAAAATTCTTATAGGACTTTCAAAAGAAGCAAATGTGAAAGTGCAGGTTGGACATGTGGAGCGATTCAACCCTGCGTTTATTGCCGCCAGAGATTATTGCTCTAACCCTATGTTTATTGAAACCCACCGTTTAGCACAATTTAACCCCCGAGGTACCGACGTTTCTGTAGTATTAGATTTAATGATTCATGATATCGATATTATTTTAAGTGTAGTGAAATCAAATATCAAGCGTATCAGCGCAAGCGGTGTAGCAGTAGTAAGCGACAGTCCCGATATTGCCAATGCTCGTATTGAATTTGATAATGGCTGTGTTGCCAACTTAACAGCCAGCAGAATTTCAATGAAAAACATGCGAAAATCACGCTTTTTTCAAAAAGATGCTTATGTTTCTGTTGATTTCCTTGATAAAAAAGTGGAAGTAATTCGGTTATTAAACGTAGAGGAAAACGAAGCAGACCCATTGGCAGTAACTATTGAGCTTGGAAATGGGAAAGGGGCAAAACAAATTTATTTTGAAAGTCCAATAATTTTACCTTCCAATGCAATAAAAATGGAACTCGAAGCGTTTGCTGATTCAATTATCAGCAATACCACTCCTTTAGTTAGTATTGATGATGGCTATAAAGCGTTAGATGTTGCATATAAAATAATTGAAAAAATGAAGGTAATATCATCAATTTAACCAATTTTGCTATTTTAAAGTAGGCAATTTAAAAGGTAATTTTTCAATTGAGCAATTATGCAGTTGGCAATGGATGGTTTGTTAAATTGTAAAATTGCTTACTGATTAATTGTAAAATTGTAATTGCCTACTGAAAAATTGATTAATTGCATAATTGTTCAGAGTATGTCATACAACTATAAATTATTTGTTTTTTTACTGATTAGTATTGTTTTAACTATTAGTTCATGCGAACTATATAATCCCGCCGAACCCATTCCTGCCTATATCCATATTGATAAAATTACGCTTAGCACAACGTATATGACTGAAGGTAGTGATTCAAATAAAATTACAGATGCATGGGTTTATATTGATGAGCAATTAATTGGTTGTTTTGAATTACCTGCAACTTTCCCAGTATTATTTGAAGGCAGCCATCAAATTAAAATAAGAGCAGGTATTAAGGTAAACGGAATTGCTGCTACCAGAGCGCCCTACCCTTTTTACTCTAGTTTTGATACTTTAATAACTAACTTACAAAAAGGACTGAAGATTAACCTTTTTCCAAGAGTAAAATATAGAACCAATATGACATTTAGTTTTATGGAGGATTTTGAAAATTCGGGAACAATCATTTCTAAAAGTCCTACTTTAGGGGTTGATACAGTTTTGCAACGAATTGATGCCCCCAATCCAAATGTATTTGAAGGAAATCATTCAGGTATCGCATATTTAGATGCCACTCATACCTTTTTTGAAGGTGTATCAGCTACTTCCTATGTTTTACCAAAAAGTGGTGCCGATGTGTTTTTAGAATTTAATTATAAATGTAATAATGAGTTTGCTGTAGGTGTTTTTGCTCATAGTAATGGAGGCACAAATCAGGAACGTGCTCTTACTTTAAATCCAAGTTCAACCTGGAAAAAAGCATATATTTATTTAACTCCGGTTGTTAGTATGTACACTAATGCCACTGATTATAATATATTTTTTGGTATGGTCAATAATATTGCTTCGGATAGCCTTGTGATGTTGCTCGACAATATTAAATTAATTTATTAAACAAAATTACCAATCGTCTCCTCGTCTTTGGGAGGTCGGGAGGGACTCCTGATTATGAATAAAAAATTACAAGTTTTTAAATATATAATTGCCGATATCTTTGCAGCTATTTTTGCCTGGGGTTTATTCTATATCTTCAGAAAAACATATATAGAACCCGAAAAATTTGGTCATTCAGTTCCTGTTATTTTTGAATCGAAGTTTTATTTGAGCATACTGCTCATTCCCACTTTTTGGATATTAATATACAGTTTAACTGGCAGTTATAAAAGTATTTATCGTAAATCACGCTTAAAAGAAATTGGACAAACAGCACTTCTTTCTATTATCGGTGTAATTATAATTTTCTTTGCACTTTTACTGGACGATACAATATTCTCTTACAAAAATTACTATCAAAGCATTCTTGTTTTATTCGGACTTCATTTTGGTTTTACCGCAAGTTTTCGTCTAATATTATCAAGCATAACAAGTTATCGTGTTCATAACCGAATTATAGGCTTCAATACATTGCTGATTGGCAGTAATGAAAATGCATTGAAACTATATAACGAAATGGAAAATTTACATGCTTCAACCGGTAATAAATTTATCGGGTTTGTTCATGTGGATAACAAAAACGGTTCTTCTAATAAGTTAAACAAAAACTTACCTCACGTTGGGGAACTATCTAATTTAAAGGATATTATAAAAAAATATAAAGTCGAAGAAGTGATCATAGCGATTGAATCTTTTGAGCATGAAAATTTAGGCAAAATTGTGAACCAATTAGATAGCGAAGATCTCATCATTAAAGTTATTCCTGATATGTACGATATATTATCCGGTTCCGTAAAAATGAGCTCTATTTTTGGTGCTCCCCTCATAGAAATTTCAAGAGAAATAATGCCCGTCTGGGAGCAATCAGTTAAACGTATTTTCGATGTGGCTGTATCATTATTTGTTTTGATAACTTTTAGTTGGCTTTATATACTTTTGGCTATTGCGGTAAAACTCGGATCAAGAGGACCAGTATTTTATAGCCAGGAACGAATTGGCTGGCATGGGAAACCATTTTTTATTCATAAGTTTAGATCCATGTCTATGGATGCAGAAAAAGATGGTCCGGCATTATCCAGCAAAAAAGATTCCAGAATAACCCCTCTGGGAAAATTTTTACGTAAAGTTCGTCTGGATGAAATACCCCAGTTTTTTAACGTATTAATTGGCGAAATGTCAATTGTTGGGCCTCGCCCCGAGCGTCAGTTTTTTATTGATCAGATAGTACAAAAAGCACCCCATTATAAACATTTACATAAGGTTCGACCTGGAATTACATCATGGGGACAGGTAAAATATGGTTATGCCGAAAATGTTGACGAAATGGTTGAACGACTAAAATACGATATCATATATATCGAAAATATGGCGCTTGGCGTGGATATGAAAATATTAATTTACACTGCGCTGATTGTAATGCAGGGTAGAGGAAAGTAATTTTACTTTTGTAGATCGATAACATTAACCAACTAATAATAAACCTAAATTTGTACACTCGTACAGATTCGTAATTCTTAGAAAGAATGAAAAACATAGCAGTAATTGGTTCAGGGACAATGGGCAATGGCATTGCTCATACATTTGCGCAGCAAGGTTATAATGTTGCCCTAATTGATATTTCGCAATTGGCATTAGAAAAAGCAATAGCAACGATAGCTAAAAATTTAGACAGGATTGTTGCAAAAGGCAGCATCACAGAAACAGAAAAAATCCAAACACTTAAAAACATTACTACCTATACGGTAATGGCTGATGGTGTTAAAAATGCAGAATTGGTGGTGGAAGCAGCAACAGAAAATGTGGAGGTAAAACTAAGTATTTTCCGGGAGTTAGATAAAATTTGTTCCCCCGGCACTATTTTAGCAAGTAATACCTCCTCTATCTCCATCACCAAAATTGGCGCAGTTACAAAACGTGCTGATAAAGTAATAGGGATGCATTTTATGAACCCTGTGCCTGTCATGAAATTAGTTGAGATTATTCGTGGTTACTCCACTTCTGATGCCGTGACAAATTTGATCATGGAATTATCAAAAAAATTAAATAAAGTGCCTGTTGAGGTCAACGATTATCCTGGCTTTGTTGCAAATAAGATTTTAATGCCAATGATTAATGAAGCTATTATCACGCTTCATGAAGGAACTGCAGGGGTTGAAGAAATTGATACTGTCATGAAATTAGGAATGGCACATCCTATGGGACCATTACAATTAGCTGATTTTATTGGCTTGGATGTATGTTTATCTATCATGCGAGTATTACAGGAAGGGTATGGAACTCCAAAATATGCACCATGCCCGTTATTAGTAAATATGGTAATGGCAGGTCAATGTGGAGCTAAAACTGGACAAGGATTTTATACTTACACAGCAGGTTCAAAAGAGTTGGTAGTTGCTGAAAGATTTAAGAAAAAACAATTTAACAATTTAGCAATTTAACAGAAGACAATTTAATAAACGTAGATTCGTAAATTCGTGTCACCCTGAGCAGTGTCGAAGGACGTAAATTCGTAGAAGTTTAAAAATCGCCATTTTCAATTAATTTTATTGCCTCCTCAATGGCTTTATCTTCTCCTTTCGGATCATATTCATCTTTAAGGTTGGAGCTGAACAATATAGCTACTCCCTGCCACATAAAAGCGGAAAAAGAACCCCGCATTTCTTTTACAATATTATAGGTAGTTTTACCTGTTTCCCGATCAACGAGTTTCACTAAAATCCTTCCCTGAGTCATTGTTAAATTTTGCAATTCCGGACCAAATTGGTCTTTTAACTGCTTCTCAGCAATCTTCATGTATCTTTTCCGCTCGTTCTCATTTGGGATTTTTGATAAAAGCAGATCATACTCTTTCAATTTAGCAGCAGCTAAAATGGCATAGGGATATACTTTTTTTACATTGTATTTTAACCTATCCCATTTTGCAGCTTCTCTTTTATTTTTAAAAACACGAGGAACATAACAAACAATTGGTGTTAATGTAACATAAGGTATTGTATCGCCATTATAAAGAGTAGCCCTAACTGTAATTGCTTTTTCTGGCAATATAAGCCCTTGGTATTCTTTCCCTAAAGGCTGTCCGGGAGGATGAACATCCTTCTGTGCCGAACTAAAAAAGGGGATAAGGAAAATAAATATGATTAATATTTTTGCCATAAGGCTTAATGAAACAAATCCTGTACCCAATTTTTTTCTACGAACTCAACCTATTAGATTTCCATTTTGAATTGGCTTCTCCTGAATCAATACTTTCAATTTTTACCGGCTCTTGTTTTTCAAGCATCAGTTTTGCTCCAAATAAAGCTGCGATAATTGCTTCCTCCTCATTTTCGGAAACAAGCATTTCCGGTAAAAAATGGTCTTTAATAAAAAGAGTATCGAAATTACCTGAAGTAAATGCTTTGTGCTTTAATACGAACTTGCAAAAACGTAAGGTGGTTTCCACACCTGTAATTTGATAATCATCGATAGCCCGAATCATACGGTTAATTGCCTCTTCCCGGTCTTTGCCAAAAGTTATCAGTTTTGCAATCATCGGATCATAATAAATGGGGATATCCATTCCTTCCTCAAAACCATCATCTACACGAACTCCCAATCCTTGTGGACGTTTATAGGTAACTAATTTACCAATATCGGGTAAAAAATTATTTGTTGGATCTTCAGCATATACACGTACTTCCAGACTATGACCATGAATTTTCAAATCCGACTGTGTAAAGGATAATTTTTCGCCACGTGCTACTTTTATCTGCTCTTTCACCAAATCAATACCTGTAATCATCTCCGTTACCGGATGTTCCACCTGCAAGCGGGTATTCATCTCCAGAAAATAGAAATTCTTTTTTGAGTCTAATAAAAACTCAACAGTACCTGCGCCTTCATAATTACATGCTTTACCAACATTCACAGCACATTTACCCATTGCTTTACGAATTTCTGGAGTCAGCACTGATGATGGTGCTTCTTCAATCACTTTTTGGTGTCGTCTTTGAATAGAGCATTCCCGTTCAAATAAATAAACGATATTTCCATGCGAATCACCTAAAATTTGTATTTCAATATGCCGGGGACCTGTAACATACCGTTCAATAAAAACAGCTCCATTTCCAAATGCAGCAGTGGCTTCATTAACAGCCATTTTCATCTGTTCTTCAAACTCTTCAATACGTTCAACAATACGCATTCCCTTGCCTCCCCCACCTGCACTCGCTTTTATTAAAAGAGGGAAACCAGTTTGTAAGGCAATTTTTTTCCCTTCCTCCACACTGTTAATTGCTCCGTCAGAACCGGGAACCATAGGAATATTATATTTTTTAGCTGCTGCTTTCGCGGATAGCTTATCACCCATTATGTTCATCGCTTCAGGTGATGGTCCGATAAAAATAATTCCTGCTTTTTTTACTGCTGTAGCAAATGATGCGTTTTCTGATAAAAAACCGTAGCCTGGATGAATACCATCCACACCTAATTTTTTTGATACTTCGATAATTTTATCACCCAATAAATACGATTTATTGGATGGCGGAGGTCCAATACACACAGCCTCATCAGCATATTTTACAAAAGGGGCATTTCTGTCGGATTCGGAATATACTGCAACGGTTTTAATACCCATTTCACGGCAGGAACGCATGATACGTAATGCAATCTCCCCCCTGTTAGCAACTAATATTTTGTTCATAAAATGTGATTAATAAATTCTAAGACTCAAGCTTCAATAAAATACATTTGTAAAACGAAAAAAAATACTATTTATTTGTTTGATACAAACCTACTAAAAAATACGTAATCGAAGGCATTTTTTAGTTGTATACCAGCCTTTATTTTTGAGAATTGAAACATTATTTATGGAAGCTGTCAATCATGAAAATAAAATTTTTGAGAAAATTTCTTTCTCTCAAAAAGAAGTAAAAAACCGGACATTTGAAAAATGCACATTCAATAGCTGTGACTTCTCAAATAGTAATTTATCCTCCAATACTTTCAATGAATGTAGCTTTAACAATTGTAATTTGGCAATGGCTAAACTCAATAAAACTAAACTTACCGATGTTTTTTTTAAAGATTGCAAATTGATCGGTATTAATTTTTATGAATGCAATGATTTTATGTTCAGCGTAAATTTTGAAAACTGTCTGTTAGACTATGCTTCTTTTGCCGCTAAAAAAATGGTCAAAACAAAATTCGCTACTACTTCTTTAAAAGAAACCAATTTTTCAAATGCCGATATTTCTGGTGCTTCTTTTCAAAATTGCAATTTAGAAGGAACAGTATTTAATAAAACACTGATGAAAAATACCGATTTTACTTCTGCGTACAACTATACTATTGACCCGGAAATGAATTTCATCAAAAAGGCAAGATTCTCAAAAGACAAGTTGGAAGGGCTTTTAGCAAAATATGATATTGTTATTGAATAAAGATAATTTGAAGCCAAAGAATAATAAGTTCATAAATTTCCGAAAATCAAATGAGTGGCATGTTTTTTGCTTTCAAAAGAATAATTACATTTGTAACCTAATTAAAATTTTAACCATCTAAAAAAACCAAACAATGAAAAAGATTATCGCGTTATTTACTATGTTAGCTTTCATGTTAAACATAGCTGTGGCTCAAGAAGGAACTAAAAAGAAAGAAAAAGTTGAACCTAAAAAAGAAGTAAAAAAAGAAAAAGTAAAAAAAGAAGAGAAAGCAGAATCTAAAAAAGAGGCAAAAACTGATGCGAAAGTTGAAAATCCTAAAAAGGTAGAAAAAGCGGAAGTTTCAGAACCTGCAAAACCTGATATGCAAGAAAGCAAAACAGGCACTGCACCTAAAACTAAAAAAGATGGAACTCCTGATAAACGTTTCAAGGAAAACAAAGAAGTGAAAGCAGATGCTAAACCAGCAGGTAAGTTAAAAAAAGACGGAACACCAGACATGCGCACCAAAGAAAATAAAGAAGCTGCAAAAAAGAAAGAATAATTGTTAAAAAAATGAATTTTTAAATAAAAAATCTGCTCCCAGGGCAGATTTTTTTATTTAATACAAAAAGCAAAATTAGCCTAAGAAAATATTCTTATTAATTCCTTATTCCAAACGGGTGTACGACAAATATCCCTAAATATATTTATAGGTATATACGCTTAGAGCGCATTTTTAATTCATTGATTTTAGGCGTTT
>JAVHPE010000262.1:0-8422 GCA_036170475.1 Bacteroidia bacterium | reverse complement strand
ATTGGGATTAATGCCTGAAAAAGGAATTGCAAAAATTTTAACAAATAAAACGCCTCATCCTTCATCAGGAAATGGAATTCCAAGGTGTGAAATTTATTTCAAAATAGAAAATAGTGAAAGCTATTTTTTGCGTGCAGTTGATGCAGGTGGTAAAATTATAAGCGGATTTGCTTTACGCGATTGGGGAGATACCGTAGCTTATATCAGTGATCTTGATGGTCATGTTATTGCCTTTGCTGAAAAAAATAGTCTATAATCCGGAAAGCGCTTTTGAAAGATATATTTATTCTAAAACGAATAGGAAAGTCCACCCATTAAACTAAACCTTTGCGTTGGATAATTACTCCAGCGATAATAGCGGTAATTTGTGATATTGTTAAAGTTTAAGAAAAATTCAAGTTTTTTAGTGTAACGATATTCAAAGCCTATATTTGCATCAAAAACGCCTTTCAATTCTTTCGCTGCAATTTTCTTCCCTGTTAAAGATGTCGTATCCGATACAAAGGTTTTTGCAAATTGTCCATCGATATAAAACAAATCCGCTTTGACAGTAATTTTATTTTGTAAATTATAGTTTGCCGAAAGTGTGATTTCTACTTGTGGTTTATACCAAGCCCGTGATTCTGTTTTCATTTTATAATTAATATATTCAGCACGTAAATTAATACGTAATTTCTCTCGCTGCTGGTACGCAATTTCTCCACGAATATTTAACACCTTAGCGTCATCATAGAAAACATCAAACTTGTTTTGCAGCGGATCCACCGTATCGTTTACAAATAAGACCAATTTATTTACATTCGAATATGAGGCATAAGCATTGAACGCGGTAGTTGAAGATAAGGTGCCTTTAATGCCACCATATAACTCAATTTGTTTGTTTGAATTGACCATTTTTAGTTCCGACAGTACAAATGGATTATTATCTGTCAGGGATTTAAAACTGTTTTTTTGTACCCCTCCGGTTAAGCCTGCATACGGAATAATTATTTCATCAATTACATTATAACTTAAATCAACATTGGGAAAAAAATAAAATTTTGATTGTACACAATTATCCATTGTGGCTGTAAGACCAAGGCTTGCACGATATTTTTCTCCAGCCGAAATAAAGTTAGGGTTTAAAGTAACAATGGTATTATTAGTAGTATCTAATTTGTTTTTGTAATTGTAATAATCCACTGCTGCATTTATCCTTAGTATTTCTTTATTAATTGCAGTTTGAACCATTCCTGAAGCTTTGATATTATTTTCCGATGCTTTATAATAATCTGTCAGGTTATAATAACTTAATTTCACATCTTGATTGTAACGTTTAATATCCGCATAATGGCTTAGTAATTGAGCATCCCCGGTAAAGAAATTAAATCGCTGCTGAGTATCTTCCGCTTTAATAAAATTCAGTTTTTTATCATAACCATAAAAATGAACTACATTACGTGCGTAATCAAAATTACCAATAAGTGAATGTTCTTTTAAAAACTTTTTCCCATTCAGACTTATCTCATTATCGCTAAATCCGGCATATCCATAATCTTTAAGCGTTGAGGAGGAGGATAAATGTTTTAATCGTAAACCATAAACAACTTCCTTCGAACGTAAACTATTATACCACAATTCCCCGTATGGAGTAGTGTAGGTACCCATTCCGAGTTTTATCAACGCATTGTATAACTTTGTCAGTGGCTCTCCTACCATTTGTGCCGCTTTAATCGGCTCCACTTCAAATCCTGTATTTATTTTTTTTGAATTTATTCCATAACCGGGAATTGGTAACTTTCGTGTAGAATCGCTGATTGTAGGATTATCATTGATTTTGTTAGCATCAATAATAGTTGGCTGATACTCTCCTATACTAATAATAATCATTGAATCCAAATTACTCTGTGCAAACAAAGCACTGATAGGCATTGAAAGTAAAAGGAAAAGAATGATGGCTTTTATATTATTATTATTTTTCATCTGTTATAAAAATGCTGAATTAAAAATTATAAATGTTGAATTATACCTGCTGGTGCATTATCCATTGTCAATTCTTTATCATCAATTCTTTATTCCCTGATTTTTTATTTTTTTATTTCCTGCGGCACAGGCTCATTAAATAATTTTTTTTGTTCTGTTGTATCACCTGAAAATTTTAATTCTACAGGTTCACATTCTGTTGTAACTTGTTTTGCGGCATCTTCCGCGGCGGTTATCTTATCTAATTTTTCCTGCGCTATTTTAATCAATTCCGGTATTTCCGAATCACTTATTACTGATTTTAATGTTGTTTTAGCTTGAAAGTTATCATTTAAAACTGAATAGTTATCCGCCAACAAAATCAATGCTTTACTTACCCAGTAAGGATAATCTCCATCACCATTTATAAAATCAAATATTGTTTTTTCTGATTGTTTGTAATCAAGTTTCAGAAATTGAATGGAAGCAATGGAGTACAATGCTTCGGCACCAAGTTCATTCTTCGCGGCGTTGGCTACCGAACGGAACTCAGCAATTGCATCATCATATTTTTGAGTAGCTGACAACGACTGTGCAATTGTAAAATGGCACTCATGAATTAATTCATTACTTACCTTATCAAGCGCTAATACCTGATTCGATGAAAGTATTGCTTCCGCATAATTCTTCAATTGAAAATTGCAACGCATCAACCCAATTTTTGCACTTGCACTATTTTTAGGGGTTTCAGCTTGTTGCTCTAATTGTTTAAAATAATCCAATGCCTGAACATAATTTTGTTTCTTGTACAAAATATCCGATGCACGATAAAGCGACTGCTCTGTATACTGATTCTTATTTTTGCCAATCACGTAAGTATAACCAGTTAAGGAAGCATCGGTATTCCCTGATTTATAATCACATTCCGCTTTATAAAAATTTGCATCCAGTATAAAAATACCATCTGGAAATTTTTGAATATATTTTTCAAAATCTGAAATAACACTTTTGCAATCTTGCTCCAAATAATGATTTTTCCCAATGCTGTAGGAAATAGAATCGAGTGTGGCTTGTGGTATTGCGGCACCTATACTTGATAAATAATCTTCCATGGCTTGTACATTACCTTTTGCGGTATAAATAGACTTTACCACATTTACCGCTTCATTTGCTTCCGCCGATTTACGATCTTTTTTTATTAGCTTGTCAAAATAAAACAAAGCATTATCATCATCTTTTCCATTGTAATAAATCAAGCCAATTTTGCTTAAACAAATATTTACATATATACTGCTAGGATACTCATCTATAAATTTTTTTAAATTTGTTAAGGCTAAATCGTTTTGTTTGTCCAACAAAAACGTTTGCGCTAATTCAAACTTGGCTTTTTGAATGTAGGTTGATTTTGAATAGTTTTCAATGAATAGTTGTAAATCAGAAATTTTTTCGGAATACTTTTTCTGAACGCCATTTGCCAATGCTCTTTGAAATAAAGCGTAATCAGCATCCAACAATTTCATTTCATAGGACTCGCCATAATAGTCTGCGGCATTTGCAAAATCACGGATCATAAAATAACCATCACCAATACGATTAAACGCATCATTTATTTTAAATGCGTCCGCTAAGGGTATAAATGTTATAAATTTTCTGAACCATAAATTACTATTTGAATAATCTTTTAGTTTATAATATGAATAACCGATATTATAATTGGCATCACTCATTTCAGATTTCCCTATTGTGCCAGGCCTGGCTATATAGGCTTTGTAACTTTCAATTGCACTTTGATATTGTTTTGTTCGATAATATGATTCTCCAGCCCAATACATTGCCGAGGAGGTAATATCCTGATCAACCATAAACTTGGTGGCTTTATCAAATAGCTTTATTGACTCCACAAAGTCCATATTATTAAACAAGTCAATGCCACGATAATAGGCAACCTTCTGGTACGTTTGTTTTAGTTCCGGTGTTAATATTTTTATGCTATCTATCGCTTCAAGTGCGTCTTTATAATTTTTAGAAGTGGTAAATACATTTACCAGATAGGTGTAAGCATCATCAACATGTATTGAATTCGGATAATTTTTAATAAACAATTGAAACGCTTTAATGGCTTCATTGTATGGATTATACGCTAACTCGTAACATAATTTGGCGTAGGTATATAAGGCATCTTCCTGAATTGCTTTGTCAAAATTAAGTTTTGACGCCAACCCAAAAGCATTTCTCGCATTTTGTTTGTTATCTGTTTTTAAATAACAATCTCCTAAGTGATAATACGCATTTTGAGCAAGGGAATCATTGTCTGTTTTTGTTACCGCTATAAAATAATCCACCGCATTTTTATACTCTTTTACTTTATAATACGCATAGCCAAGTTCATAATTATCCTTACGAGGTAATATGCCTGCTGCTTTCTCATACTTTTTTAGAAAAGGAATAGCTTCGGCGTAACGCAGAGTATGATAATACGATTCGCCTAAAATACGAGCTATTTCCGGCGCACGTTTAGTACTTGCCGAATCCAGTAATGCGGGGGCATACGTAATTACATCATCGTACTTTTCTTGTAAATAGTATAGTTGAGCAATGTAATAAGGAACAACCGGTTTAAAAGTTTCATTATACTGAAGTTTTAAAAAATCCTTCAAGGCTGTTTCGTAATTCTTTTCTGTATAAGAGATATGTGCGTAATAATATTTTGCCGAAGCGGCGTATTTATTATCCACATCTTTTATTTCATAGAAGTCTTTTTTAGCGACATCAAATTTTTCTGTCGCAAAATAACAATAGCCGCGCTTAAAATAAAATTCAGGTAACTCGTCAATTGTTAAATCATATATATCAACCTTTTCAAACCAGTCAAGGGCATCACGATATTTTTTTTTACCGTAATTGTATTTGCCCAGATAGAAATAGGCAGTTTTCACTTTCGGGCTTTCCGGATGGTTTTTTACAAATTGTTTTAAAAACCATTCACCATCTTTATTGAATAACTCAATGGCGCAAACAGCTTTATAATACTCCGCATCAATACGAATAAGAGATTGTAAATCAGTATGTGATTCAATTACGTTAGAAAAACTTTTTTGTGCCGCGCCATATTTCTCTTTTTGAAAAAGCGCTATACCTGTTTTAAATTCAGCATCTTCATGAACAACTATCGTTGTTTTTTGTGCAAAAACTGATGTTGTTCCTGTTACAGCAATAAAAAATATCACAACTAATCCAATTGCTTTCATTAGCTTCATTAGACAATTTTAAATATGAAAAGCGTAAAATTAGTTAGGATAAAAGTATTTATATGGTTGATATCTGAAAGTTATTAACGCCGCTTTGTTGAAAGTATTACAATAAAAAACAGAATAGTATATTCAATACGAAGTACTTTTCGGAAGATTTTATCGCTAAGACACAAAGGTGCAAAATGATTATTTTACCATGTTTCTCTTTTAATTGTTTTCATTGATTCTTTTGCCTTAATTCAAAAAAACAACAATTCAACAATTTCTAAATGCCACTCGACACTATCATCCATTTAGATAAAGTTTCTATATTCCAAAAGCATAATTTGGTGCTTACCAATGTTTCATTAGATATTGATAAAGGTGAATTTGTTTATCTGCTTGGGAAAACAGGAAGTGGGAAAAGTAGTTTATTAAAAACATTATACGCTGAACTGGAATTAAACGAAGGAGAAGCAAGTGTTACTGGTTTTGATTTAACAACTATTAAAAGAAAAGAGATTCCTTTTTTGCGCAGAAAATTAGGCATTGTTTTTCAGGATTTCCAATTGCTTACCGATAGAACTGTTAATGATAATTTATTATTTGTCTTAAAAGCTACTGGTTGGAAAAATAAAGAGGAAATACAAAAACGCATTCAGGATGTATTGGAAAAAGTACATTTATCTACTAAAGGATTTAAAATGCCTCACGAACTTTCAGGTGGCGAACAGCAGCGTATTTCCATTGCTCGTGCCTTATTAAACGACCCCGAATTAATACTTGCCGATGAACCTACCGGTAATCTTGACCCTGAAACATCAGAAGAAATTATGAAAGTGCTACTGGAGATAAGCCAAAGCGGACGAGCCGTTCTCATTGCAACACATGATATAATGATGTTTAATAAATTCCCTTCACGTACTATAAAATGTGAAAACGGAAAAATTATTGATTCAAATAGAGTTTAAATTTTGAGGCTGCCTTTCCTACAACAATTCCTTTACCCCTATTTAATCCATTTAAAGATTTTTACTTGAATCCATTATTCTTCAGAGGTTCCTTTAGCTCGCCTGCAGGTATGAGAGGATCTTGTACTTTGGGAGCTGATGGGTTGTTAATATTTTCATTAGACTGATTATTCTCTCCTTTCAATACAGGAGGATGGAAAAGCTTTGACTGTTCAGTTTTGGCTTTCATTTCGGTATTGTATTTTTGCATTTCAGTTGCACTAATGGGTTTAGTTCCATCAGTACTCACAGAAGGTGGCGGTTCAATCACTGTTGGAATAGGACGGGTATCATTCTCTGCTGACTGAAGCATTTGGCTGAATTTATCATTTATGACATCTCCCTTGTTTTTCTGTTCCGTTACCTTTGCTTTTGCCATCGCAATCCAGTTGAAGGTTGCTGACGAATTATTGATTGAATTGGTTTGCACCATAAAGCCATCTGCGTTCACTTGCGAAATGTTCAGGTTAATTCCCATAAGTGAAGGAGTGGCGGTTACCACTGCTTGAGCTCCGTTTAGTTGCGATTTAAACTCGTCAGAGAAATTTACCCATTGCTGGGTTCCAACAATAGATTCTATTCCAAAATCGCTAATGTTCTTAGTTCCTTTTTCAAGGTTCTCCACCTTGCTTTTCAGTGCACGGATAGCACCCGTGTTATAGATAGCTAGTTCGGAATAGGCAACTCCTCCCCTTCCTGGTGCAGTAAGTGTGGCGGGGGCTTCGTCAGCAATTAAACCAACATGTACTTTCGGATATTCCGTTTCGGATTTCATGCGGTAATAATTCAAATCCAAATTATCCATAAAGGCAAGAGCACTCGAATAATCATCATCATCAAATTTTACAATATCCTTTTTGCCTTGGCGCTTGCTATACTGATAAATAGTATTGGTAGTGTAAATGTATCCGCCCACATATAACCCTGGACCGCTGGAACTATTGCATGACATAACTTGAGTGCCATAATAACCACAGTTAGATGTTTGAAAATTGGATGCTACATAATCACTACGGACAACATTAAGACTCTTATTATTATAAGCATTTATCCAGTTTCCATCTGTCATCCACCATCCTCCACCGTAACTCTCAAAATATAGTCCGGTTTGTCCTTGTGCGTAAAACCAAGCATTAGCATGCATAGCACTTACTTGGGAGGTACTGTGTGGCTGAAGATAATAACCGGTATTAGGACGAGCATAAAATATATTTGCCTGCACCGAATTTAACATGGTAGTCTGATCAGGGTCAAGATAATATGCGCCATTATTTGCATCATAAATAAATGGAGCCCAGGAGGTACCACTCATATAAATACCTGTATTGGTATATAATCCATAACTGCTATGCGAACCCAGGTACCAGCTTTGTTGCCATGATGCCCCACTTCCATCAAGTCTTCCAGGCCAGATATAATGCCCGTATGCTTGTGCTACACCGTTATAGCCTGGCCATCCCAAAAGGGTATTATTATTCTGAAAAGCATTGATATAAGTGTTGGAATTTGGATCGACGTAATAACCAGCATTATTTTGGTCATAAAATATTGTTCCGTAGATAGCTCCCCCGTTGGAAATCACATTACCGGCCATATTCAATGTAGTGGTTGCCGTGTGGTTACCAAGGTTATCTCCTCCAGCTGAAGAATTAACTGTATAGCCTCCATTACCATCCTCTGTAACTGTTGTATTTGTTCCTGATTTTACTAAGACAGTACCAGCATTATCCCTATAATGTGCGCCCTGAATAGTTTGATCGCAATAAAAATTCTTGCTGCCATAGGTACGAATCCATGTTGCATCACTCATCCAGATACCACCACCATAAGTACTACTATACCAACCTGTGGCTCCATAACTTCTATGCCATCCGCCACCAGCATCAATCACCATATTGCCCTGACTGCTAAAACCTTGCTCTGCACGCATAACCCCTTTGATTTGCATATTTCCAGTAGTGTTTTCAATTGCAGCAACAGGTACTGCTCCATTAACTCCCCATGTCCATCCACGTCCTACTGTGCCATTCATGTGTGATTTAATACTGTAATTTGTAACAGGTCCATATAGATTTTCTGCTGCGTTGCCCATTTCAATAGCATAACTATTGTCACCTTGCCAAAACCTGATTCCATTTCCATTACCGGCGGTAAAACGTAAGAAATTTGCATTATCAATTGTATTTCCAGCCATAGCAAGAGTTGTAGTGGCAGTATGATTACCAAGATTATCGCCGGCGC
>JAVHPE010000261.1:0-31010 GCA_036170475.1 Bacteroidia bacterium | reverse complement strand
ACGATTTTCAATTAGCTTTATTCCCTGAATAATTTTTTGAGGAAACTCCAGTTACAGTTTAGGTCTATTCCCTTATACCATTTTATTGTTTTTAAATTAATAACTGATTTAGCAAAAATTATAATCTGAAAGGCGCATAAGCCAGAAAAGGTAGCGGAGGCAGCATTTGCTTGTGCGTTTGCCGATGACCTTTTCTTGAATTTTTTGTTACTTTTTGTTTCAAGACAAAAAGTAAAATGCTTAAAAGGACTAAGAATTCTATAACTTAGAGGAATTTAATTAGGTAAAAAGCCCTATTATTAGACTACCTAAATAGTAACAAACATTTTACTAAATTGAATTTGTCTTATGGGAGTATTTTCTATTTTTTTGATTGCGATAGGTCTCAACTTTGATTCTTTGGCTGTTTCGATTTCGGCAGGACTTGTTGTTAAAAACATCAGGTTCAATCAGGCGGCAAAAATTGCATTTGTATTTGCTGTTTTTCAGGGTTTAATGCCGTTTATCGGTTGGTTTCTGGGTTTACAAGTAAGGGATTTAATTAAAGATTATGACCATTGGATTGCCTTTACATTATTGTTTATTATTGGTGCGAGGATGATTCACGAAAGTCTTAAAAAAGAAGAAGATAAAAAAACGCTCAATCCGCTCAAATTATTTGTCATGATAAGTATGGCAATAGCTACAAGTATCGACGCTTTGGTAGTTGGTGTAAGTCTGGCATTTACAGAAGTGAACATTATTATAACAATTGCAATTGTTGGCATATCAACTTTCCTAGTGTCAATGCTTGGAATGTTGCTTGGGAAAAAAGCCGGTAGTATGTTCGGTAAAAAAATGGAAATTGTTGGTGGAATAATATTGATAGGTATTGGTGTAAAGATACTTTTTGAACACTTAGGGATTGTCTGAAAAATTTTACATTCCCTGACAGAGTTTCAGAATCTTGTTGAACTATAGCAATACTCTATGCTCATATTTGCAAATTTTCCTTGATTTATTCAGCATCTTTTTATAATTTAACGTTTTATTTTGATCTAAATAAATCCAGCTATAAAGACAACTACTAAATTACTTTCGATTTTATTCTTAGGAATGATCCTAACCCCGGCTATAGCAGTTGCTTGGGTGGATAGCACTTTGTTTGCTCCTAAATTGTTTATTGAAAATAAAGGACAGTTTGATAATCCTCCCTATCTGTCTTCCATGCAAAATATATTGTTCGCTGTAAATCATAATAAAACGAAAATATTTTTTTCGAACAATAGGATCGCATACACTCTTTTTAAAACTGTAAAAGATGAAAAAGCATTTAAGGAATTTCAGAGACAAGAAGCAAAGGGCGGGGCAGAAAGCCAAAAAGAACTGGAAGAAGAGCAAGACTTAAAAAACAGGATATACAAAACAAAAACAGCTGTAATATATATGGATTGGCTGGAAGCAAATCCGAATTGCAAAATTGAAGCCTCCGGTATGGCTGATGAATATTTTAACTATGGCATGGATAAAGACATTCAGCATGACATCAATTTTGTTAAGGGTTATAAAAGAATAACATATAAAAATATTTACGAAGGCATAGATATAGAATATACATTTCATGAAAAAACCGGAATCAAATACAACATCTTTGTTCACCCGGGAGCGGATATCAGTAAAGTAAAATTGAAATACTCGGGAACTCCAACTATTTTTCTGGATGAAGAAAGCAATGTGATAATTAAAACTCCACTCGGAAACATTATTGACCATGCGCCTTTCAGTCTGAGTGAAAAAAACGGACTAACAATAAAAACCAAATTTGTTTTAAAAAATAATGTCCTTAGTTTTCAAGTGGATGAGTATGACAGGTCGCAATCTCTTTTGATTGACCCCTGGATAAGCAGCACCCTCCCTGAACTTGATACTGCCTATGAAATTGCTGTTGACCCTGCTGGAAATGTTTTAGTATATGGTGACTATAACTCTCAGGTAAAAAAATATGATAACACAGGAGCTCCACAATGGACTTTTATCTCAGCTCCGGGATGGTTAAACAGTTATAATAAAATTGGTGGTGATATTACTGTTGATCCTGCCGGAAGCAGTTATATGAGCGGACAAGGTGATATACGGAAATTATCTGCTGCCGGCACAAGCCTTTGGTTACTTGGTGTTCCAATAGATATTACTACTATGGGTTGTCAGGAGCTTGGTTGGAGAATGGTTTATGACCCGGCTAATAATAAATTGTATGGAGCGGGTTCAAATGGTCAAACCAAAGCCACTACTTATGATCCGGCCACAGGTATTGCTGACTGGAATTACGGAGACCCATGTAAAATTATTCAGGGACCTTGCCCGAGTGCTTGCCCTAATTCAAATGGCGAAATCAGGCATCTTACACTTGCTCCGAATGGAAACTTCTATGCGTATACTGCACAAGGGGATGGAGGACAAACGGTGTCCACTATTACCGGATTTGATACTGCACTTACCGGAATATACAGATCCTGTAATGTTCCCAATTCGCCATACTGGGTTGGAGGAACTTATTATAATGGCTGGTATTATATGGCAAATGGCATAGCTGCGAGCAACTGTTTTATTTATATTTATTCAGGAAGCGAAGTAGAAAAATTTGACATTTTTGATCCGTCACTTTTAGGAAGTGCGACTATTGCTAATGGATCATTGCTAATGAATTCAGGAATACTGGCTGATCAATCGAATAATTTTTATGTTGGAACTCAAACAGGAATTTCCGCATATTCATCCTCTTTCAGCCTGATTACATCCGTTACCACCTCAAATCCTGTTTATGATATGGCGTTTGCTCCGGGCAATAATATAGCTGCTTGCGGAAAAGGATTTGTTGGTGTTTATGCTAATATAGTTCAGGTGGGTGCTCCAATAACGTGTTCTCCTTCCCCCAATTTGCCGATGACCGCAACAGCAGATACATTACTCTCAACAGTATGTGGTAGTAATAACTCATTGGCATGGGTGGATACAATAATGTATGGTGTTGGTCCTTATAGTTATTCATGGGACAATGGTGCAACAACTGATACAATCAGCAATCTTGCTCCTGGAAATTATTCCTGTACTATTATTGATGTTTCTTGTCCGCCTGAAACAACAGCTGTATTTGTTACTATTCCTTCTTCTTCTTCACCTGCTGTAACAACAACTTCAACTAATGCTTTATGCGGTGCTTCAAATGGAAGTGCAACAGCGACTGTAACAGGCGGAACCACACCCTATAATTTTAGCTGGAATCCTTCCGGACAAACCTCTCAAACTGCTATAAATCTAAGTGCGGACAGTTATACTGTAACTGTAACAGATGCGCACGGATGTATGGCTCTTGATACAATCGAAGTTACTACTGATAGCATGATCATTGCTGCCGGACCTGACACCACCATCTGTTCCGGACAATCGCTTACAATTATTTCATCAGGAGGAGCGAATTATTTATGGAGCAGTGGGCAAACCACAGCATCCATCACAGTTGCACCAACTGATACAACAACCTATTCAGTAATTGTTTCAGTTGGTGGCTGCATAGATACAGCTTATGTGACAATAACTGTAATTCCATTGCCTGCTGTTACTGTTTCAGGCAATACCACGCTCTGCACCGGAGATAGTACAACACTCACTGCATCCGGAGGTACTGATTATTCCTGGAGCAATGGAACTACCACAGCAATAATTAATGTTTCTCCTGTTACAACTGAAACCTATACTGTTACTGCATCAATTGGTTCCTGCATGGACACAACTTCTGTAACAGTTTTAGTTGCCCCTGTTCCGGTTGCTTCTGTGACTGGAGCTGTGATCTGTTCAGGGCAAAGTGCTACGCTGACTGCTACCGGTGGAGGAAATTATTTATGGAGTAATGGAACTACAAATTCATCCATTACAGTTTCTCCGCTACTTACTACTATCTATACTGTAATTGTATCAGTCGGTTCTTGTCCGGATACAGCTAACGCAATAATAACTGTCAACCCTACACCAATTGTCGCTCTCGGAAATAATCAAACTATCTGTAATGGTCAAAACGTTACGTTGGATGCAGGAAATCCCAGCGCAAGTTATTTATGGAGCACTGGCGAAACATCTCAAACAATAAATGTTTCAGTTGCCGGGACTTACTGGGTAATTATTGCTCTGAATAATTGCCTTGCAAAGGATACAGTTGAAACATTCTTAGTTCCTAAGATTCATCTTTCTGATTCATCACTTTGTACTACTTCACCTATTCTGCTTAACCCTGGCAGCGGCGCATCAGGTTACTTATGGTCAACAGGCAGCACTTCTCAATCGATATCTGTAGATGTTGCAGGAAGTTATTGGGTGCAGGCAATATTTGGTAATTGTATGTCAGGCGACACTTCCAAAATCACAGGTGATGGTACAGGTGGTTTACTTTTTATTCCAAATTCGTTTACGCCCGATAATGATAATCTCAATGAAATTTTTCTTGCAAAAGGAACTGGTATTGAATCCTTTAAAATGTTAATTTTTGACCGATGGGGGAATCTGATTTTTGAATCGGATGATGTAAATAAAGGATGGAATGGAAAAGTTCAGGGTGGGCATTACCCTCTGCAAGGCGATGGTATAGAAGTAGCCCAGGAAGATGTTTATGTCTGGAAAATTGAATATACAACTCAATGTTTTCCTGATCAGGTAAAAAAAGCAATGGGGCATGTAAGTATTGTAAAATAATGTTTACAGTTTAATAAAAAAAATAACGGTTCAACTTATAGGTATTTTTTTAAAAAATCGTTATATTTGCTTGTTCCATAATAATCATACGATTTCTACAGGTGGAATTATTATTGAGCAAATATCATTCTATTGATCTATACAAATATTTTCAAAAAAATGAAAAAAACACTCTTTTTCTTGCTCTTTTTGGGAATTGTTCCAAATTTTATTTCTATCAATTCCTTCGCTAAGGGAACTTTAAAAAAAAGCCATACTAAACCCTGGAATACTGCTAATCCTTTTAAGACAGATGTTTTTATAGAAAATCTTGGACAGTTTGATAACTGGGCAAAAACACCTGATCCCATCAAATATGCTGTAAATAATAGTGACAGGATTTTCTTTACACAACAAGGGATGTCATTATTAGTAGTAAAACATGAGATAAGAACCGAAGAGAATAAGGAGGCATCAAAAGAAAGAGAAAGAGGCGAAAGAGAACAAATGCCTGTTTCTGAAAGCTACCTGATAAATATGCAATGGGAAGGTTGCAATGAAAGCCCAATTTTAGAAGTAAGTGATAAATCTGAAGGCTACTATACGTTTGGTGAAAAAGGATTTGAAAATGTAAAAGCAAAAGGATATAAGAAATTAATTTACAAAAACCTTTACCCGGGAATAGATGCAGAGTACATTGTACCCGAAAAAGGCGGAATAAAATATTCATTGATTATTCATTCGGGAGCAGATGTCAGCAGAGTAAAAATGAAATATACCGGAGATGTTGACAAAATAGAAATCTCCGCAGATGGAAATATTCTGATAAAAACGCCAGCCGGCGATATAATCGATCATGCACCATTGAGCTTTTACAAAGAAAATGCTGAAAAAGTAGCTTCTGCTTTTGAATTAAAAGGGAACACTGTTTCATTCCAACTCTCAACTCTCAACTCAAAACTCTCAACTATTATCATTGACCCATGGACCACAACACCAACAAGCCTGGCTACAAATAATGCTGCTTTTGACTTAGATTATGATTACCAGGGAAATCTTTATGTATCAGGAGGTACTGCTCCCTTTAAGCTTTCAAAATATTCAGCTGGTGGTAGTATAATCTGGACTTTTACTAATCCATCCGGATGGGCTTATGATACCTATTATTCAAGATTTTGCGTTCTTCAAAGCGGAACTGTTTTTATTGGCGAAGGTTTTAATACCGGCGCCGGTACCAGAGCAATGAAAATAAACTCTAGCGGAATTCTAGTGACAACTTCGATGTCTTTTTCGGGCAGTAATGAAATCTGGAAAATGTTTTATAACCGCTGTACTGGTCAGTTAATCGGGTTTGGAGGAGGTGTATTCGGTGTTGATAATTTGCAGATGATTGCTGATACTAATCTGACAAGCAGTACATCCATGAATTTTAACGGCTATACCGGCGGTTGTTGTAATGATGTTACTTCCGTTGATATGGATAATAATGGAGATTTTTTTGCATTAACTTCTTCAGATTCTGGCATTCCGAGTGTGAACAATAGAATTCAGAAAAGCACAAATTCTTCCGGTTATGTTCCTCCATGTGCATTTGACGTAAGTTCATTATCAAATTTTGATGAATGTTATAATTTTGGAATACCCGGATTTAGTGGTGGTAATACAGTCAGATCAAATGCTTTGGCTTTAAATACCAGTTATCTTTATAGCTATGATGGAAAAACGTTGATTGCCTGGAACAAAACTACAGGAGCTATTTTAGGGTCGGTTATTGTTAATGGCGGATATGCTGATGGGAAAAACAGAACACATGAAGGTATTGATGTTGATGAATGTAATAATGTATATGTTGGAGGAACAAACCAAGTACATGTTTTTTCTTTTAACGGCACAACATTTACTGCAAGTGCTGCATTAACATCGACTATTCCAGGTGAAGTTTATGATGTTTCTTTGGGACAGGCTAATAAACTTTATGTTTGCGGAGATGGATTTGTTTCTGAACTTCAGATATCTGCTACAACCTGCAATCAGATTAACCTAACTTCTACTGTAACGAGTTCGCCATGTAACTCTTCATCCGGAACAGCTTCTGTAACTGCAAGCGGAGGAACTCCTCCTTATACTTATTTATGGAGTCCAACAGGGCAAACTACCCAATCAATATCAGGACTTGCGCCAGGCACTTATGTTGTAAAGGTAACTGATAATAACAGTTCCTGTAGTCTTCCTTTACAGTCAACTGATACCGTTATAGTAATCAGCAATGGTGGCTTTACTATTACAACCACACCGGATGACTCTTTATGTGTGGCTGCAACTGTAACTATTGGAGCTACACCTAACGGAACCGGATATACGTGTGTTTGGTCGCCCGGCAGTAGTTTGAGCGATACTACCAGTTTTAATCCGGTTGCTACACCAGCTGTCACAACTACTTATGTTGTTACTATTACAGGTCCAAATGGATGTTCATCCATCGATAGTGTTACTGTCAATATTTCCACCCCAATGCAGTTGCCGTTGACTACAATCAATTCTTCATGCGGAGCATGTGATGGTCAGGCCACTGTTATTCCAAATGGTGGAATTTTACCATATACATATAGCTGGACAGGAGGAAGCACAGCCGACACATCCAATAACCTTTGTCCGGGTTCATACACAGTTACTGTTACTGATGCAATTGGATGTACAAATTCCGCTGATACAAGCATTACCGGGTCCGCTGCTTTTAACACTTCTATCATTAATCCTGTTCAGGTTAGTTGTAATGGATCCTGCGATGGAACTGCGGAAATAGCTGTTGCTGGTGGAATTCCCGGAACAATTTACAATTATTCATGGAATACTACACCAATTCAAACAACAGCAATAGCAACAGGATTATGTGCTGGAACCTATACCTGTACTACAGCAGATCCAAACAATTGTAGTTCTATCACTTCAGTTGTAATAACGGAACCTCCTGTTGTTGTGATCGCACCTATTGCCAATGTTACAATTTGTCCGGGAGGAAATACAACACTTGTTGCCTCTGCCTCCGGTGGAAATACAGGTGGATATAATTATTCCTGGGATGCCCCTGGTAACTTTGGATTTGCAACAACTGCCTCTGCTAATGTAAGTCCTGTAACAACTACTACTTATACTGTTAATGCAACCGATGTATTAAACAACTGCCCTGCGGCTCCTGTTACAGTAAGTGTTATTATTAATCCACCTTTATTAGTGAATGCCAGTAATTTTATTAGTATTTGCCAGGGAAATTCTACTATTATTACTGCTCTTGCAAGCGATGGTAGTGGTGGTCCTTACACCTATTCATGGGCTCCGGCAGGCAGTTTAAGCAATCCCGCTATTAATAATCCAACGGCTACACCTACTGTTACCACTACATATACCGTTACCGCAAGTGATGGCTGTTCACTTCCTGTTATTGATACTGTTACTGTTAGTATATTACCTGCTCCTAATGTCATTTTTAGTGTTAATATCAATCAGGGTTGCGCTCCTTTATGCGTTAATTTTACGGATGCTTCAATTGTAACTGGGGGTACTATTACTTCCTGGAATTGGAATTTTGGTGATAATAACTCTGGCTCAACCACCGGCAACCCATCACATTGTTTTGATACACCCGGGCAATATTCAATTACATCAACTGTAACATCAAATAGTGGTTGTGTATCAACCTATACTAATATCAATATGATTACAGTTTTTGCAAAACCAACTGCTGAATTTAACCCTTCGCCAAACCCGGCAACAATGCTTGAGCCGGATGTTACTATGAATAATTTGTCGTCATCTGATGTAAATTATTGGTATTGGAATTTTGGCGATGGAACTGTTTTAGCACCTAATACAGCAAGCCCATCCCATATATATCCCAATGATACCACTGGCAGTTACATTGTAACGCTAATAGTTCATAATGCGGGAGGATGTTATGACACGATATCGCATGAAGTCATTATAGGTCCGGATTTTACTTTTTACATTCCTAACGCATTTACACCCAATGGAGATCAAATAAACGATTATTTCTATGGATCCGGTACCGGAATAGCTAAATTTGATTTGTGGATTTTCGATCGTTGGGGAAACAAGATTTTTCATGGGGCAACGTTAAATGAGAAATGGAATGGTAAAGCCAATAAAGGCGACAACATTGCACAAGTGGATGTGTATGTCTGGAAAGTGCAACTTACTGATGTGTATGGTAAAAAACACAATTATATCGGAACAGTATCTTTAGTTAAATAACTTTGCATCTATTTGGTATTACGATTCTGCTCCAATTTCTATCGTTAAATAATCAATAATTTTTATCCGAATAATTTCATGATTACACGCATCCCCCACTCCCTAATCTTGTTTGTCTTTTTTTGCATTGATTATTTTTCCATGCAGGGACAGACCACTTTCCAAATCACTATTGGAGCGGGAGGAATTGATAAAACAAATTCCATCATAGCTACTGTAGATAATGGGTTTATATTGGCAGGGGAATCATGTAACATTGTTGGGGGACAAGGGAATGCGCTTATTGTTAAGTTAAATCAATCAGGGCAGATTGCATGGGTAAAAACCTTCGGGAGTGTGGCAGATAAAGAAAGCTTAAATGACCTGAAACCAACTACAGATAATGGATATATCGCTGTAGGGGAACGTTATCTTTCTAATTCCCCCGGTAGAGGTGAAGTGGGAATTCTTTTAAAAACCAATGCTTTGGGGAATACTCAATGGTGGAAAGAGTTTGACCATCGGGGGAATGAAGCGGAAGCGTTTTCAATAGAGGAAACCGCTGATCAAGGTTTTGTTATGGTAGGTATGATGAAGGAAATAGGAAATTCGGCGAATCCTTTTTTTACGTCAAAAAATGAACTTCAACATTTATATGTATTAAAAACTGACAAAGAGGGAATATCACAATGGGCAGGGTATGTTGCGGGAAATTACTCCTCAAAAGGTCTTTACATACGACAGACTAATGATATGGGCTATATCATTACAGGTCATATTTACAAAACAAATGATGGCTCAACCACAAAAATATGTTTGCTAAAATTAGATGATAAGGGTGTTATACAATGGGTAAAAATATATGATAATGCAGGAAAAAAAGAGGAAACAGGTATTGCCGTATTACCAACTGCCGATAACGGATATATGATATGTGGAACAACTTATGATGCGGGACAAGGAGAGGGCGATATTTTTTTATTTAAAACCAACAGTAGCGGGGAAATAGTATGGTCCAAAACTTATGGCGGGCTGAAAACAGAATTGGCAAAATGTATGCAACACCTGCCTGAAGGGGGCTACATCATTACTGGTACAACAAATAGTTTTGGAGCAGGTTCAAATGACGCTTTTTTATTAAAGGTGGATGATAACGGAATGGTAAAGTGGTTCAAAACTTATGGAAGCGCCTTTTACGAAATGGCATCAGCCGTTACATTTGCTAAAGACGGATTTGCAATGGCAGGATTTAATATTAATTCAGGCACTGTGGATGGATTTTGTATAAAGACAGATGAAAACGGAAACAATAATTGCTCCGCTAATTATGAGTTGAAATCAGGCATATTCCCACTGAAAATAATAGATCACGAAACATTAACATGGGAGATCCTAAAAAGCAATGATCTGGTTAAGCCAACTGGTACTAATGGAACAGGGGCTGAAGCAGCGATCATTACTTTAAAACAATTATGTGGATCTGCCAACACTAAAAAATGAATGCCTGAATGCCTAATTAATAAATAAAATACCTTTGAAATCATCGCGACCCAATATTGGAAGTTTGATATGCAAAAAATTAAACATGCATATTATTGCCTTTTCTCTTGCGGTTTTTTCTTCCGCTTTCCTGACTTCAGAAAAAGTTTTTTCCCTCGAACGCTCTGGATGTAGTGGCTTTTCTTCTGCGCTAACTAATATGGCTTTGGATTCCTGCACAGGGACATTGTGTTTTACAGCTCAACTTGATGCTCAGGGTATGCACGGCACCTGCAACTGGCAGGTTGATTATGGAGATGGAATTGCTTCTGATACAACCACGGGAGGAACTGGTTCTGTTTCAATAATATTGAATCTATGTCACACGTATTCAACTGCCGGCACTTTTGTATTAACAATGAGTATTACTCCTGCCCATACCACTTGTATTGATCAGTATTCCATTACAATTCCAATACATGGAGCTTCATTTACAGGTAATAATGTATGCCTCAATAACACTACCACATTTGCCGCCATATCAGTAATTCCGGTTAATTTCTGGGATTGGGATTTCGGTGATGGAACAACTTCTACCCTCCAAAATCCTACTCATACCTATACTGCACCCGGTACTTATGATGTAATGTTGATTGCTACTAGTACGTGTAAAGATACAATGTATCAGGTTGTTGTTGTAAATCCCATTCCTATTGCAAATTTCAGTTTAGTTAATACTTGTTTTGGAAGTCCTATCTGCTTTACCAATTTATCAACTGTTTTAACAGGTGCTGTTGCTTCATGGAGTTGGAATTTTGGAGATCCTCCTTCAGGTTCTTCCAACACTTCAACTCAGGAAAATCCTTGTCATACTTTTACTTCCACTCAAAATTTTAATGTTACCCTTTCTGTAATTTCGGACAGCGGATGTCCGGGCATACCGGTAGTTTTATCCGCAGCACCTAATCCTATACCCGTAGCGGAATTTACTAATACCAATGTTTGTTTGCATGCTTCATCTGATTTTACAGATGCTTCAACTACCGCTACTGGAAACCCGATTAATGACTGGAATTGGAATTTCGGCGATGGGACTTCAAATGCAAGTCAGCAAAATCCATCACATTTATACAGCGTTGCCGACACTTTTATCGTAACATTAGTTGTTACCACATTGCAGGGCTGTAAGGATACTGTTGATCATCCTGCTATAGTATATTATAATCCGGTTGTCGTTTTTTCGGATTCCGCAAAAGGGTGTGCACCTGTTTGCGCCACCTTCTATGATTCATCAACCACTCTTAGCGGAACCATAAGCAATTGGAACTGGAGTTTTTCAGGTGGCTCTCCTTCCGCCTCTGATAATCAAAATCCAACTATTTGTTTCAATACACCAGGAACCTATGATGTATCAATGATCACAACAACAAATTTTGGGTGCAAAGATACATTGCTGATTACACAATATGTTAATGTGTATGAATGGCCGGTAGCGGATTTTTGTGTTACACCCCAACAGGCAAGCATCCATGATCCGGTATTTTATTTTTGTGACGAATGGACTTCGGATGTTACTCAATGGTATTGGGATTTTGGTGACAACTTCCCGGGAGACAATGTGAATACCGATCCTGTACACTCTTATTCCGGCAGCGCGACCAATAATGATTTTTATAATTATGATATTTGCCTGAAGGTGCAAACTCAACATGGGTGCCGTGATTCGATTTGCAAAACAATCGAAATTCTTCCTGAATTTACTTTTTTTATCGCGAATACATTCACTCCTAATGATGATAACATTAACGATCTCTTTTATGGTAAAGGAATTGGTATAAAAGAGTATAAAATTATGATATTTGACCGCTGGGGAAATTTAATTTGGGAATGTGACCATGAAGGGAAAAATACAGACTGGGATTTAACCACTCAGGAAGGTATGCCTTCAGCATGCAAATGGGATGGCAGAGCCAATCATGGAGCAAAAGTAGCGCAAATAGATGTTTATGTTTGGAAAGTGAGACTAACAGATATTTTTGATAGAATGCACTTTTATATGGGAATCGTAAATTTGGTAAAATAAGAAGAACTTTTCCATTTGATAATGGTCTGTGAAATATTTTTACTCCAAACGTTTCATTCCTGCAAACCCTAATAAAATCCATCCGGCAATAAAAAACAGCCCGCCTATCGGAGTAATCGGACCTAGCCAATGTGTGCTGGGTAAGCCTAATAAGCCTGCTGTAGACAATAAGTATAATGATCCGGAAAAAAGAACAATGCCTATCATAAAACAATAACCTGCTTTAAGAAATAATTTATCCTTTAACTTATCATGAAAAGAGGCGATAACAAGCAAAGCGACAGAGTGGTAAATTTGATATTTTACAGCTGTTTCAAAAGTTTGTAAGTTTATTTCTGTAAAAAAACCAGATTCTAATTTTGATTTCAAAAAATGTGCGGCAAATGCTCCTAAGGCGACAGCCATAGCTCCTGAAAATCCACTAAAAACGATGAATCGATTTTGTATTGACATAAACAATTAGTTTATTTTGATTAAAAATAAGTTTCCTTTTTTTAGTCCGGACTGAATAAAAATAGGCAGCCAACTACTGTCAACTGCCTATTTATTAAAAATGAATTATTGTAATTATGCTTCTGCCTGAGTTTCCGGTGTCGGATTTTCTATGATAGCCTCAACGGGCGGAGGAGTATTTTTAGCAACAATTTTAGCAGCTTTAGCTTCCTTAGAAGCAGATTCGGTAGTCATACGACTTTTGTGTGCATCTTTTTTAGCACTATCCAATTTTGTTATTTTACCGGTAATTTTCCCTTCTTTTTCTGCAATCCATTTTGCAAATTTTGCTTCCGCTTGTTCCTTAGTTAATGCCCCTTTGATAATACCACCTTGCAAGTGGTGTTTATACATTACTCCCTTGTATGAAAGTATGGCGCGGCAGGTGTCTGTAGGTTGAGCACCATTTTTTATCCATGATAAAGCTTTGTCATTGTCCAAAACAATTGTCGCTGGATTTGTAGTTGGGTTGTACGTGCCAATTCTCTCAATAAACTTTCCATCTCGAGGTGCACGACCATCCGCAATTACAATATGGTAAAAGGCATTCGCTTTTTTTCCATAACGTTGTAATCTAATTTTTACTGGCATTTTTATTTGTTGTTAAAGGTTAATATTGTATTCCCTGTTTTTGTTTCGGGGTTGCGAAGTTAAGAAAATTAATTTATCGCGCTACCAATTTTCCTCATTTATTTTAGTTTCCAGAAAATGTGTACTTTAATATATTTAAAAATTAGTTTGTTGGAAATGAAAAATCTAACTATCTTTGCGACCCGATTTGTAAAAAATTGGAATTCAAGAATATAAATTAATACTAAAATACAGTGGAAGCAATAAGTTATAAAACAGTTTCAGCAAATAAAGAAACCGTAAACAAAGGATGGGTATTAATAGATGCTGAAGATCAAATATTAGGTCGTTTAAGCTCTAAGGTAGCCTATATTTTAAGAGGTAAGGATAAAACAAATTTTACCCCACATGCGGATGCAGGTGATAATGTAATCATTATCAATGCTGAGAAAATAAAATTAACCGGCAAAAAATTAACTGATAAAGAATATGTACGCCATACCGGTCATCCGGGTGGACAACGTTACGCGACACCTCAGGAGTTATTAGCTAAAAAACCTTCAGAGGTTGTAAGAGTAGCTGTTAATGGTATGTTGCCAAAAAATAAGTTAGGAGATGCGTTAAGACGCAATGTATATATATATGCCGGTTCAGAGCATCCACATGCGGCACAACAACCCAAAGAAATTAAATTAAATACAATTAAATAAATAATGGAAGTAGCAAATACTCTTGGTAGAAGAAAAACCGCTGTAGCACGTGTATATGTGCAAAAAGGAAATGGTAACATTGTAATCAACCACAAAGATTACAAAGACTATTTCACAACATCCGCTTTACAATATAAAATTACTCAGGCATTTGGCGTTACAAAAACGTTAGGTGAATATGATGTAAAAGTAAATGTAAAAGGGGGCGGGGTAACAGGTCAGGCAGAAGCTGTACGTTTAGCAATTGCCCGTGCTTTAGTAGAAATAGATGCAAATCATAAACCGCTATTAAAAGTAGATGGTTTAATGACGCGTAACCCGAAAATGGTTGAACGTAAGAAACCCGGTCAGAAAAAAGCTCGTAAGCGTTTCCAATTCAGCAAACGTTAATATTATTTTGGTTTTGCAATCCAATCAATTGGGTTGCAAAACTTTTATAAAAAACATCTATCCAATAAAGTATTAATCATAAATAAAGACTCAATGTCATCAAGAACAAATTTTACTGAATTATTAGAGGCTGGCTCACACTTTGGGCACTTAAAAAGAAAATGGAACCCCGCTATGGCTCCCTATATTTTTACTGAAAAAAACGGTATTCATATTATTGACTTAAATAAAACTGTTGTCAAAATCAACGAAGCTGCTGAAGCTTTGAAGCAAATCGCTAAATCAGGAAAGAAAATTTTATTTGTAGCTACAAAAAAACAAGCTAAAGATATTGTTTCTGATAAAGTGAAAACAATTGGTATGCCTTATGTTACTGAACGTTGGCCAGGTGGCATGCTTACTAACTTCGCAACTATCCGTAAGGCTGTAAAAAAAATGGCTACTATTGATAGAATGAGTACTGACGGTACTTTTAGTAATATTTCAAAAAAAGAAAAATTACAAATATCTCGTCAACGTGCAAAATTAGAAGTCAATTTAGGTAGTATTGTTGACCTTACCCGTTTACCTGCTGCTTTGTTTATTGTTGATATTTCTAAAGAACATATCGCTGTTGCGGAAGCAAAACGCTTAAATATTCCAACTTTCGCGATTGTTGATACTAACTCAGATCCAACTGCTGTTGATTATGCGATTCCCGCAAATGATGATGCTTCAACATCAATCATTTTAATTACAGGTATTATTACCAAAGCAATTGAAGAAGGATTAGCTGAACGTAAGATAGATAAAGAAACCGCTGCTGCTGAAGAAAAAGAAAGCGGTAAAACATCACGTGACGAAGCCGAAAAAATGGTTGTTGATGCTAAATTTAGTTCATCAGAAGAAGATGGCTCGATTACTACTGCTAAAAAAACCAGCTCCGGTGCTAAAAAACCAAGAAGAAAAATTAACTAAGAAGATATTAGATGTTGGATATTAGATGTTAGATTTTAAACAAAAATTTTTTCAAAAATAATATCCAAAATCTAATATCCAACATCTTTAATACTATAAAAAAATGACAACAATGACTATTACTGCGGCAGAGATAAACAAGTTAAGACAAATGACGGGTGCCGGTATGATGGACTGCAAGAAAGCGTTGACCGAAGCTGCTGGAGATTTCGAAAAAGCAATTGATGAATTACGTAAAAAAGGGCAAAAAGTAGCCGCTAACCGTAGTGATCGTGATTCTAAAGAAGGATTTATTGTTGCAAAAACAACTGAGGATAAAAAACGCGGTGTTGTTTTGGCTGTGAACTGTGAAACTGATTTCGTTGCTAAAAATGAAGACTTCGGAAAATTTGTAAATAATGTTTTAGAAATTGCTATTGCAAAAAATCCAAAAACAGCGGATGAATTAAAAGCATTGGCTTATGATAACAAAATATCTATTGCTGAGAAATTAATTGAACAAACTGGTGTAATTGGCGAAAAAATTGAGCTAAAAAAATATGAGGTTGTTGAAGCTGCGCAAGTTGTTGCATACAATCACCCCGGTAATAGGTTAGCTACTGTTGTAGGATTTAATTCCGCTAAGGTAAATGCTGAAGTCGCTAAAGATGTGGCAATGCAAGTTGCCGCTATGGCTCCTGTTGCTGTTGATAAAGGCGATGTTTCTACTGAAACACTTCAACGTGAAATTGAAATAGGTAAAGAACAGGCACGTCAGGAAGGTAAACCGGAAGAAATGCTTGAAAAAATTGCTTTAGGAAAATTAAATAAATTCTATAAAGAATCTACTTTACTTAACCAGGAGTTTATTAAAGATAATAAAAAAACGGTCGCTCAATATTTAACTGATTCAGAAAAAGGATTGACAGTGACAAGTTTCAGTCGAATAGCCTTAAGCTGATAAATATTTTTTTTTAAAAGTCCCGATTTAATCGGGACTTTTTTTTGCTCATGTGTTAGCGTTTTTTGGGAAATTAATTATTTTTAGATGAAAACATTGAGTGCACTAGATAATCATTAATGGAAAGATATTACCCAATATAAAAGCAAAAATTAATCGTTTTACAGGATGGACGATCAGGAATCAAAGCCAACACGTCGGGTACGGTATAAAGGAACACACCCCAAATCTTTTAAAGAAAAGCATAAAGAACTTCAGCCGGAAAACTACAAGCAGGATATCGAAAAGGTGATGCTGCAAGGGCGTACTCCGGCAGGTATGCATCGTTCTATTTGTGTGAAGGAAATAATGGAATTCCTCAAAATTGTTCCCGGGCAAATTGGTCTGGATGCTACCTTGGGGTATGGTGGTCATAGCCTGGAAATGCTTAAATGTTTGGCTCCGGGTGGGCGGCTGTATGCTATTGATGTGGATCCTTTTGAATTGCCCCGAACCAGGGAGCGCCTGACATCTTTGGGTTATGGTCCTGAGGTTTTAGACATTCGGAAAATGAATTTTTCTGGTATCGATCAAATTGCTTCCGAAGCAGGACCTTTAAATTTTGTATTGGCTGATTTGGGTGTTTCTTCTATGCAGATTGATAATCCTGAAAGAGGGTTTTCGTTTAAAATGGATGGTCCCTTGGATTTAAGGCTTAATCCTAAAAGCGGGAAATCTGCTACTACCCTTATAAAAAATAGTCCTAAACATGAATTGGAAGCGCTGTTCATAGAAAATTCAGACGAACCCTATTCCGCCTACATTGCTGAAGCGATAAGTACTAAAATAGAAAAAGGTGGTATAATAGCGACAACAAAAGCGTTGCAGGAAACCATCAAAGAAGCCCTACGATTTCTTCCACCAAATAACCGGGAACAGGAGATAAAAAAATCCTGTCAGAGATGCTTTCAGGCATTACGAATTGAAGTGAATGATGAATTCGGCGTTTTGGAGAAATTCCTTGAAAAGCTTCCAAATGCACTGGTTGAAGGTGGTCGTGTAGCAATACTTTCATTTCATTCAGGAGAAGACCGGCGTGTTAAAAAAATCTTTCAACGGATGTTTCGCGAAGGTATTTATGCTGAAGTTGCCCCTGACCCTATTCTGCCAACTACAGAGGAATGCAATACCAATCCCCGTGCACGTTCCGCTAAGTTGCGCTGGGCAATAAAAGCATAATATAGGGTTTCTTGTTCATTTTGAAACCCTGAGAGAAAATAAACTTTAATTGGGCTTTTACCATTATTTGTGATTACGCATTTGCAAAAACTTTTTTAACCAAAAGAATATTTTGTTACATTCGTCATATAGTTTAATACATTGAATTTCGATTTGTTTTTCGATTTTTTGAGAGTAAAACCAATCAGTTCACTGTTTCTGACTATATGTTCCAGATTCAAAAATTCAAAAATTTTAATTAATATTCTTAAAAATGAAATACAAACGCATCCTTCTAAAATTAAGTGGGGAATCTTTGATGGGTAAAAAACAATTTGGCATTGATCACGAACGCCTGGGTGAGTATGCGGAACAGATAAAAGAAATTTCTGAGATGGGAATTCAGGTTGCGGTTGTAATTGGCGGAGGGAATATTTTTAGAGGAATACAAGCAGCTCAGGGTGGTATGGATCGTGTACAGGGCGATTATATGGGGATGCTTGCCACAGTTATTAATTCAATGGCATTGCAGTCGGCATTGGAAGCAATTAATGTGGAAACACGTCTTCAATCGGCTATAAAAATGGAACAGATATGCGAACATTTTATCCGCCGCCGTGCAGTCCGCCATCTTGAAAAACACCGTGTTGTTATTTTTGGTGCCGGTACCGGTAACCCTTATTTTACAACTGATACAGCAGCTACATTACGTGCAATTGAAATTGAAGCGGATATCATTTTGAAAGGAACCCGTGTGGATGGAATTTATACCGCAGATCCTGAAAAAGATAAAACAGCCACTAAATATGATACCATAACTTTTAGTGAGGTATATGCAAAAGGGTTGGAAATAATGGACATGACAGCCTTTACACTATGTAATGAAAACAAATTGCCTATTATTATTTTTGACATGAATAAGCCAGGAAATTTGAAAAAAATTATTCAGGGAAATCAAGTTGGAACATTGGTAGAATTTTAATTCATTAAGTATCAGGTATCAGGTATTAAGTAATTGATACTTCTAATAAGTCTGGATAGCAAACATGTGAATAAATAGTTTTCTCCATTACAAAGAATTCCAGAAAAAAATGTGAAATTTGTGGTACTAAGCACAAAAAAATACCTGATACCTGATACTTGATACCTGATACTTGATACCTGATACCTGATACTTGATACTTGATACCTGATACTTAATACCTGATACTTGATACTTGATACCTGATACCTGATACTTAATACTTAAAACTTTTTACAATGAATGAAGAAATTCAATTTATATTAGACAGCACTAAGGAGCAAATGGCAAAATGCCTGGAGCATCTGGAAGCGGAGTTGGTTAAGGTACGTGCAGGAAAGGCAAGTCCAACAATGCTTGAAGGGATATTGGTAGATTATTATGGTTCTAGAACTCCGCTGAACCAAGTTGCCAATATCAATACAGCCGATGCCCGTACATTGATTATTCAGCCTTGGGAAAAATCAACTCTTACACCAATTGAAAAAGCTATTATGGCTGCTAACATTGGCTTAAACCCACAAAATGATGGTTTAATAATTCGCATAGCGGTTCCTGCATTAACAGAGGAACGTAGAAGGGATTTAGTAAAGAAGGCAAAAGTGGAAGCGGAAAATGCAAAAGTGAGTATACGTACTATTCGCAAAGAAGCAAATGAAGAGTTAAAAAAATTGCTAAAAAATGGCATACCCGAAGATGAAGTAAAAGAGAGCGAAACAAAGGTGCAACAGCTAACAGATGGATATGTGGTAAAATGTGATAAACACCTGGAAATAAAAGAAAAAGAAATTATGACTGTTTAATCAGTTATCATAACACAGCTAAAATCTATATCCGATTATTACGTTTGCTCTGAAATTCGCTTGAATTAATTCTCCGGAACGGTATGTTTCATCCTTTTTAACACCAAAACCGACATCGGCTGAAATACTAAAATGCCGTGTTGGTTGAAAGAGTAAACCGTTTTTTATCCCCCCCGCATAATGCTGTCCATTTGATTTTTCAGTACTGGGGGCAGAATATTCCATCGTAAAATCCCAATAGTAAAAATCTCTGTATCTAAACATTCCCCATTCAAAATATGGTGCGGCATAATATTTTAACACGCCCTGCCCTGTGGGGAAATACATAAAGTCAAGACCAGTACTGAATATCTTTCCGCCGACATAACTATTATCATAATTCCTGATATTCTTATTCAAACTCACTGAAAAAGGTAAACGTACCGCAAACATTCCTTTTTTCCCAAATGTTCTTTCATATATCATTCCAATAGAAGTGTTCGTAAATTCAGCGATATCAAGTCCAATAAGGTTTCTGCAAAAGTTTACTGACAGAGAATCAAACTTAGGCTGGGAGGATTTATTTACTGAAGCAAATAGTTCATGAGAACCATTTTGGTAAGTAATCAGCACAAGGTCATGTTTGCTTATAACATACGCAGGCCCATCAGGATTAGAAGCAGGCTTATATTTAATTTCCGAAGTTCCAACCTCCATAACTTTGCCTTCAATTTTTGTGTTGTCTGTTTTATAAATTGCATCCTGTGCAAAACAATATATAGTAAATAACAAACAGGAAATAAAAAGAATTTGTTTCTTCATGGAATTTCATTTTTTGATGGTAACGGAAAAATTCAGAAAATATTTTAGGAGAAAATTATATTTTGTTAAATACGGTTGTAAATCATTTAGTTATTAAGGGAAGGGGAATTCAATACCAATAAAAAATAACCTGAATGGTAAATTATTATTCTTGCGAGCCGTCAGCACAAATTTTCATCTCCATGGTAGTACCGTATTCATATTTAATTACCACAAATAGATAATTTTTCCAACGCCAAACAAATGGCGTATTTCCAAACATGTAATAATTTTTTTCTTTCTCTTTCTCTACTTGTGGAAATCTTACTTTGTATTTTACATTGATTATCAGAGGGGACTCAGTATTTTCATATACCATCTTATGTGAATGCCCATCGAATGTGAAGAAAAAACTATTTTGAACTAAAACAGTTTCATTATTTTTGATTGTAAAATTTTTATCAAGATTTATTTTTTGAATGGTATCTTTAGTATGTGCCATTGTGTTAAGATTCTGGAACCACAAAAAAAACAGAAAGAGAGAATTAAAAAGAAAAGTTTTGTGCTGCATAATAAAGCTATTTATTATTTTTTTCTTTTTCCAGCGCATCAATAAAATTACCTACCTGTTCAGAGTCAATTCTTTTAGCTTTAATAATTTTATTTTCATCCAATAAATAAATTACCGGTGTGCTGTATATATCGTAAATCTTTTTAGTAACAGCTCTACGATATTGATCCGGCTCATGAACATTAATCCAGTTTAACTTATAATCAATGATAAATTTTTTCCAATCATCCGGTTTATCTTCTGTTTCAATAGCATAAACTTCAACCCCTTTATCTTTCACTTTTTTGTATAGTTCGGCAAGTTTAGGAATTTCTTTTTTACAATGTCCACAGCCATGATCCCAAAATACAAGTACAGTATATTTGGCTTTAACATCATATAAAGAAATATTTTTACCTGTTGAATCAATCATGGTTATTGGTGGTGCCTTTTTGCCCAGTAACAATGGTTTTAAGGTATATGCACGATTAGTGATTTTGTATAACTGCGTAGAATCAACCCAAAAGGCTTGTTTGCTAACGTAATATTTTTCTACCATATGAACAAACACTGCATCCATACCCATAATGTTGGAACTTTCATAAGTATAGGTTAACCAATAAACAATATACTTAAACATTTCCTGATTAGCTTTTGCCTTGGTTGCCAGGTAATCAACTGCGACATTAATGGAATCAGGCATCTGAGCTGTCAGCTTATCCATATATTGTTTTATTTTAGTATGAAAAATGGGAGTGCGTAACAACCTGTCATCACTAAAATCAATGTTATCGAAAAAATGTGCTTTATAATAACGGTAGGCAAATGTGGTATCTTTTTTCCCATTTGCCAGAATTGGAGCATCTGGAACTTCGATTTCCTCCATTGCTTTAAACAATTTAGCAACAAATGTGGTAGGGTTATCTTTAATAAAATTGAGTTTATAATCTTTTACTTCTTTGTCAATAACTGTCATTTTATCCAACAGCAATTTTGTGGAGTCTTTGTTAGTTTTAGTTGTTTTTTTGTAAAGCTCACGTAATGGTTCTATTTGCTTTTGTTTAGCTGACATAAATGCCTGATAGTCGTAAAAGAATTTATTTTCTGTTGATCCTTTAACTTTCATAAACTTAATATAATCGGAAGTATCCGTTTCCAATGAAAAGTTTTGGCCTGCATCCATTACCAAATCAAAATATTTTTTGTTGGGTGGTACAAACAAATAAATTCCTTGTGGGTACTTTTCCGCACCTTTAAAGACTACTTCTCCTTTAGCATTTACTTTTCCGGAATCTTTTATATACTGCTTGTCGCCATAGTAATTTGCCAACAGGCAGGTAGAGCCTTCTTTTAAACCCTTAGCAGTGATTTTAATATTGTACCCTCCATCAGGTGGATTACTTGCAATTACTGTAGAAGCAATGAAGACAGTTAATATGGTAATTGTTTTTGCAAAAAATGAGTTCATGAAAATAATTATTAATTGTTGTTTATTACTGTTATTTTTTTACAATGTTTATTATATTTTAATCAGATATTTTATGAATTTCTATAAATTTACAAATGACATATTTGATACTACAATTATAGCTAATTTTTAGCAATTTTTTTAGTCCAAGATGAAGTGGTACAATTCAGGTACTGCTTTTTTTTATTTTAGATTGAAAATCAATTACTTACTAAATGTTAAAAAATATTAAAATCGAATTTGTGAAAAAATTAAATGACTGAAATGCCTTTAGTTTATCAATTGTTTTCTTCAATTAATCAAAGCTCTTTTTTGCGGACAAACTGAATTTATCATATGTTTATCAAATCAAAACTACTAGTGCCTGTTTCTTTTATGTTTATTATTGAATAATCATTTGGAAAGTCTTTGTTTTTAATCATTTTTGAAAATTATTTACGATAACCAGCGGACGTAAATTGTTATCTGTTTTTCTTCCGTTTTTTCAAAAAAGAATGAAATAGAATTAATTTTTAGTTCTATTTTTTGTGTTAAATTTACACCTTACTAATTTGAAAAATTGTGGTATAGCTACATTACCGGAAAGTTAGTTTATTCTGAAGATAAGGATTCATTAACCCATAGTCGTAATTTTGCAACTATTAACACTGCAACCTTAGCAAAAGGTTTTTATACCATAAGTGTTCTAACCAATGATGATAAGAGCACAGCTAAGTTGATTGTTCAATAATACAAAAACAAAAAAAATCCCCTTATGAAAATGATTTCATAAGGGGATTTTTTATTTTATTCTAATTTTTTTTATTAAATTTGCACTTGTTAATTAAAAAAATTACAAATTTTATTTTCAAAAAAACGAATCACATGAAAAAAATTTACACCTTGTTGGCTGGCTTTATTTTGTTTTCCTCTTTTACTTCAAAAGGGCAGGATACTTTACTATATGAAGGATTTCAAGAAGACTCGATTACATATATTGGTTCTGTTACCAGTCCCCCCCCTGGAAATACAACAGATACAATGTGGTATAATTATGATGCGGATCAATTAGCTGATGGTTCTCCGGGTGCTACAAGAAGTGATTTTTGGTATCTAAGCAGGGCTTTTGCGGATACTAATGTACTTGCCCCTGGAACAGCTGATACAAATATTGTACTTATTTCAAATTCTTGGTTTCAATCACCCGGGGGACTAGCAAGTAATTGGTTAATAACCCGAAATATTCTTTTGGGAGCGAATGACACCTTGTTCTGGAAATCAGCACCATTTCAAACTCCCCGTTATTGCGATGGATATCAGGTACTTATTTCCACTACTAATAATATGGATACTGAGTTCAAAGATACATTATTTACCGCCGCAGAAATGCTTACACTGAGCGGAACGAGTGCTGATTCTACTTATGGTGGATATACATTTTCTTCTGGTTTTATTCATGGTTTAGATGGCACTTTTACTGAATTCGCTGGCGATTCCGCACATTTGCGCGGTGTATTAAAACCTTTTTCTCAGCCATTGACTGCTTATGCCAATCAAAATGTGTTTATCGCATTTCATCATAATTCATTTGATGATAATTTAATTTCAATTGATGACATTATGATTCGTGGTACTTTAAATCCAAATTTAGGAATAAAAGAAAATAAGTTTAATTTGAATTTAAATATATTTCCAAATCCGGCTAAGGATCATGCTCAGCTTAACTATGAATTAGCTACTGAAACGGAAGTAACTATCATTGTAAATGATATTACAGGAAAGCTGATTTATTCTGAAAACAGAGGTTCTCTAGGTCAGGGTCGCCATTTCGCAACTATTAATACTGCCGCTTTAGCAAAAGGTTTTTATACCATAAGTGTTCTAACCAATGATGATAAGAGCACAGCTAAGTTAATCGTTCAATAATATTTTAAAATCAAGAAATAAAAAGTCCCCGCTAAATACAATTAACGGGGATTTTTTTGTTCTTTAAAAAACGATAGGAGTTTTCAAAATCAGCTTTATTCTTACTCGTCCTTGAACTCCGAAATAAAGTGGAATTTTATTTCAGGATTTTTCTCTTGCGCCATTTGTAGCGCCCATGCGGACTCCGCTAAAAACACCGGACGACTTTCTTTATCCAATGCCATGTGATGAAGTTTTTCAAAAATAAACTCTTCCAACTTTTTCTTATTCTTACTGCTTATCCAACAGGCTTTAAAAAGAGCAATGTGCTCAAAATTACAGGAAGCTGAATACTCGCTTTTTAAACGATGTTGAATAACCTCAAATTGAAGTGCCCCAACAGTGCCAAGCACTTTACGATTATCCGTTTTTTTAGTAAACAATTGCGCAACACCTTCGTCTGTCAATTGTTCCAAACCTTTGTTTAATTGTTTTGTTTTTAAAGGATCAGCATTAACAACGTATTTGAACAGTTCGGGGGAGAATTGCGGTATTCCTTTAAAATTCATTTTTTCCCCTTCGGTTAAGGTGTCGCCAATTTTAAAAATACCTGAATCGTATAAGCCAATGATATCTCCCGGATATGCTTCATCCACCACACTTTTTTCCTGAGCCATAAAAGCCGTAGGATTTGAGAATTTTAAAGTGCGGTTTTCACGCACATGAAAATAATTTTTATTTCGTTCAAATTTGCCTGAGCAGACTCGTAAAAAAGCTATTCTGTCGCGATGTTTAGGGTCTAAGTTAGCATGTATCTTAAATACGAATCCGCTGAAATTTTTATCCTCAGGATAGATAACTCTTAAATCTGTTTCCCGGGGGCGCGGAGTAGGAGCTATTTTAATGAATCCATCCAATAGTTCACGTACACCAAAATTATTTACCGCACTGCCAAAAAACACAGGAGAAATCATTGCTTCCAAATATTCTTCAACAACAAATTCGGAGTAAACACCTTCAATTAATTCAACATCGTGCCGTAAGATAGTGGCGAATTCTTCTCCAATAATTTCATCAATTACTCCATCATTCAAATCTTTTATTTCGATTGAATTATCTGTAGTTTGTTTTTCCCCCTGATTAAAAAGAATCAGACTTTTTTCATACAAATTATAAACACCTTTAAATGTTTTTCCAATACTGATTGGCCAGGTTAAAGGGCGAAGGTCGATACGCAATTCTTTTTCAATCTCATCCAGCAAGTCAAATGGATTTTTCCCTTCACGATCCATTTTATTAATAAATACAATAACCGGAGTATTGCGCATACGGCATACTTCAAGTAGTTTGCGTGTTTGAGGCTCCACGCCTTTCGCGCAATCAATAACCATAATAACGCTGTCAACGGCAGTAAGGGTACGATAGGTGTCTTCGGCAAAATCTTCGTGACCGGGAGTATCCAATAAATTTATTTTAACTCCTTTGTATTCAAACCCCATTACCGATGTAGCCACCGAAATACCACGTTGACGCTCAATTTCCATAAAGTCGGAGGTGGCGTGCTTCTTAATTTTGTTTGATTTTACAGCGCCTGCAGTTTGGATAGCGCCGCCAAATAAAAGCAGCTTCTCAGTTAATGTAGTTTTACCTGCATCCGGGTGAGATATAATGCCAAAGGTTCTTCGTTTTTCTATTTCTTCTTTTAAAGTCATACTGTTTTTAAAATAGTTTAAAAGTTAAAGTTAAAAGTTGGAAAGTTAAAAAAAAAGTTTGTAGCGTGTGAGCCGTTTAAAACGAACTACAAACTACAAACTTTAAGTGCTAAACTTTTATCTTTTAAACTAAATTTTATTGTTTTTTCTCCACAATACGAGCTGCTTTTCCTGTTAAGCCACGTAAGTAAAATACACGTGCCCTGCGAACTACACCCACTTTATTGATTTCCACTTTATCGATATAAGGGGAGAATAAAGGGAATATACGCTCCACACCAACTGAATTACTTATCTTACGAACTGTAAAAGTTTCAGTAGCACCTGCACCTTTGCGCTGAATCACAACGCCTTGGTATTGCTGAATACGCTCTTTTTCACCTTCTTTAATTTTATAATGAACAGTAACAGTATCACCGGCTTTAAATTCAGGATGATTCGCTTTTACCGCTAATTGCTCTTCTACGTATTTTAATAAATTGCTCATAATCTTTTTTTTATACTGTTTCAAATCAAAACCTTCTGGAAAAAGGGAATGCAAATATAGTTTATTTATTTAGATCAGGGAAATATTTTTTTGAAATATTTTTTTACTGAAAAACGTAGGTGGGTTAAATCACTGATTTTTATGTCAAATGTGCGCTTTTTCGTCAATCTTGTAATTTCCTTGATAGACTTGCCTCTGATGTATTTATTCCGATTATAGGCAACTTTCTTTCATGTGGTATCATAGAATTTATTATATATTTGCATCATAAAAAATAAAAAACATGAAATACCATTGTCTACCATTCATTATTGCAATTAGTCTTCTTTTACCTTTCTCGGCGTATTCACAGAAAACAGGTGAAAATTATTTTAAAAAAGCATCTGCGAAGTGTATGGCAGGTCAGTATAAAGAAGCAATACCTGACTATGACAACGCTATTAAAATAACTTCAGATGACCCTGGCTATTTTTTTGCCCGTGCTTCTGCAAAAAGTGAAATGGAAGATTATGTAGGCGCTATCAAGGATTATTCTTCAGCCATTGAATTAAAACCTGACTATTTTGAAGCTTATTTTTTTAGAGCTTATATCAAAGATGTTCTTGAAAATTATGCGGATGCCATTAAAGATTATGATAAAGCCATCCAGATAAACCCTGATTATTTGCAGGCATACCATAACCGTGGCACAGCAAAAGATAAAATGGGGGATTTCTCGGGTGCCATGGAGGATTATAGTAGAGCTATACTTTCCAATCCTGACTATTTTACTTATTTGCATAGAGGTAAGGCACAGTATGAGTTAAAAGAGTATGCTGGCGCTATTCATGATTTTGATAAGGCGGTAGATGTAAATGCGCTGGATGTAGAAGTGTATTTTTTGAGGGGCAAAGCAAAAAATGGTCTTAAGGATTTTATGGGTGCTATTAAAGATTTTGAAAAAGCGATTGAATTTACGCCTGAGGATGCTAAAATTTACAATGAAATGGCTTTGTCATCAATTGGGTTGAATGATTTCAAAACTGCTTTTCACAACCTTAATTATGCGATCGAACTAAAATGGGATTATCCTGAACCCTATTTTAACAGGGCTTTTGCCAGAAGTGAACTGGAAGATTACGCATTGGCATTAATTGATTATAATAAAGCGATTGAATTAAACCCTGATTTTTCAGCAGCGTTTAACCTTCGTGGCGTTATGAAAAGCAAACTAAACGATTTTAAAGGCGACATTATAGATTTTAACAAAGCCATCGAATTAAAACCTGATTTTGCTGAAGCATATTACAATAGAGGCATTTCTAAATCCAGGTCTGATGACAAGGAAGATGCCTGCGCTGATTTTAATAAATCACTTAAATTGGGCTACTCTAAAGCCGATGAAATAATTAAGCAGTATTGCAAATAAAAAGTAAAAGAAGGGGAATTTAAAAGTAAAAATTTGATTATGCTTTTGAATTTAAACGTTAGAATTTTTGACTTATCTTAATAAATCAGGTCTTCTTTTTTTTGTACGTTCAATGCTTTGTTCATGACGCCATTCTTCAATATTTTTGTTATGCCCCGATAATAATATTTCCGGTACTTTCCATCCATTATATTCGGCAGGTCGCGTGTAAACGGGCGGCGCTAATAAATTATCCTGAAAAGAATCTGTTAATGCTGATGTCTCATCCGAAATAGCTCCTGGAATAATCCGGATAATACTGTCACAAATTACCGCAGCAGCTAATTCTCCACCGGAAAGGACATAATCACCGATGGAAATTTCTTTAGTAATTAAATGTTCACGAACACGTTCATCAATGCCTTTGTAATGGCCACAAAGGATAATAATGTTATTGAAAGTGGATAAATGATTCGCCATTTTTTGATTTAATTTTTTACCATCCGGGCTGGTATAGATTACTTCGTCGTACTCCCGTAAGGCTTTTAATGCCTTGATACAATTAGCGATAGGTTCAATGCTCATTACCATTCCGGCACCACCACCAAAGGCATAATCATCAACACTTTTTTGCTTGTGTGTTGAGTAATCACGAAGGTTAATTAAATTAATTTCCACTAATTCCTTCTCAATAGCACGTTTTAAAATACTATGTTGAAAAGGACTTTCTAATAATTGAGGTAAAACAGTAATAATATCTATACGCATAATTAATTTATTTAATAATTTGCCAAATAATAATTAACTGTATTAATCCGCACATCGTACATCAGAATATTTTTAGTTTTATTTTCTTTTTTTCATAGTCAATCACTGCATTATATTTCAAAAGAATATCACTTCCTAATACACCTTCTACCTGTGTTAATCCCACTTGGTAATAGGATTTGTTAACATGTGATAAATCCAACAAAATAGTTTTATAATCCACGATTTCGATTTTCCCTATTTTTATTTTTTTTATTTCAGTGAACTGACTTTTCATTGTGCTGGTGCCTAACCCGCTTGATAAATTATCATGTTTACCAAACTTTTTATCAGAGACATATTTTAAAATACGTTTTTTATCAAACACTGTTTTTGAGGCTCCCGTATCAATAATCACATTCGCGACCTTACCATTAATACATATTTTCATCATCAAATGGAAGCCATCATCTCCAATGGAAAGAATTTTAAAAGGGATAGTTGTTGTCATATTTTTAAAAAAATATTAAAATAAGGAAACAAAGGTAGATAGAAAAATTAATCCGATTGCAGCTGAACAATTTATTGCAATCCTGTCTATAATTATATACTTTTGTTAGCCTCTCCTAAAAACAAAGAAAATGAAAACCAAATGTATTATCCTGTTTCTTTTTATTTCCATTCAAGTTTTTTCGCAAACACGAATATTTACTGTAGATTTTAATACTCCCCTTGGAACTTTTAAATCATTGGGAAATGTGAATTCCAAAATATTAAATTCAACTGATTCGGGTTATCATGATATGGGAATTAAAGTTGTAAGAACACATGGTTTCGAGGAAAGTGATTATTGGAAGTATACAAGTGGCTTTGTTAATTTACAAACAGGCTACTATCCGGGTGCAACCTATAATGCTTCTTTTGATCCGCAATTACCGGCTAATTATCACTTTGATAGCGGCGGAACGGATAATCTGATTACAAACATAGTTAGCAACGGGTATCAACCTTATTTCCGTTTAGGAGTTGGCTGGCCTAATTTTTCCGATACGATTGGTAACGGGGTTTGCACACCGTGTATCCCATTAAGTCCACCGAGTGATATTGGCGATTCAACCTTCCACACCTTTGCTTCCATTTGCGCTAAAACAGTTTTACATTACACCCAAGGTTGGGATACGGGATATACTTATACTATGCCTTATTGGGAAGTATGGAATGAACCCGATGGCGTTTTCTGGAAAGGAACACCTGAGCAGTTTTACCAATTATATCGCGAAGCGGCTGATAGCATTAAAGGGGCTAATTCTACAGTAAAAGTGGGAACCTGCGGAGCTACACGTAATTCAATGATTACACATGATACTACGTATGTAAATAGTTTAATTCATTACTGTAATGTCAATGACGTTCCTTTAGATTTCTATTCCTGGCATATGTATAAACAGTATAACCCATTCAACATAAAGAATTTTGCGTTGAATGTAAGGGCAGCATTAGATTCAAATGGTTTTACAAATACGGAAAGTCATATTTCTGAAATTAATTCTGTTTTGGAATATAATTCTGTTTATGATACCACAGCAAAAGGAGCGGCTTATGTTGCCAGTCTTTTAATGACTTGTCAGCAAGCCCCTGTTGACAATGTGTTGTGGTTTGCAGGTAATGGCATCGGACCTCTTGCAAATGCTGACATAGCCGGTAATGCGAATTTAGCATGGAAAGGCTATGGAATGAAAGCTCATAATACGTTAGTTTCTGAAACGCCAATAAAAATAACTACTACAGGAGATTCCGCTTTTTATTCCGCACCCATCGACACCACAAATATTATGATTGTTGCCGGCAAAGATTCTTCTCTTAATCGTGTAGATATTTTAATTTCAAATTTACACTCGGGTTATATAAAAGATTCAATTATTGTATCTAATCTACCTTTCAACTCCGGCGATATTTTACAAATTGAACAATATAAAACACAGGATCCTGATAATAAATTTACTTTGACTTCAGCTACCGTAGCTGGTTCATCTTCCCTGACATTAATAATTGATTCAGCTAAAGCGCCTTCGGTGTACCTGATTAAAATTTTCAAAATTGGTGTTACAGGAATAAAAGAAATGTCAAACAAAAATAATATCGTGGTATCTCCTAATCCGGTAGACAACAGGCTTACTTTTTCAGAAACCCTTGCTGATTTTGAAGTATATAATGCGGCTGGTCAGTTAGTACTACCTATAATAAAATCTGCAAAGGGCATCTCAACACAGCATTTAAAGGATGGCGCATATTTTATTTCTGCCAACAATACCTGTATTAAATTCATTGTGAAACATTAGAAGCCTGTTTAAATTTTAATTAAATAATGGTGGGATGAGAATTTCTTTTTTACGCTACTTTCAAT
>JAVHPE010000260.1:0-8433 GCA_036170475.1 Bacteroidia bacterium | reverse complement strand
AATAACGAACACCGTGTTCTTTTATCCAATTATCGACTTCTAGTTGTGCGTTTTTTATATTCATTATTTTATATTTTAATAATCGCTATTTGATATTTTTCTTATTTCCTACAAGCTAAATCAGCTGCACTCATTTTTCATTAATTTACAATCTGTCTAACATTTTATCAGCAAACATACCTCGATGATTTTTTTCCATTCTGGTCAGAATATTATTTTCTATTAAATCTGTTAAGTCTCTTGTTGACTTTGCATTTGAAATATTATCCCAGATATTTGATGCCGACCGAACAATACGAACAATTACCGAACAATTATTTTTTAAGTAAATATTTGGCACCTCTCCCTTTTACTCCACTAAAAGTCAGAATTCCTTTTGCTACCAAATCACTAAGTTCTTCGGATGATAGTGTTTGCTTCGTAATATTTATTTTTTGATATTCTGAATTTGTGATTGAACCATTCTCTTTTACATACAAGGTAGCCTTTACTTGCCTATTGTTTATGTTAAGTGATTGCAAATATTTTTCATTGTAAATGTCCTCTCTAAACTCCACAAAAAAACCAGACATATCGTAAAAGTAAATCGGTTGAGGAAGTCTTGCTAGTTCACATTCTTTTATCATTTTCAAAGTTCCTCGCCCCCACGATTCAATGTAACCACTTCTGAAAAGAGCATTTGCAATATCTGGATTAAATGCTTTTGATGGGTGCTTGGTCATTAGGTTTTCAATTGTCCAATTTTCGGGCAATTGACCTTCATTCCAAAAAATAATTTTGTTGTTGTAAACGCTGATTTGTATAGGAACACCTCCCGAATAATCTTTATGTGCAATGGCATTAAGTAATGCTTCTCTAATTGCAGCATTAGGATACTCATACTTTTCTATTCTGTTGATACCTTTGTAACTAATTTCTGCTTTGATATATTTGGTAAAGAGCAAATCCATTGTATTCTCAATTTGTACAAATAGGTTGCCGTGTATTTCATCTTGAAATTTTAAATCATCATCAGTTTCAAAATAGCCGATTTTGATATACGCACCAGTTACAAATTTTTCAGGATTGTTATGAAACAGTAGAATGGCCGCCCGTTTCAGAAATTCGTTTTCTTTTAGTTGCAGATTTTCAATCAATTGTTCGTTGGTATCGTTTAAAACATCTTCTTCAATACGTTGGCTTTTAATAGCTCGTTTGCGAAAAAAATCAAAGGTTTCTTGCTTTAAATCTGATATTAAAATTTTAGGAACTGGAACACCGTCCCATCTTTTTCCCTTTTTTTGTAACAGAAATTTGTCTAGGGCAACTCCTTTCAATTCTTGTTTGGTGCTGCCGCTTCTGTAATGGTATTGACCCTTGTAGTTAACAGGGTAGGGATGACCTTCAACTATTATTTCAATAAAATCTCCTTGTGCTGTGGGTTGTAAATTTATATCTACCAAAATACCCAAAGTATCTCTCACTTTGTTGGGTATTTCTTCCAATAATCTTTTGGCATCTGCTACGCCGACTACATTTCCAGTATCATCTTTACCAATGAAAATACTACCACCATTGGCATTTGCAAAACCACATATCCATTTTAGATATTCGTCTCGCCAACTGCTTTTATACTCTATATTTTGTGTTTCAAGCATTGATTATTTATTGATTAAAATTTCTTGGTCTAAACCTTTTCTAAATTTGTGAATTGTGTCTATCAGTTGCAAAAGCTTTTCTTCCCGGATTGATTTTACTTCAAAGTTTATTTTCTGTTCGTCATATCGTTTTTTGTTTCCGTTGTCAGCAATTAGCTTGTCAATATTTTTAGGAATAAAAAAACTTGCTCTGTCAGCAAGATGTTTCTTGAATTCATTCAAGTATATCCCAATTCCAGCAAAGTCAAAGTCGCCAAAGTGCAAATAGTTGTTGGGAATGGATTGCAGCCATTTGATTAAGTCCTTGCTTTGGTTTTGAGGATAACGACTTACAAACAATGGTTTGATGTCGCTGAACAAATATTTCTGTTTGTCAATATGCCGAAAATTTTCTGGGTTTTCAATTCCAACAATTGTAATGTCTGGCGAAAGAACAAATTTTTCAAAGTCATAAACAAATTGAAAAGTTCCTCCAACTGGATTGAGTGTGATCTGTTTCTCGTCAAGTACTGCTGGAATAGGGGAATAGCAGTTAACCAAAAACCCTTTGAAGGTTCTTACCGCTATCAACTTTGAATCAGAAGATGCAGCAACAAGTTCGCTTCGTGTTACTCCTTCTTTCTTGCTTACCTGAATGTATTGTTGAAGGTCGTTGATTGAACAATTGTTTTGTAAGTATATGTGTAATGCTTTGTTGTCTGAAAGTAAAAGTGATTTTTGGATTCTACCTTTTCGTTCAATGATTCCCTCTGAAACTAAATCGTCAATCAAAGAATGTTTTGCCAAACTTGATGGAATACTTTCGCCTTGCGAAAGCTGTAATAATTTTTCAGCGATATGAACGGGAACTTTCATTATGCTTCGGTTGGAATTTCAGATTCAAACTTTGGAATTTTTCTTACTAATCTTTTCACGCTTGTTACATTCTTGACATCTTTTGCTAAAAGATAAGTGTAACGGTAATCAGTTGCGTTGTAAGAAGTCGGGGAACTGTTTATAAGTAAAATATTTCTATCATTTGCAAACTTCAAAATCCCTTTCTCATTGTTTGGATGTAGTTGTCCAATTTCGTCCATCATATAATGCAAGCGGAAATCATCTTTATGTTTCTTGGCTGCTCTCTCTTTAAAAACATTTATCAGCATAATGTTTATCATCGTTTTTACTAAAATATCTGTTCCGTTAGAACCAACATTGGTCAACTTTTCAACCCAGCCAGTGTCATTGTCATTCTCTACAATTTTGAATAGCAATTCAAATGAATCGGAAAGTGTAATTTCTTTTTCCTTGGTTGCTGCCATTTCTTTTATCAACTGTTTCAAAAGCGAAATAGCTTTCTCATTTTTATTTCCTTGTCCGTTTGAATTAAACAAATCAGTCTTTCCAATATTATAAGGGTTTTCATCATTGAAGGTTTTAATCTCAACTAACAATTGAAAAATACTGTTGGCACTTTTATCAGTTTTCAATTCCATACTCTTGATAGCACCAACAAAATTCCTTGCAACAAAATCATTGTTGATGTCACGAATTACTTGACTTATTTCTCCTTCCTTTGAAATGAGGTCGCCTGTTTCTTTGCCAATTTGCCTAATAATATGAGCAAATCTTTCTTCAACTCTTTGCTTATACTCACTTAACTTGTTTTCGTCAATAAACTCTTTGAGCATCTCGGCAAACTCAAAGTATTCTGTTCTTTCGATAAACTTAATTTTGAAACTGAAAAGATTGTTCTCCTGAAAGTTGCCAGTGAATTTATTGATGGCTTCTTGTAGTTCAATGTATCTTTTAGTAATTGTATTATCAGTTGAGTTTAACTCGCCAATGATAAAGAAGCAAGTAAATTCTGTGTTGTTTTCATCAGTGAATTCCGCTATGAATGTTTCAACCGTTTGGTAAACATCTGTCTTTGTGAAAGTGTCAAATGCGGTTAAGTCAGTTTCAAAACCCGCAAGTGTTTTTCCTATGGACTCAATCTCTGCAATGTGAAGTCCAATGTCCTGAATAAACTTTTCTTGCTGCTGCTTATGCTTTGCTAACTCTGTTCCTAACTGCTTTTCAAATAAAGTTTTCTTGCCTTTGAATTCATCTTCTTTGTCAAACAATTCTCGTTTGTCTTTATTGTATTCTGCAACTGTGTCTCGGTTGTTGTCAATGAAAAAAAGTTCGGGGTCAATTACAGAAAGTCGCAAATCAATTTCCTCTATTCGCTTTGTGTCTGCTCCTTTGCCGTCAAGTTCATTTTTCTGTTTGATTTTTATTTCTGCTTCCTTTTTGCCGATTGAAGTTTTTTCACTTTGAATTAGCAAATCAATTTTACTAATCGTTTCTGTAAGTTTCTGTTGCTCCGCTTTTATTTTTCCTTCCTTCTCTTTCTTTTTTGCGTCAATCAATTTGGTAATGCTTCCTTCAATTTTTTGAACCTGTTCTTCTGCATTTGTTTTTTCTTCACTCAACTTTGCAATAGCGTTATCAATAATTTCTAACTCCGCTTTCTGTTCGTTTGCGGCTTTTGTTTTCCACTCACCCAAACGAACTCCAACTTCTTCTAATTTTATTTTACTCTGATTACTTTGGTATTCATTAGTGCCAACAACTTCTTTTTGCTCTTTAACCTTTGACTGAAATCTCCTTCTTAGTTTTTCAAGTTCTTCGTTTGACTTTGAATTCAAATCTGCAATGACTTTTTGGATGGATTGAATTTGACTTTTCAAATCCTCTTTATCCTTCTTCAAATCGGCAACTGTCTTTACAGTTTTACCAATCTCATTAGTGTCTATTTGAATTCCGTAAAAACTCAAACTGCTATCAGAATTTAGTGTTGGGTTCAAGCCCGATTTATACAACACATTTTCTTCGTCAATAACCTTTCCAATAGTTTTCTCCCAACCTGGAACTTTTTCATTCAGCCAACCATAAAGCGAATCTTTGTGATTGTCAATTTTTGTATCAATAGAAGAAATGCTTTCGCCAAGTTTTGTTTGAAGTTCGGTTTGTCTTTCAATCTTTCGCTTTAAGTCCTCTTTGATTCCAGTTTCTTCAAGCAACCATTCCTTCTGAATATTCTTTCCTTTTTCAGTTGCTTGTTGAATGGCATTATCCGCTTTTGAAATTGCCGAATTCAAATTTGAAATATCAGCATTGCATCCGTCAATTTCCTTTTCATAAAATCGTTTGTTTTTTACCTCTGAACGCTTGATTTTATTAGCTGTAATTGCTTTATCCTTTTTTTTTACAAGTGCATTGGCTACTTCAAGTTCTTCCCTGTGTTGCTTTCTTATTTCATCATAAAGCAAATCATATTGCTTAGTCAATTCCTCTTTGAAGTGAAGCAAACTTGCTTGTGCATTATTCTTTTCAGTTTGCTTGCTGTTTTCAAACTCCTTCAATTGACTTTCTAATTGCCCTAATTGTAACTCATACCGTTTTTGTATTTCAAGAAACTTAGAAGTGAGAATGTCCTTTTCACCTGTTAGATTTTTCTTTTCTAAGTCCAATGAAATTTTCTTTGAAACTCTTTCAAGGATATTATCAATTTTCAAAGCAGCATATTCATCACGCTTGGTTTTTATTTCGTCAAGTTTGCTTTTGTATTTTCCAATTTGCTCTTGGGTCTTTTCTTTCTTCTTGTCAAATACACTATCAAGTTCGTTGAGTTTGGCTCTTACTTTATTTCGTTTCTGTTCTTCAAAAGCAAGTTGTTCGGCAACTTTTGGTTGCTGTTCTTTTACTTTATTCAAAGCCCATCCTAATTGAGATGCTAACTCTGCTTTCTTTTTCTCTAAATATTTGAGTGCTGAATAGACGGTTGAAACATTGTCGGCTTGCTTTTCAACTTGGTTTTCTCCATTGCGATTCTTGTCAGTCCATTTCTTGATATCATTCAAATTGGTTTCAAAATCTTTCAGGTGAGTTTGAGAATAAGTTGTCAAGTCAATTTTTATTTCTTCCTCATTCAGCGATTTTATAATTGTTTCCTTTACAAACTCTGCACTAAGATTTGCATTGAGAAATACATTTGAAATCGTTCTTGGAATATTTTGAAACTGTTTGCTTTCAATCAAAGCATACTTTCTAAATTCACTTGACAAACCTTTGTTGTTTCCGTAAAGAATGTTTCTGTATTCTTCGTAGCTGTGAATCATTCTTGTGTAGCTGGTATTCTTTCCAAAAGCTTCTCTTGTCTTATCCCAACTTTCGAATGCCCTGCCTTCGCCGTCAATGAAAAAATTTTTGTCGAAAGCCGAATCAAAAAACCGAAAGGCAACTCGGCCTTGTGATTTAAAAGCCAATACACAAAAATGTTCATTATCAGTTTGCACCTCATAAACGATGTATGAATTCTGAAAAGGAAAGTAATATTCGTCAAAGGTTTTCTTCTCTCTCGGAATGCCAAGTTTCTGTTTGTCGGCATTGTAGAAGAAAAGAATTGCTCTGAGCAAAGTGCTTTTTCCTACGCCTTGTGTTCCAATGAAATGAACATTTCCATCAAGATTTACTTCCGCATACTTAAGTGATTTGTCGGCACTGTTGATGAAAACTATTTTATTCAGGTATTTCATTTCTTACTTCTTCGGGAATATTGATTGTTAAAATAAGTTGTTCAAGATACTTGAATGATGCCAACACTTTGTATTGATGCGTAATTTCATTTTCAAGTTCAATGAAAGTGTCGTCAATTAGTTTCTTTAAAATCTTGTCAAGAATGTCTTGATGTTTTTCCTTGTCGGTGTGCTTTTTTAGTCCTTCTAATTTTGTTTCTAACTCTGCATCAATTTTTATTCTTACAAGAATGTCGGAAGGAGTGAAGCGATAGCCCGAACTAAAAGAGTTGTCATAGGTTTTCAGAAAGTCAATTATGTCAATCCATCTATATGCCGCTTCAATCTTTGTTTCAAGGTCAACTTTGTTTTCGGGTCTGCTGAAATAATAATATTCGTCTCCTTTTTCTAAAGTAAAATTGATGCTTCGGAAATAGTCGTATAAATTTTCAAAGGTCTGTTCATCCTCAATTACTTTATACAAATCGCTTACGGCTTTAGTAGAGCTGTTTGAATTTATGAATTGTCCTTTGCTTAGGATTTTAAATATGTCGGCTGTTTGAATTGGAACTTCCATTTTGTTTTTCTATTTAGGATAAACCATTGCGAATTCAATTTCTTTCTTGTCCTCAAACTTATCTGTTATCTCAAAGATGTTTTCATATTGTGAAATCAACTGACAATAAATTGTAACACGGTCTTCAAATGAAACTTCTTTTGCAAAGTTGTAATTCATTATGAAGTCAAAAAGATTGTAGCTGGAAGCTACAAATCCATTTTTCACTTCTTCAAGATTGATTTGTATTTCTTCTTCTGTTTGCGTTTCCAAATACTCACTTGAAATCTTTTCTGCAACAGGTCGTTTCAAGTTTATTCCTGCTTTCACACGCTTTGCAATTTTTATAATGCTCACAAATGCATCTTCGTCTGACTGTAAATATTCCAGAGAAAGTTTTAGCGGATAAGCTGGATTAGGTTCAAAGATTACAGAATCGTCCGCTGCTAAAATTGATTTTAAATCTGTTGTTGTTTCAAGAATGAATTGGTCTTTCAAATATTTTATCAATCGCAATTTTTCAATCACATTGCTTTGATACTGGATTTGGTTTAAGAAATCTATTATCTGTCTTTCAATTTCAATCAGGTTGTGAGTGCATTTTCCTAACTTTATTTTGAGCTGAACGATTACTCTTCTTAATTCTTCGTCTGTTGCAGTATTGAAAAATGTTACATCGTCTTCCGAAATTAGTTTTTCAGTTTGAGTAATGAGTTTCGTGATGTCTTTTCTCTTGTTGTCAAGATTTAAAAGTTTTGCTCTTTTGTTTTTATAGGTCGGTTCGTTTTTGAAAGTGTTGTCAATGTTTCGTTTCAAGTCAACTACATTTCTCAATGTAATTGCTCCTAATTTTCTAAGAGTGTTTTTGATTGTCCGTAAATACTCATACTTCCTTTGTTCGTTAGGTTCGTTAAAGTAGTAGTCAATGTTTTGTTTAACCTTTTCAAGACTATCATTGATGTAAGAAGTATTTATTTCTTCGTTGGCATCCAAAACCTGTTCAAAGAATTGAAGAAACTCGTCATCAATTTCAAGGTTGCTACCATTTTGGCGGATTACAGACCGATTTAACAGATATTGAATTCGATTATCGTCATTGTCAACCAAATCAAGAGCATACTCATATTTATAAGAAGCGGTTTTCCGCTTCTTAAACATTTCCGTAAGCAGTTTTTGCTCTTTGTTAAGAGCAAAAACAAGTTCCCGTATGTTTGAAAATGTATTCATCTTTTATTGCCTACTAAAGTAAGAATTGTTGTCGGAATATAAACTTTGCGTTGGCAAAAAAATGGCTCTTTTGCAAGCTTGGGTTTGCGTGTCGGCTTTTGTGGCTTTTTATTGTTTATATTGTAACTTCGTATTGTTTTTTTAATGAACATCCACTTGTTTATTTATTTCTCAAAATCATCCAATCTCTTCCTATTTGCTTGACTTTTTATATCTTGACTTTTAATGAATTTCAAATATATAATTAATTTTTAAGTGTTTACACACTATTTGTATTTAATTTAAAAATGAAAAGTAAGGAATATATGAATTATTTTGTTATTCCAAACAGAGCACAAAATATGTGAATAGGAATCTGTAATAATTAATAACAGCGATTTTTAACTGCGCTCAAAATGACAAATTAAGCATAATTTATAAATACTCCAAAAAATCTTCTCTTGTAATTTCTACAGCTCCCAAACTGTCGAGG
>JAVHPE010000259.1:0-8469 GCA_036170475.1 Bacteroidia bacterium | reverse complement strand
TTAAGAATTAAGAATTAAGAATTAAGAATTAAGAGTTAAGAGTTTAAAGTTTAAAGTTTAAAATTAGGAATGAAAAAAATAATTTGCATATTAGTTTTTATTATTTCATTGGCAAATGTTTCATTGGCTCAAAAACTCACTGCTCAGTCGAGTAAGAGCAAAGTGGCTGTTGGTGAATCATTTCAGATTTCATTTTCATTAAACAGCAGTGGCAGCAATTTTAAAGCACCTGCTCTTAATGATTTTGATGTGTATTCCGGACCCAATCAATCCACCAGCATGTCTTATGTAAATGGCTCTATGAGCCAATCTATTACTTTATCCTACATTATTGCCGCTAAAAAAGAGGGCAAAATCACTATTGGTCCTGCCAGTGTAAATGTAAATGGAGCAACTATCCAGTCAAATTCATTTACAATTGAGGTAGTGAAAGGGGCTGCCAATGCACAAAGTCAGGCTAATAATAATCAGGCGGCACAAAACCCCTCCTCTCCCACAACTGAAAATTTAAGTGATAATTTATTTGTAAAAACAATTGTAAGTAAAACAAAAGCGTATTTGGGAGAACAAATAACTGTAACACATAAAGTTTATACTCGTTATCAGTTACGCGGGTTTCAGGACATTAAGTTTCCGGATTATACGGGATTTTGGTCCCAAGATGTTCCGAATAATCCCCAAATTCAAGTTACAAATGAAAATATTGATGGAGTAAATTATCAGGTTGGCGAATTGAAACGAACCTATTTATTTGCACAACGTAGTGGCAAATTAGAAATTGAGCCAATGAATATTGAGTGTATTGTAAGGAAACAATCTAATAAAAGACCACGAGATGTTTTTGAGCAATTTTTTGGCGGTGGTTATGAAGATGTTACCTATGCGGTTAAAAGTAAAGCTATTCCAATTGATATAGCCGCGTTGCCCGAAACTAATAAACCGGATGGTTTTATGGGTGCTGTAGGTAACTACTCATTTAAAGCACAAATCAGTAAGGATAAAATAAAAGCGAATGATGCGATTAACCTTACTATTACCCTCATTGGTAAAGGCAACATTAAATTAGTAGACCCATTAAAAATTAATTTTCCGGAAGATTTTGAAACGTATGATCCGAAAACAAAGGAAAATATTACTTCAGGTGCTGCCGGCGTAAGCGGGAGCAAAACATTTGATTATCTTATTATCCCACGACATGAAGGCGACTATAAAATTGATCAAATCAATTTTAGTTATTTTGATCCGGAAAAAAAGCAGTACATCACGCTTCCTTCCCCGGAATTTACGATTCATGTTGACAAAGGAAATGAAAAAGATGAAACTACCAGTGTATTTAATCCCCGTAGTAAAGAAGATGTAAAGGTATTAGGCAATGACATCAGGTATATAAAAACAAAAAATATTCAGCTTAAACCTAAAAGTGATTATTTTTTTGGTTCAACTTTATTTTATTTAGGACTAATCTGTCCGTTTTTGGCATTTATCGGTTTCCTTTTCATTCAAAGAAAAAATACGGAATTAAATAAAGATGCTGTCGCGGTAAAAAGTCGTAAAGCTACTAAAATGGCGAAAAAACGGTTATCTCTTGCTGCACAATATTTGAAATCAAACAACAAGGAACAATTTTACGTGGAAATAGTTAAAGCCTTGTATGGATATGTAGGTGATAAACTAAATATTCTTGCTGCGGATTTAAACAAAGAACATATTTCTGAAAAGTTAACTGAAAAAGGTGTAAACGATCTTACTATCCAACAGTTGACAACTACCCTGGATAGTTGCGAATATGCACGTTATGCACCAAGCGCTGTTTCAGGTAAGTTGAATAACATTTATGATAATACTGTCGAACTTATTACAAAAATGGAAGATGAAATTAAATAAAACAGCCCTTTCCGACCTTTCCAAAAGGAAGGAGAGACAAAACACAAGCCGAACAATCGAAAGTCGCTTAAATAGAACAGCATCCCCCATTTTTGTGAGGTTTGCTAAAACTTTTAAATTATTTATTTTCTTTCTATGCACTTTTTTATATTCTTTCGCCAAAGCAAATGAAAGTAATCCATTAATTGACAGCGCCAACTTAGCCTATTCCAAAGGTGATTTTAATAGAGCGACTCAACTGTACTCAACTATTCTGACCGAGGGTAAGGAAGCTCCGGAAATTTATTTTAATTTGGGAAATACTTATTATAAATCTAACAATATCGCATTCGCTATTTTGAATTATGAACGAGCAATTAAATTATCTCCTGATAATGAAGATTTTATTTTTAATTTAAAATTGGCTACCCAAAAAACAGAAGATAAAATTGATGCCGCACCACAATTATTTTTATTACAATGGAAAAATGGACTCATGAATCTGTTAACTGAGAAGGGCTGGTCCCAGCTATGTATACTATTTATAATACTATCATTAATCTTATTCGCGCTGTTTTTTACGCTGCAAAAAAGAAGTTTAAAACAGTTGGGATTCTTTGGTGGAATAACCCTGAGCATAATTAGTATAAGCACTTTTTTTATAGCTCAACATAAATATTACCAAACTAAAAATAGCTCCGCGGCTATCATTACTTCCGCAGCAATAACAGTTACTGGATCTCCCAATGAAAAAGGAACCAAACTGTTTATCCTCCATGAAGGGACTAAAGTTTATATTACTCAGGAAGATGTTAGTTGGGTGGAAATAAAAATTGCAAATGGAAATACAGGTTGGATAAAAAAAACTGAAATGCAAAAAATATAAACTAATTTGAAAAAGAGCGAATCAATTTTCAAATTAACAAACTCTCAAATTAGTTAATTTTGTTGATATGCAACGCATAGCACTACTTTCCGATACTCATAATTATTTAGATCCAAAAATTATTAAATATTTCAAATCCTGCGACCAGATTTGGCATGCGGGAGACATCGGAACTATTTCAATTACTGATGAGTTGTCAAAAATCAAACCAGTAAAAGCTGTTTATGGAAATATTGATGGACAGGATGTGCGCCTTGTTTACCCAAAAATTCAACGGTTTATGTGCGAAGAAGTGGATGTTTTGATGACACATATTGGTGGCTACCCCAACCACTATTTACCAGAAGTTCTAACTGAAATAAAAAGAAATCCACCAAAATTATTTATATCCGGACATTCACATATATTAAAAGTTATATTTGATAAAAAATATAAAATATTACACATTAATCCGGGTGCATCAGGAAACTATGGCTTTCATAAAGTAAAAACATTCGTGCGATTTACAATTGATGGTAATAAAATTAAAGATTTGGAAGTAATTGAACTGTCTTCTCCCCGCCAAATACCAATTGTGAAATAAAAAAAAGAAAAACTATAAGCATTCCTATTAAAATTAATTACCCTTCAAATCACTCGGACTTTTCAATAACACCTATTCCTGGTAATTCGTTTAAAGTAATCTTCCCATCCACATATTTTATTCCATCAAATAAATTATTTTTAATTAATAAAGGTCCATCTAAATCAGCATAATCAACCAATGGCGAAAGCAGTGCAGCGGCGGATACCGCACATGATGTTTCACTCATACATCCGATAAGCACCTGTAAATTAAATTCGCGCGCCTTGCTAATCATTTTGAATGCTTCATGTAACCCTGTGCATTTCATCAGTTTGATATTAATTCCATGAAAGCAATCTTTCATGTTATTAATATCGGAATAACGTTGAATACTCTCATCTGCAAAAATTGGGATTGGACTTTTTTCAAAAAGCCATGCAGCATCATCAAAATTATTCTTTGGCAAAGGTTGTTCTATAAACAATACGTTTTTATCATTTAACCACTCAATCATTTCAAGCGCATCATGTTTATCCTCCCAGCCTTGATTTACATCAATAACAATGGGCTTGTCTGTAATGTCGCGTATAGTGGAAATAATTGTTTTATCATTTTCTCCATTCAGTTTTACTTTTAAAATCCTAAACGTTTCTCCCTCAGTAACTTTTTCCTTTATCACGTCAGGTTCATCAACTCCTAATGTATAGGAGGTATAGGGAGTTTTATTTTTATCGCAACCAAAAATCTGCCAACAAGGTTTATTTTGTAATTTACCTACTAAATCGTGTAATGCAATGTCAACAGATGCTTTAGCAGCAGTATTACCCGGGGCAATGTTATCAATCTCCTGTAATATTGTTTCAATAGCAAACGGATTTTGACGGGTAGATAATAATTCAGCGGCTTTATTTAAAAAGGTCAATGCAGACGCATGTGTTTCACCCAGATAGGGCGGCAGGCAGGCTTCTCCCAAACCAATAACTCCTAAATGTTCCAATTGAGTTAACACAATTGGCGTGGATGATCGAACACCATGAGCAATCCTGAATGGTCTTTTGAAATAAAGTGTATGTGGTTTGAAAGTAAGTTTCATTATTTTCTTTTTAACGAAAGTAATTCAATATAGCATAATATGTATGTACTTTATTTGAATTTACCGCAAAATATTTCCACCGGGTAAATGTACTTGCTTGTTATTACTTATTATATTTGTGATGTAAACAATAAAATACAATGAAAATGAAAAAGACACTATTATTATTAGCAACACCTGCACTTTTATTCTTTTCAAGTTGCGGTGGTTCAAAAACAGAAGAATCAACTGCACCATTACCAGGCATGATGGAAGTAGGTTTAAAAATTAGTGGTAACAACTTGTTAATGATGGTTCCAGATTCATCCAAAGGGAAAATGGAAATAGTTGAACAATCCTGGGGAGCTACTGAAATTAAAGTTGGTTCTGATTTTCAAATATCAATTGAAGAGAGCGATGGAGATATTGCATTAATAAAAAGTGACATTACAGGAAATGAAGTTTTTAAACTTCAGCGGTATTTAAAAGATGAACCAACCTTATTATTCTGGGAAGGCAAAAATGCTAATATCCCTGATGCAAGATTCCATTTTTATACGATCAGAAAAATCGGAACAAGCAGTTTTGTTATTAAGGATATTGAAACCGGCGAGGCATATAATGAAAAAGCGATTCAAACAATGCTTGATGCGGCAAACACTATAAAAGTAAAAGCTACAGCAAAAGCGGCTTCCTAATATTTTTTGAAGCTTTTTTTAAAATCGCTAATCCTAAAATTCTTAATTCTTAATTCTTAATTCTTAATTTCTAATTTCTAAAAGATGGCAACAGACAGATTTGAAGCACACGATTATTATTTAATGGATGAATTATTAACTGATGAACATAAGCTGATACGTGAAACAGCTCGTGCCTGGGTAAAAAAAGAAGTTACTCCTATTGTGGAAGAGGCTTGCCAGAATTCAAAATTTCCTAAACAATGGATTAAAGGATTGGCTGAAATTGGAGCATTCGGACCCTACATTCCTACTGAATATGGCGGCTCTGGATTAGATCAAATTTCGTATGGTATTATTATGCAGGAGTTGGAACGTGGCGATAGCGGGTTACGCTCCACAGCATCAGTGCAAAGCTCTTTAGTAATGTATCCAATCTATACCTTTGGCACGGAAGAACAAAAACGCAAATATCTTCCAAAATTAGCTACAGGCGAAATAATGGGTTGCTTTGGTTTAACGGAGCCCGACCATGGTTCTAATCCTATGGGCATGCTTAGCAACATTAAAGATAAAGGCGATCACTATCTTTTGAATGGCGCTAAAATGTGGATTTCAAATGCCCCTTTTGCTGATATTGCAGTGGTATGGGCAAAGGATGAAGCCGGTAATATCCGTGGTATGGTTATTGAACGTGGATACGAAGGATTTTCAACCCCCGAAATACATGGCAAATGGAGCCTGCGTGCAAGTGCAACAGGTGAATTAGTATTCGCTAATGTAAAGGTTCCAAAAGAAAATATTTTCCCGAAAGTGAAAGGATTAAAAGGTCCCCTGAGTTGTTTAAATTCCGCCCGTTTTGGTATTGCCTGGGGCGCTATTGGTGCGGCAATGGATTGTTATGATTCAGCATTACGTTATTCTAAAGAAAGAATTCAATTTAATAAACCTATCGCAAAATTTCAGCTAACACAAAAAAAATTAGCGGAGATGATTACTGAAATCACAAAAGCTCAGTTGTTAACCTGGAGGTTAGGCATATTGAAAAACGAAAATCGTGCTACACCTGCACAAATATCAATGGCAAAACGTAATAATGTTAACATGGCTTTAGAGATTGCGCGTGAAGCACGACAAATACATGGTGGTATGGGCATTACAGGCGAATACCCTATTATGCGTCACATGATGAATCTGGAATCAGTGGTTACCTACGAAGGAACCCACGATATTCACTTGTTAATCACAGGAATGGACGTTACCGGATTAAATGCATTTGAGTAGCAACAGGTCGATTTTTATACTGAAAGAAAATAATATCCAATTATAACTTTTTATGAATATGAATTTTGACGAATGTATTGATTGAAATAAATTAACCTTAAAACAAATAAAAATGAAAAAGTACATCTTACTATTAACGGCAGTTGTTTCTTTTGAATATGCCGCATGTGCACAATCTGCAAGCTCTAATAAAGCGGTAACTAATCTTTCCGCGGAGCGATTTAAAGCGATAATCGCCAATGATAAAACCGGAATAATAATAGATTTACGCACCACCGATGAAATGAATAAAGGGTTTATTAAAGATGCTGTACAATTGGATTTTTTAGCGAAAGACGCTGAAAAACAAATTGATAAATTAGATAAAAATAAAACATATTACATCTACTGCGCCTCTGGTGGACGTAGCGCGGATGCCGCCGAATATATGGGAAAGCATGACTTCAAACGTGTTTATAATTTAGAAAAAGGATTTTCCAGTTGGGAGAAAAAAGGATTTCCTATTGAGAAAAAATAATTAATTTAACCTCCAGCCCGGCTTTTCATTTGGGTTGGAGGTTAAAAATAGCCTATCCTATACATTAGAGTTTATATAAGTTAAGAAACAATTCTATTTTTTTAACAAAGAGGATTTATACGGAATTTAACCTGATCCTGTCGAAGGAATTCCCTAACATAAGTCACTTCGACAAAGCAAGTCTTTGATACATTTATAATTTTTTTCAAAAACTTGTTTAAATAAATAGACTACTCACTTATTATTATAGGCAGCCATTGTTCTCTGTAAGCCAATAGTAGCAAATCCTTGTACCATTTGCATCGCTATCTGAATGCGGGGAGGGAGCTGTATTTCTTCTTCTTTATTCCATTTCCCCAGCACATAATCCACCTGGTTTCCTTTTGAAAATTCATTACCAACACCAAACCGTAATCGTGCGTAGTTAGGTGTATTTAGCGTTTCCTGAATATTTTTTAATCCGTTATGTCCACCATCACTACCTTTACCTTTCATGCGTAATGAACCCAAAGGCAATGCAAGGTCATCGGCAATTACCAATAAATTTTCGATCGGAATTTTTTCTGACTGAAGCCAATAATTTACGGCTTTCCCACTTAAATTCATATAAGTAGAGGGTTTTACAAAAATCAATATTTTCCCTTTGAATTTATATTCCGCAATATCAGCAAGTCTGCCGGTGTTGAATTTCAAATTATTTTCTTTTGCAATTGCATCAAGCACCATAAATCCGATGTTATGGCGGGTGCCGGCATAATCATCACCAATATTACCTAATCCAACAATTAAAAATTTACTCATACTAAAAACTCTTTGTGCAAAAATAAAAAAAATTGGCGTCTCACACTATGTGGGACGCCAAATGGAATAAATCATTTATAGAAAATTATTTTTTTGCACCGGGTTTAGCTGCTCCGGCAGCAGGTGTCGCAGTTTTAGCTCCGGCAGTAGCAGGTGCGGCAGTTTTAGCTCCGGCAACAGCAGGTGTCGCGGTTTTAGCTCCGGCAACAGCAGGTGTCGCGGTTTTGGCTCCGGCAGCAGCAGGTGCTGTTGTGTTAACTTCTTCAACAACAACACGGGTAGTTTCCACTCCAACCACAGTAATGTTTGCTGCATTTAAAAAAGTCACGCCGGCAATTTTAATATCTTCTACTCTAACGGAATGACCTATTTCCATTTTGTCAATAGCAATATTGATAGCATCCGGCATCTTATCCACTAACCCTTTTGCTCTTAATGTTTTTAGCTTTTTTACCAATCTGCCGCCGGATCTAACTCCGGGAGATGTTCCGGTAGTTTTTACCGGGATATTCATTGTAACCGGTTTCCCAGGTATAATTTCTAGAAAATCAACGTGTAACAGATGGTCATATACTTTATGATATTGAGCTTCCTGCAAAATAGCATTGTATTTTTTACCTGCAATATTCAAATCTACGATATTTACATCAGGTGTGTAGATTAAGTTTTTAAAATCCGCAGCTAAAACTGCAAAGTGAATTTGTTCTTTACCTCCGTAAAGTACACATGGTACTTGCTTAGCATTTCTTAATGCTGTTGCATCTTTTTTCCCTACATTCGCACGTGGCGAACCGCTAATAGATA
>JAVHPE010000258.1:0-1691 GCA_036170475.1 Bacteroidia bacterium | reverse complement strand
CAGTGGCATCGTAAACATACAAAATATTTTGCCCGTTTATGGTAACCTGTGTTGGAATTATATTGAATAGCGGTGCTCCAGTCAGCACAGGTGTGGCTATTTAATTTTTAATAATTACATTATTTATAGTATTACTTATCAAATCTAATTTCCCATCATTATATTTTAATCTTAATGTAGGTAATATCTCTAATAATTTCAATGTATAATTATATTGTTTTTTAACCATCAGATCTGTTCCTAAAAATAGATAAGTACTCGTTGTAAATTCTTCCGAAGATCCAGATAAAATCTTTAGATTCCCTAATTCATTTGATGATTCCCAAATCATCTCTTTACTATATTTTTCTCCTTTATATTTAAAAATAGCTATTAAATTATCAGAATCTGTATTTAAGAAAATGTCCTTATCTGTATTATTATCTATAGTAAATGAAAAACGTATAAATGGTCCGTCTCTTTCATCTTCAATAAAAATATTTGGATTTTTATTAATTTTAAAATGAGATACATTTAATTCATCAATGACTAAGTTTTGACACCAACTTTTACTAAAAATAGAGACTAAGAATATCGTTATAACTAATAATTTACTCATAATTTATAGGTTTAGATTTAATAGCATTAACTGGTACTAATCCGTAATCTTTACCATACTGAATTACTCCTTTTTGAAAACTATTAGATGTTTTAGAAAATGTTGGATCTGCCATTTGAGCTCTAACTGCCATTTGTTCCAAAGTATTTTTAGATACTGTAGAAAATCTTTTAAAACCAAGTTTTTTATTAACGTCATAATGATTTTTTTCGTGTACAAATACACTTTTAATAGCATTTGCATCATCCGCAATTTTGGATCCTTTCTTATTTCCTTCTGTATTTATCTCAATACGCTTATCTCCATAACTACTTGCGATAAAGGAGGCACCTCCTTTTTCTTTTTCAAAATTTGCCTCTAATTTCAAATCTGTTGGATTATAGTGCTGATATACATTTAATTGTTCTTGTGTTTGTAGGTCGGACTTAGAAAATGCTATAGAATTTTCATTCCCTACTTTATTCTCAATAGTTTCAGCACCATCTTTCCCAACCTTTTTATTATCATCCCAATTACTTTGATCAATAATTCTAACTTTATCCGTTTTTGCATTGTCAGAACCCAAAAATTCTCCCATTTTATTAAAATAATCATCTAATGGTGCCATCCCATCAGGGTCAATAAAATAAATTGGATTATTAAATGCATAATTATAAGGAGAATGCCTACGCATTTTCTCTGCCAACGGGTCAACATTCATCCAACGCCCTAAGGCAGCATCATAATTTCTTGCACCAAAATCATAAGTATTTAAACCGAGATCTTCTGAGAGTTCTTTACCGCCAAACATATATTTGTGGTGGGTGCCGTTTATGTTGGCGTTGTAACCTTTATGTTTAAGCCCAAAGGGATAATAGTTATTTTCTTCTACAATTTGTAGGTTAGGCGTGTTTGTTGTGCTTATGTCTTTATAAGAAAGCCTAATATTGCCAAGGTGGTCTTTATATTGGTACACATACAAAAACGGTTTAGCTGGGTCTGTTGTAGGTTCAATATAACCCTCGGGTTGGTTAAAGAACTGTAATACGTTATTCTCGTAAATAAAATTACCATCATAATCTGTTGTAACACCGTTCACTGTTTTTCTGAGTTT
>JAVHPE010000257.1:0-1696 GCA_036170475.1 Bacteroidia bacterium | reverse complement strand
ACAGGTGGTACCTGGTCAAGTGCGACACCTTCGGTTGCCACTGTTAACGCAAGCAGTGGTTTGGTTACAGGGATTGCAGCGGGTACATCGGTTATTACTTATTCTGTTGTGATAGGTGGTTGTACAAATACTACCACAAAAACGGTAACTATATCCGCTCCCATAGCGCAGACCATTACCGGCATTACACCACTTTGTATTGGAGCAACAAATACCTATACCAGTACTACAACAGGTGGTACTTGGTCAAGTGCGACACCTTCGATTGCTACAGTCAACGCAAGCAGCGGTTTGGTTACAGGGATTGCAGCGGGTACATCGGTTATTACTTATTCTGTTGTGATAGGTGGTTGTACAAATACTGCCACAAAAACGGTAACTATAACCGCTCCCATAGCACAGACCATTACAGGCACTACACCACTTTGTATCGGAGCAACAAATAACTATACCAGTACCACAACAGGTGGTACCTGGTCAAGTGCGACACCTTCGGTTGCCACTATTAACGCAAGCAGCGGTTTGGTTATAGGGGTTGCAGTAGGTACATCGGTTATTACTTATTCTGTTGTTACAGGTGGTTGTACAAATACTGCCACAAAAACCGTAACAGTATCCGCTCCTGTGGCACAGACCATTACAGGTACTTCACCACTTTGTGTAGGGGCAACAAATATCTATACCAGTACTACAACAGGTGGTACTTGGTCAAGTGCGACACCTTCGGTTGCCACAGTCAACGCAAGCAGCGGTCTGGTTACCGCAGTTGCAGCAGGTACTTCGGTTATTACGTATTCTGTTGTTACAGGTGGTTGTACAAATACTGCTACAAAAACGATTACAGTAAATCCTTTACCTACAGCCAACTTTACCTTTCCACATTTTGATAACGTAGAGGAGGTTTCATCTGTGCCTTTTTACATCACTACTTCTACAAATGCTACCAATTATCAATGGAATTTTATGGATGGAACTATTATTAATACAAGCGCAACAACAGTAAACCATACATTCGCCTATCCGGGTTATTACCGTGTAACTTTGACAGCTTATGGTTGTGGTAACACCTCGAGTTTCCAGGATATATACATCATTCCATCTGTGCCGGGGTATCAAATTTTACCGGCTTGCTTAACAAGCTTTTCCTATGATAATTCTGCCCACAATTCATTCGTACCCGCTCCTGTGGGGATTGATAAAGTTATTACGGCCAGTGGCATTTGGAATAATACCGGCCATATTATCAGAATTCAAGGGGCACTTACCATCATGTCAGGCACATCTCTTACTATTTCAACTGGTACTACTGTTGAATTTGGCCCTCAGGGCAGAGTCATTGTGATGCCAGGTGGCACACTTACAATTGATGGCGCTTCATTAACAGGAACGGCGTATCATTTATGCAATGGTAATAATGTAAGAATGATGTGGCAGGGAATTGAGGTATGGGGCAATTCAGCCAGCCCTTCAGCAGTACAACAGGGTAAAATTATTATTAAAAACAGCGCTTATGTTGAAGATGCATATAATGGAGTTATACTTGGCAAATCCAAACTTATAATAGACCAAAATCTAACAAACTCATTTAAATATAACGGGCATGATCCGGCATTGGGTGGTGGAATAATTCAGGCAACTACCAGTACATTTAACAAATGTGCTATTGGCATCAGGTACTGGGAATATTCTTATAATA
>JAVHPE010000256.1:0-1713 GCA_036170475.1 Bacteroidia bacterium | reverse complement strand
GCTTTAAAACTGATGTTTTAAAGCGGGTTTTTTTTAGGAATGACGCTTTAACTAGATGATTCGTTTTATATAAACGGTAAGTTGAAATACCGCTACCCGCTACCACACTCCCAAAATTTCGCAGCACAGCTAACCATTTGACGCTCACAAAAAAATATCAAAAATTTATCAAACTATCCAAAACTTATTTTTAAATTTGGATTACCGCTCAGAAATAAGGCCATTCGGTGATAAATAATGTTGTTATCCCAAAATATTAACCGATAAATAGTTATATTTGTTTGGATATAACAAGTTGGCATACATATGAGAACTAAACTATTAATAATATTATTTACTTTTTTATTTACCCAATCTTACTCACAAGATTTTGGCGAAATAGAACTTGATTCAAAACTTCAGATTAAATATTCTGACACTTTGAAAAATATTGGAGAAAGATTGATTGGAAAGTGGAAATATCTTGGAAAAAGAAAAAACGGAATTTTAAGCGATACATTATTTGTTAGTTTTAGTAATAGCAAAAAAACAACAGTTGTTGTTGAAAATGGAATCATATTTGAATTAGCGAACGGAAAAAGAAAAAAAGCGAATTATTATTACGAAACGACTTATGAATTTGAAAGCGGAAAAGGAATTTATTCGAGAGAAAAGAAATACTTTAATTCGGATATAATTTCGATTACCACTTGTCAACCTATTCCTAAATTAGTTTACTATAAAGAAAAATTCGGAATTCTTTTTATCAGAATGGCTGGACAAAATTTTGAATCCATAAGTGAATTAAACCCGAAAAAGCTGATTTTAGAAAATGGAAAAGAATACCAAAAAATTGAATAAATACGTATGCTAACACCTCATAAAATTTATGTTAAATTTGAATTAGTACAACCGCCAAACATTCAACAAAAATATTGCTACGGCGGAAAAATCTCCGATTTTTACGTCGCACAAATCTTATAAAAACTCGTTACCACACATTTGAAACGAACATTTTTCATATTATTTAATCTGATTTTAATATCACATTTTCTAAATGCTCAAACAAATTTGAGAGCAGAATTGAATCTGACAAAATTTGACAGTTTGATTCATAATAGAATTTATGAGATTGGTGTTGAAGATTATCAAATCGTCCAACTCATAGAATTAAAAAACGGAGAATTTAGTGGAACTTTAACTAATTCAGTATGGACAACCAATCATAAAGAAGACAGAATAAAAAGAATAATTCAAAAAATCAAAATTCCAGAATCAACAGTTGAGAAACTAATGACTGAATTAAAACAAAATGATTTTGAAAATATTCCTGACTGCAATGAGAAAGATGGCTGTTTAAAGGGGCTTGATGGAACTACGACTTTTTTCAATATAAAAAAGAACAAAATTGAGAAATCATTAGCCTATTGGGAACTTGAATCTGATTATTACTATAAAGAACCGAATATTCCAAAAAGCATTAGACAATCTCGTAAAATATTAGATTTGGTTAATGAGCAATTTGATTTGGAAAAACAATTTGAAAATTTTACTAGCCGATTACCCTACGGAAAATATATTTACAGTTCAATTATTATGGAAAGAAAAAGAAAAAACGTGTGGTAACAATGGTAGTCGTTGCACAAGTCATCAAAAATCAGAAAAAACACTCTAAAAGTGCCATTTTTAAGTGGTTTATGTTTTTAATAATTTAATTATTATTTCAAAATCAGA
>JAVHPE010000255.1:0-8634 GCA_036170475.1 Bacteroidia bacterium | reverse complement strand
AAAATATGAAAGAGAAAACAATGCGTTATCCCGGACATATTGAAAAAGTACTTGCTTTGCGTGATTCAGGTTTCCTCAGCAAAGAACCAATCCAGTTAAATGGTGTTGATATTGTTCCTTTGGACTTTACTTCTAAAGTTTTATTTAGTGATTGGAAATTAGGTGAAACAGAAGAAGAGATTACTGTAATGCGTGTTACGGTGGTTGGTGATGAAAATGGCGTGACTAAAAAAATAACGTATCATTTGTATGATGAGTATAACAAAGAAACTCAAACATCATCCATGGCACGTACTACAGGGTATACTGCAACAGCGGCTGTTGAACTGTTATCCGCAAATTTATTTTCTGAAAAAGGTGTTTTCCCTCCTGAATTGGTTGGGAAGTATGAAAAGTGTTTTAACCATTTTATCAGTTATTTAAAAGAGCGTGGAATCATTTATCGTAAAGAAGAAACAGTAATTCTGCAAACAAAAAATACTATTGCGAATTAAAATAATTCAAACCTGACAGGTTTTAAAACCTGTCAGGTTTCTACAAATAAAGATTATATTTATTCCTTTACGTTGGTATTAAATCACAATACCAAAAACCTTTGGTTGGTGGAGTTTCCATACTACTATCCAAATTTTTAATTTCTAAAGGTTTGTATATTTTTTCGCCAACAGAAAATTTAATTAAAGATTTAAAGATAGGTCCATCATAACAGAAGCTGTGATACTCTCCATTTTCACCACAGGGATCAATATTATTTTGGAGTGTTTTTATGAAATCTTCAGTTATCTCCTCTCCTACTCTATGTTCACCTAAAAATGCATCATTTACACAACAGGTGATTGTTTTAAAACCAGCTAATAAAAACTCATTTATCAATTCTTTCGTATCTCTTTTCCATAAAGGAAATTCAGCCGTCAATCCTACTTTATTTAGATTGTTTTCGCGATAAGTCCGTAAATCCTCCAGAAAAATATCACCGAAAATCACTTTACTTACACCTTGTGCTTTGTATTTTATGAGAAGGCTTTCCATTGATTTTTCATACTCTGAATTTGTGCCTTCGCTTACAAACATTTTAATCAAAGGCAAACCAATGGATTCTGCTTGTTTATTTAAAAGCTCTTCACATACACCATGCATTGAAATTCTTTTAAATTCAGCATTTAGTGTAGTCAGCAAGCCTACTACTTCGTATTCGTTTTCCTGTAATACTTTGTGCAAAGCCATTGCAGAGTCTTTCCCTCCGCTCCAGCAAAAAATTGCTTTTGGTTTCATCATTATTATTTAAAACAGAAATTATCAGGAATTATTCCAACTGTAAAGCTATCAACAACCACTCCTGCTGCATTGTAACGAATTACTTTTCCATCACTTGAAAAATTACCGGCATCCGATGCATAGAAATAATCATTGGTTGGGTCAATGCCTAAACCATAAAAACTTCTATTGATTGTAGCTGTTGGGTTCAACGTTAAGGTTGTATAAAATTGCGAATATACTTTCCCATTATATGAATAATATAAAATATTTTTTGCATTATTAATAACCAGACTGGAAGGCTGAGAATAGGTTGATGCAAAAGGGATTGAAAGCTCTACTGTATTGTTGGATGCATTAATACGTACCAACTTGCCCGTTTTTACAAGTGTTGTGTAATTCAAATCCCATTGTCCGCTGCATAATACCCATATATTCCCACTGGCATCTACTTTTATATTTTTAGGATTTGCACCTACGGTAATATTTGTAATAACTGTATTGCTACTGGCATCAATTACCGTTACTACGCTATCATTATCAAATCCTCCGCTGCATGCAACATAAACAGTATTGCCCACTTTTACCATGCCTTCTGCTCCTTTACCGGTTGTGATTGTTGCAGTTACTGTTTTGGTGGTAAGATCTACAACTTTAACAGCCCCAGTACCACTTGCTCCCCACTCAGAAACGTAACCTTTATTATTATCAATTCCAAGAAAATAACGGGGATTTGATAATCCATTTATTACCCCACTACTGGCAAATGTACTGCCATCAACTATCTCCACCTTACTTCCATTGTTAACTACTATATAACCTTTCCCATTAAATAGTTCCATTGATTGAACAATATTCCCCAAAGGATAATTATTTTTTGCCTCAAAAATATCATTACTCACACTTGAACTGCTACGATTGTAAAAACTTACAGTACCCGTTCCGCTTCCGAAAGGACCTTCATTGGTAATAAATACACCATTATCATACGCACCAGCTACCGGTGTGGGTTCAGAAGTTTTCGGATCATCTTTTTTACAGCTTACAAATGCCATTGTTAACACTAAAGTGCCTAATTTTAATAATTGTTTTGTTTTCATTTTTTGATATTTATTTGTTTATTTACTCGTAACGAAATCTTACTGTTTAGTCTTTTTATCCTGTTGATTTATAAAAATTGTTAGTCCGAATTGGCAACTAAATAATGGCATTGCCCTATATGCAACTACCTGATACGTTTCTTGCCCTACATTATTTAATTGTGCAAACATCTTGATCTTTGTTTTATTCAATCTTACCTGTTGTGCAATATTTATATTTCCTACCGTATAAGGATTTAAATAGTGCCTGTTATCAGATGATGTATAGCGATATCCGGTATAAACCTGCGTATAACTTATTGAAGTCCCTCTGTAGGAAAATGAAAAACTTCCTTGTCCGTTTTGTACCGGTGTATAGATTAACTGTCTGCCTATGGCTATATCAGCGACTGTTGTTGATTTTTCATTAGTCGATAAAATATAATTGTACAACCCGGATAATTGTATTTTAAATTCCCTCACAGAATAATTCACATTCAACTTGTATTCAACTCCCCGTGACCAAACCTGCAAAACATTATCAGGCGACCATGTATTATATTGATCAGGCAACCAAATGATCCAATTATTGATGATGCGGTTAAAAACGGTCGCACTTAATTCCCAGACAATTTTTTTATAATGAACCTTATTAATTAAACTAATTTCTTCTGCCCATCCGCTTTCAGGTTTTAAATCCGGGTTTCCTTTCGCGCCAATCCCTATCCAATATAAGTCATTAAATGTTGCTAAACGATAATGTTTTGAAACATTTCCTTTTATTAAAAAGCATTTTAAAAATTCCCCTTCAATACCAACTGATGAAGTCAAAGGAATTTCTTTATTTTTAATAAACTCCTGTCTGGCACTTACCACAGCATTCCAGGTATTTTTTTTTGAATGAATTTTATAACTTCCAAACAATGCTGTTCTATTTTCCGAAGGATTTTTGAGGTAGTCAGCTGCCTCTGCCTCGCCATACGTATTGTTAATTCCAATATTTATTAAATCGAATTTTGAAATACTAAACCTACTTTCCGCTTCTGCGATAGCTGTTTTTGAACGACTTTTTGAATTTTCATTTATCAAAGAATCTTTAAATTTAAGCCCTTCATCAAAGTATGCGAAACGAGCTATCAATATTAACTTTTCAGAGTTTCGTTGCCATTCTGTAGTAGCTCTGTATGTTTTATCCTTTTGATTTGCCACATTAATATTCTGAGTCAAGGAAGGTGGAATATTCCGGTCGTTGTATTGATACCAAAAACGGGTGTTTAATTTTTGATTTGCAGTAATCTGAAAATAATTTTCCTGCAAAAATCCGTATTGTTTTAATTCCGCATTAGATTGGTTTTGTTCAGGTTTATTATATTGAGCGGTATTAATAAATGGAAAATCATTCTTTGCATCGTGATTAAATAATTGTATAGTTGAAACGTATCGATTTTTGCTTATTTCAAAACTAACTTGTTGTTGTTTATCAGAAAAGCTGCCAAAAGAGGTGGTTGCGGAAATTGAAATTCCTTTGTCAAATTGATTTGAATTGTTCAAATGAATGGTTCCTCCAACGGCACCGCTACCCCATAATGCACCGGCACCACCATATTGTAACTTAACATCATTGAGGAAATTAGCCGGTACCAGTGCCAAATCAAGCATTCCATTCATGGAACTTTGCAAATTAAATCCATTCCATAATACAGCAGTATGGCTTGCTCCGGCTCCCCTGAAAGAAGTTGTTGCCAAGCTTCCTAAACCATAGGATTTAATAAAAACCTGACTTTCATTTGCAAGTAAATCAGCCAGATTACTTGTAGAATAGCGGTTTAGTAGCGTGCTATCAAGTGTTTCTGTTTTATTACCTGATGAAAAAGCTGCCAATCGGGATGTTGATATTTCAAGGACAGGAAGCTGTTTTACAGAATCCATGCGCAGCTGTGCAAATCCGGCAAGAGTCCATAAAAGGTAACAAAAAGATAAACTGATTTTTAAAAAATTCATTACAAAAAATTAAGCGTTAACAAAATCGCTTGTAACAATCTGAAAAGCCTGAGGGATAGAAAAAGTGTAAACAATTTATCTATTCTTCGCCTTTTCTCCGAAAGCTACAAATGGTATTGTAATTGGCAGGTCTTCTGACTTGTTCGGTTTTTTAACGCCTTCCCATCCTTAAAGAATCCAGATAAAAACTGATTCAAGACAGTGGCAATAGAATGTTAAAAAACAAAAAATGAACTTACAGCATCGGGAAATGTCCAGGACTTATACCTGATTCCCTTTTAACTCTTCCAATGATGGAAGAGACCAATAACGGCACAAATGTATAAAAATATTTCAAATCCAATCATTACTAAAATTTAACTTTGTGAAAATTTTGAATATGTCGCATCAAAACAAATCCATTTACATCGCCTATAATAAGCCTGCTGGAATTATTTGTACAACAGAAAAAATAGAAGGCAATATTATTGATGCGATTAATTATCCGGAAAAAATACTTACTGTTGGAAGATTAGATAAGGATTCAGAAGGATTAATCCTACTAACCAATGATAGCCTCATAATAAATAAAATAATTCATCCCGATTTTGAGCATGAAAAAGAATATATTGTTACGCTTAATTTACCTTTGAGAAACCAATTTCTAAGGGATATGGCTGAAGGTGTTAACATTGGTAATGCATATACTAAACCCTGTAAAATTAAAGCAGAACCGAACACTAAACGCATCTTCCGTATTATTTTGAAACAAGGCTTTAACCGTCAAATACGCAGAATGTGTAATGTATTCGATTATCAGGTAATAAAATTACAGCGGGTACGTATAATGAATATCAAATTAGGTGAATTAAAATCAGGGAAATGGCGACATTTATCAGAAGAAGAACTAAAAAAATTAATGGGACAATTACTATAAAAAAGCCTGCCGAAAATTGGCAGGCTTTCTTTTATGAGTAAAACGTTTAGAAGTGAAACGTTACTTTTAATGAAGCAGTACCTGTATTTGAGCCCGTTAAACCAAAAATTGTACCTTGGTTTATATCAGTATCAAAACCAAATTTAGAAGAACCATCTGTTTGAGCTTCAACCATACCAACTGATGGACCAGTTCCTCCGGTGGTTTCAGTCGTTGATTTTCCTTTACCTGCCATTTGAAAACCAATTCCCCAGCCATATTCAGCACCGATTGCAATTTTCGGAAAAATAAAATATTCCGCCCCGATAAAACCACGAACCCCAACTCCCAAATTCATACCGGATTTAGTCAAAATTGTACGGCTGCCAAGAGATCCTACCGATACTATAGCTCCTGACGTTGCATCCCAGGTAGTAGATGTAGGCGTAGGAGTAACACCCGGAGCTGCTATTGCAGTCATTATATTTCCATACTTGTATTTGCATGATGACATTGCCATCCAAATCATTGCATCTGCGCCGTAAAATCCTTGTAAACGAGTATTCCCTCTTCTAAACTCTTTTCCAGCACCTATTCCTATAATCGTGTTTGATATAGATAATTTATCTTCTTTTTGCGGAAATGCAGCAGGAAAAGAAGGAGGAGTAACAATTGCATCATCATTTACAAAATTTTTATACGACTGAGATGTAAAACCCAAACGAAGCAAAGCTCTGTAAGCAGATTGCTCATCAATAAACTTTTTACCAACAATTGTTCCGTTTCCATTTAAAAATGCCACGCCAGGTGCAGCATTAGCACCCGTATAGCCACTAGATGCATTTCCAACAAATTTGAAAATGGGATCTGCACACATACTGATTGCCCAATCCCCTTCTTCCGGTAATATTAGCTCTCCTTTTCTTGAGGTTAGATTTTGGGAAAAAATACTTGATACACTTAATGCGAAAGCAATTACTAATCCTGTTTTTTTCATTGTTTTTGTTTTTTTAGTTTATATTATCGTAATAAAAATTCATTTTATTATTTTTTTGTCAAATATAGGATAGCCTTAAAACTACTTTTTAGAATGTTTTTATTATTGTAAACATCCTGTTGTTAGTAATCATGGATACGGTTAAAATAACAATAGAAGAGACTGATTATAAATAAAAATTGAAATCCAAAAATTTAGTTAATAACTGATGTTACGCAATGCCCCTGAGGGGCAGAATATTGGTAGAAATTGAACACCCTAACATCTGTAAGCCCCATCGGGGCGTAATATTGCGCTCCTACGGAGCTAAAAGGCGGAGGTAATTGATGTTTTCTACCAATATTATGCTCCTCTGGAGCAGTTAGTGCGTAACATGAGTTAATGAGAAATCTGTAGCTGTCGGTAAAACAGAGCTTAAAACCGACGAATATTTTATGGAAAAAAATTATTTGTCCGGTAATTATGATACAATTGTAAATAAAAAGGGTGTTACGTTTTCACGAACACCCTTTTTACTAAATACGTCAGAACCTAAAAAACGAATGTAAGTTTTAAGGACGCATTACCATTGTTGGCTCCTCTAAAACCCAAAATCTTTCCATTATTCATATCATTATCAAATCCAAATTTGGATGAACTAGGTGTTGGAGTGTAAACACTTCCCACAACCGCTGGCGAGCCATCAATTTTCTGTTCAATTGCTCTTCCTGCACCTGTAGATTGAAACCCTAATCCCCACCCATATTCCAACCCTAAAGAAATTTTAGGAAGAAAGAAATATTCAGCTCCAACAAATCCTCTTACGCCAATCCCAAAAACAAGTCCTGATTTATTTTCAAGTAAACGTATACTTACCGGAGAAGAATAGTAACCGGAGATAGTTACTGAATCAAAGTTAGTTGAGGTTGGTAACAGATTATTACTACTGTTAAATTCGTTGCCGTAACTGTATTTTGTTTTTGCTGTACCAAGCCATACCAATGCGTCAGCTCCATAATAGCCCTGTAAACGTGCGTTCCCTTTTCTAAATTCTTTCCCGAAACCAATCATAATGCTTGACCCGGATTTTGATCTTTTATCCTCTACTTTTTCCTGAGGTGTCGGGAAATTAACTACCGCACCATTATCTTTTGCAACAACATTTTTTTCTGTTTCAAACAGGAAACCAAATTTTAAAATTATTCTATACGCCTTTTTACTATTGATAAATTTTTTGCCAACAAAGGTCTGCTCTTTGCTTAACCAGTTCAAATTAGAATTAGTAAAAGACTTGCTAGTAAACATTCCGCCAATAGCTGAAAAAACAGGCGAAGCATCAAAACTTATAGCCCAGTCACTGGAATCCGGTAAAATAGATTCTCCTTTTGTTGAAATTAAATTTTGAGCAAAGGCTTGAAATCCGCCCAATAATACGAATACTGCAAATAACTTTTTTTTCATATAATATTTTTTAAATTTTAGATTAGTACAACGAATATATTAATAAAATATTTTGTACAAGTAATGATTTGTTAAAACGATAATTAATCGCCCCATTCTTTATCTCCCAATAAAGGAACAAATTTGAACTCTCCATATTCAGTTTTTTCAAACTTCTTATCAGCTATTTTTTCAATCAAAGTCATTATTTGAACTTTGTCCCCTATGGGTATTACCAACCTGCCGCCAATCTTAAGTTGTCCTAATAGAGCTTCGGGGATGGATGGTGCGCCGGCAGTAATAATTATTTTATCATAAGGAGCAAATACAGGCAATCCTTTATATCCATCTCCATAAAAGAACTTAGTACTATATCCAATCAAAGGCAAAAATTTTTTTGTTTTTTCAAACAATTCTTTTTGGCGTTCTATAGTAAATACTTTCGCACCCATTTCAAGCAAAATGCTGGTTTGGTACCCCGAACCTGTTCCTATTTCCAGCACTTTTTCTCCACGCTTAAGCGCAAGTAACTCTGTTTGAAAAGCTACAGTATGTGGACGGGAAATCGTTTGCCCGGCTCCAATGGGGAAAGCAATGTCTTCATAAGCCCTTTCAACAAATGAGCTATTTAAAAAAAGGTGGCGAGGAACTGTTTCTATTGCCTTTAATACATCTACACTTTCTATGCCTTTTTTCTTTAAAAGTGCTGCAAGTTGCTTACGTAATCCTTTGTGACGGTATGTATCGTTTAACATTTTTAAAGTATCAAGTATTAAGTATCAAGTATTAAGTATCAAGTATTAAGTATTAAGTATTAAGTATTAAGTATCAAGTATCAAGTATCAAGTATCAAGTATTAAGTATTAAGTATTAAGTATTAAATATTAAGTACTTGGTATCGGGTATTTTGAATAAAAAAAAGATATAAATAATTGTATGTCAATAATTTAAATTGTTAATTATTATCTTATAAGCTAACGAAATTAAAA
>JAVHPE010000254.1:0-8660 GCA_036170475.1 Bacteroidia bacterium | reverse complement strand
CAAGAAAAAAGAAAGACACACAGTTTCGTTTAAATTATTTTAAACATTTTACTTAAACATATAATATGGTCCAATAAATTGCCTGCCCACATTCTCGACTCCGCTCGAACTAACGCTTGCACTGTCTTTTCGAGCGGAGTCGAGAATGTGTGATTGGACTGTTTTATAATTTTAAAAGGTATAATATATCATGAAAACAGTACTCGCACTATTATTTTTTTTCATCTTTTGTAGTGCAATTTATGCGCAAGACAATACCATTGAAAACCGTGGTACAATTAAAGTGCAGAAAAAAGGACAACTTGCCAAAATTCAATTTGACAATGTTAATTATCGTCTTTTTGGAATTGATCAATATGGCAATATTCTGGATAGTGCCGTTGTAGAATTTCAAATGTCAGCAACCATTAAAGGAATTTTTTCTTCAGAAAAAACAATTGGTCCGAATCTTAGTTATCAAATGCAGCAATTACTAGGGAAGTGTGACCGCACCACTAAAATATTTTTCGATAAAATAAAAGCCAAAGACAAATATGGAAACATTATTGAAATGCCAAAATTTCAATACAGCTACGGTTATTCTGATGAAAATAATGATTAGGAAGCCCCTCCATTATTCAAAAAACTCCTTATTAAAATTTACCAGGTACAATTTTTTTGTTGCTCGTGAAACCGCCGTATATAACCAGCGTAAATACTCTTTATTAATCATCTCATCGGTCAAATATCCTTGCTCCACAAACACACAGGACCATTGTCCGCCTTGCGCTTTGTGACAAGTTACAGCATAAGCAAATTTCACCTGCAATGCATTAAAAAAGCCATCTTCCTTTATTTTTTTTAATCGCAAACGCCTGTCAGCAATGTCACTATAATCAAGCAATACAGAATCATATAACTTTTTATTATCGACCTGGGATAATGCCGGCGATTCACTCATAATAGTATCCAATAATAATCGTGTTTCCAATTCCGGCTCATCCGGATAATCAATCATTCGCATACGCACATCAGCAAAGCGGAAACCGTGCATTTCCTGAATATTTCCGACTCTCATCAGCTGAATAATATCACCATTGGCAATAAACCCCGCTTTTGATTCCTCCGGCAACCAAAAATAATTGTTCCTCAGCACCATCATATAATCACCGGAAGATAACTCATCTTCTTGCCAACGTATACGTGCACGTATCTGTTGGTTAAAAATATTTGCCCGTTTGTTTGAACGGCAAATCACCATTGAATCTTCTGCACCATATTCGTTGTAGGCGCTATTCAGGGCATCTTCCAAATCTGTTCCATCAATGCGGATAATATCTGTAAATTCATTTATGTTAAAATGAGGCTTGATCCTTATTAATTCCCCCTTGAAAAGGGGGTTAGGAGGATTTAATTCCCCCTTAGAAAGAGCTTGTCCTGAGTTTTCCGAAGGAGGGTTAGGGGGATTTAACTCATCATTTTCAAAGTTCTTGACAGATGGATTAATTTGATTACGAATTGTTGTTGCATTCGTTAGTATTCCTGAATTCTCTGTTTGCCGCACTACATCGGTTAATTCAAATGACTCGACAGAAAATTTAAATGATGCTTTTAAATATTCTACATCCAAAGCAGGGCTTACATCCAATCCTACGGGTGGCAACTGAGCTGTATCACCAATAAAAATTAATTTACAATTAGTGCCGCTAAATACATATTGAATCAAATCATCCAGTAAACTGCCACCACCAAAAAGTCCACCATCACTTAGTCCACCGGAATTGGAAATCATTGAAGCTTCGTCAATAATAAAAACGGTATTGTTATGCAAGTTTTGTTGTCGCTGAAAAGCCATACCTCCATCAACTGTTGGCTTTCGGAAATATATTTTTTTATGAATGGTAAAAGCCTGTTGTTTTGTATAATTTGAAAGCACCTTCGCTGCGCGTCCCGTAGGCGCAAGCAATACCGTTTTGCCATTTACAGAAGGTAAACTTTGCACCAGCGATCGAACAATAGTAGTTTTTCCTGTGCCTGCATAGCCTTTAATTACAAATATCTGTAAAGAATTTTTTCCTAAAATAAATTCAGAAAGTTTATCCAATAAAACACGCTGTCCGTTTGTGGTTTCAAACGGAAAATGTCTTAATAAAATAGTGCTAAAATCTTCCTGATTCATTGTTTGTAAAGATAATTGAATAATTCGAAAATGTACAATTTGATAATTTGATGTAAAATCGTTCCAAATCTCAATAGCACATCGCCACATTAGCAGGGTGTACGACAAATTTCCCTAATTTCATAATTTAAGAAGCCATCGCACATATTTCGACAGGCTGCCAATGACACATTTTTTATTTTATTGTTTTTCAACTACTTACAATATTACTTTTTTATGAAACATACTTTTTTTACTCATTGGACATTTTACTTTCTTTTGCTTCTCCAAAAGAAAGCGGCAGCCCGCCTGTGGCGGGATGAGCGAGATTGTGTGCCAGCAATAAAAAGAGACCACGAAAACCAAACCAATTTTTTCTTTCACACAAAACCAGCCAAAACTTGGCTTGAAAAAATTGCAGTTCGCACTTTTCGTGGACGGCAGCCGCACCTCACTGAATTTAGAACGGAGCGTTGGCCAGAAAAGGTAGCGGGAGCTTGCCAGCTTGTGCGTTAGCCGATGACCTTTTCTTGAATTTTTGTTTCTTTTTGTTCAAGCAAAAAGAAAAAATGTTGATTATTTGCTGTAATTTTTGAAACTTTTGTGTCATTTTAAAAGAGCTTTAATTTTTTTTATTGTCTACTCAATATGACTCGTGCGCCGTCAGTCAGAGCTTGTCGAAGACCTTGGGGAGGCATTTATGTTTGAAAGCCCCATAACCCAATGACATTGCCGTATGGTTTGGAATAAAAATAGTTAGGGATATTTGTCGTATACCCCATTAGCACATTTTCAAATTATTAAATTATCTTTGCATTGAATCATGACAACGGAAATAAGAAATAAAATTACACTGGTCAACTCATTTATTGATGAAGCCTTTGATGAAAAAAAAGCGTACCAATATCATTTAATTATTCAAATGGATATTGATTGTGTTTGGCTTGCAGTAAATGAAAAATTGAAAAATAAGTATATAGCGTTTGAAAGTTATTCCTTCCAAAATTTATTTCAATTAGGAGAAGTGTGTGATTTGATGGATGTGCTGGTTAAAGAAAGCAAGCTGTTTTTGCAGAAATATGGATCCGTTTCTTGTGTGGTAATAAACAATCTTTCCACTATAATCCCTTCCCCGCTTTTTGAAAAAAATAAAGAGGAGATGTTTTTAAAATTTAACTCAACACTTCAGGGTGATGAGTTAATTATGGTAGACGATTTGAAAAATCTGGACGCTAAAAATGTTTTCGCCCTGCCTTCCTGCTTAAAAATCAAATTAGAGAATCTCCATAAAAATGTTACGTATCATCATTTCTCCAGCTCATTAATTGAAGGCTTGCTTATTCAAAACAAAAACCAGACTACTAAAAAATTGTTTGTACATATTCATCCATCACATTTTGAAGCGATAGTAATTGACGGGAAAAATCTACTTTTTTACAATACCTTTAATTATCACACTACAGAGGATTTTATCTATTACCTTCTTTTTGTTTGTGAACAATTGCAATTGAATCCTGAAAGTATTGAAGTGGTATTGTTGGGTGGTATAGAAAAAAATTCAGCTATTTATTCAATCGCGCAAAAATATATTCGCAACATTAAATTTGGCGAACGTACTGATGATGCCGATTACAGTTATCAATTACAAACTATACCCAAACATCAGTATTTCACTCTTTTTAATTGTTATTTACTACAAGTTTAAAGTACATGAGAATCATCAGTGGAACACACAAAGGCAGAAAAATCAACCCTCCGCAAAATTTACCTGTACGGCCAACCACGGATTTCGCTAAGGAGGGACTTTTTAATATTCTGAATAATCAGATTGACTTTGAAGGATTGAAAGTACTGGACTTATTTTGCGGAACGGGTAATATTACCTTTGAATTTGCCTCTCGCGGAAGTAATGACATAACAAGTGTTGATGATAATTATCTTTGTTGTGAATTTGTAAAAAAAACAATTTCCGATTTTAAAATGATGCAGATAAAAGTAATTAAGTCGGATGTATTTAGTTTTCTAAAGAAAACGGCAAATCCCTATCAGCTCATCTTTGCGGATCCTCCTTATGAAATGGAACCAGAAAAATTTGAATTAATTCCAGATTTAGTATTCAGTAAAAATCTTTTACAACCGGAGGGTTTTCTTATTATTGAACATAGCGCCCATACTGATTTTTCAAAACACAGCTGTTTTTTTGAACATCGTAAATATGGCAATGTGAATTTTTCTTTTTTTAAGAATAAGGCATTGTAAAGAAATAAAGTGTACAGAATTGGCGAAGTAATTTTGTTCTTTTTCAAGGCACGGCAGCCAGCCAGTGGCTGGATGAGCGAGACTGTGTGCGGCTAAGCGAATAGCCTTAGCTATTTAACGATTTTACAACGCAGACGGCAGCCAGCCAGTGGCTGGATGAGCGAGACCGTGTGATTGCGGCAAAAGAGCAAGTCAAAATGTATAGGTTATTTCTTTACAATGCCTAAGCATGATTGACGACTATTACAAATTAGAATGAATAAGAAAAATTCTGCTTCATTTGATATTTTCTTGAAATGTTTTTAGTTTTACAAATCACTTCTCATTTATTAAATCGAACCATTGATAATAATAATTTTAAACAAATAACAATAAAAAAAACAAAACACTTATTCGTAATCCTTTTAATTATTAATTGTCAGTTCTTATTTGTCAATTCTTTTGCCCAATTTACCAAAGTGCTCGATTTCAATGGTACTAACGGAAGTAATCCTTACATAAATAGTAGCCTGATGCAGGCAAGCGATGGAATGCTTTATGGTGTAACTTATACAGGAGGGGGGGTGGGGGTTCTCTTTCAATACAATCCTACTTTAAATATTTATACAATAAAGTTCAATTTCGATGGGATTGCCAACGGAAGCTATCCTTCAGGCTCTTTGATGCAGGCGAGCGATGGAATGCTCTATGGCATGGCTCAAGGTGGAGCAAATGATGCGTCGGGTGGTGTTCTCTTTCAATACGACCCTATTAATAATATTTATATTAAAAAGTTCGATTTTGATGGAGCCACAAAAGGCAGCAATCCTAATGGCACTTTAATGCAGGCAAGCGATGGGATGCTTTATGGTATGACTCCTAATGGCGGAGCAAATAATATGGGAGTTCTTTTTAAATACAATCCTGCTACTAGTTTTTATACTAAAATGCTCGATTTTGCAGGAGTAACAAATGGAAACGGTCCTTTAGGCTCTTTAATGCAGGCGAGCGATGGAATGCTCTATGGAATGACTTTTAAAGGAGGTACTAGCACTGCTTGTTCGGGCGGTTGTGGTACATTATTTAGGTATTGTATTCCGGTTTTATTCACTTGCTCGCCTACAATATGTGACGGCCAAAGTTTAACGGTTGGCACTCATACTTATACTGCCAGCAATACTTATATTGATACATTAAATTCCTATAGAGATTGCGATAGTATTGTAACCACTAATTTGACGGTATTGCCAGCCAATACTTTTTCTCAAACTCTTTCTCTCTGCCAGGGAAATAGTATAACGGTTGGCGCTCATACTTATACTGCAAGCAATACTTATACTGATACATTAACTTCCTACACCGGCTGTGATAGCGTAGTAACCACTGAATTAACTGTAAATACAGTGGACACATCCGCCACTATGTCGAATAATACAATAACAGCAAACGCAACAAGCGCAACCTATCTATGGATAAACTGTAACGATAATTTGGTAATCGCAGGACAAACCAACCAAAGTTATACTGCAACAGCCAATGGAAGCTATGCGGTTATCGTTACACAAAATAGTTGTTCTGATACTTCCGCTTGTTATGATATAACCACTACAGGCAGTGTTGAAAATAGTTTTGCAGGAGCAATAAGTATTTATCCTAACCCTGTATCAAATGAATTAATCATTGAATTTTTTGGCAATAAAAATAATTCAGGGTTTGAAATAGTAAACCCCATAGGGCAGGTTGTTTTCAAAGGAAACTTGTTAGAAAAAACTATTGTTCAAACAAGCGGTTTTGCCCCGGGTGTTTATTTGATAAAACTGGAGAATGGCAAGACCTATGAATTTAAAAAAATTGTAAAAGAGTAGCCCCATAGGGTTAAAATTTTTGAAAACTAAAAAAATATTGCTTTCTGTTTAGGCTATTTACCTTGTAGGAAAATTTCTGACAGGCATAATTGAGTCCAGTCCGAAAACATCTTTGTCCTCTGTTTAGTGTCTGTCCATAGAGTCATGCATAAACAAATTACCCCAAAATATTAGCCTTGCATTCACAGAATTTTAAATTAAGCGCAGCATCGTTTTTTTTTAAACACTTATACGGAGCGTCATTGCGAGGGCTTTTTGCCCGAAACAATCTCATGTACTCGTATGAGATTGCTTCAGTCGTACCTCCTTCGCAATGACGTTCTTAATTTAATGTCGACCCTATGGACATACACTGTTTATGACTGATTTTGCTACTTTTATACCCTGATAATCAATTACGTTTTTAAAAAAATAATTCCTGCAATTCGTGTCGAAAAATTTTTTCGGAGTGGACTGATAATGTATATCTTTTAGTAGTGCTTTATACCATCATTCCCTAAAAACTCCTAAAAACCTAAAAAAGCCAATTCCTATTATCGCCTGACCAAATCCAAGTATCGGGTTTTATCTTCCAGTTATCGAATATCTCCCAAAAAGCCAATTTTCTATACTTAACTTTCCACTGTCTTAGAACAAGTTACGAAGACACAAACACAATAAGACAATTTGAATTTTGATACCAAACGAATAAGGAGGAATTAAAAATGAAAACTTTTCAAAATATAAAATTCTTATTTATTTCATATTGTTTGATACTCGTTGGATTAGGTAGTACATTTGCACAGGAAAATACTGTTACTTCTGGCGGAATGGCGTTTGGAACAGGAGGCTCTGTATCATACACCATTGGTCAGATAGATTATATGAATGCGACAGGTACTGGCGGTACAATTACTGAAGGATTGCAACAACCGTATGAAATTATGATAATAAGCGGCATTGAAGAAACTGATGTTAATCTTGCACTTGCGGTGTATCCAAACCCTACAACTGATTTTGTTGTTTTAAGTGTACAAAATTCTACTTTACAAAACATGACCTACCTGCTTTATGATTTGCAAGGTAAAATCATTGAGAAACAAAAACTGAATGATAGTCAGACTACCATCTCTATGGTTGATTTAGCCAGTGGAACATATTTTATTAAAGTTCTCAGGAAAAATAGTGAAGTAAAAAACTTTAAAGTGATTAAATATTAGTAACTTATATTACAAAAGAGTTAGAAACCTTACATCTGTAATTGTTTCTTTTAACAAAGGTTGATTATCTGTTTATACGTTATTAAATTTGTATCTGTTTATTTGCAAGGGCCTAAGAATGCTCGTGCTTAACACAAGTTGTAAATATGAAAAATATATTTACCTTTTCAGTTAAACAAATCTTATACAATGTTTTGTGCATTGTATTTGGCAATGATAATTGGTTGAAGAAATCAAATTTAAAACTTCAATTTATTGTTCTTGCTATTGTATTCTTCAGTCCTCTCACTTGGAGAGGGGCTGGTGGGGATGCTTTTGCTCAGGCACCTCATCTGATGAGCTATCAAGCTGTGATCCGTAATGCAAACAATAATCTTGTTGTGAATACCATCGTAGGTATTCGTGTTTCTATTTTGCAGGGATCTGCAACCGGTGCTATTACTTACATAGAAACGCATACCGTTGCTACTAATAGCAACGGATTGATTTCAATACAAATAGGAAATGGATCATTAGTTACTGGCGATTTCGCAGCCATTAATTGGGCAACCGGACCCTATTGGATAAAAACAGATACCGACCCTTTAGGAGGAACGGCATACAGTATTTCTTCCAGCACTCAAATGCTGAGTGTGCCTTATGCTCTTTATGCCGAAACTGCAGGTAGCACTTTAGCTCAAGGAGCAACAGGGTCAACAGGATTGACAGGAGGTACCGGTGCTGTTGGAAGTACAGGTTCTATTGGTACTACTGGAATAGTTGGTTTTACTGGCAAAACTGGCAGTACTGGTTCAACTGGAAGAACTGGTTCAACTGGAAGGACAGGCGCAACAGGAACAACAGGCGCAATAGGTGCTACTGGCACAACAGGCATTGATGGCACAAATGGTATTAATGGCTTAATAGGTTCTACCGGTAATACTGGTGTTGATGGAACAAATGGCACAAACGGCATTGATGGCTCTACGGGTGCTACTGGTGCTGATGGTGTTGATGGAACAAACGGCACAAACGGTATTAATGGCTTAATAGGTTCTACCGGCGCTACAGGTGTTGATGGGACAAATGGCACAAATGGTATTGATGGCTCTATGGGTGCTACTGGTGCAACTGGTGTTGATGGAACAAACGGCACAAATGGTATTAATGGCTCTATGGGTTCTACTGGTGCTACTGGTGTTGATGGAACAAATGGTCTAATTGGCGATACAGGTTCGAAAG
>JAVHPE010000253.1:0-1738 GCA_036170475.1 Bacteroidia bacterium | reverse complement strand
CTTGTAAATTTATATTTTTCCCGTAATGCTTTGCCACCATGCGCAAACAGGTAGGACCGCAGTCCATTTCATCCGGTTGTTTATAGAAGGGGAAAGCCATGCTTATTATAAATCTGTGTTAATGATAGTTGTATTTTTCCGGCTTTTTTCTCTTCCCGCCAAAGATTTATAATATCTATAAAGTATATCATACACAACCAATTCGTAAGTGCGTTGGCGTGCCATAAAAATACGGTTCAGCATCATGTGTATATAACTTGCTAATAAATCATTCAAAGCAATTTGCAGCTGATTACTGTTTTTAAGTTCAATTATTTTAGCTGCCAATGGTTCCAACTGTTTCTTTTTCCATTCCAAAAGTTCAATCAATGGGAGTATTTCACGTGCAGCATCTAATGCTCTGTTCAAAATATCTTCAACTTGTTTGCGGACATTTCGGAATTTAGTATCCAATTGTAATTTCAATTCTTTACTTCCACCATGCTCATGAATAAATCCATTTTTTAAATGTTCAAGCAACAAGAGCTTTTCATTGGAGTTAAATTTAAAATCAGTTAACAGATCATCTAAGCTCCTTACGGCAAACTGCCACCTGATTTTTTCGCCTTCATCCCCATCAATTAAATCCAACAGATTTAGTGTTACAACACTATCTATAAAAAAAATAGATTCTCCTATTTCCATTGAATTTGAACCATACCTTTCTAATTCTCGTCTATAAGTATCTGTTTGAATTTTTGTAATTAATCCCTGATCAATATATGGCTGAAAACGTTGATTAACGGCTGCTATAACATTTCCAATTTTATCAAGTTCAGTAAAATGAAAACGTAATCGGATATGTGTATCCGGATCAGAATAACGAATAAAGAAAAATTTATCAATCCACTTTCGTTCTAATAATTCATCTGAAAGCGGCCTTATTACATCTGCCAATAGCTTGTCAGCAGTTTTTACACCTGAATAAAACTTATAATAAAGCCATTCACTTCCGATGCTAAAGGAGCGTTGCAAGGGTTCACTTAAACCAACTTCAATTTCCTTAATACTTGCCAAAGCAGCAGTAGAAGCTGTAGTAGGTATTTCATTTTTTAAAAGAATAGCAATAAATTCATTTGTATAACCATTTCCTTTGCTATCTTTTATTACCAAATTTTCAAAGTCAAACAAAAATTCTTCGAGTACAATTTTATCTCTTTTTTTAATGCTGCTAAGAAGCATTTTAATACTTAATTCATCTTCTAAATTTATAAGTAACTCGTTATCTCCATCAGCTAAAACGACATATTGCGGAATGTTCCATTGTTTACGCCATTCGCAAATATCGGTTAAATAATTCGACTTTTTTTCATCGAGCAAAATCTGAAAGTCAGACTTTTGTAATTGCCATTTTGCTCTTTCTAATACGACATTTTTATATTCAGCACGAGGTAAAAATTTATATCCGCCGCTTAAATTGCCCCAGTTAAAACCTAATGCTGATTTTTCGTTATACTGTGTTTGTAAGTCGCATAAAAACTGATAAACAGGTAGGGCATTAAATGAATAATTGTGAGCGGAACTTAATCTTGGAATTATTTCTTTATTTAATTTTTTAGAACGGAGAATAATTTTATCGTTTTTAACGGACACCATTAAATCCTGTAATTGAATTTGTTTTTCGAAAGGCAAAGCGGATTTCCCTAAATAGTGTCTGTCCATACAGTCAAACAATTTACAAAGTTTTCCATTCAAATTT
>JAVHPE010000252.1:0-1741 GCA_036170475.1 Bacteroidia bacterium | reverse complement strand
GATAGTAAAGGCGCAACAAGTTCCGATACGGTAGTCATTACATCAAATGGCGATAATACAATTCCAGTTATTACATTAAACGGAAATGCATCACTAACAATAAATTCAGGCACTACTTATACAGATGCCGGCGCAACAGCTTCAGATAATTGCAGTACTCCAATCGTAACCCTTGGTGGAACTGTAAATGCCAATTTACCTGGCGTTTATATATTGACTTATGATGCAGTAGATGCCTCAGGGAATGCAGCAACTCAAGTAATCCGAACGGTAACGGTAGTAGATAATACACCTCCAACTGTAATAACAAAAAACAAAACTGTATATTTAGATGCCAACGGTAATGCAAGTATCACAACTTCTGATATAAATAATGGCTCAAGTGATGCTTCAGGAACAGTTACTTTAAGTTTAGATAAAACTAATTTTGATTGTTCTAATGTTGGCGGCACATCACCAAATAACTTTGCTTTAAATTTTGACGGCAATGATGTTGTTTCCATTCCAGACACACCTGCTTTAAGAATTACTGGCGACATGAGTATTGAAGCATGGTTTAAAGTTGATTCAAATTTGGGTGATTGGGTGAGAGTTGTTGGAAAAGGAGCTCCAGGACCTCGTAATTATGGTTTATGGTACCATCCTTCTGGATTATGGTTATTCCAACAATATGGTAGTGGTGTTGAAGTTATTTTCAACAAGCCTATTGTGGCAGGTCAATGGCATCATATAGCTGCAACAAAACTAGGTGGCTTAGGAAAATTATTTATTGACGGTGTGCTTGTTGCAAGTGCTAATGGTGGTATTAATCCAGCAACTAGTGCAGATCCGTTAACGATAGGTTATGCAGGATTTCACACGTATCATAAAGGTCAAATTGACGAAGTCCGTTTGTGGAATTATGCAAGAACAGACCAACAAATACTTGATAATTACAATAAAGGATTAGTTGGAAATGAAACAGGTTTGGTTGTATACTATAATATGGAGGTAGGGCAAGGAACTTCTCTAACAGATGTTTCGGGTAATGGTCATAACGGAATATTGCAAGGTTTCACACAGCCTATCGTTTGGACCAATTCAAGTACAACTTTTGGAGGCGTTTCTTCAAATTCAAATACAATAGTCACCTTAACGGCAACAGATGCTAATCATAATTCAGCCTCAGCAACAGCCACGGTAACTGTAATAGATAATATAGCGCCAACGGTAATAACACAACCAGTTACAGTTCAATTAGATGCGTTTGGTAATGCCAGCATTCAAGCTTCTGATATCAATAATGGCTCAACAGACAATTGTGGTCCAGTTACTTTAAGCTTAGAAGCAGGTCAAGGCAGTTTTACCTGTGCAAATGTAGGGACTAATACGGTTAATTTGGTAGCCACCGATGCCCATGGCAATTTGGCATCAGCAGTGGCAATTGTAACCGTAGTAGATAATTTAGCTCCAATAGTTATAACACAGAATCTAACTTTAGAACTAGATGAAGATGGTTTAGCAAACATCACGCCAGGTCAAATAGACAATGGCAGTACCGATAATTGTAGCTTTACCCTCACTTTAAATAAAACAGATTTTACCTATGCAGATTTAGGGTCTAATACTGTAATATTAACTGGCATAGACCCAAGTAACAATACAACTTCGGTACCAGCTATTGTAACTGTCGTAGATATTTTTGTCCCAACCGTGATAACCCAAGATATTACGGTTTATTTAGATGCTAGTGGCAATGCGA
>JAVHPE010000251.1:0-1744 GCA_036170475.1 Bacteroidia bacterium | reverse complement strand
GCATTTGCAAAATGCCGATAGAGGGAGTATTGAAAATAATCCCTCTTTCTCCGCTTAGAGAATATCAAATCTCACTAAAAAACCGTAAACCAAATGTTTACGGTTTTTTTAATTTAATTACTGTACAGTTGTTGTACCATAACTAATCTACAACATTCTATCATTGGATAATGTGTGAATTATGCAAATCATTTTAATTATTGTGTAAGGGTTTAGATGGAGATAGTTGCCATATTTGTTTTGTTCAACAATTCACTTATATCATAAAATGATTTAATAATTTGTCAAAAATGAAAAAATGAAAACAACAGAAAATCATTTGAAAGCGACAAAGCATCAAGAAAACGAAAACCATCAAAAAGCTGTACAATGTATAATAGTTACACAAGGTCATGTACGTACCTTACCAATAAAGCTCAGGAAAAAGATATAAAACAGCACCCCATTGGTTTTTAAAGACCCAATTTGAACACATTAAATACAATGTTTTTCTTTTTTCTAAAAAAAATTTATAACTTAAAAACCACAGAAATAATCTTTTTATGAAAACTAAAAGTGAATTGGAGCAAGCTATTCTATTAAATACCATGAAAATTCAGAAAGAATTTCCTGAATTATCGAAATACTTAATTGAAATACCTGTCAAATTTATAGATACCGATAAGAATGGAATAAATAGCAATAGCTTGGAGGATTATAACGATTCATTAAATGAGTTATTAATCCGTTTTTCGCAAGCGCATTAAAAAAAACAGACTAAAATTAAGTATGATGAAAACAGAAATAGGAATAACCGATACCAATCGGCAAGCAGTTGCCACTGAGTTGGCAAAAATTTTAGCAGACGAAACCGTGCTATATATCAAAACAAAAAATGCCCATTGGAATATTGAAGGAGCAGATTTTTATGATAAGCACAAGTTTTTTGAAACGCAATTCGGGCAATTGGATGAAATCACAGATAGCGTTGCGGAACGTATGCGTTCCATTGGTCATTTTGCTCCAGCTACCTTGAAGTCATATTTAAGTTTAACACACCTAATAGAACAAACAAGTGAGAAAAACGATAGCTACGGCTTTATCAAAGAGCTTTTAGCAGACCACGAAAGCATCATCATTATTTTGCGTGAACACATACAATCATTTGCTAGTGAATATCACGATTTAGGTACCAGTGATTTTATAACCGGTCTTATGGAAACACATGAAAAAATGGCTTGGTTTTTACGTTCACACTTAAACAATTAAAATTATGTATATGCACGAAGGTTATGATTTTGGAGGAATGAACTTTTTTTGGTGGTTTATATGGATTATATTGCTAATCTGGATTTACGCAACTCCTTATAACATACCTGGTCAAAGATTAAAAAAGGATGCGCCACTTGATATATTAACCTGAGTTCAATATTAAAAATTGCAAGAAAAACAGAAGAATAAGGATTGTTTTTCTATCTTTATAGTGTTGAATAATAAAGAATTAAACAAAAAAACAATCCTTATTATGAAAGACTCAGAGTTAGTAGAAATATTTTATTTTGTTGATTAATTCTGTAAAGAATTTGATTCTGTAGTTCTTAGTCATCGTTTAGCTGAATCGAACCTTAAAAAACGTAGAAATAAATCCTTTAAACTAAACGATTCTGAAATTATTACAATTATGATCGCATTTCATTTAGGTGGTTATAGAAATATTAAACATTTCTATGGTATTTACAAGATTATTTTCCTGAAACTGTATCTT
>JAVHPE010000250.1:0-1748 GCA_036170475.1 Bacteroidia bacterium | reverse complement strand
CCTGGCATATACCTTATACTAAATCGGCTTTTGAATTATTAAAAAACTTATTTCCGGAGGTGGAGTATCCTCAAAAAATTTCCGGTATTAAAAATGAAAAAATAAACCCTCCCCCACCCTCCCAAAGTGAGGAAGAACCTAAGCCTTTATCTGACAAACAGCTTATGGTGGAACCAATATATCCAATTGAAAAAGACAGAAAGGGATATAAAACGGTAGTTTCCATCGCGGTTTTCGGAAGAAAAATTGCCTTAAAATTACCAAAGAATGATATTGACATTCAATTTATTCGTTCACTGAATTACAGTAGATGGGACGCTAAACTTTATTGCTGGATAGTTCCCAACTTTGGCAAAAATTTAGATTTCTTAAAATCCTATTTTAAAGATAGAATTACTGACTTGGTAATTCATGAGGACTACGAAACTTCAATCAGTGCTGACGTTGTGCGAAAAATTGGCAGAAATGATTTATTGATTATCAAAACCAATTCAGGAAGGCTTAAATTAATTTTTGGAATTAATGCAGAGCTTATCAAAGCAATTAAAAAAATTCCATATTCAATTTGGAATGCACAATATAAATGGTGGAGCATCCCGTATACCGAAAAATTTTTAGACGAGATAAAAGCAGTAGCTCTTGATCAAAATCTTAAATTGATTTATGAAGAAGAAGAAACGGCAGGGTCAATAAAATCAAGGATTTCAAGCCATGATATTCCCAATTACCGCTCTTGTCCGGATGAATATGTTTTTAAATTAAAAGAATTAAGATATAGCAGTAAAACGCTCAACAGTTATAAAGGATTGTTTGAAGAATTTATTAATTTCTATCACAATATTGAACTTGAACTGATTGATGAGTCAATGATTACAGCCTTTATGAGATATCTGGTTATTGAGCGGAAAATATCTACATCATATCAGAATCTGTCTATTAATGCCATCAAATTTTATTATGAACGGGTATTAGGTGGGCAACGTAAAATTTATTTGGTGGACAGACCAAGGATTGAAAAAAAATTACCCACAGTTTTAAATGAGCAGGAAGTTGGAGATCTATTAAAAGCTACCGAAAACATTAAGCACAAAGCAATATTGATGTTGGCTTATTCGGCTGGCTTACGTGTTAGTGAACTTGTAAATGTGAAGATTAAAGACATTGATTCGAGCAGAATGCAAATTCGCATTGAACAAGCTAAAGGGAAAAGAGACAGGTATTCTTTACTTTCTGTAAAATTACTTGAAGTATTGAGGAAATACTTTCTTATTTACAAACCCAAAATTTGGCTTTTTGAAGGAGTTGATGGGGGACGATATTCAACAAGAAGCGTCCAATTAATAATGCAGGATTCGGTTAAAAAAGCAGGAATCAAAAAAAAGGTAAGCATTCACTCCTTGCGCCATAGTTTTGCCACGCATTTGTTAGAAAATGGGACCGATTTGCGCTATATACAAAATTTACTGGGACATGAAAGCAGTAAAACCACAGAGATTTATACACATATTACTACCAAGGGTTTCGACCAAATAAAAAGTCCTTTAGACAAGTTGAATAATTTGTAAGATTAAATTTGTTCTATGCGTTTTTAATTGTAAATTTAGCATCAGATTTCGAGAAATAAATTTAGTCCTCTGTGAGTGACCAAAGCGAAGCATTGAAACCAACTACTACTAAGAGGGAAATACACGAAACAACCTTCGTCTATTTAATTCAATAGCGAAATAGGCTTCGGATATAATAACGTT
>JAVHPE010000249.1:0-8860 GCA_036170475.1 Bacteroidia bacterium | reverse complement strand
AGTTGAGAGTTGAGAGTTGAGAGTTGAGAGTTGAGAGTTGAGAGTTGAGAGTTGAGAGTTAAGAGTTGAGAGTTGAGAGTTGAGAGTTGAGAGTTAAGAGTTAAAAGTTAGGAGTTGAAAAACAATTGAATAAAAAAAAGAACATAAATTTTTATTTTGTGAACAAGAAACAAATCTTGTGTCTTGTGTCTTGTGTCTTGATACTTATTTCTGGTTGCAAAATCAATTATTCATTTAGTGGAGCATCTGTCCCAGTTGAAGCGAAGACAGTTTCTGTGGATTATTTCCAAAACAATGCTTCACTTGCTCCCCCTACGATAAGCCAGACTTTTACTGAGGCATTACGTGATAAACTTAGTTCACAAACGCGTTTAGGACTTGTAAATAAAGGTGGTGATTTGGCATTTGAAGGTAGCATAACAGGATACGCAACTTCACCAATTGCAATACAGAGTTCTGATCAGGCAGCATTGAACCGGTTAACAATTACTGTAAATGTAAAATATACCTGTTCGTTTGATGAAAAGAAAAACTTTGAACAATCGTTCTCCCGCTTTTCTGATTATTCAAGTACAAGCAGTCTTGCCGCAGTAGAAGATGACTTAATAAAGGATATTAATCAGCAGATAGTACAAGATATTTTTAACAGGGCATTGAATGATTGGTAAACATCTCCAAAGCCTTCTCCAAATGAGAGGGAGATGTAAGTCGAACATTAAATTTAAAATTGAAGAATACGAATTTTTGATTTCGGAATATAAAAATCCAACATCCCAAGAATGAATCGTAATCAATTCATATCATTTATGGACAATCCCGATAATTTATCGGGGAGTGATAGCGTTTTGCTTGCTGAATTAGTAAAAAATTTCCCATACTTTCAAACGGCACATTTATTATATGCTAAAAGTTTACACAATCAACACAGTATTCATTATAATAATCAGTTAAAAATTACGGCAACTTATGCGACAGATCGCAAAATGCTGCATTACTTAATTACCCATAAATCGACTACTGAGAAAGAAATTGTAATAACATCCGGAACAGATTCACAACTTACAAATGAAACTAAGTCAAATGAAATTCCCAAAATTGGTATCGTTGAAATTGAACACCATATAGATCCTATAGTAACTGTTAAACCTACAGATGTTGATGCGAAATCAGGAATAATCGAATCGGCAACGAAAATAACAGAAGAAACAAAACCCACAGAAAAGTTACAAATTGAACAAGCAACTATTGTTGATTCTGGCAAAGAATTACCGGAAGAAACAAAACCTACAAAAGAAATAGTTGTTGAACAGCATACGCTAATCGAAAAGGAGAATGAAATTATATCTTACCAAGAAAAACAAAAGGGCGAACATATTGAAAATAGTGATGAATCGGAATGCTTGATCAAGACAACGCAAGGTGTTGGTGCTGAAACAACCATTGAAAATAAGGAAGAAATTATTATTGATGAATTAGAAAAGGAATATTTAGCACAAGCAGCAATTGCCAAAATAGAGTTGGAAATATTAAATACGGAGCTTTCTGAGAATAAAAACTTAATAGACAAGGGAAACGAGACCAAAACTGAAAAATCAAATTTTGTATTAAATACTTTCATTGAGCCTATAAATGGATCTAACACTGAATTACCAAGGATAGAAAAAACAGAAATTGATAATTCGCTGGTGTTTACCCAAGGTCAAACCGAAGGAATCACCACAAATTTTGATAGTTCTAAACCACATTCATTTACAGATTGGCTGAAATATACCTCAAAAACAACCAACACATTCACAGGAAATGAAACAGTAGAAAATTCAGGTAAAAAATCTTCTCCTAAAGATTTAGCTTCGCTCAATACAAGCTTAATCGACAAATTTTTGCGGGAGGAGCCCAAAATGTCTAAGCCTAAGACAGAATTTTACAATCCGGTAAACATGGCAAAACAAAGTGTGGCAGATGATATTACCTTTGTAAGCGAAACTTTGGCTAAAATATTTATGATGCAAGGCAATTATAACAAGGCTTTGCAAGCTTATGAAAATTTACGTTTGAAATATCCGGAAAAAAGACTTTACTTTGCAACCCAAATTAAAAATTTAAGAAAACTTATTAATCAACAAAAACAATAAATATGGGAACTGTCATATCAATTTTTATAATATTAGTTTGTATCCTTTTAATACTAGTAGTACTGGTGCAGAATTCTAAAGGTGGTGGCTTAGCCTCTTCTTTCGCATCATCAAATCAAGTGATGGGCGTTCGTAAAACCGCTGATTTTTTAGAAAAAGCCACCTGGACTTTAGCGATTTCTTTATTAGTGTTAAGTTTAATTTCAACAGCATATAATAAATCTCCTGAAGGTACCACCAAAGGAACAGAATCAATAACAAAACAAAAAGGAGATGAATCAGGAGCACCCTCTTCTACACCTGTAAAAACAACAACACCGGTTCCTGCAACCAAAACGGCTCCACAAACAAAATAAGGGTCAAAAAAATTAAAAAAAAATGTCAGAGTGTCACCACATTCTGACATTTTTAGTTTTCTTCCTTTCAATAACTGCAATATTGTCTTTTTGCAAGTATTACTAATCCTTTGGCACAATAACTGACAAAGGAGAATTGCAAATTTTTAATTCTAGTAAAAACAATTAAACTTTAAATCATAAAAAAATGACAAAAACAAACACGAAAGCCAGCATCAAACCAGTTGCAGGCAGTCAAAACAGAGTAGTAGTAGAAGCTTCCGCAGCTGAAGAAAAAACTAAAGGAGGAATAATTATTCCTGATACAGCAAAAGAAAAACCTCAACGAGGAAAAGTAATCGCTGTAAGTGATGTTGATGAAAAAGGCAACAAGCCTGCTGTTAAAGTTGGCGATACGGTATTATACGGTAAATATGCAGGTACCGAAGTTCAACTGGAAGGAAAAGATTATTTGATTATGCGCGAAGCGGATATTTTCGCAATCGTATAATAAGAGAGCTGGAGAAATAAAATAAAACCTCATAAATCAATTATTAATTTCATAAATAACTAAAACAAATAAACAAAATGGCAAAAGATATTATTTTTAACATTGATGCACGCGACCGTTTAAAAAAGGGTGTGGACTCTTTAGCGAATGCGGTAAAAGTAACATTAGGACCAAAAGGGCGTAATGTAATTATCGACAAAAAATTTGGCGCGCCAATGATTACCAAAGATGGCGTTACAGTTGCTAAAGAAATTGAATTAAAAGATCCTGTTGAAAATATGGGAGCTCAAATGTTGAAAGAAGTTGCATCTAAAACAGCTGATGCCGCGGGTGATGGAACTACTACTGCAACAGTACTTGCACAAGCTATTGTTACAGCAGGTTTAAAAAATGTTGCAGCAGGTGCAAATCCAATGGATTTGAAACGGGGTATTGACAAAGCTGTTTTGTCGGTTGTAGAAAGTCTGAATAAACAATCTCAAAAAGTCGGTGACGACAGTAAAAAAATTGAGCAGGTTGCTACTATTTCCGCGAACAATGATAACACTATCGGCAAACTCATTGCAGAAGCAATGAAGAGAGTTAAAAAAGAAGGTGTTATTACAGTTGAAGAAGCAAAAGGAACTGAAACTACTGTTGAAGTGGTTGAAGGTATGCAATTTGACCGTGGATATATTTCACCTTACTTTGTAACAGATGCAGATAAAATGCAAACAGTAATGGAAACCCCGCTTATTTTAATTACAGATAAAAAAATATCAAGCATGAAAGAATTACTTCCTGTTCTTGAAAAAGCGGTACAAACAGGTAAACCAATTTTAATTATTGCTGAAGATGTAGATAGCGAAGCGTTAGCAACATTGGTAGTAAATAAAATCCGTGGCTCATTAAAAATTGCCGCAGTAAAGGCACCTGGCTTTGGCGATAGAAGAAAAGCTATGTTAGAGGACATTGCAATACTTACAGGTGGAACTTTAATTTCAGAAGAAAGAGGTTATAAATTAGAAAATGCTGAATTATCAATGCTTGGAACAGCGGAAAAAATTTCAATTGATAAAGACAATACAACTATTGTTGGTGGCAAAGGCAAAAAAGCAGATATCACTTCACGTATTAATCAAATTAAAGCGCAAATTGAAACTACTACCTCTGATTATGATAAAGAAAAATTGCAAGAGCGTTTAGCTAAATTAGCGGGCGGTGTTGCTGTATTATATATTGGTGCTGCTACAGAAGTAGAAATGAAAGAAAAGAAAGACCGTGTGGATGATGCATTATCTGCAACACGTGCAGCTGTTGAAGAAGGAATTGTACCGGGAGGTGGTGTTGCATTTATTCGTGCAATTGAGGCTTTGGATAAATTAAAAGGCGATAATGAAGATGAAAATACAGGGATTGCTATCGTAAAACGTGCTATTGAGGAGCCTCTACGTCAAATCGTTGCCAACGCAGGGCTTGAAGGTGCTGTTATTGTTCAGAAAGTACGTGAAGGCAAAAATGATTTTGGTTATAATGCACGCACTGAAAAATATGAAAATTTATTGGCTGCCGGTGTTATTGATCCAACTAAAGTAACACGTATTGCATTAGAAAATGCCGCTTCAATTGCCGCGATGCTTTTAACTACAGAATGTGTATTAGCTGATCAAAAAGAAGAAGCTCCTGCTATGCCAATGGGTAACCCTGGTATGGGCGGTATGGGTGGTATGATGTAATCATTAAATACAATTCATTTAAAATAAAAACCTCTTGATTTATTCAGGAGGTTTTTATTTTTTCAGTAATGTATTTTTTCAGTAATGAAAATGATTTTGGGAGAATAATTTACTGCGTAAGAATTTACGACTATTTATTCAATAATTCTTTTACAATTACCGAAATAATTTTCCCTTCCGCTTTACCCGCTAATTGTTTAGATGCAACACCCATAACCTTTCCCATATCTGCCGGAGATGATGCTCCAACAGATAAAATTATTTTTGCGATTTCGGCTTTTATTTCTTCTTCGGTCATTTGCTTTGGCAAATAGGCTTCAATAATCCCGGCTTGAAACAATTCCACATCCGCTAAGTCTTTGCGATTTTGGGTATTATAAATGTCTGCTGTTTCTTTGCGTTGTTTTACCATTTTTTGCAAAGCCTTTATTTCAGTATCATCAGTATAACCTTCCGGAGAAGTTTTAAGTAATAATATTGCGGATTTTATACCCCGTAGTGCATCTAATTTTGCAGCATCTCTTGCTAACATTGCTGTTTTAATCTCTGAGTTTATTTTTTCTTCTAATGCCATTTGTGCTATGAATTACGAATTTTATGTTTGTTAAAATACTATTGTAAACTTATCAAATGCCTCTGGTTTTCATCCCCCTACAACACACTGTCCATCACTCCCCCCTTCGCTCACTCACAAGTCATCACACAAGGGGGACTATGTTCTAAATTGCCTACTGAACAATTGACTACTGCATAATTGCCTATTATAAAATTGTTAAAACAACCCGTTTATCTCCGCATCAATTTTGTTGATGATGAGTCCCAAATCTTCTTGTTTTTCAAGGAAATTGAGATTATCTACGTCAATGATCAAAAGCTTACCACCTGTATTTTCCTGCTCGTAAGTGCTGATGAATGCTTCATAGCGTTCGTTCAAACGTTTTAAATAATCTAACCTGATCGCATTTTCATAATCACGACCACGTTTTTGAATTTGGTTTACCAAAGTTGAAACCGAGGCGCGTAAATAAATCAACAAATCAGGAGGAGTAATAAATGATTCCATCAATTTAAACAGGGCAAAATAATTTTCAAAATCACGCGTAGTCATTAATCCCATTGCATGAAGATTTGGGGCAAAAATATAGGCATCCTCATAAATGGTTCTATCCTGAATTACAGTTTTCCCACTATTACGAATTTGCTGCACTTGCCCAAAACGACTATTTAAAAAATAGACCTGTAGGTTAAAAGACCATCGTTGCATATCTTCATAAAAATCATTTAGGTATGGATTATCATCAGCATCCTCAAAATGTGATTGCCACTTGTAATGTTTCGATAAAAGAGTAGTAAGAGTTGTTTTACCCGAGCCGATGTTCCCTGCTATTGCTATATGCATAAATAAAATAAGTGATTAAAAGTTTACTTGCTATATGTACTGTTTTTGGTAGCATTCGATAAAAGAGAACAGGTTGCTAATAAAAACGCAAACGAAAATACAAAAACTAGTAAGTTACTCGATCAAAAAAATGAAAATTGTGCATAAGTTTTTTTCGGAACTGTTAATGTCCGTTTTTTCAGAAAAAAATTCGGGAGGGTTCCTGTAGTCAGAGTACAAAAATTATTTAGAGTTGTAGATTGAAATTGTTTTTGTATCCTGAAGGCTCAAAATGCCCATTTCCAGCCTAAATTTTTGAAATTCCACTGAGGGGATGTCAAATTGTGTTTCATCTGTAGTTTTTATGTTATATGCTTTTACTTTATTATCAGAAGTAAAATATATCCAATCTCCTATTGGCTGAAAACAGGCTACATTTTTTAAAGGAATAGTCTTGTAATAAGTACCATAAACATCAAAAATCAGAATTCCGCTTGAAGGATTATTAAGATAAACTTTATTGTTGTATTCAAGTAAATAAATGGGTTGTAAATTGTCATTTAGCAATACGTTCAGATTACCCGTTTGTTGGGTTTTTTCAAGTGTTTGCCCAAGGTGTATCAATTCCAGATTTTGTTGATTATATAACCAAATTCCATTATTATCTGAGGAGCAAACCAATTGCGTTTGTTGAAAGCCTATTTTATCTAGACTCACAGGATCGCCATTTAAACTTAATGTATTATCTAAAAAAATAATTTGTGAAAATTGTTTGTAAAACACCAACAGTCGCAACATATTGGAAGCATCAACAAAATCAATAGTTCCCAGATTTTTATTACTGTATTTGTAAAGCAATTTCCCCGCCTGGTCATATTTTGTAAGCTCATTCGCTTTTACAACATATATATTACTTTGATTATCCGTGGTAAAAAAATCCGCTTCAACTTCAATAGATGCTATGAGCTTAAACTTGCTCTGAGCAAAGCCTGAAAATGATAAGAGTAAAAATATATAAAATAACTTTTTCATTGTTAAAATGGATTACGAATAAAAACATCCCCCTTCAACGCAATAAACTTCACACTCCTCCTTCTCCCTCACACAATCAAAGCACAAGGGGGACTATGTTCTTAATTGCATACTGCTAAATTGCAAAATTGTTAAATTAGTTGCAATACCTCCTCCACATATTTTCTATCGTTAGATAAACGAGGTACTTTATTTTGTCCGCCCAATTTGTTTTTTAATTCAAACCACTTGTAAAACGTATCTTTTGGAAGAGGTTTAACAATTGGGTGCTTCAAAATAAGGTTCTGATAACGTTTCGCTTCATAGTCCGAATTAATTGATTTTAAGGCATTATCGAGCATTTCGGTAAAATATTCAATACTACTTGGTTGTATTTCAAATTCAATTAACCACTCATGAGCCCCATTTTCATTGCCCTGCATATAAACCGGCGCCGCGGTATATTCTTTTATTTGCGCTCCGGATTTTTCACAAGCAATACTTAACGCTTTATCCGCATTATCAACAATTATTTCTTCCCCAAAAGCATTCATAAAATGTTTAGTGCGTCCTGTAATTTTAAAACGAAAAGGATTCAAACAAGTAAACTTAATAGTATCTCCCAGCATATAACGCCACAAACCCGCATTAGTAGAAATTACAAGCCCATAGGTTGTGTCCATGTTTACCTCCTCCAAAGAAAGTAGTTTTGAATTTGAATATCCTAATTCATTAATAGGCATAAACTCATAGTAAATTCCATAATCAAGCATCAACAATAATTCGTTAGAATCCAATTGATCCTGAATGCCAAAAAAGCCTTCTGAAGCATTATATAATTCAAGATAATTCATATCTGATTTATTGAATATTGCTTTGAATTGTTCCTTATATGGACTAAAATTTACTCCTCCATGAAAATAAACTTCCAGATTCGGCCAAATTTCAGCGATGGATTTTTTATCCGTAATTTTCAATACATGTTTCATTATTAACAACATCCAGGAAGGCACTCCAGCGAGGCTCACAAGGTTTTCGTTAATTATCGCCTGTGATAATTTTTCTATTTTCTCGTCCCATTTATCCATCAAAGCGATAGATAAATCGGGTGAGCGAAAAAATTCAGCCCACATGGGTAAATTATTCATCATAATAGCGGACAAATCGCCATTTTGCGATTCATAACTTCCAAAATTATCAGTGGATAAACTTCCGGCTAATCCTAAATTTTTCCCTGTAAATAATTGTGTATCCGGATGAAGTGTGCAATATATTGCCAGCATATCACGGCCTCCGTTGTAATGACACTCGTCTAATGACTCTTTGCTAACCGGAAGAAATTTGCTTTTATCATTGGTAGTACCTGATGATTTCGCAAACCATTTAATATCAGAATTCCATAAAACATTTTGCTCCCCTCTGCGGACTCTGTCAATAAAAGGTTTCAGCGTTTCATAATCTTGCACCTGAACATTGGATTTAAATTGGGCATAATTATTAATATTTTTGAAATCGTGCAAAATTCCCCATTCAGTATCCTTCGCGGACGAAATTAATCTACGCAAACACTCATTCTGTACATCATTGGGATACTTCATAAAAAGTTCGATCTGATGCATTCGTTTTTTCATCCACCAACTGGCTATTGAATTTAATATGGGCATAGGATTGACAAGGATATTAATTGGTTACGAATAAATGAAATTTCACAAATCTACGAAATTGTGTTTGTTAATATATAGTTTCAGAAATTCGTTTTTTAGAGCCTGTTTAAATTT
>JAVHPE010000248.1:0-1764 GCA_036170475.1 Bacteroidia bacterium | reverse complement strand
TAACTAATAACTAATAACTAATAACTAATAACTATTAACTAATAACTATTAACTAATAACTATTAACTATTAACTCTTCCCTAATAATCTCAATACAACTTAATAGAAGTTGATGTTCCCGATTCAATTTTAAAGATTCTTTCAATACTATAGATTGTTTCTTTCGCATTTTTAGGCCGAAATTCAACACGGTATCTTCCGGGTTGCAGAATAACTGTTTCATTGGTTGAATTACTATTCAGGTTACAAATCCAAATCATTTTGTTTTTCTCCTCAACATATAAACTTCCAGGACCTTCACTTGGTTTAGCAATTGTTACACTTCCCGATTGAGGGATTTCAATATAGGTGGTTTTATTTTGTGCGATATCTACCTTATTCAAATAGATACGCGGGAGAGTTAATATTTCCAAATCATACTTTCCGACAATAAACTTTTCTGTAGAGTTAAATGCCTGAATATGCAGCGTTTGCATATCTTCATTTTTGCGGATAATACAATTAAGATATTTGCTATAGTCTGCATTGCCTGACATTCTTAAGTTGAGATAACCCTGGGGAGCATCCACAGCGATAATATTATGTTTGCCAGGAATTAATTCAATACCCGTTTTTTCAACAGGAGGAATTGTATGTACCACCATTTTATAGGTACCAATCGGATCAATAATAATGGTATCTGGCACCCCACGGTTATTAATAGTATGCATTAAGTTATACCGAATTGCACCCGACTGTTCATCGTAAAAAGTCATATTTACATCCGTTTCGGTAGGTCTGCCAATTTGATCGTTTAGGTTTACCTGTGCTGAAGTGTTATTCAAAGCTTGTGAAATAACAATGTTCAAAATATTCTTAAAGGAGGTCTCACTTGAAGCATCATAAAATTTACCAATACAGCCAAAAGAATTCATATAACTTTGGTCGAGACCGATACCAATAACAAAAGGTTTTAATACAATACCTTTTTTTTGAAGCGCAAGAGAAACAGCACAAGGGTCGCCATCACATTCTTCAATACCATCGGTAATCAAAATAATAATGTTTCTTAAGCTGGAATTTGATGCGGTAGGGAAATCGCCACCGCATTGCTCTAAAGTGTATGCAATAGGAGTAGTTCCCTTAGGAACAATTGTTTTAAGTTTATTTTTAATAGCGGTAATGTTATCTTTTCCAAAAGGCACCTCCAGTTTGGTATCAGTACAGGAACGCTGTGGACGAAGTGGTACCTGGTGTCCGTAAACACGAAAGGCTAATTCTAAATTTTCGGTACCTCTTATGCTATCTAAAAACTCGCTCAATAATTTTTTTGCCAGATCCATTTTCATCCCGCTTTGCCATTGACCATACATGCTAAATGATGCATCAAAAACAAATAAAATGCGTGTTAATGGTGGAGATGATGTTCCTTTATTTTGGGCATTTACAGGGAAACAGGAGGCAACAATCAAAAGGAGTATTGAGATGTGAGATATGAGATATGAGAATTTATTATGCTTAATCATTACCTATTTTCTTTAAATAGAATTGAGATGTGAGTATTGAGATATGAGATGAGAGAAAAAATCTAATCTATACTAAATATTTCAAATATCAACTCTCATATCATTTTATATTAACCCAGGAAGTATTAAGAAATTAAACTTAAAATACAAATTTTTATTGTCAGGATAATTAGCCCTACCAGCATCTCACATCTCACATCTCACATCTCATATCTCATATCTCATATCTCATATCTCATATCTCATATCTCATATCTCA
>JAVHPE010000247.1:2354-8938 GCA_036170475.1 Bacteroidia bacterium | reverse complement strand
TGTTCAGTAATCCAATATTTATTGCTTTTGCATTTAGGACATACAAAACCATTTGTCCATCTAATCTCAAATATATAGTTCCAACAATCATCCTCATTTTTAAATTTTGAAAGAAATTCTTGAAAATCTTTCGGATAAGGTGCTGTAGTTGTCATGCAGCAAAGTTATTATTTTTTACTTGACCGAAAGGGATAAGCAGTTTGCTTTATTTGCCTACTGCTAAATTGCATAATTGTATAATTAGAGTCTGTCTATAATGTCCGATTTCTTTGTTATTCTTGTTTTAAAAATCAGTCATTTACAAAAGTAAACTCCTGATTTTCAAAACTACGAAAGCCTCGAACTCAAACATTATAGTTCAGACTCTCGACTATATGGACAGGCACTAAATATCTATTTAATCCACATAAAAAGGTTGGGGTTATTTTCATATTGTTCAATATTTTTACTGCAAATAATCACACAAAAATCAACTAAAGGCAGAAGCCCAAAACATCCGCCAAATGTGGCAACGTACACAATCGGAATCCACGGTTTTGTCCCCAGCATTACACGATGAGCAGCAACAAAACCAAATGGAAAGGGAAAAGCCAAAATAGCCGTTACCAATTTTTTCTTTTTCTGAATTTCTTTTAATGGCGAGGCAGTCAATAGAATTTCATCTTTTTTATTTATTTGAAAGGTGGTTGTATCTCCTGAAGCAGAAAGCAAAACGGTATCCCCAATCGAAACCTCCAATAGCAATGTTGAAATGTCCTCCTGTTCAGGAGCAGAAGTATTTGCTTTTGCTATTGAAAAGGCAAACACTATCATCACAGAAGATACTATTGACACTGTTAATTTGTGCATTTTTTAAAAAATAAAAGAGGATGAGTTTACCTCAGCCTCTTTAAATTTTACGTTACCTTATTCATTAAAACCTATTTAGCCTCTTTTAATAATTTGTCCATTTCGTTTTTAAATAATCTTGCTACTTCATTCCAGTTAATTACATTCCAAAAAGCGGCAATATAATCAGGGCGTCTGTTTTGGTAATTCAAATAATAAGCATGTTCCCATACATCAAGAATTAGAACGGGCGCACCTTTTACTTCAGCAATATCCATTAATGGGTTATCCTGATTGGCTGTTGAGCAGATCACGAGTTTACCTTCCTTTACAATCAGCCATGCCCAGCCTGAGCCGAAACGTGTAGTGCCGGCAGCAGTAAATTGTTTTTTAAATTCATCGAATGAGCCGAAAGCAGAATTTATTGAAAGAGCCAATTCACCTGTTGGCATACCACCGGCATTTGGTGCAATAACAGTCCAATATAATGAATGATTGTAATGTCCGCCACCATTATTACGCACAGCTGCCGGATATTTAGAGCTGTTAGCAAAAATTTCTTCCATGCTTAACTTTTCAGCTCCTGTTCCGGCAATAGCATTGTTAAAATTGTTTACATACGCCTGATGATGCTTGCTGTAGTGTATTTCCAAGGTGCGTGCATCAATATGAGGCTCTAACGCATTATATGCATAAGATAGTTTGGGTAGTTCGAAAGCCATATTTTTAACTATTTTAGGTTAAATTTTGTATTTTTTATCTGAGTGCGAAGGTAGGAAATATTTTGAAAATATGTCCATTTGAATAGGAAAGGGAAAAAAAATTATCAACCAATTTAATTTCCAAATAATGGATTTAATTTTCTCATTGCTTACCGTTAATAATTTAGAATGATACAGCTACTACTGAATAGGATCAACAGCTCTTAAGTAACATTTTTAAGGTGTATTTAAACAATTGTATCAAAAAAAATAAATTTTATTGGGAAAATAAGGGGCAGGTGCTAATGCTATTGATTTTTTGACTACTTTTGCGCCCAGATACTAATATTAATTTAAACAAAACAAACAAAAATGAAAAAATTATTCGCTGTATTATTTGTTGCAGTTGCAATGAGTATTGTTGCTTGCGGACCAAGCGCTGAACAAAAAGCAAAAATGGAAGCTGAAGCAAAAGCAAAAATGGATTCTTTATTTAATGCTGCCAGTCAAAGTATGACTACTGCTTTGGATTCAACTGCTACACCAGTTGCTGAACCAGTTGCTCCCGCTCCTACAGAAGAAAAAAAATAATTTGAAACCCCTTCCAACCTCCCCAAAGGGGAGGAGAATCAATACACAAGCCAAACAGATTGTTTAGTGAGTAGTAGTAGCTTACCATTCGGGAAGGTTAGAAGGGGTTTCTTTTATTTCATCAATTCGATTGCTTTCTTTAAAACATTATCCCGACTTTGAATTACAGGATAATAGCCTTCGTTGTTCCAAATATTCCTCGCTATTAATGCCTTCAATTGTATTTTAATTATTTCTTCAGAACCTTTATTCTGCTTCGCATTTGCCATAACTTTATTTTTTCTTGAGTACTTTACAAACTCATTAAACACTTCCTCAGTTATAAAAAATGATTTATTAAAAACCTGAAATGTTTTATATGCACTCAGTTTTTTTCGTTCCTTGTCAGCATACCCGAAAGCAAAATCATTTACCAAACCACTATAAATTACTTCGCTCAGGTAACGTGAACGACCAGTAGTATCAAGCGGAACAAAAACATCCGGAGTAATACCTCCACCTCCATAAACAATTTTACCTACGGGAGTAGTAAATTTTAAGGAGTCGGCAATCTTCATACTATCAGCATTTTCAAGCTCTCCACTTGAATACCGTTTATATTCTTCACTATAATAGGCGTCTACATCATCAGTATATGGTTTTTGAATGCAACGGCCTGTTGGAGTATAATAACGGGCAATGGTTAATCGCATAGCCGATCCATCACTGAACTCGCTTTGTTCCTGAACAAGTCCTTTTCCAAATGAACGTCTGCCAATAATAGTTCCTCTGTCGTTATCCTGAATAGCACCTGCAAAGATTTCACTTGCTGATGCTGATCCATCATCAATTAATACAATTAATTTACCATTTTCAAAATCCCCTTTGCCAGTGGCTTTGTATGCTTTTCGTGGACGGGCTCTACCTTGTGTATAAACAATTTCTTTTCCGTCGCTTAAAAATTCATCTGCAATATCTACAGCAGTATTTAAATATCCGCCACCGTTTCCACGCAAATCAATTATCAATTGTTGCATCCCCTGTTTTTTCAATTTATCAAATGCACTAATATACTCATTGTAAGTAGTAGCTGAAAACCGGCTGATTTTAATATATCCCGTTTTTTGATTAACCATATATGCCACGTCGATACTATAAATAGGAATTGTACCACGTGTAATAGTAAAATCAAGTAATTGACATTTCCCTCTGCGCATAATACTTACGTTTACTTTTGTATGCCCTTTCCCTTTGAGTTTATCCAGCACATCTTTGTTCGTGATTTTTATACCCGCTACTTTTTTGCCTTCTACTTTTATTATTTTGTCACCGGCAAGCACCCCAACACCTTCTGCCGGACCACCAGGAATAGCGGCAATTACACATATTGTATCCTCCACAATATTAAACTCAATACCAATCCCTTCAAAGTTTCCTTTTAAAGGTTCATTGTTAGCTTGTAATTCATCTGCAGTAATATAGGAGGAATGCGGATCAAGATTTTGAAGCATGGATACAATTGTTTTTTCTACTAATTGTTTGCTATTAATGGTATCGACATATTCCTGCTGAACGTAGCGTAATATTTCCTCTATTTTATTGTACTTATTATTAGCATCAACAGAAATGATTCCCAAATTATTATTAAAATGAAATGATGTTCCGATAAAAATTCCAAGAATTAAAACAAGGGAAAATACAATAGGAAGATAAATATAAAATTTAGGGCGATTCATATAAATAATGTGCTGATGTGCTAATGTGCTGATATGCTGATTTTAAAAGATTACGAATTTTCAAATTGCGGACTTTTCAAATTGGCAATTTTTTTTATTATATTTTATTACTTGTACACCAAATTTTTCAAGAAAATCCACCCCTTCATCACTTGGTAAGCCTTTGAAATCGGCATACGAATTTAGATAATAGACTTTTTTAATTCCGATAGTAAATATAACTCTGGCGCAGGAAATACACGGTGAAAGTGTTACATACAGCGTAGATCCTTCAATAGATACATTACTTTTCGCGGCATACAAAATTGCATTTTGTTCGGCATGTAAAGCTAAAGAGCAACTCCCTTTACTATCCCGGGCACATCCATCATCAGGCCAAACTTCATCACAATTGTGTGTTCCGGCAGGAGGACCATTATATCCTAAAGAAATGATACGGGTATCTTTTGTAAGTACGGCACCTACTTTGGCTTTCACGCAGTGAGAACGTTTGGCAAGGTTCTCCGCCAGTTCCATGTATATTTCATCAAAAGTAGGTTTGCTCATTTTTTTGTTCCATTATAAATAATTTCAATTCTCAATATTTAACTACCCCTAACAGGGTTTGAAACCCTGTCAGGGTATTATAGGTTCTACTTTATTAAACTCAAGCCTTCCAAAGCGGATTTGCTGGTTGGGGAAAACAACAGCGCTTTCTTAAATAAAACTTTTGCTTCCTTTGTTTTGCCAAGCTGGTAGGTTGTCCAAGCATACATCAGCAACGCTTCATATCCAAAAGGATAAAGGGTCACTACTTTATCGAAATATTTATATGCCGCTTGAAAATCTTTTTTATCGTAATAATATAATCCCATACGATAATTCGCGGAAGTGTTTTGTGGATCTATTTCCAAAATTTTATTATACTGTGTTATTACCTGATCCATATTGCCTAATGCAACGGTTGGATAAATATATCCAAATTTCGCTTCAAGTGATTTCGGATTTAATACAATTGCTTTTTTATAATAATTCTGAGATTCCGTGTAAAGCCCTGCTTCATAGTTTAACCAACCGGAGCGCAAATTAAATTCATACGATTTTTCATCATACCCTTTTTTTATTGCATCTACAGCTTTTGCATATTCCCCTTTGTATTCAAGAGCATAACTGTTGGTAAAAGCATCTTGCTCCGGGTCAGACTGGGCATTAACATTATTTAATGCTGCAATTGCAATTGAAGATGCAAAGATGATTTTTTTTAAAGTTTCCATTTTATTCCTCCTATTATTGTTTGTGTTTTATAATTCGTTGTTACAGATTCTATTTTATAAAAATCATTAGTGCGATAATACGTATTTTCTCTGTTAAAACAATCATATCGTATTGAAAAATCAACATGTTTTAACAAAGGCGTTGTAATGGCAAGTTCGAATTTGTACAGTATTTTATCACCGGTATTAAAAACCACAAAGGCATTATTTTCGCAATAATTTTGCAAATTCCCAACGGTAATTCCTGCCTCCACCCAAAGTTTTGGAACTATTTTCAATCCTACTTTTTGCGCTACAATAATTCTGTTTGTATTATTTTCGTTCAAATAAATAAGTGAAGAAGTGCCATAATAATTAGTAGTAGAATATGGGTAATACGTCAGTGACAGTCCTGTTTGTATTTGATTAAATCCATTCAATTGCGAAAATCCAGCGGATAAATTAAACGTATAAATTTTTATATTTTTCAGTAGCGAAAGCGAAGTAGCATAATTAATAAATGTTGTGTCTTTTTTCTTAAAAAGATACTTGTTATTGGTTGCATCAAAGTTCGCATTTAATTTTCCAAAATTTACATTAATAAGATGGAGTGCAGGAGATAAAGAAAAATATTTTAATTGCCGGATACCACATATATAATAATCATGTTGATTTAATCCATAATTATCAATAGTGTCTTTATTATTTGTTATGATTTTTCTGGTCATGTCAATTTTGATATTACTATAACCTTGGTAAATAGAAATTTTATCTCCCAACTGATGATTTAACCCTACATGCCAGTATTGCATATTATTGGTGATTGTAGCCTCTCCATAAATATTGGACGGACCGTCAATATCAATATTCTTAAAGATGTTATTTAGGTTGCTGATTGCAATGCCGCCTTCGGCATAAACACTTTCGATAGTTTTATTTCCGGGAGGTTTTATTTTGTCCCGCAATATGGTTGGAAATATTGATGTTAATGCTCTTGCTTCATTATTTCTTCCTGAAAAGACATAGCTGTAATACAAATATTCCAGAGAAAGTGTATCGTCAGAATTAAATCCTATTGCTTTTTCAAAATGGCTGGTAGCATTCCTATATTTTTTTTGTTCATAAAAGGCAACACCTAACCTAAAACGCAAATAAAAATAATCGACTCCCTGAACTATCGCATTATTGCCGTAGGTAATAAGTTCAGTCCAATTCCTATTAAGATAGAGGTCAGCACTTTTTTGCTCCACATTTGCTGAGTTTAGTATTTCCTGTGCAACACAATTAGCAGTAAAAAAAGAAAAAAAAAGAAAAACGAATATTTTATACATTGAAATTATTGGTTAACAATTAAACCTCATCCTAAATCCTTCTCCTTAATGAAGGAGAAGGACTTATCCCCTCTCCTTTTCCAAGGAGAGGGGCAAGGGGAGAGGTTGGTAAAATTCTCAATTAAACCTCCTCCTAAATCCTTCTCCTTAATGAAGGAGAAGGACTTATCCCCTCTCCTTTTTCAA
>JAVHPE010000247.1:0-2254 GCA_036170475.1 Bacteroidia bacterium | reverse complement strand
TCCTAAATCCTTCTCCTTAATGAAGGAGAAGGACTTATCCCCTCTCCTTTTTCAAGGCGAGGGGCAAGGGGGAGAGGTTGGTAAAAAAAGTAAATTAGCACATCCGTTTATTTGATCAAACTTAATCCTTCTAAAGCGGATTTATCATTCGGGCTGTACAATAATGTTTTATTGAATAAGGTCATTGCTTCATTTTTATTACCAAGGAAATAATTTGTCCAGGCACTCATTAACATATTGTAATAACCAAATGGAGAAAGGTTTAAAGAATTGTCAAAATATTTTTTTGCATTTACATAGTCTTTACGATAATAATAAATTAAGCCCAGATTATAGTTCGCAGATGCATTTTTGAAATCTATTTTTAAGATAGAAAGGTAGGTTTTTTCTATTTCATTCCATTTTTCCAATTTAGTAAATGGATTAATGATAGCCCAAAGTGGTTCAGTAGCAGCGGGCATTAATGCTATTGCTTTTTGATAATAAGAAATCGATTCGGCATGTTTGCCTGCGAGATAATTCAACCACCCCAATCGGATATTGGTTTCATACGATGAGACATTATAAACAGCATTGAGAGCCGATATCGCAGCATCATATTTTTGACTTGCTTCTAAGTCGTAGGATTGGCTAAAAGCGTTCATTAGCACTTTGTCTTGTGCATTTCCATTTAGCGCTAAAAAAATAATGACAAGGCTGATTGATTTTTCTACTAGTTTCATTTTAGTTTTTTTTACCATTATTAAGATATTATTTATTAGGTTATTGAGACACCAACAATATCAAGATATCCATACAAATGATTCTGTTTTATTCTTATTATGAATAGTAAAACGATGAATTTTATTATCTTTTAATTCCATTTCAAAATTAACTTTTTTAAATGTATAGTTTATTAGTTTAGTTTCAATTTCTGTGTTAATAATTAATTTTTGCGGGGCATAAATATTATCCGCATAGGTAAAAGTTGAGGTGTGGTTTGCTTTTGTAAACAAATAAAAAGGAGCGACAAAATCCTGAAAAAATTGAATCAATTTATTATTGAAATGGATTAATGGGACATTATCTTTTACTTTAATGTTTTCATAATACCCAAGCAACTGCCTATATGCGGCAAGATAAAAATTAAACAATAATGATTTGTGGTCTCCTTCAAAATCAGTAAAATAAATCATTACACCATCGTTAATAAAATATGCATAGGACTTACTTTCCTTACAATAAATATATGTTCGGTTCCAGGCATCTGTAAAAACTTCCCAGTTAATATTTATTGACGTGTTTTCTTTTTGAAAAGTAATTTTTTGTCCGGGATAAAATGAGAAACTTAAAATCAATAATTCATTTACCTGCACATTACTTATGAAAGAATCTTGTTTCGGAACTTCAGAAATTTTCAAAAATTTTTCTTTCCCGTTCCGCTCAATAAAATAGGAAATGGGGTATGTTATTGTTTTTTCTCCTACAGTGGGCAAGGTTTGTAATTGAAAATGAATATGCGGTTCAGGTGAACGACCAGAGTTTCCGCAGGTTGCAATAAAAGTTCCTTTATAAATATATTGCCCGATAAAAACATTAAAGGAATCTTTTTTTATGTGACTAATCTGCGAAAATAAGCCATTAAGGTGATTCAGAATAACTGTATTACCCCAATTTTGCTCCGTATTAACGTCACCCACATCATTATCTTCAACAGTATTAATTATATCATATACATAACCATCAAAGGGGGCAAAAATTTCTTTATTATAAGAGTAAAAATTTTCTTTCGAAAAGCCTTCCTTGTATGAAGTTGGTTCACGGTAACTATTCGATTTTGAATCAACTATTACAAAATCCAATGCCTTACTCCAATTGCCCAAATGCGTTACTTTTCCATCATAACCCTGACTTACGCTCCATTCGCCCGAAAAAGGAAGAATGATTTTATAAAGATGTTCATTTTTGAAGCGTTGTAGGGAGTTAAGGTATTTATAAATTGTTTTTTCCGCAGAAAAATATTGAGTCGTTACCACTTGTAAATATTTTTGAAACCAACGCTGATTGATTGAAAAGAGAAAAGCGGAACAAACAACGCTGAATGAAAATGTATAGGCCTTTAGCTGAAAAACCGCCAACATTTTACCAATCGACAATAATATCAGCACCAATATTGGCGTAAGTATTAAAACGGTAAGATAGCTGTATGTATTGGGTATAATAAAAAAACAACCAATTGCAATCGCAAGAAAAATGAAGTTTGATCCCAGTAAAT
>JAVHPE010000246.1:0-1790 GCA_036170475.1 Bacteroidia bacterium | reverse complement strand
CTAATTAGCGGGATTAAAACAGTTATTCGGGGAGGAGAAACGGTGTCTTGTTTTACTATTCCAGTTTTTTGGTTTTCCTGTTTCGCCTGCCCCGTATTTGTTTCGGAGTTGTTGGAGCAGGAGTAGTAGAAAAACAATACGGTTATAAAAAGAACGGAGTGAAAAATGTTTTTGCGTATTTGTAGTTTTGTTTTCAAATTCTTTTTTAATATTTTAAATGAGCAATCAAATGTATTAAATTATTTGTTGAATGATAAAAAAGCGGGGTGGAAAATTTGGCTTATCGCCTGCATAGCGAGTTGTGAGATTGCAAAAATAAACAGAGGTCTTTCCATTTTATTTATGTGGCAGTCAATCGGATATTTTCCTTGCGGGTCGTGTTTGCTGTCGTTTTCAGTTATTCCGAAGTTGTGTAAAGTGGTGCTGATAATTTTCGCTCTTGTTCCTTTGTCTGTTCACTAACATAAGGGTTAAGCGAAATTCTGCCGAAATCATCAAGGTTCACAGCATCCTGGGTATGCTGAATGCGCTGCACAAAATTACAAAACAAAATGAATGAGCGAATAAATTTGATTTCATACTCTAAATGATGTATTTTTACGGGTAATTGTAAAAAGTATTTTATGGAACGCATAACATTTGAAATAGAAACCCGCAAAGAATTAAATCTTTTAATTTCTATTGCGGAAAAACTTGGTATAAAAAAATTTATTTATTCCGAAAAGGTAAAAGCTAAACCTACCGAATTACAAAAAATGTATCAAATAATTGATAAAGGTGCTGATATTTCAACATTCGGTAATATTAAGAAATGGCAAAAAACTGCCAGAGCCGACAGAAACTTAAACTTTAACGGAATATGATTTTGTTAGATAGTAATATCCTTATTTATTCTGCTTCTGTACAGCACAGATATTTACGTGAATTAATTAAGAAATCAGAAACTGTTTGCTCTATTATTTCCAAACTGGAAGTATTGGGTTATCATAAAATAACAGCCGAACAAACCAAATATTTTGAGGCAATATTTAATGTGATAGACATCTTCCCTATATCAGATGAAATAATAGACCAAGCCATAAAATACAGGCAAAAAAAGTCTATGTCAGTTGGAGATTCTATCATTGCAGCATCTGCAAAAATTTACGGCTGTAATTTATATACAAATAATGTTGAAGATTTTGTAAATATAAAGGACTTCAAAATTATTAATCCAATAAAATAAACAGAGATCCGTCGTTTTTTATTTCTTACCATGTCCGTTAGCTTTAGGCGAACCGACAATATGCCAACCTGTTTGTGAAGGCTATTCTTTTACCAGTCAACCTATTTCAGGACGATGCAAACCTTGTGCGCTCAAATTATTGATAAAATAATTGAACTGCTTTGTTCTAAAATTAAAAAATACCGGCTGAGTTTATGAGTAGGCTCTAAGTATTATAATTTTTTGTTACAGTTTAGGTCCAATCCCTTAAACTATTTTATTGTTTTTAAAATTAATAAAACTAACAGATTTAGCAAAAATTATAATCTGAAAGGCGCGTAAGCCAGAAAAGGTAGCGGGGGCAGCATTTGCTAGTGCGTGTGCCGATGACCTTTTCTTGAATTTTTTGTTACTTTTTGTTTCAAGACAAAAAGTAAAATGCTTAAAAGGACTAGGAATTCTATATCTTAGATGAATATAATTAGGTGCAAAGCCCTATTATCAGACTACCTAAATAGTAACAATTTTTTTACCAATTCGTCTGGTGAAAATACTGGAATTTCGGAGTCTCGAAAGTCTTTAATAT
>JAVHPE010000245.1:0-32389 GCA_036170475.1 Bacteroidia bacterium | reverse complement strand
CGGCAGGATTTGTTATCGTGGCTATGTCATTGATGGACAATAAACTTACACGGGGTATCAATAATCCCTGGTTATTTGAAAATATATCTAATCGAGCTGAGGGATCCGGACTGGTGGTACCTATTCCTACATTTTGCTGAGCACATAACTTTTCCCCTAACCCATTCCAAAAGAGGGAAATAAAAAAAACAGCAGAAAAGGTAATGAGTTTTTTCATCTTATCTCTGCTTTTAAGCTAATTGTCCCTGTTTGTAAACTTCATCATTATGTAAAATTTTAATTTTTGTCTCAATTTTGTTTGTACATTAGAGAAAGGGAATTTTTAAATTTGTTTTATGATGCACTAAACATTAATGTTTTACTCTACATTGCAAAAAAAGTTACAAAAACAACCTTTTGTTGCCGGATACAAATATAGGGAAATAAAAAGGAACTATTTTCACAAAAAAACAGCGGGTGTACGACAAATATCCCTAAATATATTTATTCTCTACCTTGAAGCAAGCCATCATGTTATGGAACCTTCAAACATAAATGCCTCCCCAAGGTCTTCGACAAGCTCTGACTGACGGCGCGCGAGTCATATTGAGCCTGTCGAAATATCTGCGATGGCTTCTAAAATTTATGAAACCAGGGAAATTTGTCGTACACCCAAAACAGCTTCCTAAAGATGAAATTTTACGATAACAATTAAATCTTTGTAATCAGTAGTATGATAAAACGGAATTTAATCTTTATAGATGCCTGTAAAAATTTTTCCTCCTGATTTTCTCATTGCACGGTACATTCCTTCTGAATTAAAGGGCATTTCAATTTCTCCTTTTGCATCAATAGCAATGAGTCCTCCTTCTCCTCCAATTTTTACCAACTTCTGATAAACTACAATATCACATGCCTGTTTTAAGGATAATCCTTTGTATTCTATCAGGCAGGAAATATCATACGCGACCACTGAACGAATAAAAAATTCGCCATGGCCGGTACATGAAACAGCACAGGTATTATTATTTGCATACGTCCCGGCTCCTATGACAGGACTATCCCCAACTCTTCCAAATTTTTTATTTGTCATTCCTCCGGTAGAAGTTGCTGCAGCAATATTTCCATAGCTATCAAGGGCTACCGCCCCAACAGTTCCTTTTTTTGAGGGTGGTGTTCCTTTTGTCCCCAGTACATTACCATGGTCTAAAACTACCTGATCAAATTCTTTTGCGTATAATAACTGATCAAAGCGATCCTGTACAAAAAAATATTCATCGGGCGCAAATTCCAATTTCATCTTTTCTGCAAATTCCATTGCTCCTAATCCCGATAAAAAGACGTGCTCCGAGTACTCCATTACTACTCTTGCCAGCGAAACAGGATTTTTTATATTCTTAATCCCTGTTACAGCACCAGCCATCAGATTTTTCCCATCCATGATAGAAGCGTCTAATTCATTAGTCCCCTTGTTAGTAAAAACAGCACCTCTTCCAGCATTAAAAATAGGATTGTCTTCCAGGCTATTTACAGCCGCTTCCACTGCGTCAACAGCTTTCCCTCCTGATGCTAAAATTGCATCACCGGCAAGTATGGCCTCTTCCAGCCCTTTTTTATAATTTTTCTCATTTTCAGGATTCATGATTGATCGAGGAATAGCTCCTGCTCCACCATGAATTGCTATTGCAAATTGTTTCATAATCTATTTTTTTGTTACATCAATTTTCTTAACATTTTTAAAATAATTCCTTTACCAATATAAGGAGGATAAATGATTTTACCAAGATCAACTAATTGAGATTGGTACATAACGGAGCGTTCGTGAGAAAATGTTTTAAATCCGTGAATACCATGAGAGCCACCCATTCCACTGGTATTTATTCCACCGAAAGGCAAATTCGGATTTGAAATATGAATCAACACATCATTTACACATGCACCTCCTGAAGAGGTTTGTTTTAAAATACGTTCAACATTTTTTTTATTGGAGCTGAATACATATAATGCCAGTGGTTTATTACGAGCATTAATATAATCAATAACTTCAGTACTATTTTTATATGTTATTACAGGAAGAACTGGTCCAAAAATTTCTTCCTGCATAATATAGGAATCCAAAGATACATTTGTCAAAACAGTTGGATGTATTGTTCTGCTCTCTTCTTCAAAAGCTCCCCCAAATTTAATCTGTCCTCCCTTTTTAACGGCATCATCCAATAAATTTTTCAATCGTTTAAAATGGGATTCAGAAATTATTTTACAATAATCATCTTTGTTAATCTGTCCATTTTTAAAATATTGTTTTTCAATCGTAGATTTTAGCAATTCAATAAATTTTTCCTGTTGATTTTCATGTACAAAAACATAATCGGGGGCAATACATGTTTGTCCAGAGTTTACGAATTTCCCCCAGGCAATTTTAGTAGCAGCTTTTTTCAAATCAACCTGTTCATCAATAATTGCAGGAGATTTGCCGCCTAATTCTAAGGTTACAGTAGAAAGATGTTTGGAAGCTGCTTCCATTACTACTTTTCCAATTTGTGTGCTGCCGGTAAAAAATATATGATTAAAAGGCAAACTCAACAACTCGGTTGAAACACCTACGTTCCCTTCTACAACCGCTATTTCTTCCTCATTAAAGATATTTTTTATCAAGGTTGCTATTGCATTGCTTGTAGCGGGTGCTAATTCCGAAGGCTTAAGAACACAACAGTTTCCGGCAGCAATAGCTGAAACTAATGGGGAAATTAATAATTGAAATGGATAATTCCAGGGTGCAATAATTAAACAAACACCTTTAGGTTCGTAGGTAATATTACATCTGGTCATTAAATTTAAAAGGTTGGAGGGCACTGTTTGTGGTTGCGTCCATAGTGATAAATTTTTTATAGCGAAATCTATTTCAGCATAAATAAAAAACACTTCAAACACGGCAGATTCAAAAATTGGTTTTCTTAAATCTTTTTTTAATGCTTCGAAAATATCGTTCTCACTGGCTTTTATTGCGACTTTTAATTTCTTAAGTTTTGCTTTACGATCATCAATAGAGGCACTCTTAACGGATAGCTGATTTTTTTTTTGTGCATCAAAAATTCGTTTGATGTTAATAGGCATGTCTACTGCTAAACTGTTTTCCATTTTTGTTATTGCTTTTTACTTGAGGCATTGTAAAGAAATAACCTATACATTTTGGCTTGTCCTTTTGCCCTTTTACTGCGTTGTAAAATCGTTAAATAGCTAAGGCTATTCGCCTAACCGCGCACAGTCTCGCTCATCCAGCCACTGGCTGGCTGCCGTGCCTTGAAAAAGAACAAAATTACTTCGCCAATTCTGTACTTTTTATTTCTTTACAGTGCCTAACACTCCTTGTGTAATAAAATACTGAGCCGCGGCATAGGTAGCTAAAATCCATACTCCCGCGATAGGGAGTGGTAAAAGAAATTTATTGATCGCCAACAAGCTGTCAGAAATAGCGAAGCATATTGCTCCAATCATAATCAGTTTAAAACTTTTATCATTCACTTTGCCATACCTATTCAAAGCAAAGATATTCATACTAATTAAGACCGTAGTATAAATAAACACTGGTATTTTCAATCCTCCCAGGTCAGTATAGAGCAAAATATAAAATACAATTCCGTACAGTACCATTAACAAAATAAAAACTGTTTTATTCTTTAATTTCTTTACAGCATTGCTTTCGGATGAGCGCAGATAATAAAAAATGTATGACAAATGTGCAAGTAAAAAAGAAATTAACCCGCCAATAAAAAACAAAGGGCCTTGTTCCTGAAAGAGAAGGAACACATCTCCAAACAATGATAGTAGTAAACCACCAATAGCAAAGATTACCGCTTTTTCTTTTTGTCCACCCTGAATAAATAAATAAACTAATAAACTAATAACGATGAGCGGTTTGAAAATAATTTCAAGCATAAAACTACGTGTACTGCTTGCATACAAAACAATAGCAACAATAATTAGAAATAGAACGATGAATTTATTTTTTAAAAAAATTTTCATTATTAATACTGGTTTTATTTTGCAAACAAAGAGGTGATTTTAAATTCCTTTCCATCAAACAAACCTTTATCACTTAATTTTAGAGTTGGTATTACAAGCAGAGCAAGAAACGACAATGTCATATAGGGAGATTGCAATGAGCATCCCCATGTTTTTATTTTTTTATCGATCAATTCGTATTTTTTAGCAACTGAGTATCCGTCTTCAGTACTCATTAATCCGGCCACCGGCAATGGCAGAATATCTTTAAATTCGCCATTTACAGCAGAAATACCTCCTTTGTGCTCTATCAACAAGTTAATTGCAGCTACAATATCTGCGTCACTAACGCCAGTTGCAATAATATTGTGACTATCGTGAACAACGGTGGAAGCCATTGCTCCTTTTTTAAATCCAAAGTTTTTTACAAATGCAACACTTGGTGGAGCATCATTATAACGATTAACAATCACTAATTTTAATATGTCTTTAGATGGTTCACTGTAAAGCTGATTGTTTTTAGGAGTCATTTCAGCTATCGTTTCACTGGTAATCAGCTGTCCGTCATCTACTGTAATAATTTTTATTTTACTGCCATCAGCAATGACTTCAATATCTTTCTCAGAAATTTTGTTACAATTAAAATTATTTAGAATTTCAGCTTTTACAGATGGGATAAAACTTTTTCCGTTTTTTGCAACTAGTTCACCATTGATATATGTTTCAAGAATTGTTAGGTCCGTTAAGTTGTCTGTTACTATAAAATCAGCAGGATCGTTATGTTGAAGAAGTCCTACGTTCATTCCATAATGTTTAACAGGATTTACACATGCAGCCTGAAATACATGCATTGGCGGAATACCTTTTTTTATGGCGCGTTTTACCAAATCATTGATATGACCTACCACCAAATCATTTGGGTGCTTGTCGTCAGAGCAAAACATCATATTGGAATAATGTTCATGCATTAAATCAATAAGAACATCAAAGTTTTTTGCGGCGCTTCCTTCGCGTATCAGTATTTTCATCCCAAGCTGTATTCTTTCCAATGCTTCATCGGCAGTATAACATTCATGATCTGTTGAAATACCTGCTGCTACATATTTTTTCGCATCTTCCCCGCGAAGTCCGGGAGCGTGGCCATCTACTACTTTTTTGTATTGATGTGCAAGTTTAATTTTTTTTATTACCGTTTCATCATCCGATAAAACTCCCGGGAAATCCATCATTTCCGCAAGGCAAATAATTTCAGGTAGTTGTAATAATTCTTCTATTTCTTTTAAACCTATGACAGCACCGGCTGTTTCAAATGTTGTTGCAGGGACACAGGAGGGTGCCCCTAAATAAAATTTAAAAGGCACTTTCTTTCCGTTATCTATCATGTATTTAACACCGTCAATGCCCAACACATTGCCAATTTCATGAGGATCAGAAACGACAGCTACAGTGCCATGAGTAACTGCAAGCCGGGCAAACTCAGAAGGAATAAGCATGGAACTTTCCACATGCATATGCGAATCAATAAACCCGGGAAGAATATAATTTGTAGATGAAGTGTCTTTCTTAACAATACTTTTTATAATTCCCCGCTCAACGTTTATTATGCCTTTAAAAATAACCTGATTCAATACATCAACAATATTTCCTTCAATGCTAAATGTCATATAAATTAATTTAAAATTCGGTAATACACAGCGGCTAAATTAGCTATTATTCTTCAATCCCGATATGTATCAAGGCATCACCTTGGTTAACTACGGGCTGATTATTCATTCCAACAATATAACCATCGTTGGGAGCAACCAGTTTTTCCTGATGTTCACCATAGGGATCGCAAATCATTCCAATAATTTCTCCTTTCAGGATATGTGCTCCGTTAGTTTTAGAAGTGTGAAATAATCCTGATGATTTAGCACGTACCCATGTTGATTTACCCAATAAAACGGTTGGATTTTTAGGCAGGTCTATGTTAATCATTTTTAAATGTTTCATGAGTCGTAAACAGCCATTCATTCCTTCGTTGATAGATAAATAATCAAAACGAGAAGATTCTCCACCTTCAAACACTAAAATGGATTTTCCTTTCTTAGCCGCTTCTTTACGCAGTGTGTTATCGCGAAAGGGGGCATTTAAAATAAGTGTAGGAGAAAATTTCTTACCTAAATCCAAATTTATTTTATTGCTGAACACACAGCGCAATTGGGGATAGTTGTTGATTTTTGCACCACCCGTATGAAAGTCGATACCAAAATCAATTTGAGGAATAATTTCATTCATCAGATCATGTGCAATCCTACCACCAAGCGAACCGGCTTTTGTTCCGGGGAAGCAACGATTTAAGTCTCTTCCATCAGGCAGATCGCGGGTACCAGCTAAAAACGAAATTATGTTGATAACAGGAATCGCGATGATGCTACCGCATAAAGGTTTTTTCACATCATCATGCGTGATCAATCTGCGAACAATTTCGATTCCGTTAATTTCATCCCCATGCATCCCGGCAAGTATCAATACTACAGGTCCGGGGATGATGGAACGAAAAACATAAACAGGAATTTCAATAACTGTTTTGGTAGGCAATTGGTACCAATTGAGGCTTACCTGCTTATCAGTTCCGGGTTTTATATCAATACCATTAATTCGAATATTTTTATTGGAGTAAGTCATTTTTTAGCGTTGCGGATTTTTAGCATTTGTGAATTGTAGAATTGTAAATAAAACGCAATAAGGCTCCAATTCCAAAAATCAAAATTTCATTTAGAGTTCATGGTTAAATTCATTTCGCTCAATGTATTCGATAATTTTCCCAGCAATATCACCACCTGTAGCTGCTTCAATACCTTCTAATCCGGGGGAAGAATTTACTTCCATTACTAATGGTCCACGTTCAGATTGTAACATATCAACCCCTGCAATCGCTAATCCTAATTTTTTTGCAGCTTTAATAGCTGTTTCGCGTTCTTCTTTTGTTAATTCAATAATTTTGGCACTTCCTCCACGATGTAAATTGCTTCTGAATTCACCCGGTAAGCCTTGTCGTTTCATTGCGCCCACAATTTTCCCATCCACAATAAAAGCCCTGATATCGGCACCACCTGCCTCTTTAATAAATTCCTGAACTAAAATATTTGCCTTTAGAGCAAGGAAAGATTCGATAACCGATTTTGCAGATTTATGCGTTTCAGCCAAAATAACACCAATGCCCTGTGTTCCTTCCAGAAGCTTAATCACAACGGGAGCACCTCCGACTTGTTCAAGTACATTATCAATATTTTTAGGAGTAGAAGCAAAGGCTGTTTTTGGCATACCAAGTCCCGCTTTAGCCAATAATTGCAAGCTTCGCAGCTTATCGCGGGAACGAACCAACGCTTGTGATTCAACCGAAGAAAATACTTTCATCTGTTCAAACTGGCGAACCACAGCGGCGCCATAAAATGTTACAGAAGTGCCAATACGTGGGATGATTGCATCAACGCCAACCACTTCTTTGCCGCCGTAAAAAATATTTGGGCGACCTTTTTCAATTACCAAAACGCATTTCAAGTGATCAAGCACAATCACTTCATGCCCCCGTTGTTCAGCGGCTTCCACTAATCGTCGAGTAGAATAAAGTTTTAAGTTGCGCGATAAAATTGCTATTTTCATATTCTGGTTTATGTATGAATAAGTACGGTTCTGATTATTAGGAATCTCGCCTTTTCCTAGTCTTTTAATGAAGAGGCAAGACAGAGATTATTCAACAATGCAACATCAACAATAAAACGATTTTTTAATAATTTTCTTCCAATCAAAACGGGGTAACGCATCCTACCTCTGTCACTTAACGAAATTAACGCTTTTATTCGTTTCCGCCCCATCCTGATAAAGGTTTTAATGACATAACGGGTTTCTATTTCGCCAAAGGAGTTTCTTATTTCTTTTTGAGAATATTCTGTAAATTTTTGAACCCGTTCATTATATTCAGGATGCGAAGGGTCAAGTAATTTAAAGTTCAGCGCTCCATTTTTTTCTTGAATATCATGGCAATGCAGAGCTGTAGTGTATGCTCCTGTGTCAATTTTGGCAATAATTCCAAATAATCCAAGTTCCGGGAAATCAATATTCTCTCTGCGACCGATTGTTAGTTTTACTTTTTGCATGATTGTAAATTACCTGCAAGATAAAAACTTTTAATCAAAGAATAAATTCCAACTATGATTTCCCCAGTCATCCCAAAAAAGTATTTTCAGAATTTGTTGACAACATTAAAAATTGTAGTACATTTGCGCTCGCTTTTGAGTTTTTGTATTAAAAGTAGTGTATGTATATTCGGGGCGTAGCGTAGTTGGTTATCGCGTCCCGCTTAGAGCGGGAAGGTTGAAGTGTCGATTTGTCAAGATTAACTAATATAGTGATAGTCGTTTACATTCTTTGTAGTCGTTTTTTACAAAAATATTATACAGGGCAGACTAATAATATTAAAGACAGGTTATTAAGACATAATTCTGGACAGGGAAAATATTCTAAAATTGGAGTACCTTGGGAATTGATTTGGAAAATTGAAGTTTTATCTCGATCAGAAGCTGTTAAACTGGAGAGCCAGATTAAGAAACAAGGTGCAAAAAGGTATTTAGAAAGAAAATTCGGGGCGTAGCGTAGTTGGTTATCGCGCCTGGTTTGGGACCAGGAGGTCGCAAGTTCGAGTCTTGCCGCCCCGACAGATAATTGGCTAATTAGGTAATTCGTTAATTTGTTTTTCATCTGACAAATTTTCAAATTGGTTGATTAGTTTTTTTTTGATTCCATAGCTCAGCTGGATAGAGCACAAGTTTTCTAAACTTGCGGTCATTGGTTCGAATCCAATTGGGATCACAAATATATTAATAAATACATTTGATAAACAAGCGATTAAAATGAAAAACCCTTTAACAGTAGTATGTTGAAGGGTTTTTTATTTATTTGCGGTCAATATTGCGGTCAAAACCATTCTCATTAATTTGTTTTTTTTCATGATTTTTGGTTTTTATTTAATTTCAAATTTTATAGGGAAGGTTGGTTTGCACTTTCCCTTTTATACAGGTTCATAAATCCCACATCATAAATATCAACTTTGTTAAATCGTATCAAAAAGGAAATGGAGGATTTGTGCTACTGGTTGATGGATCAGAAATTGATATCTCTGCAAGTTATAAAGAAGAATTTTTAAAAGTTTTTAAATAGTAAGAGCCGTTTCGATATCTGCAACGATAATATCAGAATGAGACGCTGTATAAATACATTTCCCGTTTTTTATTATTAAAACTTGTGGAGATTCATGACGGACATTAAACAGATCACTTATTTTTGCGGAAACAGTAGGATACTCAAGCAAATCAAGTATATAAACAGGAAAGCTATTGTTTGAAAATTGCCAGTTACGTTCCAAACGGTTAAGCGCCATTGAACTGATAGAGCAACGGGTGCTGTGTTTAAAAAGCATAACACCTGTTAGTTGCTTTTCAAATGATTTCAGATTGATTTCCTCCAACTGTTTTTCAGATGTAAGGGTTAGCCAATCCATAAGATTTAAAGGGATATTAGATTGATTTTATTGTTCTATTGGTAATAGATTTCCCGGTATCAATTTTATTGATTTTCCCGTATGCGGCACAACGTTCATGCTGAACCTTGCATGACACCATTACAGCACTAATAAAAATAAAAGACAGAATAATTACAAAAACTTTTTTCATGTTCGAGCAGATAAAATTGGTTCTTTAAATATCTTATGAAGGACAAAGTTATCATAATTCTTTTATTTAAACAATAGTATTATTAAATATTTTAAAATACTTAATCAAATTTACTTAATTGATAGTACTTTTAGGCTAATGAATAAGCCCGATACAGAGCTTCAAAAAATTTACCAGATAAAAAACAAACTATGAATACACTAGATGTTGCCATTCATCCGAGTTGGAAAAAAGTATTGAACAATCAATTTTCAGAATCATACTTTTTAAAACTTAGAGAATTTTTGATTCTGGAGAAAAAAAATTATGCCCTGTTTCCTCCCGGGAGTCAAATATTTGCAGCCTTTAACCATACTCCTTTCGAAAAACTAAGGGTCGTAATTATTGGGCAAGACCCTTATCATAAAAGGGGACAAGCAAACGGTTTATCATTCTCTGTTAGCTCAGGTATTACAAAGCCTCCTTCCTTGGTAAATATCTTTAAAGAACTACAGTCCGACTTAGGCATTCCGATACCACAAAGCGGAAATCTGGAGACGTGGGCAGATCAAGGTATTTTATTACTTAATGCGACATTAACTGTACGCGAAGGGCAAGCCGGTTCACACCAAGGGAAAGGCTGGGAAATATTTACAGATGCTGTAATTAAAACAATATCAGAACAAAAAAAAGGAGTAGTATTTTTATTGTGGGGACGATTTGCTCATACAAAAGAAGAGTTGATTGATAAAGAAAAACATTTTATTTTAAAAGCGGCACACCCATCTCCATTGGCTCGTGGTGCATTTTTTGGTTGCAAACATTTCTCGAAAACCAATAAAATTTTGGAACATCAGGGGATATTGCCTATTGACTGGAGGATTGAAAAATAATCCTTCGCTTTCTCTAATGCTTTTGTAATTCCATGAGAATTGGTACCTCCGGCTGTCGCATAGAAGGGCGCACCACCACCTCCACCTTGAATTTCTTTCGCTATTTCACGCACAATGGTTCCGGCATTCAGTTTTTTTTCTTTTACCAGGTTATCAGAAATAATAATGGATAAACTTGGTTTACCTTTTACTTCAGCGCCAAGCACCATAAATAAATTATCTATTTGATTGCGTAATTCGAATGAAAGATCTTTTATCGCATCAGCCGAATCTAAATCAATTCTTTCCGCGATAAAATTAATTCCGTTGATCATTTGTTTTTTTGAGAGCAATTCTATTTTTAATCCTTTCGCTTTATCACGAAGATTTTGATCTATCTGTTTTTGCAATTCGGAATTTTGTTCCATTAAATTTTCTACACTTTTCAAAATATCTTTCGGATTGTTTAAAAGTGTTTTTAGTTCATGTACCAAGGCTGTTTGTTGAGTAAAAAACGCTTCCGCTTTAACCGATGTGATTGCTTCAATACGCCTGATGCCAGCAGCAACAGCACTCTCCGAAGTAATTTTAAATAAACCTATTTGTCCGGTTGAAGGCACATGTGTACCACCGCATAATTCAATGGAATAATTTTTATCAAAAGCAACTACCCTGACTACATCACCATATTTTTCGCCAAACAAAGCCATAGCGCCTGTTTTACGGGCATCATCAATAGACATTTCTTTTATATCCGATGAAATGTTTTGACGAATTTTTTGATTGACAATCGCTTCTATTTGTGTAATTTCCTCATCCGTTACTTTAGAAAAATGTGAAAAGTCGAAACGCAGATGTTCATCATTTACCAGCGATCCTTTTTGTTCAACATGTGTGCCTAATACTTGGCGCAATGCCGCATGTAACAAATGTGTTGAGCTGTGATTATTCTCTGTGAGTAAACGTTTTTCAACATCCACTTTAGCGATAAATAGTTGTGAAAAATTTTCAGGAAGTTTATCAGCGAAATGAATGATGATACCATTTTCTTTTTTTGTATCAGAAATAATCACTTTTTCATTTGCGGATTCAAGTACACCGGCATCTCCAGCCTGTCCACCACTTTCGGCATAAAATGGAGTTTGATCCCAAACAAGTTGAAATTGCTCCTTCCCTTTTGCTTTAACCTTTCGATACTGAATGATTTTTGCTTCACACTCTAAAATTTTATAGCCAACAAATGCTCTTCCTCCCTCTCCCGCTTTTCTTCCATTCACTAAAACCCAATCGCCTGTGTCAATTGCTGTTGCAGCACGGGAACGAGCTTTTTGTTTTTCTAATTCTATATTAAACCCTTCAATATCAACGCTGATATTTTGCTCTTTTGCAATTAAAATAGTCAAATCAATAGGAAAACCAAATGTATCGTAAAGTTCAAATGCATGTTCGCCTTTTAAAATTCTTTCTTTTTTTAAGGCATCACCAAATTTTACAAAATTGAACATTGAATTAAACCTCTCAATTCCTTTTTCCAAGGTTCTGAAAAAAGAAGTTTCTTCTTCTTTAATTACTTTTTCAATCAATGATTTTTGCGAGATCAATTCAGGGAAAGCATGTCCCATTTGATTTGCAAGTACAGAAACCAATTGATACATAAAAGGTTCTTTCAAATTTAATGATTGATAACCATAACGGATTGCACGTCTTAAAATTCTTCGTATCACATAACCAGCACCGGTATTGGAAGGCAACTGACCATCAGCAATGCTGAATGAAATAGCGCGAATATGATCCGCAATCACGCGCATTGCGATATTTACGGTACGTTGCGCTTTATTCACTTCATTATTTTCATTTTCAGGAAGGTAATTCAGCGAGCTTAATTCTTCAATTTTATCCAGCAATGGTTTAAAAACATCCGTATCGTAATTTGATTGTTTGTTTTGTAAAACACGCACCAATCGCTCAAAGCCCATACCTGTATCAACATGCTGTGCCGGCAATTTTTCAAGACTTCCATCGGCTTTACGGTTAAATTCCATAAACACATTGTTCCACACTTCAATTACTTGAGGATCATCATTGTTTACACGTGAAGCACCACTAATTTTAAGCCTGTCTTCCGAAGAACGACCATCGTAATGGATTTCGGAACAAGGTCCACAAGGACCTGTATCACCCATTTCCCAGAAATTATCTTTTTTATTCCCTCGCAAAATTCTTTCTTCCGGAATAAATTGTTTCCATATATCATAAGCTTCCCGGTCAAAGGCTAAACCATCATCGGTACTGCCTTCAAACACGGTTACATATAAACGCAATTTATCAATTTTGTAAACTTCTGTCAGTAATTCCCAAGCCCAGGAAATGGCATCTTTTTTAAAATAATCGCCAAAACTCCAGTTGCCAAGCATTTCAAACATGGTATGATGATAGGTATCCACCCCCACCTCTTCCAAATCATTGTGTTTGCCACTTACGCGCAAACATTTTTGAGTATCGGCAATACGAGCGTATTTGATGGGAGCGTTTCCCAAAAATAAATCCTTAAAAGGAGCCATACCCGAATTGATGAACATGAGTGTAGGATCGTTTTTAACTACCATCGCCGCGGATGGAACAATTTGATGTCCTTTTGATTTAAAAAAATCTAAAAATGTTTGACGAACTTTACTTGATTCCATTGCTTTTGGGTACTACTTCTCCCCTTAATCCCCTCTCCTCAAGAGAGGAGGCGACAGGTAAGATTTTAAATTGTTAAATTGTCTATTGATAAATTGCTTATTGCATTATTGCCAACTCTTGTTAAGAGGATTGCAAATTTAGTTTATTTGCGTAAATTCGCATTAGAAGTATCAAAGAAACTCGTAAAGAAAATTATTTTTCTTCGGAAAAGGGAACCCGCCGGGTGATTAAAAATAATGAGCAAGATAAATTATAAGTTTAACAGCCATTCACTTTCTTTTGAAAAAATCACGGTATCACTGCGTAAACGTGTTTTTAGGGTATTGTCCTATTTGGCAACAGGTTTGGTATTTGCGACTTTAACTATTGGATTTGCCTATAAATATCTGGATTCTCCGAAAGAAAAACAATTGCAACGTGAAATTTCTGAACTAACACTGCAATACGAACTTTTAAATAACCGTATGGGACAGGTTACCGAAGTGTTGGGCGACATTCAGGAAAGAGACAACAATGTGTACCGTACCATTTTTGAAGCAGAGCCAATACCTGTAACTATCCGACAAGCGGGCTTTGGAGGGGTAGACAGATACAAAGAATTACAAGGATATAACAATTCCGATTTAATGGTTGAAACCAGCAAACGCCTTGACATGGTTAGTAAACAGTTATATATTCAATCGAAATCATTTGATGAAGTGGTAACATTAGTGAAAGGGAAAGAAAAATTATTAGCCTCTATTCCTGCGATACAACCCATTTCCAATAAAGATTTAAGGCATCAGCCTTCCGGCTTTGGATGGCGCACCCATCCAATTTATAAAACAGCGGAATTTCATCCGGGAATGGATTTTGCCGCACCTCAGGGAACTGAAATATATGCGACCGGTGATGGAACAATTGAGCGTGCTGATGCAACCGCGCAAGGTTATGGGAATCACATAGTAATTGATCATGGCTACGGCTATAAAACGCTTTATGGGCACATGAGCAAAATGGCTGTGAAAGAAGGGCAACAGGTAAAACGTGGGCAGTTAATAGGATATGTTGGCAGTACCGGACTATCAACTGCGCCACATGTGCATTACGAAGTACGTAAAAATGAGGAAATTGTAAATCCGATTAACTTTTATTACAATGATTTAACACCTGAACAATATCAAAAATTAATAAACCTTTCATTACAATCATCACAATCTTTTGATTGAGTTGCATGAAAAAAGCTGATACTTTTACAGAAAAACATTTAATCAATAAAATAATTTATATTTGTTTGATATAATTTCCGAATTTTCTTTCTATACATAAACATAAGTAGATTGCCATACAAAGAATCAGATATTGTTAAACTATTCTATTCCATTGGCGAAGTAGCCGAAATGTTTGATGTAAACACTTCCCTGATTCGCTTCTGGGAAAAGGAATTTGATATTATTAAACCAAAAAAAAATAAAAAAGGCAACCGCTTATTTACTCCCGAAGATATTGATAATTTTAAAGTAATTTATAATCTTGTGAAAGAACAAGGGCTGACTTTGGACGGGGCGAAAAAATATTTAAAAGAAAACCGAAAAACTGTTAAACACGAATTTAAAACTGAGAAAAATCAGTTAAGTGAAATTGAAAATAAATTGAAATTTATTAAGAACCGCTTGATTGAATTAGGCTTAAGATTTTAGTCTAAAAGAAGGAAGGGTGTACGACAAATTTCCCTGATTTCATAAATTTCAGAAGCCATCGCAGATATTTCGACAGGCTCAATATGACTCGCGCGCCGTCAGTCAGAGCTTGTCGAAGACCTTGGGGAGGCATTTATGTTTGAAGGTTCCATAACATGATGGCTTGCTTCAAGGTAGAGAATAAATATATTTAGGGATATTTGTCGTACACCCAGAAGAAATGAGTTTTATTTTAAAAATCTCCTATCTCAATACTCACATTTCATCTCTATTTTAACTCATTTCAATGTATCTTGTGGTGGCGGATTTTGATGTTTTTTTATGCTGTCGGCATTAATACTTTGCAAAAGAAAATTATTCCTTCCAAATGAATTTCCTGACGTTTTTTTTGTTTCCTTTTGTTTGGGGGTGTTTTCTGTAGGCAATACACTAAGCCCCAGTAGTGAATCATGCGACTCAATCAAAATGGTCGGATTTTTTTTTGTTAAAATTTGCACCTCTTTCTTTGAATCTTTTTTGTTAACCCTTTTTTGATTTTCTGTTTTTTCAAGAGAAATCGTTTCTTCGTTATCATTATTTTCTTTTTTAACGGAATCTATTTCGTCTGATTGTAATGTGTTGTCTTCATTTTCTGAAATAGCCGATGTGTCATTATTTTGTTCTTCCTCTTCCGTCTTTAAAACATCTTTTGAATTAGCAGGTGCAATTGTTTTCAATGAATCTAATCTAACAACTGCCGGAATTGTATTTTGCGGTGTTGAATTTGTGGTGTTTTCAAGTATTTTATAAGAAAGTGAAGTTTTATAAAGAAAATAAAAAACCGCAATTACCAGTAACCCAATAAGGAAATAAGGCGAAAACAACTTCTTAACTGACTTTGCTTTGGAATACTCTTTTATCGACTCACCTATGGATAATAGTTTGAGTTTGTACTTTATCGAATTTGATTTTGGGGCGGCATCCAATATCCTTTCCATTTGAGCCCAATCAGAAGTGTTGTATAATGCTTCGTAATTACTTAATGTTTTATTTATGACTTCCTCAAGTTTATAATTATGCTTTTTCTTTACCATCCGAATTCTTTATTATTTGCTGTAAGTTTTTCCGCAAATTAAATTTTGCTTTAGAAAGGTTTGATTCTGAAGTTTCTTCGCTAATATCAAGCATTCCCGCTATTTCCCTGTGAGAGTAACCGTCCACCACAAATAGATTAAACACTTTTCGATAAGCCGGCGTAAGGCCTTGTACCGCTTTTAAAATTCCATCCTTATCAATCGTTGAAATAAGTTCATCATCACTTATTTCAGGCAATGAATTTACGGCTATTTTATTCGCATCAAAAGTACTCACAATTATGTTTTGCTTATTTTTATCCAGATATCCAATGGATGCTATTATCATCATTTCTTTTATCCATTCTTCAAAAGAATCGTCTTCTTTAAAGTTATTAATATTGGCGAATATTTTAGAAAAGCCTTCGTGGAGAATCTCTTTTGCTTCATCTGCATCTTTTGAAAAACGCAAACAAACTCCTAACATTTTATTATAAAAGCTATCATATAAAGCCTTTTGACTTTCACGATTATTTTTTAAACAGCCTTTTATAATATCAATTTCATTCATAAAGATGTACTTTTATTAAAAAAAATTTACAAAAATGAGTGTAAAAAAGTAAAATAATAATAAGAAAAATGGATACGTTAACGTATTAATATACCATGAATTATTTGAAATTTGAACTAAAATAGATAATTAGTCCTTAACCAATCCATTTTATGTTAATAAAAATTTTTCTTAAAAGTAATAGTTATCTTTCCAATTAAAAAGTATTAGAGTATTTTTCATCTTTAATAAACAAATAAATATAAACTCCATTTAATTTTAAAAATCTTAAATGAAAAAATAAGCTACCTTAATGAAGGAAAATATCAAAACAAATATGATTCCGAAAACTTTGTTGTTATCAATGAAACAAGCAAAAAGCCCTGTTCGTTTGATTTAAAAACACATTCATTCCATGAGAAGAAAAGAAAAAGAAATAAAAAACAAAGAAGAAATTGAAGACATTATTAAGAAAGCAATTATATGCCGATTAGGATTATCCAGTAATGATCAACCGTATATTGTTCCTTTAAATTTTGGTTATGAAAATAATGAACTTCATTTTCATTGCGCTAAAGCAGGGAAGAAAACGGATATTATTAAAAAAAATAATAATGTGTGTTTTGAAATGGAAGTTGATACAGAGCTTATAAAAGGTAAACATGCCTGTATTGACTGGAAGATGCATTATTCAAGCGTGATTGGTTTTGGAAAAGCATTTATCATTGATAATATAGAAGAGAAAAAGAAATCAATAGATATTATTATGAAACATTATACCGGGAAATCAACGTTTGATTATACCGAAAAAAATATCAGAAGTGTTGCAATAATAAAAGTTGTAATTGAAAGTATGACAGGAAAAAAGAATGGGGAGTAATCTCTTTTTAAAACAGAATTATTTTTTCTTCCAATACCAAACATCATCGTTTGATACTGTTTCCTTTTGTTTCCAATACCAAGGTGTAACGGTACGTCCGTCGGGAGTATTTAACAGGCGGTTGTAAATCCCGTTAATCGGATTAAAGGTTAAATCGGTAACGCCGATAGTAAATGTTTCTAGCGGCAGAGGAGTAGCTTCAACAGGCGCATCAGTAGCTGCTGCTGGTTTAGCAGCAGTTTTAGGAGGAGGACTATTAACTACCACAACAGTAAAGCCATTAAATTCCAATAGTTTTTTCAAAAATTCAACACGTTCGGGTTTGCAATTTTTTTCAATAATGGAGCACTTCACTTCTCCAAGGTCTTCAAAAGTATGGTTTGCATTTAGTGCCATGATAATTTTTTTTAAAAAGTTCCTCTCTTAATCTCTCCCCGTATGGGGGAAGAGGATCTTTTTATTAAAGGCTGAGATTATTTATATAATTATAAATACAACTAGCAAAGCCTGTTAAAATTAAACCGGCCATGCACACCCAAATAGCCAATTTCGCAGAAAAACTTCCTTCCACTTTTTCAATTGGCGTTTCATTGGGGTCAATAAAAATCGCTTTTACCACACGTAAGTAATAATACAATGAAACAATCATATTTAGAGAAGCGATAATCACTAAAATATAATTTCCACGACTTGCTCCCGCGGTTACCAAAAACATTTTACCAAAGAACCCTGCCATTGGCGGTACTCCGGCTAAAGAAAATAAAGAGATAGCAATTATCCAACTGAGAAAAGGGTTTGTTTTATAAAACCCTTTGTAATCGCTGATTTTTTCTTTGTTTGTATATGCCGATACAATCCCCACTACGCCAAAGGCTCCAAGATTAGAGAAGATATAAACCAATAAAAAATAAATGGTCGCAGTAGTTCCCATGGTATTGCCCGCCGAAAGCCCTAATAAAATGTAACCCGCTTGCGCGATGGATGAAAAAGCGAGGAAACGTTTTATATTGTCCTGACGGATAGCAAATAGATTTCCGACAGTAATGGTAAGTATAATAACCAGAAACAAAATGTTATAATACATACTCTGAAAATTTACAAACAAGGTGCCTAATACTGAAATAAATACAAATGCAATAGCGGCTTTTGAAATTACCGAAAGGTAGGCTGTTACGGGTACAGGAGCCCCTTCGTAAACATCAGCAGTCCAAAAATGAAAAGGTACCGCTGAAATTTTAAAAGCAAAACCCGCGAACACAAAAATTAAAGACATTATTTGTAATCCGCCTCCGGTAATCAACTGCGGGAGTTCCGTAAAACTAAGTGTGCCGGTGGTTCCGTAAAGCAAGGAAATACCAAACAACATGATGCAAGAGGAGAAGGCAGACAAAAGTATCAGTTTCACTGCCGCTTCAGATGATTTTATTTTATCCAGATCAAAATTAACAACGGCGGCAAGCGGGATGGATGCAAGTTCCAAACCGAGATAAAACATCAGGAAATTACCGCTTGAAATCATGAAGAACATACCAAACAAAGTGGTTAATAATAAAATGTAAAATTCTGAAACATGTTTATGAGTTTTCAGCCAATCGAATGCCTGTAAGGAGATGATCAATGTTCCCAAATTCAGAATATTTTTTTCCAGAAAAATTAAACCGTTAGTGTGATACATTCCATTGAAAAGTTCGCCGGTAGTGTTAAAAATGAAACCAAAGGCAAAATTAAGAAGCAGTAAAACATTGGCAAGATGCAACCAGGTAGTATTGTCCTTAATGCCATCCCAAATTTTCAGAATGAGCAAAATAAAGATAATGAGCGTTAAGCTCAACTCGGATTTCATTAATAAAAAAAATTCAGTGCTCATATTTTATCCTCCGGTTACGCCTCTGGCAAAATTTTCCATTATTAGCTGTGCGTCTGGTGCAATTAAATTGTACAACCAAAAAGGTGCTATCCCGACAGCCAAAATTGCTACGATTAACAATATAGAAGCAATTTTTTCATTCCATGATGCATCCTTCAAATGCTGAAAATGTTCATTCACAATGGGTCCCATCATTGCCTTACCTGCTGCACGTAATATATATACGGCTGTTACCACAATGGATGCTGCGGCAAGTATGGTTGCGATACGATGAAAAGCATCCGGTCGTTGCCAGGATCCAACAAATACAGTCATTTCCGCTACAAATCCACTAAGACCAGGTAATCCTAACGAACATAAACCTACAATAATATAAACGGTTCCAAGGAAAGGAAGTGTTTTTAACAACCCACCCAATTCAGAGATCTGCCGCGTATGAGTGCGTTCGTAAATCATACCAATAGCGCCGAAGAAAAGGGCTGTCATTAAACCGTGTGACACCATTTGCATGACTGCACCAATAATGGCTGTTTTGGTAAGCATACCAATACCAAGCAAAATAAATCCACAATGACTTACGGATGAATATGCATTCATGTATTTCAAATCTTTTTGCATCAATGTCGCAAAAGCGCCATAAATAATGGCAATGGTAGCAAGCAATACTATTATCCAGGAATATTGTTCCGCTGCTTCAGGCATCAGATACATGGCTACACGTAATGCTCCGTAACCACCTAGTTTCATTGATATTCCGGCAAGGAACATGGAAACTCCCGTAGGTGCTGAAGAGTGACCATCCGGCACCCAGGTGTGAAAAGGGAACAATGCGGTAAATACACCAAAACCTACAAACAAGAATGGAAAGATGAAGAGTTGCGACTGAAGTGGAATATGCAAATGCGCAATTTTCATTAAATCCCAAGTATGAACACCGTTTCCGATATCCGTATTGAAATAAGTGGCTAATAAACCTATTAATACTAAAACGGAACCTCCCATAAGCATTAATGCCAGCTTCATAGCGCTGTATTCTTTTTTGCCGCTACCCCATATTCCTATCAGTAAATATTTAGGAATTACCGCTACTTCAAGGAAGAAAAACATAGTAAATAAATCCAATGAAATAAAGAAGCCATAAGCACCAACGCTAAGTAATGTAACTAAAAAGAAAAATTCTTTTGTTAATGTTTGTACTCCCCAGGAAATTAAAATTCCGGCTACCACAACAAGTGAGGTAAGCATAATCATTACCACGGAAATACCATCTACACCAATATAATATTGAATATTTAAGGCGCTATACCAGTTGTAGCGCTGCTCAAAAAGCATTTGTGAAGTCAAACCCAATCCTCTTGCAATTACATACTCGTACATCAGGGAAGAAGCAAGCCCAAGCTGAACAAGGGATCCAATAAATGATGACCACTTTACCTGCGCAGCGTTGCGGCTGAATAATACAGCCAATGCGGTAAGAAGCGGAACAATTATTAGTAAGGTTAAATTGGTCATTAGTTTATTTCAATTCGTTAATCTTCAATTTATTAAGAATGATTGTTTTATACGAGTTTGCAATAGTTACACATTCATGCAACTTTTCAACGCTTTGACAATATTCGCCATCACGCGCCGTACGATTTAATTTATTACAATGAATGTTTGAAATATCTACCGTAGAAAAATCGCGGTCCATTTTCACACACTGATTATGTAATTCTGTTAAACTTTTTTCTTCGTTATGATTATTACCTTTGCTTAAGAGGAAAAGCCTCAAAAGCGTGTTCATTGAATTCCGCGCGCTATAACAAACTGCCATTTTTACAACATCTTCCTGTGGACGGTTCAATTCGTTTTCAGCGATATGAAGCTCTGTTATGGCATGTTTTATCGAATCGCGAATATTATTTGTTTCCATGCTCTTAATTTTTACGCCCACAAATAAATGAACAGTAGTACAAACCCTAATGTTCCTGCAAAAAAGTAAATAGCGTATTCCTGCAACTTACCTGATTGTAATGATTTAATAGATTCTGAGATAGATTCTGTAACCGATGCTAATAAATTAATGAAACCATCAAAAATATTTTTATCAATCCATGCCGCAGGACGACCGATTAAATTAAACACGATTTTTTTGGTGATAAATAAATAAATTTCATCAAAATAAAATTTTCGGTAAGCAGCAGTATAAAAGCCTTTCAGACTATCAGCAATTTTTTGTGGAACAATACTCTCTTTACAATACATGTACCAGGCAAGGATAATCGCGGAAACAGCAATCAAAATGGGACCTATGGCAAAACCAAGATGGAATTCCGTTTCAAAAGCTAATCCATCAGCGGTGACTAAATGGCTGAAAGGAACAAATCCTGCAACAACCGAGAGACCACCAAGAATAATTAATGGAAGAAGCATTGTTCCCGGCGCTTCACCATGATGGGCATCAGCATCATGATTGGTATTATGGGATTTATATTCTTTGCTCCAGAAAATACTGAAATATAAGCGGAACATATAAAATGCGGTTAATCCGGCGGTAAGCACTGCTGCTCCAAAAATCAATTTATTAGAATTCCAGCAAGCCAGTAAAATTTCTTCTTTACTGAAAAAGCCTGCAAATGGAGGGATTCCGGCAATCGCCAAGCAGGCAAGTAAAAATGTGATGTGGGTAATTGGCATTAGTTTTCGTAAACCTCCCATGTCTTTCATTTCATTGCTATGAACATAATGTATCACGGCACCGGCACCAAGGAATAACAAAGCCTTAAAAATAGAATGGGTAAATAAATGAAACATGGATGCCATAAATCCAACTCCTTCTTCGCCATGATAACCGGACACCCCAAGGGCAAACATCATAAATCCTATTTGTGACATGGTGGAATAAGCAAGCACACGTTTAATATCTGTTTGAGTACATGCAATTATTGCAGCAAGCATGGAAGAGAAAATGCCAATATAGGCAACTACTTCTAAAGCATTCGGACCAGAATTAGAGAAAACAGGAAATAAACGTGCAACTAAATAAACACCCGCAACAACCATCGTTGCAGCGTGTATCAATGCGGAAACTGGTGTTGGACCTTCCATGGCATCGGGCAACCAAATATGGAAAGGGAACATCGCTGATTTTCCGGCGCCACCTGCAAACACAAGCACCAAACCCCAGGTTAATGCTGAACACCCAAGAAAAGAAGCTCCTGCAATGCCACTTAAATAAGAACCTTCAGTTGTCAGTCGCTGAATCAAGGTTTGGAAATCCAACGTTTCGGAATAATAAGACAAAACTAAAATTCCAATTAAAAATCCTAAATCTGCAAAGCGGGTTACGATGAATGCCTTTTTAGAAGCCGCAACTGCGGATGGCTTTTCATAATAATAACCGATGAGCAGGAAGGAAGAAACCCCTACCAGCTCCCAGAAAATATATATCTGAAAAATATTTGAGGAGAGTACCAGACCCAACATGGAAAAAGTAAATAAAGAAAGGAAAGCGTAATAGGTTGCATAGCGTGGTTCTCCGTGCATGTATCCGATACTATAGATATGAACCATGAGTGAAATAAAAGTAACAATCACAATCATCATTACTGAAATAGGATCCAATAAAATTCCCATATCGATGGCTATATTTGGCGAAAACTGCAACCATACATATTTCAGCGCGATGATTTGCTGATATACTCCATCCACTTTCCCAAACTCAAAGAAATATTGATACGCCACAAACGCTGATAAAAGAAAAGAAACCAATAACGATAATGTTCCTAAAAGCCCAGAAAATACGGGGAAATACCTGCGCCCAATTAACCCTATTATCAAAAAACTGATGATGGGTAAAAGTGGAATTAACGCTATGTAATTAAAATTCAACATAATTTAAAACTTCATTAGATCTGCATCATCAACATCAATTGATTTCAGGCTGCGATACAGGTGAATTATGATAGCAATCGCCACCGAAGCTTCCGCAGCTGCAATAGCGATGATAAATATCGTAAAAAATAATCCGTCCAATTTATCGGCATATAAATATTTATTGAATGCGATAAAATTAATGTTGACACTATTCAAAATTAATTCAATTGCCATAAGCATAGTAATCATGTTTTTACGTGTAAGGAAACCAAACACTCCAATAAAAAACAATGCCGTGCTTACAAACAAGATATGTTCTAAACCAATTTCATTCATTCTTTTGTTTTTATTTTAATCGCAATTACTATACATCCGATAAGTGCCGCTAATAATAGCATACTCACTACTTCAAAAGGTAAAATATAACCGTGTTCTGTAGTACTTAACATTTGTAATCCTATATTTTTTACAGTTGGAGCAAGAACCGTATTGCCGGTTGCGACAAAATGTTGTTCTGTAATAAACAACATTGTCAATGCCGTGGCAAAAGCTGCGGCAAGTGCTGAAAAAACGGCTCTCCATAGCACAGGTTTTTTCATTACATCGCCTGAAGCATGAGTAAGGAAAACAGAGAAAATAATGAGTACTACAATACCGCCAACATAAACTACAATTTGAACAGCTGCAATAAACTCATAATTCAGATAAAAATACAATGCCGCAATTCCCAACAATGAGAATAACAGGAACACAGCAGCACGGAATATTTTGCGGGTAGTTACAGCAAGTATTCCTCCTCCAATAATCAGAGCTGCAATACAATAAAATATGATTTGTGAAGCGTTCACTTTATATAATTTGAAAATTTAATGACACTATAAAATATTCTATAATTCTTAACTCTCAATTCTTAACTCTTAATTCTGCATTCTTAATTATTCCTCAACCCCCTCCATCAATTTTGAACCTGGCTTATTTAAAATCTTTTTCAAATATTTTTTTTCATACTGACTGTTTTCAAAATTATGTCCCATAACTATTGCATTTGACGGGCAAGCATCTATACATAAATTACACATGGTACACATATCCAGATGATATACCCAGGTATCCAATCGTTTTTTCTTTTTGCCATCCGCTTGAATTTCCTGTTTGGTAATAATTTTTATGGTTCCATTCGGGCAGGTTAATTCGCAAGATTGACAACCTGTACAGCGGTGTTCATTGTTTTCATTATGCGGCATGATAACTTCCCCACGAAAACGATCCGCCATTTTTAATGTGGCACGATTATCCGGATATTCCTCAGTAACAATTTCTTTCAGATGGGTAAAATAATATCCCGTCAATTTCATCCCTGTTAATAAGGATTTTATTGATTTGAAAATTGTCCCGAAATACTCTTTTAAAAACATCTTACTTATATTTAAAATCTTCTTTTAATCCCCCTAACCCCCTTTCCAAGGGGGAATCTCCCCACATGCCCTTTTCAAGATGGAATTCCTACCAATGATCTTTTTTCAAGAGATCTTTAAAAATACCAACCCATAATTGCCATCAAAGTAACCAACAATACATTTACCATACTGATTGGCAATAAATATTTCCATTCCAAATTCAATAATTGATCTATACGCAAACGTGGAAAAGTCCAGCGAAACTGCATAATGATAAAAATGATAAATAAGGTTTTCCCAAAAAACCAAATAGAGGATGGGATATAATCCATGATATGATTGAATCCTGTTAAGCCACCGATGTGAAAAGGCATCCATCCGCCAAGAAAAATGGTTGCAGCTACTGCTGATACAACAAATAGATTAATGTATTCCGCCATCAGGAACATAGCGAATTTCATACCCGCATATTCCGTATTGAAACCTCCGGTAAGTTCCTGATCAGCTTCTACTAAATCGAATGGAGCACGATTGATTTCCGCAGTTGAAGCCACAATAAATACCACAAATGCGATGATCACAGGAATATGTCCTTTAAATATCCACCAACCGTTTGCCTGACTTTCAACAATGTCATTTAAACTTAAACTACCTGTAAGAACTACAATCGAAATAAGTGATAAGCCAATTGAAAGTTCGTAGCTTACTATTTGAGCGCCAGAGCGCATTGCACCAATTAACGAATATTTATTACTACTTGACCATCCAGCCATCAAAATTCCGATAACCGCCATAGATGAAACAGATGAAATATAAAGCACACCAATATTAATATCCCAAATTTGAAACCCTCTGGCATAAGCTATTGGCGCTACTGCCAATAATGCGGTAGTAATAATGATACCCGGTGCAAGGTTAAACAAAAACTTATCGGAAGCATCGGGAGTAAACCCTTCTTTGAATAAAAGTTTTACAGTATCCGCCACAATTTGCAATGTACCTTTTGGTCCAACGCGATTTGGTCCTAAACGAATTTCCATGAATGCCGCTACTTTACGTTCCATATATCCAAGGAAGAAAGCCAATACGATAAGGAACACCAATAAACACAATCCAACAATAACCATTTCGGTTACGGTCAGAAGCATATCATTTGTTATGACATTTTTCAGCCAATTATGCAAGAATGTTGCAAATGATGAAAAGCTATATGATAAAAGTATTTTCAATTTTTAAACTCTTAATTCTTATTTCTTAAAACTAACTCTTAACTTTAAACTTTTAACTTTAAACTACCTATCTATATCCGGTATAATTAAATCGATAGTAGCCATAATAGCTATCAAATCCCCTATTTTATGTCCTTTTGAAATGTGTGGAATTGCGGATAAATTTGCAAAATTTGGTGAACGATATTTGCAGCGGTAGGGTGTAGCGCCACCATCACTAACAATGTAAACGCCTAATTCTCCACGGGCTGTTTCTACGCGCTGGTAAAATTCGCCTTTCGGTAATTTTATAACATTTTTCGTTTTTGCAACAAAATCTCCTTCAGGAATATTGTCAATCAATTGTTCTATAATGCGCACTGATTGTAACATTTCAGCCATACGAACCTGGCATCTTGCCCAGCTGTCACCACCTGTAGCTAATACTTCATCAAACTGAAGTTTTTCATAACCATCGTATGGATATAATTTACGGATATCACAACTTATTCCGGAAGCTCTTGCTACAGGTCCGGTACAACCCAATGAAATTGCATCTTCTTTCGTTAATACTCCAACATCCTTCATACGATTTTGGAAAATAATATTACCAATTAATATTTCATCGTACTCATGATAATTATCTTTGAATTGTTTCAATACTTCCTTCATGCGTTTTTGAAAATCGGGCTGAAGGTCTGTCATGACACCACCCGGCACCATGAAGTTTTGTGTAAGGCGTGTTCCACATGTTTCTTCCATGAGGCTATTGATTGCTTCGCGTTCGCGGAAAGCATAAAAGAAAGGAGTTACACCACCTAAATCAAGACCGGCAGAAGCAAACCACAAAATATGAGATCCAATGCGCGATAGCTCGCATAAAATAATCCTGATTGCCTGTGCACGAGCAGGAACCTCTATTTGCAATGCTTTTTCTACAATTAAAGCACATGCCTGATTATTCATGTGTGCCGACAAATAATCCATACGGCTTGTTAAATAACCATATTGACGATAAGACATGCTTTCGCTCATTTTTTCTATAGAGCGATGGATATAACCCAGATGAGGTTCTACTTTTTTAATTGTTTCACCATCAAGCCATACCTTCAAACGCAACACACCATGCGTGGACGGATGCTGTGGTCCCATGTTGACAACAAATTCGCCCTCTTCAGTGATATAGTCTTCTGCTAATAACATTTCTCTAAATTCAATATTCTGTCTAAAAAGACCTCTCCCCTTGCCCCTCTCCTTGAAAAAGGAGAGGGGATAAGTCCTTCTCCTTTTTCAAGGAGAAGGATTTAGGATGAGGTTTCAAATTATCTATAGTTTTATCATGTGTTCGTCAACATAATTTTTCCTTAACGGATACCCTACCCAATCTTCTTCTAAAAAAATTCTTCGCAAGTTGGGATGATTTAAAAATTTTACTCCAAACAAATCAAATACTTCATCTTCATTCAATTCGGCTGTTCTCCAGATGTTGTAGACAGATTCAATTTGCGGATTAATGGTATCTGTAATTTTTGCTTTTACAACAATGGTGTGATTGTGTATTTTAGATTTCAAAAAATAAACCATCATTAAATGGTCTTTCCAATCAACACAGGTTTCACAAAAAAGATAATCAAAATAAAGCTCTTTTTTGGAACGAAGCTCTTTCATAAGGGGAAGGAACTCTTCAGAAGGAATAATAGCGGTCAGAAATTCTCCTGTTTCATCATAAGTAACTGATGAGGACAATTGTGTGATGCTATTTTTAAGTTCTTCGTTCGTCATTATTTTTGTTTCCTCTTGTGTCTTGTATCTTATATCTTGTATCTTATTTCTTGTATCTTATTTCCAAAATTCCCTCTTCCCTATTTTTTATCTACTTGTTTTCTGAAATAAGCGTCATTCTTAATTTTTTCCTGCAAAGTAATCATTGAATGCAAGAGCGCCTCAGGGCGTGGAGGACAACCTGGTACATATACATCAACAGGGATAATGTGATCAATTCCTTTTACAACAGAATACGTATTGTAAAAGAAAGGACCACCGGAAATAGTGCAAGCACCCATTGCAATCACATACCTGGGTTCAGGCATTTGATCGTATAAACGTTTAAGAACTGGTGCCATTTTCATAACAATAGTCCCTGAAACAATAATCAAATCAGCTTGGCGGGGAGTTGCACGCATTACTTCAAATCCAAAACGAGACCAATCATATTTTGCATTAACAGTATGCATCATTTCAATTGCACAACAGCTTGTACCAAATGCTAAGGGCCAAATGGAATTGGAACGTGCCCAATTTATTACCTCATCAAGTTTGGTAATCATAAATCCTCCGGCAGGAGTTTCATGAATTTGTCCGGGAAATTCTAATTTGTTTTTTACATCCACTTCAAGGCTCCTTTCTTCCAAGCATACAACAGACCCATGAATAAAATAAGCATAAAAACTAAAATTTCAAAAAATGCAAGCATACCCACTTCTTTCACAACAACTGCCCAAGGGTACATAAAAACAAGTTCAACATCAAAAACAAGAAATATCAATGCAAATAAATAATAACCAACATTAAATTGGATGAATGATGTTCCCGAAGTAGGAATACCACATTCGTAGGTTTCGCCTTTTTGAGAATTAGTTGAGGTTTTTGCAAGTGCTTTTGAGATAAGAATGCCTCCGGCTGCAAATGCGATTCCGCAGAAAAGTAATAGTATTAAAGCAACCGAACCCATAATCTAAAAAATTATTTTGCGCCAAAAATAGAGATGCGGAACTGTTTAATTTATGATTTATGTCATTGAATATCTTTTTTAATACCTTTTCCTTTACCGAGTAATTTAAAAACTTAAAAAAATATGGCTATTAAAATCACTGAAGATTGTATTAATTGCGGAGCATGTGAACCGGAATGTCCTAATGGTGCAATTTATGAAAATGGAGGAGAATGGAGATTTTCCGACAAAACAGGAATAACTGGAAGTTTTACTTCCAAAAGTGGTATCACTTCAAATGCAGATGACTCCCATCCTGCCCTTTCTGATGATCACTATTACATAGTAACAGATAAGTGTACTGAGTGCGTTGGCTTTCACGACGAACCTCAATGTGCATCGGTTTGCCCTGTTGATTGCTGCCTTGCTGACACGGACAATGTTGAGTCTAAAGACGCATTAGCGGCAAAGAAAACAACATTACATCCTTAACAATTTAATATCAAACAATGGGTTGGTAATAACAAGTTCATGAACTTCCTTTATTATCATCATCGAGTCCACTCCGAAAACCTATTTGTGATATGACTGACAATGATTCCATTGACTTTTAAGAATAGTATCGATTCTATTTTAATAAAAGTTGTAAAATTCAGTATCAGAAATATTTTTTCGGAGTGGGCTCTTTTTTCTTTTAAAACGTTTCCAAAACAGAATATTAGGAAACTATAACTAGAAAAAACAAAGCAAATTTGCTTTGTTTTTTTTCGATAGTTATCGGTCTTAAAAATTAGGAGATGTGATAAAATAAAGAACTTTAAACGTGAAATAAGATAAGAATTTGTAAATTCGTGCGAAATTAGTTTTTAGTACAACATTTAGATAAAATAATGGAAACATCTGAAAAAAAGACGGTAGTAAACGCTACCAAAATTAAAGAAGCGGATAGAATAGTAGTGAGGTTCTCAGGAGACTCCGGTGATGGCATGCAATTAACCGGTATGCAGTTTTCTGATACGGCTGCATTTTTGGGTAATGATATTACAACCTTTCCTGATTATCCAGCGGAAATACGGGCTCCAATAGGAACAGTTGCAGGCGTTTCGGGCTTTCAGGTACACTTTGGAAGTAAAGAAATATTCACTTCCGGGGATGAATATGATGTACTGGTTGCAATGAACGCCGCAGCCTTAAAAGTTGATTTGCCCCGTGTTAAAAAAGGTGGATTTATTATCGTGAATACAGCCGGATTTGATAAAAAAAATCTGGGACTGGCTCAATATCCTGATGGCGTTAACCCTCTGGAAGATAATTCCCTTGCAAACTACACGCTGTTAAAGATAGATATAACAAGGCTTACCAAAGAAAGTCTTGCAGAAACTTCGTTGGGATCAAAGGAAATTGAACGCTCAAAAAACATGTTTGTACTCGGTATTCTTTTTTGGATGTTTGATAAACCTCTTGATCATACCCTAAAATTTATTGAGGAAAAATTTGCTAAAAAACCAGAAATTGCATCAGCGAATAAAACTACCTTAAATGCAGGCTGGATTTTTGGTGAAAACAGCGAGATTTTTACTACACAATTTAGAGTGTCTGCCGCAAAACTTAAAGTCGGAGAATACAGAAGCATTACAGGAAATCATGCCACAGCCATTGGATTAATTGCTGCCTCTGAAAAATCAGGTCTGCCTTTATTCCTCGGCTCTTACCCCATTACACCGGCTACAGATATTTTGCATGAACTTTCAAAATACAAAGCAAATGGGGTAAAAACATTACAAGCTGAAGATGAGATTGCAGGAATATGTTCCGCAATTGGAGCTTCTTATGCTGGCAATCTCGCGGTTACAACTACCTCAGGACCGGGAATGGCTTTAAAAACAGAAGCCTTGGGTTTAGCTACGATGTTGGAAATTCCTTTGATAGTTGTAAATGTTCAGCGTGGCGGACCAAGTACGGGATTGCCGACAAAAACAGAACAAGCCGATTTATTGATGGCTATGTATGGACGACATGGCGAAGGTCCTATACCTGTTATTGCCGCTTCATCTCCTTCCGATTGTTTTGAAATGGCTTACGAAGCTTGCCGAATTGCAGTTGAACACATGACTCCGGTTGTGTTATTAACAGATGGATATATTGCTAATGGCTCTGAACCATGGCTGTTCCCGACAGAAGATAAACTTGCAAAAATTTCAGTAAAGTTTCTTGATAAAATAAACTCAGATAAGGGTGTGCTTTTACCATATAAACGAAATGAAAATTTAGTTCGCCCCTGGATTAAGCCGGGAACAAAAGGCTTAGAGCATCGCATTGGAGGATTGGAAAAACAAAATGAAACGGGTAATGTCTCGTACGACGCACTTAACCACGAACTGATGGTCAAATTAAGAGCTGAAAAAATTGAGAAAATTGCCAATTTTATTCCTCTTGCAAAACCACATAGCGGCAAAGAAAAAGCAAAACTGCTGGTTTTAGGCTGGGGCTCTACTTTCGGTCCCATTGAAATGGCTGTCCGCGAATCTATTAGTAATGGGCTTGATGTAGCACACGTACATTTAAAATACATTAATCCATTTCCAAAAAATCTGGGAGAACTATTAAAAGGATATGATAAAGTACTGATTCCGGAAATGAATAGCGGACAATTGCTTCAGCTGATAAGAGCTAAATATTTAGTGCCTGCAATTGGCTTCTCCAAAATACAGGGATTACCTTTTACAACAGCGGAATTAAAAGAAAAAATTAACGAATTACTATAGGTAGCTAAGTAGGATACTTATAACGAAAAATAAATGGTATGGAAACAGTAGAAAATAAATTAACACCTAAAGATTTTGCTTCGGCAATGGAAGTAAAATGGTGTCCGGGATGTGGAGACTATTCTATCTTAAAACAAGTACAAACAGTATTTCCTGATTTAGGTGTTCCAAAAGAGAATTTCGTATTTATTTCCGGTATCGGATGTTCATCACGATTTCCCTATTACATGGATACTTACGGTATGCATAGCATTCACGGAAGAGCGGCGGCAATTGCCTCTGGTGTAAAAGCGGCTAATCCCGATTTGAGTGTATGGATTATTTCCGGCGATGGCGATGCGTTTTCAATAGGAGGAAATCACTTTATACATTTGATGCGTAAAAATTTCGATGTAAATTATTTGGTTTTTAATAATCAGATTTACAGTTTAACAAAAGGACAATATTCTCCAACTTCTGAAAGAGGAAAAATTAGTAAATCAACTCCTTATGGCTCTATCGAAGAACCTTTTAATCCTTCTGAATTAGCATTGGGAGCGAAAGCAAGTTTTGTCGCTCGTTCACTCGACCGTGATCCTAAACACATGCAAACCATTTTAAAACGTGCTCACGCCCACAAAGGAACTTCATTTGTGGAGATCTATCAAAACTGCCCGGTTTTCAATGATACCACATTTTTTGCTTTCTCAGATAAGGAAACAAAAAAAGATGAAGCTATTTTAGTAGAACATGGTAAACCATTGCTTTTTGGAAATAACGAAGAGAAAGGGATTAAGTTTGAAGGATTAACTCCGGTTATTGTGAATTATAAAGAAAAAGGAATTTCTCCCAATGATTTATGGATACATGATGAAAAAGATAAAACAAAAGCAAATATTCTTTCCCGCTTTTTTGATACTACTTCACATGAAGGTTCAGACTTTCCTCGTCCATTCGGAGTTATTTACGCAGATGAACGCCCTATTTATGATGAAAACCTTGTAGCGCAAATAAATACCGTTACTGCAAAAAAAGGAAAAACTTCTTTGAATAAAATATTGTCCGGAGATAAAACCTGGCAGATAGCCTAAAGGAATTTGAAAATGCGGTAATTTGAAAATGTGATAATTTAATTTTCAAATTAACAAATGATTGAATTAACGTTACAGTTTAGGTCCAATCCCTTAAACTATTTTATTGTTTTTAAAATTAATAA
>JAVHPE010000244.1:0-9033 GCA_036170475.1 Bacteroidia bacterium | reverse complement strand
AATTTGAATGGAAAACTTTGTAAATTGTTTGACTGTATGGACAGACACTAAATAGAAGCTGAATATGGTAAAGTCTTTATATAATTTTCCATAAATTTAAAGTCAGGATTTCCGTTTTTGTCAACGGGTAATTTAATTTCCGAATCAGGCATCCTATTAGGTCTCCATTTTCTACCATAAGCCCACCTATATTGCTCCATTTGAATAAGAGTGCAAATAAACATTGCTATATATTTATTCCATTCTCTTTCCTTAAGATACAAAACATTTACATCGTGTGAACATGTAAAATCTCTTTCTTGATAAAATGCGTATCCTACCGAACCATTATTCGATACAGTAACGCAGTTTCCTTTAAAAATCTTCTCATATAACTCATGGTACTGCCCCCTTTCATCTTTATTATTATTTTCTATTTCAAATTCAGAAAAATAATCTGTAATACCATTATTATATTCCGTTGCCCCAATAAAAGGGATCTCTCCGCTTTCTATATTATCTGGTTTTTTATTATAATATCCATTTTTAATAATAAATATTCCATTTTCACCACCATATCGAAAAATTTTCCATTCAGATTTGTTTAAAATAAATTTGTTTTTATTACTTGGTAAAGTGTTAAATGTCCCATTAATTACAGATTCTAATGTATTGTTTTTTGATAAAATATCTTGCATGTATTTTTTAATATATATCCAATCAGGTTTTCTTGAAATATCAACAGGCAATTCAATTTTTGTTTTTTTTATTCGCGTAGTTCCAAATTTTCTTCCGTAAGTATATCTATATTTTTCTTTTTTAATAATAGTACATAAGTACAAAGCCGTGTAACTATCAAGAACAAAATTCTTAGGAGTTAAAATTCTTATATCATCTAAAGAAGCACAAAACGGTAATGGCTGATAAAATACTTCACATACAGAACCATTTCTACTGATAGTAATTTGATTACCTTCAAAAGTTGGTTCGTCATCAACATAAGCCGCTATCCCGTTATTTTTTTCAGTAGAAGATATAAAAGGAGTTGTTCCTTTTGATAAATCTTGCAAATTTGAAGTTTTGCCACTGACAACAAAGAATAAATCTTCAATGCTAAAATAAGACTTAGATTTTTTCATTTATTAAATTTTCTTTAACAAGAAAGGATGAATAATTTCTTATAACATTTATAAAATCAAATTCGGTTAATTGACTGTAATCAGTTTTCATATAAGCCTCTGCACACCACTCATCTTTTCCTGTTACTTCTTTTTTTTCAGACAATCCAGGTATTTCATCGAGATTATGATATGCGGTAACCCATTTCTCTTTTATGTTTTTCCATGTTCCTTTTGCATCAATACGCCCCCTATGTTTCTTTTTCACAAAACCGTCTTCTTTGAAATACCCAAACCATGTTTTCCGCCCTTCATTTTTTTCATTCGCTTTAAAAACTAATACAGATGTCACCACAGAAGCTGCTGGGTTAAACAATTCATTAGGCATAGATAAAACTGCGTGAAGTCTATGGCTTTTTAAAATTCTATCTTTAACTGCTATTATTTCCTTTTCGTTTTTAATGCAACATCCAATTTGAACAATTGCTACAACCACCCCATTTTGTGGGCTTACAACATTTAAGGCAGACTCTATAAACTCTAATTGTCTCGCTGCACCTACATCGTAAGGGGGATTTAAAAAAGCTATATTAGGTTTATGTTTTTTCATTATGGTGTCCGCTAATTGAAAACTATCTCCACAATAAATATTTGATTTCCCATCGCCCCTAAGCATCATATTTGAACAAGCGTAAGTAAACATTGAGGGTCTAAGTTCAACACCTATAAGCTGGTTAGATTTAATTTTCTTTTTAGTATCTTCATTATTGCCGGCTAATTTTAACATTCTTTTCATCCCAGCAATTAAAAATCCAGCCGTTCCACAAACGGGATCATAAAGAATACTTTTTTCATTTATTTCTGCTAAATCACAAAAAAGGTCAGTAATGTGAAATGGTGTAAGAACTAATCCTTGACTTTGTTCACTACCAGCATAGCGAATAAATTCAGTGTAAAAGCGACCAAGAACATCAAAGCCGCTTTCCTCCATATCAATTAATGGATAAACATTTTTATGTAAATAGTCTATCATTTCTTTTACGACAACGACCGATTTTTCTCTTTCCTTTTTGTCCTTATGTTTAATTTCTTCTTGCTGAAAAAGAGGTTCATTAATAATCTTACCATATTCACCTAGCATATTAACTTCGCTCTTAACCTTATTGTCTTTGAGTACATTGCTAATTGCGGAAAGCATTGCTGTCCCTAATGCAGACGAGGAAGAATAGTCTTTATATCCTTTTCTGAAAGGAATATCTAAGAGTGATAATAGAATTGCACTCACAATTGTGCAACGAGTTGTTTCTGTAATTGAATATGCTTGATATAATTCGTTAAGGTCTATGGCCTTTTTTATAATATCAATATTTTTTAAGTTATCTGAAAATTGTTCATTATTAAACAGCTTCAAATAGTCATTGATAGCAAGTAGTTTTTTATCGTTTTTAAGTTCTTTATAATTGCTTTCACCCTTTTTCCAATTAAAATGCGAAACTGTAATTTCTTCTTTTGTTTGTCCACTAACAGCAATAGCAACTATTTCAAACTCTTTAGAAAGTTTTTTTGCATAATGAAGTACACCGTCAACTGCAAAATCTTTCGGGTTATCTAATTTTTTACTCTTATGATATTTCGTTTCTGCCTTACATTCAATAACAATAATGTAATCCAAATTACTTGCAGGAAAAGAGATGATAAATTCTGGTTTACCTATTCCTGTTCCACTTTTTGAAGCACTTTGTAACAGCTCAATCACTCGCTTGCTATAAGATTTTTGTTCTTCAAGTTTTATAGATTTATATAAAGGGTCGTTCTTGAAATGGTCTCTAACAAGATCTTCTGTTATTCTTTCGTTTGCCATAGCTTAAAATTTAAAGTTACCTTGTTTCACTTTTGTTGACTTATAATATTTAGCTTTTTCTTCAGCTAATTGAAATACCGTTTCTGGGCATTTATATTTAAAACAGTCTTCAGCAAATTTTTCGCTAAAGAATTGTTTCTTAATTTCTTCTAATTGAACCCCAAGGGCTTTTGCAAATAAATGTAATTTGTCCTCTTTCAACCCTTTTTTACCATTCTCTATTTTACTTAATCCTCCGCTGTCAAGTCCAACTTTTGCAGCAAGTTCAGTTTGATTTAGTCCTTTTTCAGTTCTATGTCGTCTAATATAATTTCCGAAACTTTCCATTTTTAACCTTGTCAATTTTAACTTGGTGAATTTTGACAAATATAAAAATTTATTCTGAATATTCTGTCGTGCGCAGGGAAATTTTTAGATCTTTTGGTTGCGAAGCGGTCGTCTGTGCGATGGGGCAACCAAATGTGCTAAAATGTGCGGTGGTTTGTTTTGTCGGTCAGCTTGTTTATTAGGATTGCGGTTCCCTACAATGACGCCCAACATTAAATATGCGTGGAGCGCATATTTAATGTTAGTGGCTGGCTTTTATTTTTCTCATTGTAATTTATATTTTTCAATTGCTGTTTTATATGTTGCTTCAACAGAGTCTTGAAACCTTGTCTTGCTATTTAAAAAGTCTTTAAACTTCCCGTATATATTTTTATAAATAATATTGTGTGCAGGATTTTGAAGCAATTCGTCTTTGTATTCATCCATTTCAAAATCTTCAGTTGACGCAAACTTTAGCAAAGTTAGCAAATGCTCTTTGTTAATTTGGTCAAGTTCTGTCCAATTGTCAACGGTCGTATCTAAGCGATAAGAACCTTTATTATTTTCAATCTTTAAGTATTTCATATGTTTGAGTTTTACGTTCTGTGTATGCTTCAATTCCTGCTTCTAAACAGTTTAGAATTGTATCGTAATTTTTAATTTTAGTACCGTCTAAACAATTTAGTTCTTTGTCTGATGGATAACCTGTGAATACGCGATATACAAATACTCCACCTTCAATACTTTTTTGAGTTATTGCGATATAATTTGGTTTTATAGATGCACCTACTGTGCTGTTGTGGGTTACTACAACAACAGGCATTAAGGCAGAAATGTCTTTGATTAATGTGTTTATTTCTTTTTTCAAGAAAAGATTATCAAATGATGATTCAGGTTCATCAATCAAAAGTATGTCGAATTTTGTAGAATCTTTAATTTCGTGTATTAAGTTAAATTCTGAACGCTCACCTCCTGAAACTATGAATCCGTCTTTGTTTAAGGTAACAGATTCTATTTTAATAAAAAACTTGTACAAACTTGCGTCTTCAATTCCAATTTCTTTAAGTTTTAAAAGATATTCGTATGGATTGTTATATTGGTTAAAAGCTGTGCTATATGTTTTCTTTTCACGCCCAATTTTTTGTAAGTCCGATGCACTTTCCATTTGATGGGTAGATGTGATAATGGAAAATTTGCCGAATTCTTCCCGATTTATTTCTCTTCCGTTTTTCAATTCAGATACAACTTCAGTAAATTTTTTTACTTTCATTTGATCGAGAGCAATCTTGTAAAAGTCTATATTTTCAACAAATGAACTTGTCGTTTTTATCCTCAATTCACGTTGTATATCATTGATGATTGTGTTAAGCCAATTCTTTTGTTCGTTATCAACTTTTGCCACAACAGATTTTTGAATTAATTCAAACAATAATTTTTTCAAATTATCTGTTGAAATATACTTGATTACAATGTCTTGATACTCGTTGTTTTCGATTAAAGTAATAACAGATTCAATTACTTTGTCAAGATTATTTAGGTCGCTAATTGGAAAAAAATTCTCACTGAAAAACGCGCATTTAGAAAACAAATCTTTCTTTTCGTTTTCTGTTGCGAACTTTTTCAAAGAGTCTATGTAGTTCTCTATATTGAGATGATTTTGCTTAATATCAATTTGAACAATATCTTCAATGGACGATTTAAGTTCGTTTAAGTAGGTGGTATGAATAATACTTAAACGGGAATTATTCGTTTCGTTAAATTTTACTTCATCATTTTGAAGCAACGAAAACTGTTTTATATATTTAGCATTTCCTGATGACGAAGCAATTTTGTTGAGAGAAACGGTTTTGCCAGATGAGCGTTCGCCTAAAATAATATTTAAACCAGTTGATAATACTAAACCATCGTCCGTTGCTTGGAAAAAATCATTTCCGCTTTCTTTTGTTAATGCTATTTTATTTTTGTCAGTTAAGCAAGATTTTATTCCAGCTAAAGAAATTTCCTTCAAGTCAACAAAAGTGTGTCTTGTTGGAAAGTCCTTTAGTTGTGTGCTAAATCGCATATCACTAAACAAAACTGGGACAAGCTCATTTTCCTCTTTTAGCATTCGTTTAAATTTCGATACACTCGCAACTTCGCCAGAAGTTATATTTGGGTTTAATGCTCTGATTGTTTCTAGCTTGATTGCCCTTTTCTTATCGTAATGGGGAATAAGAATATATTTATTTAGTTCAGGAAAAAAAGTGTTTAACTGTGTAAGTGTAAGAGTGTCGTTGTTGGTTTTAATTATCTCCGAAACTTTCTTACATTTTTCATCAAAATTTGAAACTTCAAATTCGTCAATATCTGTTATGAGTAATAAATGTCCACCCTCTAAATCAATTTCTATTCCTGGAAAAACGGGAATTGCCAACGAATTTTTAATTTCATAATACTGTTTCATATCGAACATATTATGATTAGTTATAGCTAATGCATCAATTTTCAATTTCTCAACGTATTCCGAAACCTTTGAAAGTTCAAAGTCAAAAGCATAATCACTAACTGTCGAAATAGTATGTGTATGAAGGTCTATTTTTTTCATAAAAAGTTTTATTCGTTTTTGTCTTGTCCTTGTTAATTTTGGTTGATTTTGTGTCAACCTATTTCAGAATAAGAGATTCGGTAAGCTTGCCACTAACAAGTCGCTAAATTAAGTTTTTAAAGTCATTTTATATCCATAAAGTTGTCGAAAATATCAACTGTCTTTTGGATAGGTGGTGAGTGGGATTTGGTGCGGTCGGGCAAAATTAAATGTGGTGTTTTTGTGTCGGCTTGTGGTATGGCAAAACACCTCTTTTGATTTTGCTGAAGCGTTGGTCTTTTTTCTGTCAGTTGGTTTGTAGATTCGTCTTTCCCCTACAATGACGCCCAACGGCAAGCTAAATGATGAAGCCGACTTCGTAAGCAAAATTATAAAATTACAAGTGGCAAAAACAAATAAAAAATAATTTTCTTCCGCTGTGAAATGTTTTTGCCACGACCTATTACGATTGCGAACTCAAATGATGAAGCTTACTATTAACGGCCTTATCATTTAGGTGATGTTGGCAGCTGGGCATTCTTTTGATTTGTAACACGTACCGGTCTTAATACACACAGGTCTTGCCGGAAAACTTTAAAAACCTTCGGTCGTAAAACGCTTCGGTTGTAATACACACAGGTCTTGCCGGAAAACTTTAAAAACCCTTCGGTCGTAACACGCACCGGTCTTAATACACACAGGTCTTGCCGGAAAACTTTTAAAACCTTTCGCTCGTAACATGCACCGGTCTTAATACACACAGGTCTTGCAGGAAAACTTTAAAAACCCTTCGGTCGTAACACGCTCTGTTGTCACACGTCACACGGCATTATTTTAATTTTTTTGATGCTTTATTATCCTTTATCATTTTTGCATTCTGCGAACTCACTATTTTTTTTCCTGTATCGGTTTCTATTTCTTTGCGAGTGTTTCCTGCAATAGTACCACCTCGAAGTGCAATTTTTTTATTTTCGTCTAATGTTGTTGGTTTCTTTTCTTTTGAGATTTCCGCTGTGGTGGCTTCGGCAAGCATATTGAGCACTAACTCAAGGTTAGTCATATTATCACGAAGATTTTCTTTTTTCAGGTTTTTATGTTTTTTGTATTGCTTCACTGTTTTACCGCTCCACGCTTGTGTAATAATATCGGTAAGGGTTGCAAACTCTTGTCCTTTTTTTACTCCTCTGTTTTCCCATTCATCAGTCAATTCTTTTCGTACCTCAATGCTTTTTAACCGCTGATTAATCCACTCTTTGCTGTACCCCAGTTTCAAGTAATTTTCCATTGCCCTGTCTATGCTCATTTCAGGGTTTTGCGATTCTTCTATTCTTTCATAACCGACCTTTGCAAGCCATTGCTTGAATGGTTCTGCTTGGGGAGAGGGAATGGATTGGATTAAACGCAACAATTGTTCTGTATCAGCTATATCGGTATTACGAAATTTCCCATCTTCTGCCTACATTTTCAACTGTCCCAAATTATGGGACAGTTCACTTCCTTCATCATTAAGCTTTGTTTTTAAAGCACTCCAATACTTTCTTGGGCGCGGACTTCCAGTTAATACTTCTATTACATCGATTACTGAAAAATACCATTTCTCTTCTTCTTCATTCCAAGAAGAACGAATTTTTTTGCTCTCAAATAATTTAATGTTGCTCATTGTAATGTCTTAGTCTTAATACACTGTTTTGAATATTACAGTCGAAAGATACTAATATAAATTCAAATTTCTTCTTGCAATAAAAGTAAAAGTGTCGAAGGAAAAGTTCTTTTTTTTTCATTTAATCGCCTTGCTGCCAACGGCAAAATAAGCGTCTGTTGCCGCTTTCGTAAAAATAATTATAAAATTTCAAGTGGCAAAAACTAATAGTTAAAAATTTCTACCGCTGTGAAAGGTTTTTGCCACGACCAATTTCAATTGCGAACTCAAGTGATGAAGCTTACTATGATCGGCAATTGAGCTTATTTGATGTTAGTTGCAAGTGCATTCTTTATTTTTCTCACCAGCATCACATTTAGAATTAGTCTCTCACCTGTCGCCCAAACACTCAGAATTAGCAGCTCAGTGTTTGACAGGTTTCAATTATCATTGTCTAAGGTATAAAATATTCTTAGGCCTTTTAAGCTTTCTTACTTTTTGTCTTGAAACAAAAAGTAACAAAAAGTTCAAGAAAAGGTCATCGGCTTACGCTTCAGGCCAACACAGCCCCCGCTACCTTTTCCGGCTTACCCGCCTTTCTGATTGTAATTTTAGTAAAAATAAAAAATTTGGAAATGTCATTTTTTAATGGGAACTTTCAAAACTCAATTGACCGTCCTTCAAAAACGAAAATGTCTTTTACGTCCTGTAAATTAAGTTTTGAAAGGGTTTCAATAAACATCTTCCATTTTTTTTATTTTTCTCTGCCTTTCCCGATACGCGGTCTTCTTGGGTACTAAAATTTATCTTCGGTATTCAATTGATCTCAGGAGCAACACGCTCAAATTTCTTTACCTTTTTCTCACCTTAGGTCTGCATTGCCCGATACGCTGTTGTCTTAGGTACAAAAATTGATCTTCGGTATTCAATTGATCTCAGAAGCAACACGCTCAAATTTCTTTACCGTTTCCTCACCTTAGGTCTGCATTGCCCGATACGCTATTGTCTTAGGTGCAGAATTGATCTTCGGTATTCAATTGATCTCAGAAGCGACACGCTAAATTTTTTTCTAACATTAGCACTTAGCAGTCTTTTCGATCTGGTAAGTTTCGTTTATTTCTCGTTCAGTTTTATTTGGAATTGTCTGAATAGCCTATGCTTACTTCCCTTTGGTTGCATTGCAACTAACGGCTGGCTATGCGATGTTGCCGCTTTCGTAAAAAAAATTATAAAATTACAAGTGGCAAAAACTAATAGATAAAAATTTCTACCGCTGTGAAAGGTTTTTGCCACGACCTATTTTCATTGCGAACTCAAATGATGAAATTTACTATGAACGGCAATATAGCATAGGCAATGTTATACACCAGGGCGTTTTTTTCTTGCTATGAAATACTCCTGTTGCAAAGATAGCAGGAATGTGGGTTGGATGTGCGGTGGAAGAAAATTTTGTTTTTTTTAGGGAGGCTTTTTTCTTTTTTCAGTAGGAAAGGGCGAGCTTATTTAAAAACTTTGGATGTGTGCTTGCTGGTGCGGTTTTTAAATGTGCTTGCCCTGTGGAGTGAAA
>JAVHPE010000243.1:0-1799 GCA_036170475.1 Bacteroidia bacterium | reverse complement strand
ATTGATTCTTCTACAGTTGATTTATGCCTGAATATATTTTGGTGGGCAAAATTCCGAAAAGAGAAAGGGGCTGTAAAACTGCATACACAATTTGATGTAAAAGCGAATATCCCAACCTTTATCGACATCACAAATGGCTTAACCCATGATGTGCATTTTCTTGACAAAATAGTTATGAAGTGGGTGCATTTTATATTGCTGACAAAGCATATATTGATTTTGAACGACTATATGTTATCCATGAAGCAGGCGCATTCTTTGTCACACGAGCTAAGGAAAACATGAACTATCGCAGATTATACTCAGCAAAGGTTAATAAATCAAAAGGTGTAAAATGCGACCAAACTATTATGCTCAACAATTATTATTCTTCAAAAGGTTACCCAGAAAAAATTAGGAGAATAAAATATTACGATAAAGAAACAGATAATGAATTTGATTTCATTACAAACAATTTCCGATTATCTGCCCTAAAGATTGCTCTATTATACAAGCATCGCTGGGCTGTTGAGCTATTCTTTAAATGGATTAAACAGCACTTAAGAATAAAATCATTTTGGGGCTATTCAGAAAATGCAGTACGCATACAAATTTATTCAGCAATAGACATACCTTACAATTTCAATCATGAAAGAGAAGCTAAAGTTGAAACAGACGAATTACGAAATATTACAGATTTTAAATTTTTCGTTAATCGACAAAACCCCCATACAGCGCCTATTTGACGACTATTATCTACAAAATTTCAAAGAACAAGACTGTAATCAACTGATACTCAATTTATAATGTTAGGATGACAGTGATAAAATCTGTTAAAAAACACCCACGTTATTCACATCATTTTGTGAGTAACTAATTGCTAAACAACCTTTATTTACAATACTTTTAGCGTACATTTGTTTCGTGGTAGAAACGCTGAAAAATTATTCTTCTGACAAATTAATTACCCTTGTAATTGATAAAGAAAATTTAATTGCGGAATATAAATCTGAGAATGAATATCTCAAACACCAAATCAGTTTATTTCAAAAAGCATTGTTCGGTTCAAAAAAAGAACAGCACATTGCTTTAGAAAATCCGGAACAAATAAAAATTGATTTCGCGGAAAAAATTGATCTTGATTTGCCACAGGACATTGAAAAGCAACAAATAACCTACCGTCGTAAAAAATCAAACAAGCGTACTGATTATTCTAAACTCGAACTTCCTGCTGATTTGGAACGTGTAGTGATTGTATTAGAGCCATTGGATAAAACCGATGATATGGTTCAGATAGGAGAAGAAGTAACCGAAGTATTAGCTATCACTCCACAAAAATTCTTTGTAAAAAAAACTGTTCGTCCAAAATATGCACTTTCAAATAAAGAAGGTGTTATTATCGCAGAGCTTCCATCACGCCCAATACAAGGTGGTATGGTTGATGTTAGTTTGTTAGTGATGCTGTTGCTAGATAAATATGTTGATCACTTACCTCTTTATCGACAACTGAAAAAATACGAGCGTTTAGGGGTAAAGTTAAGCGATGCAACAGTTGGCGATTGGACAGCAAAAACAATCACTCTTTTGGAACTCTTGTATGATGAATTAGTCCGGCAAGTCAAAAAGAGCAGGTATATACAAGCTGATGAGACTCCAATACAGGTATTAGATAAATTTAAAAAAGGAAAAAGTCATCGGGGATATTATTGGGTTTATCATGATGTGGAGAACGGCTTGGTAGTATATGAATATGATCCAAGCCGTGGACAAACAGCTCCCCGAACTTTTTTACAGGATTACCAAGGCAATCTTCAAACCGA
>JAVHPE010000242.1:0-1813 GCA_036170475.1 Bacteroidia bacterium | reverse complement strand
ATTAAATATCTTATCTACATATCAATTCTTTTTTATTCATTATTGCTTTGTTCGGTATGGTTTTTCTCTTTGGCGTTTACAGCCTGCTCAACTGATAGCTGGTGGTGCAGCATTGCTTATTGGTTAACGGAGTCGGCAGGGAAAGTGGGAACAATAATAATAGTGCTTATAGCGAGTTATTTTTATACCATACGTTTTGGAACAAAAAAAGAAAAAGCGAAAATATTTTATAAATCAGTTTTGGCTTTGGGTATTTTACTGGCGGCATTTGCATTTTTTAATGAACACATCACTAAAAAAGCTTTAAAGTTAACCAGACCGAGCTATACTTTCGTTGTTGAACAATCAGGTATTACCATTAAAATGGATTCGTTAAAGGAGCTTAGTGAAAAGGAAAGAAAACAGTTTCTTCAACGTATTATCGAATCTCATTCAGATAGTTTCAGTAAAATTGAACCAAAAATATTGAACCATTGGATTGAGGAGTCCGGTTATTCATTTCCTTCAGGACATTCATTCAACGCGTTTTTATTAGCTTTTATTATGGCTTATAGCATGTATCATTCGTCAAACAGGATTGCCAGATCTTTTTATATCTTGCCATTTGTATGGGCAACAATGGTTGGGATATCGAGGGTGGCAATGGGTGCACATACACCTTTAGATGTGAGTTTTGGCGCTGCAATGGGATTATTGGTCGCTATTTTGTTTCTTTATTTCGATACTACAAAAAAAATGATTCTTCCACCAAAATCTAAAATATGAATATTCTATACGGAGTACCCGGAGAAGGCATGGGACATGCAACACGCAGTAAAGTGGTAATTGAATTTCTATTGAAAGAACATAATGTACAGGTGGTGTCGAGCGCAAAAGCATATCAGTTTTTAGATAAATCATTTCCCAAAAGAGTGCATGAAATAAAGGGTTTTTACTTTGCATTTAAAAATGCGGAGGTATCAAAGAGTAAAACTTTTTTGCTTAATCTCAAAGCCGCGCCTAAAAATTTATCGCACAATTTTTCTCAGTATTCAGAGATTCACAGGGACTTTAGCCCAGATTTGATTATTTCGGATTTTGAATCATTTACTTACCTTTTTGCAAAACATCTTCACATTCCAATTATCAGCATAGATAATATGCAGGTAATAGACCGTTGTAAACTCAATATTGAAATTCCCAAAGCCGAAAAAAATAATTTCACATTAGCCAAAGCCATAGTAAAAGCAAAACTTCCACGTTGTGATCATTATTTAATTTCAAGTTTTTTTGATGCGGAAATTAAAAAGAAAAATACGGAATTTGTTCCGCCCATTATTCGTGATGCCATTATTAATGCCAAAGTAAGCAATGGCGAACATATCCTGATGTATCAGACTTCAAGTTCATTGCAGGGAGTGAAAAAAATGCTTCAGCGTTTACCCGATGTTAAGTTTTATGTATATGGCTTTGGTATTGATGAACAGGATAAAAATGTAACTTTTAAATCGTTCAGCGAAGAAGGATTTGTTAATGATCTTGCCGGTGCAAAGGCGGTAATTGCAAATGGCGGCTATTCCTTTATCAGCGAAGCCATTTATTTAAAGAAACCGATTTATTCGTTTCCAATAAAAAATCAATTTGAACAGTTTATGAATGCCGCTTATATTGATAAATTAGGATATGGAAGGCATTTTGAAGAGTTACATTCAGATTATTTAAAAGCTTTTTTATTTGAGCTGAATGTTTTTACAAAAAATCTTTCAGGATACAGGCAGGATGGTAATAAAGTATTATTTGATGTTTTAGAAAGAAAATTGAAAAGCTTTTAAAC